>DASQDI010000100.1:0-62917 GCA_035634255.1 Blastocatellia bacterium
CTTGAAGCGCGACCGGTAACATGTGTGATGACTGCTGACCATACCAGAAGCGGTGGCTCCAGTCCGGCATATAGGAGGAGATAAAGCGCTGCCGCAATTCAAACCACTGGTAGGCTTCATCACTCTCGATTGGTATTCCCCTTCTTTTATAATATTGCTCCTTCTCATCTCCCAACATCTCTACTAAGTTGTTGCGCAGCCATTCTAAGCCCTTGAGGTTCTGTCTGATCTCAAGGCTAAGCAGGAGTCGCAGAGAACTGATCTGCTCTTGAATCTGTTTTCGCTGCTTCGCCTGCTCACGCCGCTCCCGATCCTGCGCCGCCAGTTCATTCAATTCATAGGCTTTCTGAGCCCCACGGTCTGCGCCTTTGAGCGCAGCATAAAATGTTATAGGGATCACGGCTAAAGCGGCAAAACCTTGAACGAGAGCAGCGATCACCTGAAGCAAGGCTATGGTGTTTTGATCCATACTACCTCCTGATGTTAAACGAAGCGTGTGAATAAATCGTCGGGATGGCAGAAACCAAATTATTCCTGCGCGTTTGGGGCTATGCTAAGAGGAATCAATCCCCAACACCCCGACCGCCGCCTGGAGATCGTTCAGATAACGCCCGGTATTTGTCAGCCGTCCTATTGCAAGGGCGTGACTCTAATCTTCGCGGCCCGGGTCGCGCTTGATCGGCTTGAGGTATTTTCTCCCGCGCAACCCCTCGGGCAGGCACTCCATGTCTTCGGCCCTTCCCGACTCGTAATTGTGCGCGTATTTGTAATCCTTGCCGTAACCGAACTGCTTCATCAAAGAGGTCGCGGCGTTGCGCAGGTGCAGGGGCACGGGCTCCCGCTCGGTCTCAAGCGCGTCCTTTGCGGCCGCGATGTAGGACTCGACGACCGAGTTCGACTTCGGGGCCATCGCCAGGTAGACCGTCGCCTGAGTCAGGGCGAGCTTCGCCTCGGGCAGTCCGACGAAGTGAGTCGCCTGCATGGCGGCGACGGCCTGAACGAGGGCGGACGGGTCAGCGAGGCCGATGTCCTCCGACGCATGGATGACGAGGCGGCGGGCGACAAACATCGGGTCTTCTCCCGACTCAAGCATGCGCGCCAGCCAGTAGAGGGCCGCGTCCGGGTCCGAGTTCCGTATCGACTTGATGAAGGCCGAGATCAGATTGTAGTGCTCTTCGCCCGCCTTGTCGTACCTGAGGGCCGCGCGCTGCATTGCCTCCCGGAGCACGGCTTCCGTGACCGTGCGCGTTCCGCCCCCGGCCTCTTTTTCAGCCCCTTTCCCGGCCTCACTCTCGGCTTCTTCCTGATCGGGCTCGGCGATGGAGATGGCAAGCTCCAAGGTGCTCAAAGCGACCCTCGCGTCTCCCGAAGCGTGCGCCGCGATGGCGCGCAGGATATCGTCGCTCGCCTCTACCCGATCAAGCGAGAGGGCCTCCCGCTCCTTCTCCACCGCGCGCCGCAGTATCCGCACCAGATCGTCCGACGCGAGCGGGTCGAGCACGAATACCCTCGACCTGGACAGGAGCGCCGAGTTCACTTCGAACGAAGGGTTCTCCGTGGTCGCGCCTATCAGGATGATCGTGCCGTTCTCCACGTAGGGGAGAAACGCATCCTGCTGCGCCTTGTTGAACCGGTGTATTTCGTCGATGAAGACGACCGTCCGGCGGCCCGTCTCAAGGCGGAACGATTCCGCCTCCGACATCACTTCACGGACCTCGCGTATGCCGGAGACCACGGCGCTGAACTGGACGAACCGCGCCGAGGTGGTGTCAGCGATGATGCGCGCGAGCGTCGTCTTCCCGGTGCCGGGCGGCCCCCACAGGATGATCGAAAGGAGCCTGTCTTCTTCGATCATCTTCCTGAGCGCGCGGCCCTTGCCGATCAGCTTCTCCTGCCCCACGAACTCATCAAGAGATTGAGGGCGCATGCGCTCGGCCAGGGGCCGCGTCAAGGGGTTCTCTTCCCCTCTAGCAACCAATTCCTCCTGGGGCTCTTCAAACAGACTGGTCGCGTAATCGCGCCTGTTTTTTGCGGTGGCCTTCTTAAGTTTAGGCATATGTCAGGTCCCGGCTTAAATAGTAAAGGTTCACGCGAACAGTACGCAATGAGGCGGATTCGGGCGAGCCATCCGGCCGGCGGGGAGGTTTCGTAAGAAGAGGTGTCCGCTTTGAATGAACCGGGGCCGCGCCAGCTTCGTTACGTTTTTATTGCGTGAGAGATCGACGACGATTCCGCTTTATTCAAAGGAGCTTACGGCCCGGCTCAGGTTGACGGATTCGTTGACAATATCGAAGCCCCTTTGTTAACCTTTTTCTTTGCTTTAATACCGCTGGCGACCTCTGTCTACAGGGATGATTTTTGGAGCGAATTTATCGTGAGAAAGTACGGACTCCTCGCCTCTCTTCTATTTATCGTGAGCTTGTTAGGGTCAGCTTGTGTCAGGAAAGTGACCATCCCGGAGGCCCTGCCGGTCTACCCCGCGATGTCGACGGAGGAGCTGGTCGGCCGCGTCAACTCCATGGGCGCCGTGGAGACGTTCGCCGGGCAGACGGTCTTCCACGTCCGGAACTACTTCACCGGGTCGGGCACCAAAGCGACGGAATACCCCGAGGCGGACGGGCAGATCCGCCTGAAGCGGCCCGGCAACGTCAGGATGCAGATCAAGATGCCCGTGGTCGGGTCGAAGGTGGCCGACATGGTGAGCGACGGGGAGCAGTTCCGCATCGCAATCTACTTCCCCGACGACAAGAGGCGGTTCATCAGGGGCAGCAACCTGAAGTCGCTCGAACAGATGGACGCGGCGGAGCTTCAGGAGACGAAAGACCCTCGCCTGAAAGAGGCCGGGGGGCTGGTCAACATAAGACCCCAACACTTCCTCGACGCCTTCTTCATCAAGCCCCTGAGCGTCGCCGACAGCGTCACGGTCTTCCGCGAAGAGTCCCGGCAGATCGAGCCGGACACGCGGGCGGGCAAGAGCGGCCGCAGGGTCGAGAAGCTCTATTACGTTCTTTACGTGGTCGAGAGCAGCGGGGACGTCTACGGGGCGCTGCGCCGGAAATTCTGGTTCGACCGCACGCAGCCGGGCACGCCTCTGGTCCGCCAGCAGACCTTCGAGAATAACAATGGCAAGATCGCCAGCGACATATCTTATTCCGAATGGTTCACAGTCCCCGAGGCCAACAGGTCGTGGCCGAGGCGCATAGAGATAGACCGGCGCGCCGACGGCTACAGGTTCTCCCTCTCCCTCGAAAGGGACTCGGTCGAGTTCAACACCGAACTGCCGGGGACGGCTTTCGTGCTCGAAAATACGGATAATCTCGAAGAGATCAACCTCGACGCGCCTCGCAAGGCTTCGCCCGCGCCCAACAACGCGCGGAAGAGGAAGTAGCGGCTTCCCCGAAGATAGAAGATGGATAACCTTATAGCGGCAAACGTAAGACAGCGCCCGCTTCGAACAGCAATCAGCGTAATCGGAGTATCGCTCGGGGTGATACTCGTCGTGCTGACGGTCGGCCTCGCGCGCGGCGTGCAGCGCGACTCCGTGGAGCGGCAGACCAACGTGGACGCCGAACTGCGGATGCTCCCCCCCGGCAACATCTCTCAGACCTCGAACCCCCTGATGTTCCGCGCGGCCTACGCCAGCGCTCTTCTCAACGGGGTTCAGCCCACGGCCGAAGACCCCGACATAGAGCCGAAGCCTCCCATCCCCGGCGTCGCGGCCACGTCGCCCGTCGGCGAGATGATCCAGTCGAGCGGGGGCGGGATAGGGTTCGAGATGGTGGACGGGATCGATTACGACAGCTTCGTGAAGACCACGCAGCTCCGCATCGTCGAGGGCCGCGCGCTGGGGGACGGGCGCGCTCCGGGCTCCGAGTACGAGGCAATAATCGACCGGTATTACGCCGAGAACAACAAGGGCGCGGACGGCCGCGAGGTGGGGCCGGGGAGCAGGATAACCGTGCTCGGCAACGAGTTCACGGTCGTCGGGGTCTACGAGCCGCCCATTCTCGGGCGGGTCAAAATCCCCCTCTACACGATGCAGCAGCTCTTCGGCGGCGCGGACAACTGCACGTTCGTGATGATAAAGACCGAGCGGGCGGAGATGTCGGAGCAGGTCAAGGAGACGATAGAGCGGTATTACCCCGGCAACCGCCTCATCTTCACGCGGGACCTGCCCGCGCTCTACTCGCAGAGCATCACCGCGGTCGAGGTCTTTCTCGACGTAGTCATCGGCCTCTCGATGGTCATCAGCACGCTCGTGATACTGCTGGCCATGTACACCACGATCATCGAGCGCACGCGCGAGATCGGCATTCTTAAGAGCCTCGGCGCGTCGAAACGCTTCATCGTCATGTCCATCGAGAAGGAGGCGGCCCTGATCACCCTGATGGGCGTCCTGTTCGGGTTCATAGTGTCGGTCATCGGGAAGTACGGGATCGAGGGGTCGACCCGGCTGAAGATAGACATCCAGATGCAATGGCTCCTGATCGCCATGGGCATCGCCCTGGCCGGGGGGCTGATAGGCGCGCTCTACCCCGCGATCCGGGCGGCCAACCTGGACCCGGTCGAGGCCATCAGTTACGAGTAACGGAATCGGCAAGCTCTATTATGAAACCAATCCTTGAGATAAAAGATTTGAAGATGATCTACCACGTCGGCAAGGTCGACGTGCCCGCGCTCAGGGGCGTCAACATAACCGTCAACGAAGGCGAGTACGTGGCCATCATGGGGCCGTCCGGCTGCGGGAAGTCGACATTCCTCCATATCGTCGGAGGCATGTTGCAACCTACGTCCGGCAGGGTGATAATCGATGGAGAAGACTTGACGAAGATGAGCGACGGCGAGCGGACCGACCTTCGGAGGCGCAAAATCGGCTTCGTCTTCCAGAGGTTCAATCTCTTCCCGACGCTCACGGCCGAGGGCAACTTGAAACTTGCGGAGCGAATCTACTCTAATAGCTCGAACGGAGGCAACGCGGACCGGCGGCGGGAAGTGCTGAGGCTTCTCCAGCTCGAAAGTAAAATGGGCCACAAGCCCCTCGAACTGTCGGGCGGGGAGCAGCAGAGGGTGGCGATAGCGAGGGCCATCATAAATCGCCCCGCCATCCTGCTGGCCGACGAGCCCACCGGGAACCTCGACAGCGAAAACTCTCAGATCGTCCTAGATATGCTGCGAAATCTCAACGCCGAATTTCGACAGACGATCATCATGATCACTCATAACCCGGAGGCCGCGAAGCTGGCCGACCGGATTATCGAGATGCGAGACGGTCACGTGGTGAGTTCGGGCGTGACGGTTTAGGAGAGCAGGCCGTGGGAATTCTGCTATCGACGCTCAAGAAGATCCTCTTCTGGTCGTACGAGAGGGGGAGCTGGCAATACGACATCCTCTGCGTGTTGATCCTGGCCTTCATATTCTTCGGCCCGAACAGCGTCTTTCACAACCACCGGTCCAGCATGGCCGACGCGTCGAGGGCGGACTCCATATTCATCTCCCGGCAGGAGGTCGGGCAGGTCGACCCGGACCGGCTCGAACAGGAGATCGCGGCTCACCTCTCACAGAAGTTCGGTCACGGGGTCAAAGTCTCGCGCGTCAAACCCGTGTGGGATGGCTCGGGCAACATAGAAGGTTATGTCGCCTGGGAAGAGTAAACGGACGGAGGCGCCGGCCCGGACGGCAGCGTGTTAGATTCACCGGCCGCCTAATAATAATCACGGAGTTCAAGGATGAAGCGTTTTAGTATTTTCTTTTTAGTTATCGCCGCTCTGATCTCGCAGGTCTCGCCGGCCCCGGCCGGAGCCAACGGCCAGCTCGATCAGATTCTGGCCAACATGCAGAAGAACGCGCAGGGCATCAAGACCATTTACGCGAAGATGACTCAGGAGAAGCGCGACCCGGTAGTCGGCGGCAAGGAGATTTACAGGGGCGAGATTTTCCTGAAGCACGCAGGCCCCGGCAACGACAAGGTGCGGATCAATTACACGAGCCCGAGCAGGCAGTCCGTCAGCGTCATCGGGGACGAGATCGTGCTTTACCAGCCCAACATCAATCAGGCGATCATCACTTCGCGCAAGGCGCAGGCCGCGAAGAATCAGGAGTTCAGCTTCGTCGGCACGCCCTACAACTCGGTGCCCGAACTGAAGAACCGCTACAACATCGTCCTCAAAGGGCAGGAGCAGGTGGGGGGCGCGTCAACGGCGGTGCTTGAGCTTACGCCGAAGGGCGCTTCGGCGGCGCAAAAGCTGACCATGTGGGTCGATCAATCGACATGGTTCCCAGTCAAATATCAGGTCGTCGAAAAAAACGGCAACGTCTCCTCCTTCTCTCTGAGCGAGATCAGGAAGAATACAGCCATGGGAGACGGCCTGTTCAAGATCAAGTTCGCGGACGGCACGAAGTTCATCAGGCAGTAAGTTATGAAAGCTCGACGGCGGGGCCATCATTGTGATGGCCCCGCCGTACACTCGTCGAAAACCTCCTGAAACCTCTCCCGAATCTCACCTCGAATAGAGCAGCAGGTAAAGCATAAACACCATCAGGCCGGTCACGATCCAGAAGACCGCCTCGTAGAGCACGACCCGGCTCTTCGGGTAGTCCGGCCTCTTCTTCCTGACGCGGTTGTTCCTCATCCCGAGCGCCGAATGCGCGAGCAACACGCCGAGCCCGAGCGCGCCGATCGAAAGCAGGCGGAGCGGCCAGAGAAAGAAGACCCACTGCATCTCAATCAGGCCGAGCAGGGGGAGCGCGATGCCGAAACAGGTCGCGGCCCCCATTATCAACCCCGCGTAGTCATCGTCCCCCACAGGGATGTTCAGGGAGCCCGCCCTGGACGCGGCCTCGGGGTCGAACGCCATCGACGAGCCGTAGGACGCGGCGGGCGGGGGCCTACGCTCGGAGTCGTACGCCTCGCGCGTGGTGGCGTCGCTCAGGATGTCGTGCGCCTCGTTGAGCGACTTCATCTCTTCTTCGCTCCCGCCCCCGTCCGGGTGCTTCTTGCGCGCCTCGTTGCGGTACGCCCTGTCTATCTCTTCCTTCGACGCGCCGGAGTCGATGCCGAGCACCTCGTAGTAGTCTTTGGTGGAGTCGAATTTGTTCATACCTGTTTCCGGCGATCATAATCTTATTTCGCCATTATGTTCAACACCCTCGGCGCGACGAGCCCGCGCGCCTGCTGCCGACCCCCGCCGAGTCATGCTATATTCTGGTCTATGTCATCGATACCGAAAGACGCGGCGGCGATCATCCTTCTTAAAGACCCCTCGGACCCGAAAGTCTTCTGGGTGAAACGGAACCCGAAGTTGATGTTCATGGGCGGCTTCCACGCCTTTCCGGGCGGGCAGCTCGATAAAGACGACCTCGCGGTAAGAGTGACCAACTGCCGGGGCGACGACGAAGCCGCGATGCGCGCCTGCGCCGTCCGCGAGTTCTTTGAAGAGGCCGGGGTGCTTCTGGCCAAGGGGCCGAACCCTCCGACTCGGGAAGAGCTCGCAGAGATGAGGCGCTCTCTCTCGGAAAAGAAGAGGAGCTTCCGGCAGGTAATCGAGGAGAGCGGCCTTGAGATTGACGCCGAGGCCCTGCCGGGCGCGGGCCGATGGGTGACGCCCCCGTTCGCGCCCAGGCGGTTCGACACGTGGTTCTTTCTGGCCTGGCTCCCCGATGGGCAGGAGGCTCTGGTCGAGGCGGGCGAGCTTGAGTCAGGCGAGTGGATTCGGCCCGCGGACGCGCTCGCGCTCTGGCAGAAGGGCGAGATCATCATGGCCCCCCCGACCCTCTTCATCATAATGACTCTGGCGGAGAACACCGGGCGGCTCGACGAACTCCCGTCGGCCTTAACATCCATCCCTGAGGCGAGCCGGGGCATGGTGCGGCGCATAGAATTCCGGCCCGGCGTATTCCTATTCCCCGTCAGGACGCCGACCCTGCCTCCGGCCACGCACACGAACTGTTATATAATCGGGGGCCAGGAGCTTGTCGTCATCGACCCCGCCTCGCCTTACGACGAGGAGCGGAAGGAGCTGGCGGCCTTCATCGACTCCCTTCTGGCCGAAGGGCGCAAGGTCCGGGAGATTCTCCTCACGCACCACCACCCCGACCACGTGGGAGGCGTAGACCACCTTCGCGCTCACCTGCGAGTACCCGTCGCGGCACACCGGCTCACCGCCGACCGCCTCGCGAACTCGGTCAGGGTAGACAGGCTCATCGAAGACGGCGAGTTGATCGAGCTTGAGGGCGACCCCGGCTGGCGGCTCCGCGCGCTCCACACCCCCGGCCACACGCGCGGGCACCTCTGCTTCTACGAAGAGATCACCGGAGCGGTCATAACGGGCGACCTCGTGGTCGGGGTCGGGACGGTGGTGATCGACCCGCCCGAGGGCAATATGAAGCAGTATTTCGACTCGCTCCACAGGCTCCTATCGCTGCCGAAGCTCTCTTCGCTTTTCGGGGCGCACGGCCCGGCCATCGGCTCCGCCCGGAACAAGCTGGAAGAGTACATAGAACACAGGACCCTGCGCGAGAATAAGATCCTCGACGCGATCAGGGCGGGCGCGGGTACTCCGATGGAGATTGTCGAAGCCGCCTACACGGACGTATCCCCGGCTCTCTACGGGCTCGCCGAGCGATCCACCCTCGCGCACCTCGAGAAGCTGGAAGAGGAATCACGGGTGAGCAATTCAAGGGGCCGATTCGTCGCCGTATGAACTAAGGCTGAGTCGACTCGGTCCCCAAGTGTCAACGAACGGGCGGCCCGCGTCGGCCGGCCGCCCTCGCGATTGAAACCCCGGACGTACGGCCTTGGACCGAATCATCATACCAGCCAACGCCCTCGTAGTGATGGTCGCCCCGGCGGGGTGCGGCAAGTCCACTTTCGCCGCCCGCCATTTCCTCCCGACCCAGATCGTCTCTTCGGACGACTGCCGCGCGCGCGTGTCGGACGACCCGGCCAATCAGGGCGTGTCGCGCCACGCCTTCGACCTGATGTACTTCACCATCAGAAAGCGCCTGCTGTTGAAGAGGCTGACCGTCGCCGACGCCACGAACCTCGAAAGCTTCGACCGCAGGGAGCTGATAAAGACCGCGCGCTGGTTCAATTTCAAAGCGGCCGCCCTGGTCCTCGACATCCCCCTTGAAGTCTGCCTCGAACGGAACGCGGCGAGGGAGCGGGTCGTCCCCGAAGAAGCCGTCAGGCTCCAGTTCGAGAAGTTCGAATCGAGTTTGAAATCGATCAGGCAGGAGGGGTTCAACTACGTCTTCATGCTGGACCGCGAAGCCGCCGACAAGGTGACGGTCGGGATCGGCCCCCCGAAATATTAGAGGCTCGGGCGGGGCGGAGGCGGGAGGCCGTCAGGAGATGATCTTCAACCGCCTGAGAAACTTCAGGTCGTCCGAGGTGAACTCCTGCTCCTGCTCCCGCCCCTCGTCCTCCTGCTTCGCCTGCAGGTTCTCCACCGCGATGTTTGCCTGGAGCAGCAGGTAGACTTCGTAACCCGAGTCGCGAATCGATTGCATTATCCCTTCTATCCTCTGCGAGCCGGTCACCGTCTCGTTGATCGCTTCGCCGAGCTCCTGTAACAAGCCTTTCACCTTTTCATTCACCTGCACAACCTCTACTCGTCGATTTATTCGCTACCTTGATGCTATGTGATTGGGCCGCGCGATGTCAATTAACGCCGAAGGCGGACCGCCCCTGACATTTCATTCTCCCCGAGCGGGTATGGTATACGTCTTCATGACATGAGATTTCAGGTATTAAATCGCAAAGTCCATTACTGGGCGGCAATCGCCATCTCCGTTCCGTCATTAATCATCATCGTCAGCGGGCTCTTCCTACAACTGAAGAAAGACTTCTCCTGGGTCCAGCCGCCGGAGCGCAGGGGGGCAGGCACCGAGCCCGCGATCTCATTCGATCAGGTTTTGGAGATATGCCGCAACGTCTCGAGCGCGGAGGTGCGGCAGTGGGATGACATCAACCGCATAGACGTGCGCCCGTCGCGGGGCATGCTCAAAGTCACGGCCAAAAATAATTGGGAGATTCAGATCGATTCGAAGACGGGCGAGGTGCTACAGGTGGCCTACCGCCGCTCCGACGTGATCGAGTCGATACACGACGGCTCATGGTTTCACGACAGGGTGAAGCTCTGGGTTTTCCTGCCAACGGGGGCGACTCTCCTGACGCTCTGGGTCACCGGGATCGTCCTCTTCTTCCTGCCGATAGTGGTCCGGTGGAGGCGCAAGAGGCGTCTGAGCGGCGCGAATGCGCAGGCGGTCAAAGAGAATGCGCCGGTCTCGAACTGAAAGTAGAAGGGGGGCGGTCAGGAGGAGAAGCGGCCGCCGCGCCTGTTCTTGAGGATCTCGCGGTAGTCGTCGCCCTCGATTGGGATCAGCCTGCACATCTCGTGAAGCCTTGAGCGGAGGCGGACGCCGACCCTGTCGGTGAGCGTCTCGTTATAGGCGGAGCCGATGGGGATGTCCTGATAGTTCGAGGTGAAGAGGGTCACCTTCCTCTCGTTGTACCGCTTGTTGATTATGTGGGTCATGGTCTCCTGGACCCATTCGGTCGGCTTGCTCGCGCCCAGCTCGTCGAGGACCAGGACTTCGGCTTCGAAGATGGGAGCTAAAATCTTCAGCTCCGAGGTGTGAGTGTTAGGGTTGTAGCTGTCCTGAATCTCTTTGAGCAGGTCCCGGAAATCGTAAAACATTCCGGGGATGCCCTTCTTGATGAGCTCCTTCAGGGCCGAGACCGCGAGGTGAGTCTTGCCCACCCCGCAAGTGCCGAGGTAGAGCAGGCCCACGTCAACCACCGGGTATTCCTCGACAAACTTCCGGGTGTTCATCATCGCGCGATGAAGCGACGGGCAGAGGATTTCGAAATTATCGAACCCGCAATGGAGGAAGCGGTGAGGGATCCTCGACTGCGCCAGCAGGAGGTCCGTGCGGACGGCCTTCTTGCACTGGCAGGGGCGCACGCCCTTGCCTTCAACAAACTCCCACCCCGTGCCTCCGCAATACTGGCAGGGCGCAAGATTGAGATTTGCTGGTTCAGCTAGCATGTAGTGATTCCCTGAACTGGGCTGTTTCCTGCTGAGAGTTGACCTAGTGCTGTCAATCGCCGCCGATTATAAGAAAGCTCCATGAAAAATGCAATGATATTCGCCCGCCCGTTAACTAATATTCTTATTTCGCAACTTCTTGTTCTCCGGCCTTCAAATAAAACTCCCCGCCCCTTACGGGTCAGCGCGAAAGCCGCTTCAGGGACCGCTTGAGCACGGCTTCTATGGTGGGCTCGCCGTCCTCTTTCACGGCCGCGGCGACGGCGCGCTCGGCGACGGCCTTCGGGTACCCGAGCTGCATCAGGGCCG
Organism: Blastocatellia bacterium; assembly: GCA_035634255.1. GTDB lineage: Bacteria > Acidobacteriota > Blastocatellia > UBA7656 > UBA7656 > DATLMR01. The sequence goes on from DASQDI010000100.1 coordinate 11,358, forward strand.
CTATGGTGTCGTCCCTGACATCCTCGGCCGCCGTCCCCGCGGACGCCGCGGACGCCGCTTCGTCCTCGCCTTCGGCCGACAGCGCGGCGATCTTGTCGCGGAGCTCAACGACCACGCGCTCGGCCGTCTTCTTCCCGACCCCCGGGATCGCCGTCAGCCGCACGAGGTCGTTACTCCTTATTGCGCGCGAAAGCTCCGAAGCCGCCATCCCCGACAGCATCGTTATGGCGAGCTTCGGGCCGATGCCGCTCACGCTCGTCAGCCGCAGGAAGAGCTCCTTCTCCCGCCCGGTCAGGAAGCCGAACAGTTGTATGGCGTCCTCGCGCACGTGCGTGTGTATCTTCAAAGTCACGGGGTCTCCGATCTCCCCGATCCCGTAGAAGGTAGACAGGGGGATCGTGACTTCGTAGCCCACTCCGCCCACGTCAACGATGATGATATTCGGCTGTTTCTGGGTTAATTTGCCTGATAATTGCGCTATCAAATTGCGGCCCCCTGCTCCTCCGAGAGCCATGAGTTTACGAGAGCGGGCGCGAGTATGTCAACGAATGCGCCGCCATCCGCCTCCGGCATGTTCCGAGTTAAGAACTCTTGCATTACGCGGCTGATGTTGTATACTCAGCGGTGTCTCGGCCGCCCTCCGGCGGCCTCAGGCTTTACGGAAAGCCCCTTCCCCTTCACCCGCCCCTCGTGGTCTAAGATTATGATTATTTCAAAGAAGCGACGTGTCACGTTCAAGCGCGTGCTATGGGTCTTTATTCCGGCGGTCCTCGTGCTGGGTCTCGGCGCGCTCGGGTTGAACTTCTACCTGATACACCGCATGGCGCACCCGACGCGCAACCCGCTCTACGGCTCTCCTCGCGACTTCCAGGTGATAATGCAGAAGCCCATGTGGTCGGACGAGAAGTGGAACAACTCGGATGGCACGCAATCGGTCGGCTGGCTCCTCAAGCAGAGCCGCCCCTCGCCCGCGGTCATCCTGAGCCACGCTTACGGGTCGAACCGCTCGGACTTCCTCACGCTCAGCTTCGAGCTGTGGAAGGCGGGGTACAACGTGCTGGTCTACGACCTCCGCGGGCACGGCGAGAGCCCGGTCAACTGGTCGGGCCTCGGGATGTACGAAAAGGACGACCTGCTGTCGGCCATCAAATTCCTGAAGGGCCAGAAGACCGAGTCGGGCCAGGACGTAGTCGACGGGCGGGTCGGACTTTACGGGGTCGATATGGGCGGCTACATTTCGCTCGTCGCGTCGTCGCAGGACCCGATGGTCAAAGCGGTCGCGGTCGATTCGGTGTTTCCGGACGTGACGCACTTCATCAATCACCGGATAAGAAATTTCATCGGGTCGAATGCGCTCGCCGACACGCTCGTGGGCCTCCCCTACAGGAGCGATTTGACGGACCTGACCATGCAAGTCTACCTGCTCAGGAGGGACGATTTCGCCCCGGCGGTCGAAGCGGTCACGACCGGCTCCAGCAGGCGCTTCCTCTTCATCACGGGCAGGAACACCGGCCTGTACGAAGAGATGACGAAGAATCTATACAATCAGGCGAAGGACCAGAAGGAGATCGTCGAAGTCGAGCAGTCTCGCCTCGACAGGCTATACACCAAGGCGTCGGCGGACTACGACTCGCGCGTCGTCTCTTTCTTCCGCGACGTGATGCCCGCCGTACCCGTGAAAAATGTATCTATGGCGCGTTGATGATTGGCGGCTGAGGCAGGAGCTCCTCCTGCTTCGGCCGCAGCCTTATCGCCAGAACATCCCTCTGAAAGCCGATGGGCTCAAGCTCGAACCTTGGGTCTTTTTCCAGATGGTGAAGCCAGTTCAGGGTCGTGAAGACGACCATGCTTGAGTCCGCTTCGAGCACGGGGTCGAGCTTGCGCGGGTCCAGAGCGTTCAGGGTCGAGCGATTCCCCACCCCGCACACGACCCGCCCGTCCGCGTAGAAGACCGGCCCGTATTCCTTCATCACGTAAAATGCGATGCGCTCGCCCGGCCTCAAATACTGGAGCGTGTAGAGGGAGAGCTGCTTCGTCGTGTAGTCTTCGCTCATCTTCGGGAAGAGCAGGGTCACCGTCGCGATTATGATCGCCCCGACCACGGAGGGCGCGCCCGCGATCAAAGCATTCCGCTTCCCTTTCACGAGGGCCAGCAGAGCGAGGGCCGCGCAAACGAGCGGGGCCGCGATCAGGAGCAGGCCCGGAACTCCCGGCCGAGGCGCTTCCCGGACCATATAGATGACGAACCCGATCCCGAGCGCGACCAGAAGCCCGGACGTTATCCACCCCGCCGACCGAAGCGGGCGAGTCTTTTCGCCCGCCCACGCGCGGTGGACCTCCGCCCCCACGATGATCGCGAGCGCGGGGAAGACCGGCAGGGCGTACCCCGGAAGCTTGGATTGGGAGAACGAGAAGAAGATCAACGGGATCAGCAGCCACAGCCACGCGAGCGTCAGGAGAGAATCTAGCCGGCTGCCGCGCGGCCTCAGCCTGAAAGACCGCCTCACCGCCGGGATTATGTAGAACGTCCACGGCAATACGCCCGCGAGCGCGATGAAGAGATAAAAGTATACCGGCTGGGGGTGGCCGTACTTGTCTACCGTGTAGCGCTTGAAATGGTGGTCAATGAAGAAATCATTTATGAAATGCCACCCGTGCTTCATCGTGACGGGGGCGTACCAGGCCAACGCGACCGCGGCGAACACCGTCAGGCCGACGAGCGGCTCGTACCAGCTGATCCGCGTCAGTTGTCGGGTGATGAGAAGGTAGGCGAACAGTACCGCCGCCACAAGAACGATGCCGACGAGCCCTTTGGCGATCACCGCGAGGCCCGCGGCGGCGGAGCAGAGCGCGAGGTAGCAGAAGCGCGCCCGGCCGGACGCTCCGGCGAAGAGATACCCCCAGATGAGCGCAAACGACATGCAGGCCGTGAGGGTCATGTCTGGCGTCGCCGCGCGGGCGAATCCGATTATCATCCCGCTCGTAATCAGAACTAGCGAAACGACGAACGCGAAGCCGAGGCTGAAGAGCCTCCGGAACACCGTGAACATTAGTATCATCACCGCGGTCGCGGCGAAGGCCGATGGGAAGCGCGCGGCGAACTCGCCCACGTCGAAGAGTCGGTAAGCGGCGGAGGCCATCCAGTAATAGAGCACGGGCTTTTCAAACCAGAGGCAGTCGCACAACCGGGGCGACACATAATCTCCGCTGACGAACATCTCGCGCGCCACTTCCGCATACCGGGGCTCGTCAGGGCCTATCAGGGCCAGACGCCCGAGCCCGAAGAAGAAGGTGACGCCCAGCACGGCCAGAAGGGCCGCGACGAGGCGGGGCCGGAGCTTGGCAGGGAGCCATGCGTCCTCTATTATTTCTACCTCATCCGGGTCCGCGCTCAACAACTCCTGATTGACAAGAGCGGTTGAATTCGGAGGGATCGTATCAAGCGGCGTTCGCACGAGTTCATTCTCTCCGGTATTGTAGTGATTTCGCGTAGACCTGTTTAAAACCGGGGCCTCTTCGGAGTTAGATCGACTCGTTAAAATATAACGAGTCGCGGGCCGGCGGCAACAGCAAAACCTGGAGTGTTAATTTATGACAAGAGTCGCAGTCGTCGGCGTGGGCCATTTCGGTCGCGAGCACGCGCGCATCTACTCGGAGAGCGGGCGCGCCGAACTGGTGGCGGTCTGTGACACCTCGGAGCCGAGCGGGCGCGAGGTGGCCGAACGGTACGGCACGGCTTACGTCCCGGACTTTCGCGAGCTGATCGGCAAGGTCGAGGCCGTCAGCCTGGCCGCGCCTACGGTAGCTCACCACGAGATAGCCTGCGAGCTGCTCGCGGCCGGGATCGCCGTGCTGATCGAGAAGCCGATCTCGCGGACCCTCGAAGAGGCGGACGAGATCATCAGCCTCGCGGAGCGGCACAACGCGGTCCTGCAGGTAGGGCACCTTGAGAGGTTCAACCCGGCCGTGGTCGCGGCGGGCAGGATACTCACGAAGCCGCTCTTTTTTGAAGCGCACAGGCTCAGCGTCTTCACCCCGCGCAGCCTCGACATCGACGTGGTGATGGACCTCATGATCCACGACCTCGACGTTATCCTCTCGATGGTCGGGAGTGAGGCGGCGGAGATAAGGGCCGCGGGAGTGCCGATCCTCACGCCGCGCATCGACATCGCCAACGCCCGCATCGAATTCGAGAACGGCTGCGTGGCGAACCTGACCGCGAGCCGCGTCTCCGGCGAGCGCGTCCGGAAGGTCAGGTTCTTCCAGCCCTCGGAGTACGTCTCCGTCGATTACGCGGCGCAGGAGGCGTCGGTCGTCGCGGTGAGGCCCGGACCCGAGGGCCGGCCGGAATTCAGCAGCCGCCTCCTCCCGGTCGAGCGCGACGAGCCGCTGCGCCTCGAAATAGAATCGTTCCTCGCTTCGGTCAGGGGCGGTGAGGTAAAGACCTCCGGGCGCGATGGCAGGCGCGCGCTCGCGCTCGCGCTCGGGATAACCGAAAAGATTCGCGAGCACGCGCAGAGGGCCGGAGTACCATTCATCGGATGATCCAGAAAGGTCGCATCGAACATGCCTATGTTGAGAAGATACAAACCCGTCGGAGTCTTTCTACCGGTCGCCCTGTTTTTGATGCTCGCCGCCGCGCCCCAGGCGCTCGGACAGCCGGGCCAGCTTCGACTCGAGTACACGGTCGAGGTCTCAAGCGTGCCGGACAAGCTCTTCCATGTCACGACCGAAATCAGAAACATCAGAGAGCCCAGACTGCACCTCTCCCTGCCCATCTGGACGCCCGGCTGGTACACCGTCGAAAACTACGCGAAGAACATCCTGAGGTTTAAGGTCTCCGATTCGAAAGGCGCGCCCGTGGCCCACACGATGACGCGCAAGCAGACATGGGCGGTCGAGACGAAAGGGGTCGATTACATCAAGGTCGAGTTCGATTACCGCGCCGCCGTGCTGGCCCTGAATCAGGCGAAGATCGCCGACGACTTCGCCTTCTTCACCGGCACTCAACTCTTCCTTCTCCCCGAAGGCCACAGAAGGTTGCCGAGCACGGTCAACTTCAGGGTGCCGCAGGGATGGAACGTCGTCTCCGCTCTGAAGGAGACATCCAACCCTCTGACCTTCACCTCGACCGATTACGACACTCTGGTGGACTCGCCCACGCAGATGGGCAGGTTCGACCTAGCCAAATTCGAAGTCGATGGGAAGCCGCATTACTTCGCCGGGGCACCCGCGGGGGTCTTTTCGCCCGAAAAGATCGAGCAGATGAAAGAAGTGCTCGGCGCCATCGCGCTCACCCAGAAGGACGTGTTCGGGGCGCTCCCGTACGAAAAGTACGTCTACTTCTACTTCTTCACGCAGGCCGAATCGAACGCGAGCGGCGGCCTTGAGCACGGCAACTCGTTCGTCGCCTTCCACCCCGAAGGCGCGAACGCGCTCCCGCAATACATGGCGCGTCTCGCCGCGCACGAGTTCTTCCACGTCTGGAACGTGAAGCGGATCAGGCCCGCCGAGCTGTGGCCCTATGATTACTCCCGAGAGGTCGAGACGCCCCTGCTCTGGGTGTCGGAAGGGTTCACGAATTACTACGCGGCCCTGACCCTCTACCGCGCGGGGCTTGCGGACCGCAAGGCCTTCCTCAGGCAAGTCGGCGGCGTCATCTCAACAATCGAGGGCAACGAGGCGCGAAAGTACATCTCGATGGCGAGCGCGTCGGTCTCCACATGGCTGGGCTACGACACCCCGGTGGCATTCAGCATCTCTTACTACCCCGGAGGCCAGAACCTGGCGGCGCTCCTCGACCTGTCGATCATCCACGACACGGGGGGGGCGTCGAGCCTCGACGACGTAATGCGCGCGCTCTATCAAAGCTCTTACCTGAAGGGCAAAGGTTTTTCGGCCGAAGACCTGATCGGCATCATCAACCGGATCACGAAGCGGGACTATCACGAGTTCTTCCGCCGCCACGTCTGGGGGGTCGAGGTCCCCGCCTATAACACCTACCTGGGGTACGCGGGCTTTCGCCTGAACGAAGGCAACGCCGGGGAGATCGTCGAGGTCCCGCAGCCGACCCCGGCCCAGATCAAAGTTCGCGAGAAGTGGCTGAAGGCCAAAAATCAGAACGGGAGCAGGTAGGGCTTGCGCCCCGCCTGCTCCCATGAAACCGGCTCCGGGAGCCATTTACAGGCCGCCACAGGTCACTGCACGGCGAAGTCGAACTGCTCCTGGTGCAGGCCCGGGTCGGACTCGATGGTGACGGGCGTGCCGAAGTAGGCTTCGATCTCTTCGAGCACCTCGTGCTCGGTCGAGCGGAAGGCCTCGGCCACTTCGGGCGACACCCGCAGCATCACGTCGCTGTTCGAAGGCAACTGCCTGGACATCGCTTTGGACTGTTCGAGGATTTCGAAGCAGACCGTTTGCGGGGACTTCACCATGCCGGCCCCCTGGCAGTACGGGCATGGGGTGCAGAGCGTGCGCTCAAGCGATTGCTTGACGCGCTTGCGGGTGATGGCGACCAGCCCGAAATCGTTGATCGAAAGAATCTTTGAAGGGGCGCGGTCCGATTGCAGCTCCTGTTGCAGAGCCATCATCACCTTCTGGCGATTCTTGCGCTCTTCCATGTCGATGAAGTCTATGACGATGATGCCCCCCAGGTCGCGGAGCCTGACCTGCCGCACGATCTCCTTGGCCGCTTCGAGGTTCGTCCGCGTGATGGTGTCTTCGAGCTTGTCGGACTTGCCCACGAATTTCCCGGTGTTCACGTCGATGGCGACGAGGGCTTCGGTCTGGTTGATCACGATGTAGCCCCCGGACCTGAGCCACACGCGCGGCCTGACGGCCTTGTCTATCTCCGGCTGAATGCCGTACTTCTCAAGGATCGGCTGGTCGCCCACGTAAAGCTTCACGCGCTTGACGAGCTTCGGCTGAACTCGGTTGACGAACTCGACTATGCGCGCGAACTCGACTTCATTATCGACCCGGATGGCGCTGAACTCTTCTGAGAGCTGATCGCGCATGATTCGCTGGACGAGGTCGAGGTCCCTGTGGACCAGCGCGGGCGCTTTGGAACGCTCCTCGGCCTTCTTGCGAACGTCGGCCCACGTGCGCAGGAGGTATCGCATGTCGTCCTGCAACTCCTGCTCCGTGTGCCCCGCGCACGCGGTCCGGGCGATGAAGCCGCCCGGCCCCCCTTCCCTTTCCCGAAGGGCGCTCACGATCCTCTTCAGCCTGACGCGCTCGCTGTCGGAGGGTATCTTTCGCGACACGCCCACGTGGTTGACCGTGGGCATATAGACCAGATAGCGGCCCGGCAGCGCTATGTGAGAAGTGATGCGCGCGCCCTTCTTCGCTATCGGCTCTTTCGCGATCTGGACCAGAATTTCCTGCCCCTCATGTAACAGCTCGCTTATGGTCGGAGGGCCTCCCCGCTCGGACCTGCGCGAGGGCCCGGCTTCGGACCTGTCGGGCCTGCGGCCGCGGTCATCGGGCCGGCGGTAAGGTTCGGGCCGCCGGTCGTCGGGCCTGCGATCATCGGGCCGCCGGTCAGGGCGTCCCTCCTGCGAGCGCGAGCCTCCCTGCCTGCCGCCTTCGGCCCTTCCCCCTTCAGCCCTGCCGCCATCGATCCGGCCGCCTTCCGCACGACCGCCCTCCGCGCGACCGCCCTCCGGCCTTCCGCCTTCACTCGGGCGAGCCGGGGCCTGCGCTTCGACGACTTCGACCTCCGCCTCTTCGGGAAGCGGCTGAGCGCCTTCGTCCGCGTCCCCGGACTGAGAAGCCGGGGGCGATTCGCGGCGGCGGCGGCGGCTTCTGCCCCCCCTGCGCATGGCAAATTCGGCGCGGCCCCCGGACTCGGTCACGCTCGCTTCCCGGTCTTCCTCGCCCGCCTCTTCCGAAGCGGCCTCGTTGCGCGCGTCTTCGGGGAGGCCGTCCGTCGTGCTGACCCCGCCGAGGTCTGAAATCTCGCCTCCGGACTCCGCCTGCGCGCGCTCGTAAAGCTCGGAGGGTATGGCGTCGGAGATGTGGCGGAAGGGCGAGCCGGATGATTCGCCGCCGTCCCCTGAGGCGGGCCCTTCGTCAACGGCCCCGGCCCCTCCGGCGAGCGCCGCGTCGGAATAATCATCGTCGACGCGCTGGAATCCGGCGTCTTCGAACTGGCCCCTGAAGCTGCCTATGCGCCACTCCGGTTCCGGCTCCGGCTGGAAGCTCGACGTGCGGTATTCCGCCTCGTGAGTCTGATCTATGATCTTCTCCTGAACAATCGCGTCCTTGAGCATCTCCCCGGCGTCCTGAAGGTCCTCGTCGGTCACCCTCTCAAAGCTCTCCGACGATGCGGACGACTCGGTCTCTTCCGCGGGAGCCTTATCAGATTTCCGGCGCGAGGTACGCTTCGAAGCGGTCTTCGAGGCCGTCTTGCGGGAAGACGTTTCGGACGCTTCGGCCGCGGGCTCGTCCGGCTTGTCGGCCTTCTTTTTGGAGCGCGCGGTCTTTTTCTGAGGCTCCGGCTCCGGCTCGGGCGCGGCCGCCTTCCTGCGCGAGCGGCTGCGCCTCGACTTTCCGGACGACTCGGCTTCGGCGGCTTCCACCGCCTCTTCCGGGGCCTCCTCGACGCGCTCCGGCGGAGGCACCTCGGAGTAAGCCACCTCGGTCTCCTCCAGCGGCTCATCCGTGATGCGCTCGCCGTAGAACTCTTCGACGGGGGTGACATCCGCTTCGAGAGGCTGGTCGGCCTCAGTGGACGCGGACACCCTCTGCTCGTCCGTCTCAAGCTCTTCATCGGGCGGCGGAGGCGGGATCAAAGACTCGTCCGCGATCTCCGCTAACTGCTCGACGGCGTCCTCAAGCAGGATGGGCTGGTCGGTGGGCTCCGCCTCCGGTTCCGGCTCCCGCTCCCTCTCCCGCTCCCGCTCCCGGCCGGGGCCGCGTTGAGGGGCGGAGCCGGAGACCTCCTGCCTCCGGCGGTCGGGACGCCTCTGGCGGTCTTCCGCCCTCGGCTGCGCGCCTTCGGGCCGCGCGGGCTCGGCGCGAGACGGTTCGGCGCGTTGATCTTCGGAGACTTCCTTGAAGTCAAACTCCTCCTCGTCCTCCATGAACTCCGTGAAGTCCGAGACGTAAAGGAAAGCGTCGCGTTCCAGCCCGATATCGACGAAGGCCGACTGCATGCCGGGAAGCACTTTCATCACGCGGCCCTTGTAAAGGTTTCCGACCACCCCTTGATTCTCGTCCCTTCGCTCCACGTAGAATTCGGTCACGACTCCGTCTTCCAGAATGCAGACCTTTTTTTCATGCACGTTGGCGCTAATGATCAATTCTTTCGTCATCAATTCTCCTAATCTGGTTCGCGCCGGCAAGCTGTCGAGGAAGGCAAGCTGATCGTCAGCAGTCCGAGTCCGAAGAGGGTCGGACCTTATTTCGCAGATTATTAAGAGCGGGATCGGGCCTGATTCTTTCAGGCTTCAGGCTTAAATAAATTGGCTAAGCGAGAGTCGCGCAGGCCGGGCCGAATCGCCTCGCACCGCACGTCTACGCTCCGCGCAAAATCAAAAAACTTTTGACCCACTCCGCCAGGCTGCGATCTGCCTCGTCGAACCGAAAGAGCGGCGGTTGTTAAAGCCGCCCCGGTCAGAGGCAAAGGTCAGCGCTTACCTTTACGCTTGATAGCACGAACCGTTCAAATAAAGCTACAAGCTAACATTCAAATTCAACCACCGGACCGCCCTTCCGTACAGGAATCGATTTCAGGCGTCCGGTCGCTGATCGATCCATCCCCGGCCCGAGCCTACCCCGTCACACGGTCTGCCCGCCGAGGGAGACGGCAGCGTCATCCCGTCCGAGATTCAAAGCGCTGCCGGCCATACTTTCCGAATACAAACGGAGGCGCCGCACCCTGGAGCTGAGCGCTAGCATCTCCTCATCGATCAGGCCATAGACTGACGCTATGACTTCCATCGGCTTAACCCCTCCGTTAGCCGAAATCTCCGTCACTATCCGGAGGCTGTTTCGCTCCAAATCGATCTCCAGCCCGAGCGTGTAGCGGCGCACATCCACCCTCTGCCGCTTGCCCTTGCGCGAGCGCTCGATGAAGCAGTCCTCCTTCGCGAAGAACTCGTCGATCAACCGCTTATGAACCTCTACGTCGTCGAGGTCTGAAAAGTCCGGCCGGCCCGCGCGCGCCCTCGCGAGCACGAACGACATCTCGGGCGCGCCGAGCGCGAAGCTGTACTCGGCCCGGTTCACTTCCTTGATCAGGACCTTGGCGCCCTCCGGCAGGCGCTCGACGGATTTGAAGCGCAAGCCCTCCGGCAACACGCCGTTGATCCGCCGGAGAAAGTCCCGCTCTTCGATAGCGTCGGGGGTGTCGAAGTCGATCAGCTCGTTGTCACCGGCCGTGCCGACCCCGAGCGCGGGGCCGTACTGTATGAGCGGCATCGGGTGAAACCCCTGGCTGTAGCCGAGAACGAGTTTCGCGCGCCGGAACGCGCGCGGGAGCGCGCGCGTCAGGTCGAGGTGGGACAGGTACTTCACCTCGTCCCCCTTCGTAAACGTAGCCCGGTACCTGTAGAGCGGGGCCCTGGGCTCCTGCGCGGGCGCGGGCTCCGGCTCGCGCTTCGCTGGCCCCTTCGCCATAGACAACTGCACGAGGGGCTGTTCAGGCACCTGTCCCATGACCTGCGCGACCCGCTCTTCGTACGTGCGGACTTCGACGTGCATATCGAATGCCTTTTTGAGGTGCTCGCGCGACAGGGTGAGGTCACACTCAAGGCCGCAGTTGTAACAGAGGAGAGGCTGGGAGGCCACGCGCTCGAAATCGTCATGCGAAGGGGCGATTGCGGTCGGGCGGCCATTGATGACCGTCACGGGGAGCTCGCACGGCGGCGAGATCTTCGCCTTCACCCCCTTGATGTATTCGCGGGCGTTGAACTCGCGCTTGACCAGGGTGTCGATGTGGTCCCACGGGAGCTGCACGAGCGGCGCTCCGGGCTTATCGAATTCCCTCACGGGGAACTCCTGAAGGTATGGCTCTACGTCCACGCCTTCGAGCCTGAACGCCTCCATCCAGGTCTCGAATTTGAACTGGTCGGTCCACCCGTCGAACCTCGCGCCCATCCTCCAGGCGCGCTCGATGACGCGGCAGAGGTTCCTGTCGCCGCGCGAGATTATGCCTTCGAGGACCGAGGTCTCCGCGTGATGGACCTTCACTTCGATCCTGTAGCGGCGGCCCATCTCCTTCAGCATTCTCTGCTTCTGCTTGATCGACTCTATGCCCTCCTGCCTGCACCACTGAAACGGGGTGTGCGGCTTCGGGACGAAGTAGGAGGCGGAGCAGGTGGCCTTGATATTCTTGTTGAACCGGGCCCTGCCGAGCTCCCTGACTTTCCTGCCGAGTTCCGCTATCCCCGCGACATCCTCGTCGGTCTCGGTCGGCAGGCCGATCATAAAGTACATCTTGATCGAGGACCAGCCTTCGGAGAAGGCGACCGCGCAGGAATTGATCACGTCCTCTTCGGTGATGTTCTTGTTGATCACGTCGCGCATGCGCTGGGTGCCCGCCTCCGGCGCGATGGTGAAGCCGGTCTTTCGCACGCGGGCGATCTCCCGCGCGAGCGACTCCTTGACGCCGGAAGCGCGGAGCGACGAGACGGAGAAGCTCACGTTGCGCCGCTCAAGCTCCGCCCCGAGCTCTTTCACGAGGGGCTCAAGGCAGGTGTAGTCGGCCGTCGAGAGTGAGGTCAGGCTCGTCTCGTCGTAGCCGCCTTTCTCGATGCCGTCGATGATCGTCTTCACGATGGATTTGGGGTCGCGCTCGCGGACGGGCCTGTAGATCGTGCCGGCCTGGCAGAAGCGGCAGCCGTCCACGCACCCGCGCGCGATCTCGATGGCTACCCGGTCATGGACCGCCTCGATGGACGGGACGGGAGAGTCCGACGGGAAGGGGTACTGATTGATGTCCGCGACCACACGGCGGCGCACTGGGAATGGGACCTCCGGGTCGTCCGGCCTGTCGACGATCAGCAGGCCGTGGTGCGGGCTGACCTTCGTCGGGTAGAGCGAAGGCACGTACATCCCCTCGATCATCGCGATCTCTTTGAGCACTTCCCGCCGCGTCACGTCCTCGCCCAGGGCTTTAAGCTCCATGTAACGCGAGACGAGCTGCGGGAAAGCCTCCTCCCCGTCGCCGACGACGATCACGTCGACGAAGTCGGCTATGGGCTCGGACGAGTAGACGGTCGGGCCTCCCGCGATGACGAGCGGGTCGTCGAGCGAGCGGTCCCGAGTACGCAGGGGGATGCCCCCGAGGTCGAGCATGGTGAGCAGGTTCGTGTAAGTCAGCTCGTACTGAAGCGAGAAGCCCACGACGTCGAACTCCGAGAGCGGCGTGTAGCTTTCGAGAGAGAGCAGGGGGATTCCGTGCTGCCTCAGCCTCGCTTCCATGTCGGGCCACGGGGCGTAGACGCGCTCGGCGGCCCAGTTCTCCACTTTATTGAGCAGGCTGTAAAGGATTTTGAGCCCGAGGTGGCTCATGCCGATCTCGTACGTGTCGGGGAAACAGAGGGCGATGCGGGTGTCGACCTTCGCGCCGTCCTTGTGAATCGCGTTCCACTCCCCGCCGACATATCGCGCGGGCTTTTCGACCGTCGGAAGAAGCGAATCCAGTGCTGCGCGGTAGTCCGTCTTGTTCATAAAGTAATCTTAAACCGTAACCTTCCGATTAGTCGAAGTGCCCCCCGCCCTCGCCCCGTTCCCGCAATGCCCTGACTCGACGCGTCACCGCGCCCCTCAATTGACGAACCGCCTCATCCGAACGCTCAGGGCGAGCCCGACGCCCATGAAGACCGACATGACGGCCGTGCCTCCGTAGCTCATCAGGGGCAGGGGTATGCCCATGACCGGCATCAACCCTACCACCATACCTAAATTGCAGACTATATGAAACAGGATGAGCGCGACGAAGGCCATGATCATGAGCGCGCCCGGTCTGTCGCGCGACCCGCGCGCAATCGAAGCCATCCGCCAGATCAGCAACAGGTAGAGCCCGAGCATCAAAAAGATTCCGACCAGCCCCGTCTCCTCGGCCACGACCGCCCCGATGAAATCGGAGTAGGCGTAAGGCAGGAAGCCGAGCTTGCCCTGCGTCCCGCCGCCGACGCCTTTGCCCACGACCCCGCCGGAGCCGACCGCGATCATCGACTGGATGGTCTGGTAGCCGTAGCCGCGCGGGTCGGCCTCCTCGGGCTTCAGGACGGCTTTGATCCGCTCCTGCTGATACCCCTTCAGGTGCGGGTAGACGGCGATGACGCCCCCGACGATGGCCAGGATCCCGGCGATGAGGAAGACTTTTCTGATGCCCCCGAGGAAGTAGAAGGCCCCGAGTATCGCCCCGAACGTCAGCATGGTCCCGGTGTCGTGCTGCGCCGCGATCAGGAGGATGGGCGGCAGGGTGATGCCGAACATTATGGCCATGTCCTTGAGCGACAGCGCCCCGACGCGGGGGTTGGTCATGTAGCGCGCGAGCATTAGGATCGTGGCCACCTTGGCGAACTCGCTCGGCTGAAAACTGAACCCGCCGATGCGGAGCCATGCCTTGTTGCCATTGATCTCCACCCCGAAGAACAACACCATGATGAGCAGGAAGATGACCGCCCCGTAAAAGAAGGGGGAGACGGTCGTGATCATCTTGTGGTAGTCGGTGAACATGATGACCCCGGCGAGGACGAGGCCGATGCACAGGGAGACGATCTGCTTCTTGATGAAGTCCGCTGGCGCGGGCGCGGTGCTGTATATGCCGAAGCAGCCGAATATCGTGAGGGCCACCGGCGCGAGAACGAGCGGCCAGTCTACGTCTCTTAAGGTTCTCTGATTTAACTCAACCATCTTTGATTACTGGAACGGCTGACGGCTTGAAGGCGGCGAGCCGGAGTTAGCAGACACCCAAATCTTAGCACGCCGTCCGACGTGCCCAAAAGCGCGCGATGGGGAGGCGGGCCGGGCGTCACTGGTTAGCGACTACCGGGCTGCCCCCCGCTGAGGGGGGTTTGCTGGCCGCCTTCTGGGCCTGATCGCTCTTGGCGACAAGCTCCGGCAGGACGGGCCGGCCGAGTTTCTTGGAGAAGTAAGTCGCGAAGATCATCTTGGCCTTGGGCGCGGAAGCCCTGCCGCCGAAGCCCCCGTTCTCGGTCAGCACGACGACCGCGATCTCCGGCTTCTCCTTCGTGTGAACGGGCGCGTAGCTGATGAACCAGGCGTGGTCCTTGTGCTCTTTGCCGCCGCGCGCCTTCTCCATCGCGATCACCTGAGCGGTCCCGGTCTTGCCGCCGATGTTGAGGTCGCGCGGGAACCCGACGCCCGCGGCCGTGCCTGCCTCGTTGACCACCCCCCACGCCCCGTACGAGATGATGTCGATGGTCGACTGCGACAGCTTCAACTCTTTGGGCGTGGTCTCGTAGTACTTGACCGGGGCGAGCGGCGTCGCCTTAGCCTCCTTGAAGATGTGCGGGGTGTAGTACTCGCCCCCGACCATTATTCCGTTGGTCGCGTAGAGCAGCTGCATGGGCGAGATGGCGACCGAGCCCTGGCCGATTGAGGCGAGGACCGTGTCGAAGTCCTTCCACTCCGGGTCGCGCGGGTTGAACCTCGCCTTCAGCTTCCTGTCGGGGATCCAGCCGGGGGACTCCGACGGGAGGTCGATGCCGATCTTCTGCCCGGTGCCGAACCTGACCATCCAGTCGTGGATCATGTCGATGCCCATCTTCAGGGCGAGGCGGTAGTAATACCCGTCGCAGGACTTCACTATCGCGGTATGGATGTCCGGCGAGCCGTGGTTCCCCATGCAGCGGACGAAGCGGCTGCCCATGCCGATGCCGCCCCCGCAAACCAGCCTCGAATCTTTGGGGGTTATCACGCCCTCCTCAAGCGCCGCCGTGCTCATGAGGAGCTTCCAGGTGGAGCCCGTGGGGTAGATCCCCTGCACGGCCTTGTTGTAAAGGGGGTTGGTCTTGTCCCTCATTATCGCGCGCAGCTCGGCGCGGTTGTCGGACGAGATGACGTTCGCGGCGAAGACGTTGGGGTCGAAAGCGGGCCGCGACACCATCGCGAGTATCTCCCCGTTCCGCGGGTCCATCGCGATGGCCGCGCCGGTATCGCCCGTCTTGTCGAACTCCTCCTCCGCGACTTTCTGCAGGTCGATGTCGAGGGCCGTGTAGATGTCCTGCCCTTTGATCGGCTCGACCCTCTCAAGCTCGCGGATCGGGCGGCCCCGGCTGTCGACTATGAGGCGGCGCATGCCCTCCTTGCCCCTGAGCAGCCTGTCGTAGATGGCCTCGATCCCGCCCTTCCCTATGATGTCGCCCGATTTGTAGTCCGAGTACTTCGGGTTTTCGAGCTGCTTCGGGCTGATCTCCCCGATGTAGCCCAGGACGTGGGAGGCGAGCTTGAGATTGGGGTAGATGCGCTGAGGCTGAAACTCGATCTGTATCTCGGGGTTCTCGTACTCGTGCGCGGCCACCCACGCGCGGTCCGCGGGCGAGGCATTCTGCTTGACTAGTATCGGCTGGGATTTCGGCCTCTTCGAGTCGTCGAGCTCGTCGATCAACTGGTCGCGGTCCACCCCGAGGTTTTCGACCAGCACGCGGATCGTCTCGTCGCGGTCGGTCATGTTCAGCGGGTAAATGACTATGTTGCATGCGGGCGTGCTGTCGGCGAGGAGCTTCCCGTTCCGGTCGTAGATATTGCCCCGCGGCGCGGGGATGGGGATTTCGCGGATGCGGTTGTTCTCCGCCCTCTGCTGGAAGTCGTCGTGGCGCGCCACCTGGAGTATGTAAAAGCGAATGCCGATGACGACGAAGAGGGCTAAGACGAGGTACTGGATTACGAACAGCCTCATCTCGAAATCGTAGGTCGCCTCTTTAGGGTTCTTTTTACTCATAGAACCTCCGCCTTATAGCCATTCGCCGAGTTTCTGCCTGCTCAGAAAAGACCCGGTCGAGCGCTACGAAAAGGAATATGGACGCGGCCGTATCGGCCAGGACTTTCCAGCCGACGGTCTTGCCGAACCCCGCCCAGTTATTCACATGGGGCAGAGTCTGATCCAGCACCTGATCCTGCTCAAGCATTTGGTAAAGCCCGACAAAAAGCACCGTACTTGCCGCCGAGGCGAGTGCCACGACCGCGAGACGCGCAAGCGGGTTCTCCAGGGGGAACTTTATGCTCACAACAGCTATCAAATAGCCTATCAGCGTTTTCGTGAAACCGCTAACGCCGAATATACCTCCGCTCACCACGTCTCCGCCATTGCCGGAGAAGAAGCCTACGAGCATCGCGAGCCGGGGGGAGCGCTGCAGGCTGAAGTAGACCGTCACCAGTAGCGGGAGGTCGATGTACCGAAAAAATCTCAGGTAATTCGGGAGCAACAGTTGCAGCAGGAGCGCGAACGCGATGGTCAAAGCGATTTTTAAGATCTGCACTCTTCCGGCTACCTCTGTCTGCTTAGCTTATCACCTGGGCGTCGTCTCTTCTACAGTAATATCTTTCTGGTCGACGAGCAGCACGAAGACCTGCTCGACGCGGTCCACCGGGGCCGAGGGCCTGACGATTATCTTGTGCCACGAGGCGTTCGGGTCTACGTCCAGGCGCTCGACCCTGCCGACGACGAGCCCCTTGGGGTAGATGCGGTCCAGCCCCGACGTGATGACCGCCTCCCCGACCTCGATCTTTTCGCTCGACGAGATGTTCTGAAGCTCGCACAGCCCCCCGTCCAGCCCGCGAACTTCGCCGTTCGCGCGGGAGGTCTGGAGCATCGCGCCCACGCCCGCGTGCTTGTCGGTGATGACCTGCACCACCGAGTGGACCGGGCCGACCGAGATCACCCGGCCGACGATGCCCGTCGCGGTGGCGACCGGCATGTTGCGCTTTACCCCGTCCGACGACCCGCGGTCTATGATCAGGCGGCGGAACCAGAGGCTCGTGTCGCGCGATATGACGTTGGCGGCGAGCTCCGCGTACTGCGGGCGGGTCGGGAGGGCGAGCTGCGCGCGGAGGACATCGTACTGCGCCGCCCGCTCGACGGCCTTGTCCCTCTCCTGCGTCAGCTCCTCCAGACGGGCCTCCAACTCGACGTTCCGCTGCTGGGCGTTCCGCATGTCCGCGTAGCCGTCTATGCCGCCGGTAACTTTGGAGACGCCCCAGTCCACGCCCCTGGCGATGGGGGTGAAGGCCGTCATCATCCAGGTGCCGAACAGGGTCTGCTCGCTGTCGGGGTGCCGGGCGGAGATGGCCATCAGGACAACCTGGCCGAACAATAATATGGCCAGCATCCACGGAGATTTCTGTTGTCCAGTCAGAGCGGTCATATGAGATTAGGGCGAGGGCTGTTGAGAGTTATGCCGGGCGTTAGGCCCCGGCCTCCTGCGCGGCGCGAGCCGACTGCCGAAAGGCATTCTCTTTGGTAAAGAAGAATCCCGCGACTCCCGCCTCGACCTCATTGAGCTTACAGCCCGTGATGAAGCATGGTGTTTTCCCAGCTCACACGGCTCAACAAATCGAAATCAGCGAGCATTTTGCCCGTTCCGAGCGCGACGGACGAGAGGGGGTTCTCGGCCAGTGAAACGGGGACTCCTGTCTCGTGCATCAGCCGCTTGTCTATCCCCTTGAGCAGAGCGCCGCCGCCGGTCAGCACGATGCCGCGCTCCGCGATGTCGGCCGAAAGCTCGGGGGGGGTGCGCTCAAGCGCGACGCGGACGGCGTTGACGACGGTCGAGATCGGGTCGGCCAGGGCCTCGCGCACTTCCTCGTCGGTGATGGTGATCGTTCTCGGCACGCCCTCGATCAGGTTGCGGCCCTTGATCTCCATCTGCATCGGCTCTTCCACGGGCCAGGCCGAGCCCAGCTCGATCTTGATCGACTCGGCGGTGCGCTCGCCGATGAGGAGGTTGTACTTCCGCTTGATGTATTGAATGATCGCTTCGTCCAGCTCGTTGCCCGCGATGCGGACGGCGCGGGAGTAGACGATGCCCGACAGAGAGATCACCGCGATGTCGGTCGTCCCGCCGCCGATGTCCACGATCATGTTGCCGTAAGGCTCGGTTATCGGCAGGCCCGCCCCGATGGCCGCGGCCATCGCCTCCGCGACCAGGTAGACCTTCGAGGCTTTCGCGCGGTAGGCGGCGTCCTCGACGGCGCGGCGCTCGACCTGGGTGATCTCGCCCGGCACCCCGATTACCACGCGCGGGGAGACCCAGGACCGGCCGTTGTGGGCCTTGCGGATGAAGTGCTGGAGCATCTTCTCGGTGACTTCGAAATCGGCGATGACGCCGTCCTTCATCGGGCGGATGGCGATGATGTTGCCCGGCGTGCGGCCGAGCATCTCCTTGGCCTCTTTGCCGACGGCTTCCACTTTGTTCGTTACTTTGTTTATCGCGACGATGGAGGGCTCGCTGACGACAATGCCCCGCCCCTTGGCGTAAACCAGGGTGTTCGCTGTTCCAAGGTCGATGGCTAGATCGCTGGAAAAGGGATTAAATAGATTTCTCATCCTTGGTTAATCGTACTCGAATGTTCTTCAAGTTCCTCGTGTGCTGCACCCGACTTCGGTCTTTGAAACTTCTGTCTCAAAAAGCGCGCTCACTTAAAGTATTCTTAACGGTTTATCAAGCAGTAATCCTGCTCTCAGCATCAAGGTACAACAATGACACAAAACTGATAACCAGCACAAACCTATAACCGTGCTGCTCAGCGCGCCTACCCGAGAATACTTCCAGGATCTGGTTGCCCGCCGTTTTTCCCACTTATCGTCGGAGCGAAAGATTGAAATATATAAGGGAGGACGACAAAGCCCGCGGATTTTCGAAACGGTTGATGAGCCTTACGCGATGCCCTTTCCGCCTGTATTTTTAAAGACGCCCGCGTTAGCCCCGGACGCCTGCCATCTTGAATCGTGTAACGCGCCCCGCACCGCATCGAGCCCGGTCAGTCAGCCCAAATCCAAGTAACGCCTTGGAGTAGGAAATCTAGCATGGCGGCATGGAACAATCAAGATGTTTTAGCTTATATATTCCTGAAGTTTGGCGGAAATCTCGCTCACTTTCAGCCCGCCCTAACCGCCGGGTCCGCGCGCCCGCAAAGAGCCGCCCGGAGGCGGGGCGAATTGAACTGATTCATGGTCGCGTGGTACAATCCGGATCTTTCGATCCGATCAAGTTGAGAAGGCATAGGCCATGTTGCTACGTACACCTTATTCAGTTCGCAGGGACCTTTTCGGGGACTAACCCTTCTTTGAAGACCGCGCCCGAAGTTTTGAGCTCATCTCAATTACCGTTTTCAGTCGTCGAATGGAGAAATCATGCAAACTCTCATTAAAACCAAACTGCCAGAAATAAAGACCGCCCTGCCCGGCCCCAAGGCCAAAGAGTTCCTCGAAAAGGACGAAAAGTACATCTCCCCCAGCTACACCCGGAGCTACCCTCTGGTGATGAAGCGCGGGTACGGGGCGTTGATAGAGGACGTGGACGGCAACACGTTTTTGGACTTCAACGCCGGGGTCGCGGTGACGGCCCTGGGACACGGCCACCCCGAGATCGCCGAAGTGATAGCCGAGCAGGCGCGCCAGTTCACTCACATCAGCGGGACCGACTACTACTACCCCCAGCAGACTCAGCTCGCCGAAAAGTTGAACCAGATCACGCCGGGAGACTTTCTGAAGAAGGTCCATTACTCGAACTCCGGCGCTGAAGCGATGGAGGGGGCTCTCAAGGCCGCGGTCTATTCGACCAACCGGCACAAGTTCATCGCCTTCAGGGGCGCGTTTCACGGGCGCACTTTCGGGACCCTCTCCCTGACGGCCTCCCGAGCGGCCCAGCGCAAGGGCTTCGGGCCGCAGGCGCTCGATGTCACGCACGTCCCTTACGCGAACCCGATCCGCTTCCCGCTCGAACTTCGGGAGGGCGAAGGGCTGGGGCGGCGCGTGGCCCGCTACATCGAAGAGACCGTCTTCAAAACCACCGTCCACCCGCAGGACTGTGCGGCGATAGTAGTCGAGCCGGTTCAGGGCGAGGGCGGCTACGTGGTCCCGTCCCCGGACTTCTTCCCCGAACTCAGACGCATATGCGACGAGCACGGAATAGTCCTGATCGTCGACGAAGTCCAGTCGGGAATGGGCCGGACCGGGAAGATGTGGGCCGTCGAGCATTTCGGGGTCGTCCCCGACATCATTTGCATGGCGAAAGCCATCGGAGGCGGGCTGCCCCTCGGGATCACCCTCACCCGTGATGACCTGATGCAATGGCACGTGGGCGCGCACGCCTCGACGTTCGGGGGGAACCCCGTCGCGATAGCCGCGTCCATGAAGACCTTCGAGATACTAGAAAACGGCGTCATGGATAACGCCGCGACTATCGGGGACTACATGCTTGAGGCTCTGCGCGAGCTTAAGGACAGATACGATTGCATCGTGGATGTCCGAGGGCTCGGCCTCATGATCGGGATCGAATTCGCCCGCGACCCCCAGGCGGTCAGCCCGTGGCCCGAACTCAGAGACAGCGTCGTGACCGAGTGCTTCAACAGAGGGCTGGTCATACAGGGCGCGGGCGAGTCGGCCATCCGCTTCTCGCCCCCCCTGATCATCGACCGCGAGCAGGCCGACTTCGCCCTTAAGACTTTCGAAGATTCCATCAAGGCTTCTTTGTAATTAAGGATGAACGTGAGAAGCGGCAGGCTTCGGTATTGTAACCCCGAAGCCTGCCGCCTTCCCGAGCATTAGATGAATTCAGGAAGCGCTCCTGACCTGAATCCTCTCTATCGAGACCGCCTTCCCCGTCCGCTCGTCGATTTCCACGACCACGCCGCTCAGCCTCGCGTCGCCCGTAGCGGTCTCGAACCTCGTCGGCATGCCCCTCAGAAACTTATTGATGACGAGGCCCGATTCGACCCCTATGATGCTGTCGTGGGGGCCGGTCATCCCGAGGTCGCTGATGTAGGCCGTGCCGCCCGGAAGGACCTGCTCGTCGGCGGTCTGCACGTGCGTGTGGGTGCCGACGACGACCGAGACGCGCCCGTCGAGGTAGCGCCCGAGGGCGTATTTTTCGGAAGTGGCCTCGGCGTGGTGATCGACTATGATGACCGACGCGCGCGCGCCAACCTCTGAGAGCACCCGGTCCGCCGTCTTGAACGGGCAATCCGTGGGGGGCATGAATATCCGGCCCTGAAGATTGATCACTGCGACGGGGGTGCCGGAGTCGGTCGAGCCGAGCCACACCCCCCGCCCCGGCGTCTCGGGGGCGTAGTTGGCCGGCCTCAGCAGGCGGGGCTCCTTCTCGATGTATTGTATGACTTCCTTCTTGTCGTAAATGTGATTGCCCGAGGTCATGACATCGACGCCCGCGCTCAATATCTCCTCGCCGACGCGCGGATTCACGCCCGCGCCCGCCGCGGCGTTCTCGGCATTCGCCACCACGAACTCCGCTTCGTACCGGTCCCTCAAGCGTTTCAGATGTTCGGACAGCACAGACCGGCCCGGCCTGCCGACGATATCGCCAATTATGATAGCCTTCATTTCCCCTCCGGAATAAGTGCAGTTCTTATTAAAACACAGGAAGAAGTTTAAAGACTAACCGCCTGTAATTAATGGGAGGTCGCGGGGAGTTTGAGGGAAGCGAGGGCAACCGCTCAGCCGTGTGCCTTACCAATTTAGATCCTGTTCTATAACAGGTGGGTGACCAGAACGCTGGTGCCTTCGCATCCCCGATCCTGTGGGGCATTGCTCTAACCACCGCTATACCCGGCCCCCGTTGCGTTGACGTTGGAAAAAAATTGGCAAGTCAATCACAAACTTTGCAGAAGCCCTCAACCAGATCGGATCATACACGACCGTTTTATCGGCGGTCAAGAAAACAATATTTCGCCCCTGACTTTCGGGGGTCGCGTCGGCATGCGGGAGGTCGGGGATTTCGGAGCTCGTGGACAAAAAAAGAGGACGAGACCTCTAGCACACCCAGCATCTCGTCCTCTACCATTCCGCTCACATCAGGAATTGAGGAGGCACCTCAATTGCTGCTTTTAGTTAGTAGATTTTTACCACACCTGCCCGCGTCAATGCAAGCCGCGCGTCCGGCCGAAGAGGCTCTACCTGACCCCGGCGATCAGCGTCGCCTTTATCGACACCTCGAAAGGCTGCTCGTACCGCTCCCGGTCTATGAGCGAGACGATCCGGTCATAGACTTCCGCCCTCCTCTCTTCCGGCAGTATCGAAAGCCATGCCGCGAGGAACGTGTCCCGGATCAAAGGCGACTCCATAAAATGGCGCCCGGTCTCAAACAGGAACTCCTCTTTGCTCGACAGGCTGTCGGCCTCGCGCAAGCCGAGGTCCCGCGCCATGTCCACCGCGTCAGAGACCGTCGGGCGCTCCTTGATCAGGGCCTCAAGCGAGGCCCACACCTCTTCCACGATGCCTAACCCGAGCAGGGCTTCCCAGTAGATCGAGAAGAACTCGTCGAAGCTCCCTCTGGTAACCAGCTTCAGGATCACTCTCGCGCCGGGTTTGGCGACCCGCAGCATCTCGGAGAGCACCCGGCCCGCCTGATCCGGGGGGGTCATCGAAGCGTCCCCGATGACGAGGTCGAACTCGCCCGAGCCGAAAGGGAGGGCCGTGGCCGAGGCCTGTTCGAAGGAGAGGTCCTTGACTTTCTTAACCAGAGCTTTCGCGCGCGCAATCTCCAACCGCTCGAAGTCCGGGTCGACCGCGATCATCACCCCCCTGCCTTCCAGCTGCCCCGCCAGCTCGATGGCATGCTCGCCCGTCCCCGTGTTCACGTCGAGAATCCGGCCTTCGAGTTCAAGCTCCGAGTTCTCGTTGATCAGGGTGTCGAACCGGTCGCGCCATTCGGGTGTGATGAAGAGGTCGTACCTGTATGCCAGTTCTTTTTCTGTGCTCATACTCCTACTCTTTCCCCAAGATATTAACACCATAATAAAACCGCCGCGAAGCAGGCCGAGTGCGTAAGAGAATTGCGGCACCGGTCGCCTGCCGCTAGAATATTAACTTGAATTCAACGACCAGGGACTAAAATGCACTCAACAAAAATACCATGCCCCGTTTGCCAGAAAGACGCGGACCCCGACTCCGTCATACAGCCCGAGGCAATCGAAGATTCGATAAAATCTCTGCTCACGGTCAACACGCACCAGTGGGTGCCGGGCAAGATAATCTGCGCGCCCTGCCTGGGGCGCTTCCACAATCTGCGCGACGAGCTCGGGGCGGCGTTCCCGAATTTTGCGCAGCAGGAGAAGAAGATTCTCCCGACCCCTATGCGCCTCGAAGCCCCGGACGAGTACCGGGGCCGGGGCGTCACCATCGCGTTCCTCGACGCGGGGTTTTACGCGCACCCCGACCTCGTTCAACCGCACAACAGGATTCTCAAGTACGTAAACATCGTTGACCGGACGCGCCCGACCGACCTGCGCACGCCCAGGGTCTCTTCGTGGCATGGGATGATGACCTCCGTGGTCGCCGCGGGCAACGGGTACCTGTCGGGCGGGCTGTACCGGGGCATCGCCTCCGAAGCGGACATCGTGCTCGTCAAGGTCGGCAGGTCTTCCCGCATCCGCCATCGCGACATCTCGGCCGGGCTGCGGTGGGTGATTCGCAACCGCGAGCAGTTTAATATAAGGATAGTCAACATCTCCTGCGGGGGGGACTACGAGGCGAGCTACCTGACGGATGAGCTGTCGCAGGCGGCCGAGGACGCGACCCGCGCGGGGCTCGTAGTCGTCGCGGCCTCGGGGAACTCGGGCCACCTGCCGAACCACCCGGTCCTCCCACCCGCTTCCGCGCCCTCGGTCATCACGGTCGGGGGGCTCGACGACAAGAACAACCTTGAGTTTCATGACAACGACATTTACCGGTCGAGCTTCGGCCCCACGATAGACGGGCTCCAGAAGCCCGAGGTCATCGCGCCGGGCATCTGGGTCGCCGCGCCCATTCTTCCCGGCACCCCCACGTCGGACCAGGCGAGGCTCCTGTCACTCCTCGAAAGCGCCAGCGACCCGGACCTGAGGCGCATCGTGAAAGAGAACGCGGGGATCGACGAGGACCTCGATCAGGCGGCCGACCTCGCCCCGTACCTTTTGCGCCAGATCGTGTGGATCAAGGTGCGCGATAACAGCGTCATCAGCGGCCATTACAAGCACGTGGATGGGACCAGTTTCGCCGCCCCCATAGTCTCGTCAATCGCCGCGCAGATGCTTGAGGCCGTTCCCGACCTCACGCCTCAGCAGGTCACGCTCGCCCTGATAAAGTCGGCCATTCGAATCCCCCACGTGAGCACCGACCAGCAGGGTTGGGGCATGGTCAATCCGTCCGCGGCAATCGGGACGGCGAAGGCCATCCGCCTCCACGCGAGCCGGGAGGATCACATGGTCGCGTGAGTGTAAAGTTGCGGATTCAACTTTCTGTATGCTAGAAATCTCTTACCCGGATTATGTTTGTAAAAGTAATGTAAAACGTTGATCCTAAGTATTTTCTTTATGAACGCAGTACAGTAAGGTGCGTATAAGCTGGGTGAGAAAAGTACGGGCCGTCTTACAGGAAGGGACGCCTGTCGCAGATACATTCAAAGGAGATAAAAGAGAGATATGGATACTAAAATGGCGCCGAAGGCTGAAGGCGAAGAGAACGCGGCACAGCCCGAGATACCTGTATCTAACCCGCAGACCGGTACGGGAAAGCCACCCTCATATTCTATGATGGAGCCGAAGATGCGCCGCATCTACGGCGAGTTTTATAGAGAGATATATTTTTCGGAAGCGAAGCATCTGGACACGAAGACTCAGGAGTTGATCTCAATCGCCGCCTCCCTGGTCGCGAAGTGCCAGGGCTGCATCGAAGGCCATATGAAGAAGGCCATAGCGGCCGGCGCGACACGGGAAGAGATCAGCGAGACGATCTCCATCGCGTGCGCGATAAACGCGGCGGCGGTCATAGACCTCACGGACATAGCCGCCAACAACATGAACATCAACCTTTTCCCGAGCGAAGGCCCGCGGTTCAAAGCCTGAGCCGCGGCATGAATTGAAAAAATGAATACAACCAGACGAATCGTCACCGGCCTGATTCTGCTCGCGATCTCTTTGCCCGTCCTGGCAGCATACGCGGGCTGCGGTCAGAGCCCTGCCGCCTCCTCCGCGGCCCCCGCGCAAGCCGCCGCCGAGGACCGCGTCGAGTACGGCTCGCTTCAGTCCTCCGCACTCGGGCGGGAGTTGAGGTATGCCGTCCAGCTTCCCGCGTCCTACGACAAGGACAAGAGCAGGCAATACCCGGTCCTCTATTTCCTTCATGGGATGAACGGCACGGAAGGCGATTTCCAGAAGCGCGGGGTGGCCTCCGCCGTAAGCCGCCTGCGCCAGAGCGGCAAGATCGGCGAGTTCATAATCGTCGCGCCCGCCGGGGAGAACAGCTTCTACATCAACTCCAAGAACGGCCTGCGGTACGAGGACGCGATCATCAAAGACCTGATCCCCCACATCGAGAAGAGCTACCGCGCCGTCGGGAAGAGCGAGGGGCGGGCCATTCAGGGGATATCGATGGGCGGCTTCGGTGCCCTCTCGCTCGCGTTCAGGCACCCGGAGATGTTCTCGTCCGTCACCGCCCATAGCTCCGCCCTGTTCGAGGCTCTGCCGAACCCCACCGGCACCGACCGCCGCTCGCAGTTCATGAGCCGCATGATCGGCAACATGTACGGCAGCCCGCCCGACGAGGAGTACTTTCGCTCATATAACCCTATCTCTCTGGCCGAGAGCAACGCGGCGGCGATCAAGAAAGCGGGCCTCAAGATATACTTCGACGTTGGGGACCACGACCGTTACGGCTTTCAGACGAGCAACAAGGCGCTCGACGAGCGTCTGTCCGGCACGGGCATCGCGCACGAATTCCACGTCTTTCCGGGGGATCACGGCTGGGAGTATATGATCTCCGTGGCAGACCGCTCTTACGATTTTCTCTGGAAGCATTTCAAGGCAGGCTCGAAGACGTAGTCGGCCCGGCTCCGGGCATTAAGGCAAACGGTTTCTCTGCATGTTATATTTAGGGCTGATGGCTGAAGCCATCGCCCTTTTTTGTTTGCTCTGCGATTTTAAGGACCGGCTCTGTTTCCGGAGAGGAAGCCCGAAGAAGTGTCAAAGCACCTGACCGAGATCGCCCGAAACCGTTTCAGAGAGATCGTGGCGGGCAAAGACGAAGAGATCAACCTGGCCGAGGCGGCCCTGTTGATCGCGGCGGAAGAGTATTCGAGGCTCGATGTCTCCGAGTACCTCGAAAAGCTCGACAGGTTCGGAGACCTCGCCCGCGAGCGGTCGGGCGAAGCCCGCGACGATTACGACATGATCAACGCGATAAACAACACCCTATTCGAAGACCTCGGCTTCAGGGGGAACAGGAAGAATTATTACGACCCGCGAAACAGCTTCCTGAACGAAGTGATAGACCTGCGCCTGGGATTACCCATCACGCTGACGGTCGTCTACATCGAAGTCGCGCGGCGGATCGGATTCTCGGTGCAGGGGGTCGGCATGCCCGGCCATTTCATCGCCGTGCACTCGCGGGAGGGCGAAAACATCTACATCGACCCCTTCAATGAAGGCAAGCTGCTGGGCGAGCTCGGCTGCGCCGAGCTACTCAATCAAATGACCGGAGGTCAGCTGAAACTGGACCCGTCGCACCTAGCCCCCGTCACGAACAAGCAAATCCTTTCCCGGATGCTGGCGAATCTACTGGGCATCTACGCGGGCAGCAACGACTACCACAGGGCGCTCGCGGCTACCGAGCGCATCCTTCTCATCACCCCGAACTCACCTGCGCACATCCGGGACCGGGGGCTGCTGCTCGCGGCGACCGGCAAGACTCGGAGCGCGGTCGACGAGCTTGAAAGGTATCTTGATATTCTTCCCGGAGCCGCGGACGCGGAGTCGGTACGTGAGCAGATAAAGAAGATCAGGCAGGGCCGCGCGAGGTTGAATTGAGCGTCAGGGGTCAGCGGCCGGGGGTCAGGATTCAGGGGCTAAGGAAGAATCATTTCAGATTCTTTCTATAGAGTCCCTTTCGATCTGATCGAAAATCTCTGATCGCATCACTGGCCCCTGACTCCCGACCACTGACCCCTGCCCCTACTTCTTCCTTCTTGCCTCTAGGTCGGCAATCATTTTTTCCACCGTTTTATTCCGGAATTCGAGGTTTTGAGGGTTCTTGCTCAGAGCCGTCTTCAGTTCTTCGACGGCCTGCGTGATCTCCTTCTTGCCCTCTTTCCCCTTCTTGATCTGCGAGTAGACGATCCCGAGATTTCGGTGAGGCAGAGCGCTTGACGAATCGAGCTGCATCGCCTTCTGAATGTCCTTGATCCCTTCCTTGGATTCGCCCTTCAGAGCGCGTGCCAGTCCCAGCCCCGCGTGCGCCGGCGCGAGGTTCGCGTCGAGCTCTATCGCCTTCCGGTAAGCGTCGATTGCTTCCTTGTATTTGCTCCCCGCGCTGTAAGCCGAGCCGAGCGAGACATGGGCCATGGGCCACCGCGGCTCAAGCTGAGTCACCCTCAGGAAGACCGCCTCCGCCCCGCGCGCGTCGCCCTGCTCAAGCAGGACGTGCCCAAGCTGGTAGTGCGGAGCAACCCACGCATCATCAAGCCCGATGGCCCGCTCAAGCTCGCTCCTGACCTCGGAGAGCAAAGCCCCGTCCGGGCCGGCCTCGCCATTCTGACTCGCGTTGGCATTAGAGGAGCCGCCGCCCGAGTAATGGTCGAGCAGGCTCAGCACCGCGCGAAGGTAGGCCGCCTGCGCCTGTATGCGCTTGTCGTCGGATTTGAGGGTCGCGGCGGTATTCGCGACCTCGGCCGCCGAAGCGACCTCTTCGCGCTTGATCCTTCTCCAATCTGAAGTCGTGCGCGCGATCACCTGAGCCGCCGACTCGCTCATCTTCGCCGCCAGCACTCCTCGCATTCGGACTATTTCAGGGTTGTCCGGGAATTTAGTCGCGAGGTCTTTGACCAGGGCGAGCGCGTTGGGAGTCTCCGGCCCGGTCAGCTTCCCTTCCGCCGTCAGAGTGTTGAACTCTTTGATCACATCGTCGAGGCTCGGGGTGAGCTTGAAGACGAGTGTTGGGGATTCGGTGCCGGCCTGGAATCCACGCAGGAGAGGGTTGTACCCATCCTTGCGGACGCCGATGCTGTACTGGCCGAGCGGCAGCTTGTCGAATTGAATCTTCCCTTCGGCATTAGTTACGCCGCGCTGCTCTCCGTTGATGTAGACGGCGCTCTCGGGCGGCTCCGTCAGGACGGTGAGCGTTACGGTGAGCGGTTGCGGCTCGGCCCGGCCCGCGGGTTTCTTGACGGGCCTCTTGCTTCTCGGGGTCGTCCCCGGAGGGCGGCCGGAAGGGTCCTGCGCCATGCACTCATCAACCGGGCCGCCGGAAAGCAGGAAGATCAGAGCCAGGCCGAAGCCAAACGATTTACGACGTGATTTCACAGAATCCATAGTTCTACCTCGGGGCGTTATTATAGCGCACCTCTCTTATTCAACCAATAATTACGACGACTGTTTTCTGGGTGGGTTTCGCCGGATGGGAGGCGATGGGTCGCCGGGGAGGGCGGTCGGGAGACTGCGCGAACTCGCGCCCCGGCCTCCCGGAAGCGCATTCATCGCGGCTTAACAGATGAAGAAGATTTTGCTCAACAACTCCCCGCTCGGCATGATGTCGAGGTAGGATATCAAAGCGGGCTGCGGCTTCGTCACGGCCTCGGGCCTGTGCTTTACAGAACAGGCGGGAGCCGCGGATAAAGCGATGAGCAGAAGAATCGCTATTAATAATGGCCTCTTCATATTCCCTCCGGCGAGTTCAACTGCAACGCACGTTCCGTGATTAACGGTACGGGCGGCGCTCGTTTTGCCGAGAAAATTCGAAGGGTGACAGTCCGAGTGTACTAACATGATTCAAGAGTGATGACCTGAAAATTTGCATCGCGCGAAACATCTCGCGAGACAGGGGCGAACATGTTGATGGATCGACGCCATCTGATTTTCGGAATGTTTCGAAAAGAAGGGATTCTTGTTCACGGCTCCTTTAAAGTATCACCTCATCGTAGTAGAATTGCGAGTTATTCAGTTGAGTCCGTGTGCTCTGCAATGGAGCAGGCGGGCGATTGAGGGGATAAAAATGGCTGACATCAAGGTCTATACAACGAGCTGGAGCGGGGACTGCGATCAAGCCAAACAGTTCCTCGACGACGAGGGGATTTTTTACGAAGAGATTGATATCGAAGATTCGGCGGCGGGCGCGAGGTTCGTCGAGACCGCGAACGGAGGCAAGCGCATAGTGCCGACCTTCGATATAGACGGGACCGTATTCAGCCTCAAGCCGTTCGACTGGAAGAAGCTTCAGAAGCAGCTTGAGCGGCTCGGGGTCGAAGAGGACTGAACACTCCGCGGGCCAGTCCCAGGTCATTGCTTCCGGGAATATTGATGCCGCAATTTAGTTTCCTCGAACAATTGATGCAGGAGCGCAGGGCTCTCTCGGTTTCCGAACTGACCGCTCAGGTAAAGATTCTGGTCGAGAGGCAATTCCAGGAGGTCTGGGTCGAGGGCGAAGTCTCCAATTTCAGACGCCACTCTTCGGGCCACTGGTACTTCACCCTTAAAGACGAGGGGGCGATGCTGAGGTGCGCCAGCTTTCGCATGCAGAACCGCCTCATCAGGTTCACTCCCGAAGACGGCCTGACGGTCCGGGCGCACGGTCGCATCTCGCTCTACGAGGCCCGCGGCGAGTATCAACTGCTGGTCGAATACCTCGAACCCGTGGGCGTCGGCGCGCTGCAAGTCGCCTTCGAGCAGATGAAGTCGCGCCTCGCCTCCGAAGGTCTGTTCGACCTTGAGCGCAAGCGGGCCCTCCCCCTCCTGCCCCGCTGCATCGGGGTCGTCACGTCGCCGACCGGCGCGGCGATACGCGACATACTGCGCGTCATCAAGCGCCGCAATGAAGGCGTGAGCGTCAAGATCGCCCCGGCCCGCGTGCAGGGCGAGGGCGCGGGGTCGGAGATAGCCGGGGCCATCGCGCTCCTCAACCGCTGCGAAGAGGTGGACGTAATAATCGTGGGCCGCGGAGGAGGCTCGACCGAAGACCTCTGGGCTTTCAACGAAGAGGCCGTGGCCCGCGCCATCTTCGAGTCCCGAGCGCCCGTGGTCTCCGCCGTCGGCCACGAGACGGACTTCACCATCGCGGACTTCGTGGCCGACCTGCGCGCGTCCACCCCCTCGGCGGCGGCGGAGATCGTGTCTATAGCCCGCGACGAGATTCAGGCTCAGCTCAGAGGGCTGAACGAGGCGATGGAGGGCGCGGTCCGTTACCGCCTGCTCCAGCTTCAAAGCGACCTTTCGGAGGTTTCATCGAGCCGCGCATTCAACGAAGTGCCCGCCCGCATTCAGGCGGGCTCGCAGAGGCTCGACTCGGCTATTTACTCCCTTGAGAACGCCTTCCGCCGGGCGGTAAAGCTGAAGCGCGCGCGCCACGAGAAGGTGGCGCTCAGGCTCAGGGATTCGGACGTGAGGCGGGGCCTGATCGAGCGGCGCGGCGCGCTCGCGCTCCTTTCGGAGAGGCTCAAATCGGCGGGCCGCGCGCGGGTCGAGAGCGGGGGCGAGAAGCTCTCCGTGCAGGCCGTCAGGCTCGACGCGCTGTCGCCGCTCGCCGTGCTCGGGCGCGGCTACGCCATCGCCTTCGACTCCGAGGGCCGCATAGTCAAACGGGCGGCGGACGTTTCAAGGGGCTCGCGACTCCGCGTCCGTCTCGGGGAGGGCGAGGTCGAGTGCATCGCAGAATAACGTGACGAATAAGGAGAATTGATCCGGTAATGGCACAAGGAACGACCCAACCTAATCTCACACCGCAGCAGATCACGGAAGACCTCTGGGCCGCCTGGAAGACTCAGGCGCTCATAGCGGGGATCGAATTGGGAGTCTTCACCCACATCTCCGAAGGCAAGAGGACCGCGAAGGAGATAGCGAAAGCGGCCCGCGCTTCGCTCAGGGGGATGCAGAGCCTGCTCGACGCGCTGGTCGGGGTCGGCTACCTGAACCGCAAGGGCGAGAGGTATGGCCTTGAGCCCATATCCGAGCGGTTCCTCGTGAGCACCAAAGAGACTTACATGGGGGGCATGGCCTTTTCCACTAAGATCGTGTGGGATTCCTGGGGTCATCTGGCGGAGTCCGTGAGGACGGGCCGCCCCGTACAGACGGTCGATACTGCCGAAGGCGGCCGCGAGTTCTTCCCCAAGCTGGTGAGCGGCATCTTCCCCGCGAGCTACGCCGCCGCGCGCGCGACGGTCGCGGCCCTGCCGGAGAAGGCGCGCGGTAAAATCAGGAACATACTCGACGTGGCCGCGGGCTCGGGCGCGTGGTCGCTCGCCTTCGCGCAGGCCATCCCCGAGGCGCGCGTGACGGTCATCGATTACCCGGAAGTGACCCCGATAACGCGGCAGTACGTCGAGCAGTTCGGGGCCGCCGACAGGTACGATTACATCGAGGGCAATTTGCGCGAGATCGATTTCGGGCGCGGCCTCTATGACCTCGTGATACTCGGGCACATAATCCACTCCGAGGGCGAGAAGTGGGGGAAGAGGCTGGTGAAGAAATCCCACAAGGCCCTGAATGACGGGGGGCAACTGCTGATCGCCGAGATGGTCCCGAATGACGCGCGCACGGCCCCGGCGATCCCTCTGCTCTTCGGGCTGAACATGCTCCTGCACACGGACGAGGGGGGGGTCTACACGATGCGCGAGTACAGGGAATGGCTCAAGGGCTCGGGCTTCAGGTCGGTCAGGACTATCGACGCCCCCGCGCCGTCGCCGATCATTATGGCTACGAAATGATAAGAGAGACGTGTCAGTCCAATTATGAATACCGAGAAGAGTTTTGAATCATCGCTCAGAGAGCTTGAGCAGATAGTGGACGAGCTGGAGGCAGGCGACCTCCCTCTTGAAAAGTCGCTTGAACTCTTCGAGCAGGGGGTGCGGCTCTCCCGCGAGTGCCAGAAACGTCTCGACGACGCAGAGCGGAAAGTCGAGATCCTGCTCAAAGGCGAGGGCGGGTCAATCGAGGCCGTGCCCTTCGACGAGTCGGAAGAATGACGGTCGCTGAAACCACATTAAACTATTTCACGCGGCGCTCGGAAGAGGTGAACAGGTGGCTTGAATGCTTCGTCCCCTCGGAAAGCGTGCCGCCCCACCGGCTTCACCGCGCCATGCGCTACAGCCTGCTCGCGGGGGGCAAGCGGCTCCGCCCCATTCTGGTGCTCGCGGCGGGCGAGGCATTCGGGGCCGAGGCCGACGACCTCATGCCGTCCGCCTGCGCCATCGAGATGATCCACACCTACTCGCTCATCCACGACGACCTCCCCGCAATGGACAACGACGGCCTGCGACGGGGCATGCCCACCTGCCACAAGGCGTTCGGGGAAGCCACGGCCATACTCGCGGGCGACGCCCTGCTGACGCAGGCGTTCCGCGTCCTCTCGTCCGACTCGGCGGGCCGCGACCACGCGAGACAGCTCCGCGTGATCCGGGAGATTTCGACCGCCGCGGGGACCGTCGAGGCCCTCATCGGCGGGCAGGTCATCGACATCGAGAGCGAAGGCAAAGAGATCGACGACTCGACGCTCGAATACATTCACCGCTCGAAGACGGGCGCGATGATCCGCGCCTCCACCGTGGTCGGGGCCATCCTCGGCGGGGCGACGGAGGAGCAGGTGTCGGCGGTCGGCGAGTACGGGGAGAGGATCGGGCTCGCGTTTCAGATAGCCGACGACATTCTCGATATAATCTCGACCAGCGAAGAGCTCGGCAAGACCGCCGGTAAAGACCTGACGGCGCGCAAGGCGACCTACCCTTCCCTCCACGGGATCGAGGCGTCGGAGGCGCGGGCGCGCAGGCTCGTAGACGAGGCCGTCGAGATCATTTCGCGGCTCGACGCCGACACCGGGCGACTGGAAGAGATCGCCGAATTCATCATTGCGCGCAGATCGTAATGCGTTTATGCTTTCTGTTTCCTTGAACCCCCGAGCGCTTTTTATGGGATACACGCGCGAGCGCTGTGAATCCGAACATATTTAATCGAGATGCCGCGTGCATCCCTATAGCCAATGCCCGCATCGAACTCGGGCGAAATAGATACACCGGGAGAACCGATCATCATGGACCTTCTTTCACAGATCAATGATCCGGCGGACCTGAGGAAGCTTCCGCCTTCCAAGCTTCAACCTCTCGCGGACGAGATTCGCGAGTATATGATCGAGGTGCTTTCAAAGATCGGGGGGCACACGGGCGCGAGCCTCGGGCCCGTGGAGCTTATCCTAGGGATGCACTACGTCTTCAACACCCCGCAGGACAAGCTCGTCTTTGACATCGGCCACCAGGCTTACGCCCACAAGATCGTCACGGGCCGCCGCGACAGGTTCCCGACCATCCGGCAGTACGACGGGCTGAGCGGATTCCTGAGGCGCGAAGAGTCTCCTTACGACGTGTTCAACGCCGCGCACGCCGGGACCTCCATCTCCGCCGCCCTGGGAATCGCGGCGGCGCGCGACCTGAAGAACGAAGACTTCGACGTGGTCGCCTTCATCGGGGACGCGGGGCTGACGGCGGGCATGGCGCTCGAAGGGATCAACCAGGTCGGCCACCTGAAGAAGCGGATGATCATTCTGCTCAACGACAACGAGATGTCGATCTCGCCCAACGTCGGGGCGCTCGCGGGCTACCTCAACCGCATCAGGACCGCCCGCCCTTACAACGAATTCAAGCACGAAGTCGAAGAGTGGCTGAAGTCGATCCCCGCCGTGGGCGAGATGATGCTGTCGAGGGCGAAGGCAGTGAAAGACACCCTCGCCCGCGCCTTCATCCCCGGCTCCCTATGGGAAGAGCTAGGGCTCAAATACATGGGGCCGATCAACGGGCACGACATCAACACGATCATTCAGACGTTCGAGGACGCGAAGAAGGAAGAGGGGCCCGTCCTGATCCACGCCCTGACGGTCAAGGGCAAAGGCTACGAGCCCGCCGAGCGCGACAAGTGCGCGTGGCACGGCACCTCCGCGTTCGAGATTTCGACCGGCAAGTTCATCAAGGAGCCGGCGACCGCCCCCACCTACACGGCGGTGTTCGCGCAGGCGACGGTTGACCTGATGAAAGAGGACGAGCGCATAGTCGCCATCACCGCGGCCATGCCGGACGGCACGGGGCTCAACAAAGTGATGCAGGCGTTCCCCGAAAGGACCTACGATGTCGCCATCGCCGAGCAGCACGCCGTCACCTACGCGGCGGGCATGGCGACCGAGGGCCTGAAGCCCATCGTCGCCATATACTCGACCTTCCTGCAACGCGCCTACGATCAGATTTTTCATGACGTGGTGCTGATGGACCTCGACGTTACGTTCGCGCTCGACAGGGGCGGCGTGGCCGGGGCCGACGGGCCGACCCATCACGGGCTGATGGATTTCGCCTACCTTCGCCCTATGACCAACTTCGTCATCATGGCCCCGAAGGACGAGAACGAGCTGCGGCACATGATGAAGACCGCCGTGGAGTACAACGGCCCGGCCTCCGTCAGGTACCCGAGGGGTAACGGGCTCGGGGTCCCGATGGATGACGAGATTCACGCGCTCGAGATCGGCAAGGCGGAAATCCTCCGCGAGGGCACGGATGTCGCCATCCTGGGCATCGGCTCGGAGGTCGGCCATTGCGTGAAGGCTTCGGACAAGCTGGCGGCCGACGGCATAGCCGCGACGGTCGTGAACGCGCGGTTCGTAAAGCCCCTAGACGAAGAGTTGATTCTCGCCCTGGCCCGCTCGCACGGCGCGATAGTCACGGTCGAAGATCATTACCTCATGGGCGGGTTCGGGAGCGCGGTCATGGAACTGCTCGAACAGCACCGCCTGAATGACGTGCGGGTGCTACGCCTGGGCTTCCCGGACAAGTTAATAGAGCACGGCACCCAGAGCCTTCTGCTCGCGAAGTATGGGCTCGACGCGGACGGGATATACTCGCGGGTCAAGGAATTCGCGGCCAGCCGCTTCAGCTTCACTCCCGTTTACGGCAAGTAACCTCTCAGAAAAGGTGAAGGGGCGGCCTTCGGCTGGTCGCCCCTTCGTCCATTCATCACTTCAATCACTCACGCTAACTGAGATCCGAGACCCCCTGCTTGTGCGGCTCGACCGCGGATTTCGACTCCCCGAAAAATTGCGTGGTGTGCTCCGTCACGCTCCCCGGAGCCTCGTTGATTGCGGAAAAACCGGGCGGAGGCGTCTCCAAAGGGGCGGTCTGAGGAGGCAGCAGTTGTTGAGCCAGTTTGAAAATCGACGGCGCGAAGATCGCCGCATAAATGATCTGCCCCGCCCCTTTCAAAGCCGGGATGATCCCCATGAGCCACAGCAGGCTCGCGACCTCCCCGAGCCCTCTCACACGCGCCAGCACTTCGAGGTCGGCGATGGCCCCCGAATTTATGGCGGCGCGGCTCAGGTAGAAGAGCAACGCTCCCAGGCCCGCGCCGGCCAGAAGGTTGACCAGTCCGTTCTTCATGCTGTGCTGCCAGGAGTAAGAGAGCCAGTCCTTCGGTACGCGCTTGTGAGGCGGCTGAAGCAATTCCTGCTCGTGCGCCAGGATCTTTATCGGGCTTCCGCTTTCGCCGGACACGTTCGTCTTCCAGAAGTTTTCCCACTCCGGCTTCAGGTTCTTCGCAAACTCGGCCGCCTTCCTGTTCAGAGACTCCACGTCTATCCTCAACTGGCCGAGCGTGTCAGCGCCTTTGCCGAGCGCGTCGGACACGATTTGCAGATTGGTCCCGCACGCCTTGCAAAACTTCTGCGTCTCATTACCTTCGGTGCCGCACTTTGGACAGAACATAATTCCTCCATCGAAGATCGGGTTGGCCTGAGCCCTCAACACCCGCCAGCCATCAGGCTTCAAAAAGCGCGTCTCAGACATCAAATCTTACTCTTGCATGATATTTTCAATATCCGAATACGGCAACTGTAGCGCAATAGTTTACAAGTCGGCTATTCTATTCGCGGGGCAGGCAGAAGAATGATGAACAGATCGGGCAGTTATGTGGAACGATTGTCGCGCGCGGCGCTGGTCCTCGCGCTTTCCGGCACGTTTCTGCTCGCCTCCTGCAAAAGGGATCCGAAAGATACGCTCGTCCCGCCCCCCCCGACCATCTCAACGCCTCAGGTGAACCCATGGAAAGAGGCGGCCGGAAGGGTTGAGGAGGACCGCAACGAGCCGACCGGGCGCAGGGCTCAGGTGCAGGTCCCGCCCGAGTTGAAACACTATGACGACCGGCGCAGGTTCCTCGCGATTCAGGTCGCGGAGTGGCGCGAGCACGAGCTCGACCTGCCGCATGATTACGCGGAATTGGCCGCGATGATCCGCGAGAACCAGCTGGTCGAAATGGCCCCGCTCGGGGACGATTACATACTCTACGGGGTCGGGGAGAACGCCTCCGACGAGCCTTTCACCCACTACGACGGCCCGTCCGGAGAGAACGTCACCCTCCACGCCAGCCTCGGAGACTTTCAGGAAGAGCACGACCAGCTTTCGGCCTCGTTGAAGCAGGTTAAAGACGAGATAGCCGCGGTCGAAAAAGATTTAAAGCAGCTTCGTAAGCGTGAGCGCGAGCGCCGCAAGGCTCTGCTCGCGCAGGCGGCGGAGAAGCGGCGGTCGGCGGCGGCCCTTGAAAAGAAGAAGGAACGCCTCGCCTCATTCTACAAAGACCCCGCGCGCAGCAAGCTCGTTTTCGGCGAGAGCAGCCTGCTCAACGAGATGGCTTCGAATTTCGGGGGCAAAACTTATAACCTGAACGACTCCGCCAGCCGCCGCCAGTTCAAGGTGCGGCTGCTGAGCTTCATCCGGCCCGAGGCCCGCGAAGTGATCCTCGACCTCGCGCGCCTCTACAAAGAGAAGTTTGATCGCCCCCTGCCCATCACTTCGCTCGTCCGGCCCGAACAGTATCAGATGCGGCTGAGCGAAACGAATGCCAACGCGACCCGCATAGCCGCGCCGCCGCACTCGACGGGCCTTGCCTTCGACATCTATTACCGCTATATGAATGCGGGCGAGCAGGATTATCTGATGGCGGAGATCGCGCGCAGGGAAAACTCGGGACAGCTCGAAGCCCTCAGAGAGACGCGCGACCACTTCCACGTGTTCGTGTTCGCCGATGGGCAGCTGCCGTCCGAAACTCTCATAGCGGAGGCCTCGGGCAGCCTCGGAAAGAAGAAAGAGAAAGAGAAGGAGAAGAAGCAGAAGCAGGGGTCAGTGGCCAGAGGTCAGAAGTCAGCGAAGAAGGGGCAGAGCTTGAGGGCGAGCGGCCGCCGGTCAGGGGCGAAAGGCCAGTAAGGATTCCGTCCTGCCCCCTGACCCCTTGTCCCCGGACCCTGAATCACCTATGCCAAGAGAACGAGCCGATAAAGTTGTGGTATCGAGGGGGCTGGCCGAAAGCCGCGCCCGCGCCCAGGCGCTCATTCTCGCGGGGCAGGTTCTGGTCAGGGACCAGCGCGTGGACAAGCCGGGACAGTTGATCGACCCCGAGGCGGAGATACGGATCAAAGGAGAGACTCCGCGCTATGTCAGCCGCGGCGGCCTTAAGCTGGAAGCCGCCTTGAACGCCTTCGCAATCGACCCGCGGGGTAAGATTTGCATCGATGTCGGGGCCTCGACCGGAGGCTTTACCGATTGCCTGCTTCAGCACGGCGCGGCGCGCGTGTGGGCCATAGATGTCGGGCACAACCAGCTCGCGTGGCGCATCAGGCAGGACTCTCGGGTCGAGGTCATCGAAGGCCATAATGCGCGCAGCCTCGACACGGATCAGTTCCCATCGAGATTCGAGCTGGCGTCAATCGACGTATCGTTCATCTCGCTCACGAAGATTCTCCCTTCGGTCTACAACGTTCTGAGCGAGCCAGCCGATTGCGTCGCGCTCATCAAGCCTCAGTTCGAAGTGGGCAAAGGGGAAGTCGGGCGCGGCGGCATCGTCACCGACCCGGCGGGCCACAAGCGGGTGCTGCTTGAGATAGAGGCCGCGGCCCGGAGCCTCGGCTTCACCGTCGATGGCCTGATCGAGTCCCCCATCCTCGGCGCTGAAGGCAACAGGGAATTCCTCATACACCTGCGGCGCGGCGAAGAGACGACTCCCCCGGCTTCTATCAGGGAGCGGGTTGAGCTTCTTGTCAAATCGTAAGATTCGTAAAACACCGAGGAGTGAACAGCGCTTCTTAACATGTCGATAACCTTCACGTACCTGACCGGCCAGAAGAAGGGCCGCCGCGAGACTCTCGGTTCCGGACTGATTTCGATAGGCCGCGCCCCGGATAACTCGCTCAGCTTCGGCGACCACGAGCGCCGGGTCTCCTCACACCACGCGGAGATCAGGCGCAAGGGCCAAGCCTTCATCCTGCGCGACCTCGGCTCCACCAACGGCACGATGATAAACGGCCGCCGCGTCGTCGTCTCCGAAATTAAAGATGACGACATGATCGAATTCGGGGCCGGAGGCCCCCTCCTCAGATTCAACTTAGATCACAGCGATGCGGACGCCGCGGAGTCCGAAGCGCCTCTTCGCGAGGGCGACGGCTCGGGGGCATCGACCGGTTCGGCCGTGGAACGGAGTTCGATCGAGCGGATGGCCGGGAAGGCCGCGCGCACCCGCTCGGGAAACCTCCCCTTCATCTCGGCGCTCCTCGTCGCGTTGCTCGTGGGGGCAGTCGGCGGCATCTGGCTCTACTCGCGCGGCGGGGGGCCGGGCGCGGGCCGCCTGAGCTTCACCGAGATCGCCGGGCGGAGCGGCCCTTCGGTCCTCTTCATCCGCGCGGAGTTCGAGATCGTTGACGCCACGGGCCTCGTGACGGCCAGTTATTCGCGCAGCGGGTCGGGCTTCGTCATCTCGCCGGGGGGCCGCATAATCACGAACCGCCATCTGGTTCGCGACTGGGAGTACAACCCCCCTCCGCCCGGCGCTTCGGGGCGAACGACCAGGATCGCGGTCATCTTGCCCGGTCAGCTCAGGGACGAGATGATGCCCGCGCGGATTTCCCACCTCTCGCAGGCGCCGGAAATCGACGTGGCCGTGCTTGAGGTGATGCCGCCTTATCAAACCCGCCTGCCGCATGGGATCCCGCCCGCGAGCGAGCAGATAATTCAGGGCGAAGATGTCGCGGTTATCGGCTACCCGCTCGGCCTCGACCTGCTGCAATTGACGCGGGAGGACCGCATCGAAAACTCGTTCACCACGGGCATCGTGAGCCGGGTCAACGACGACGTGATCCAGCTGAGCCTGCGCGCTTATCGGGGTAACAGCGGGGGGCCGGTGCTTAATCGGAGGGGCGAGGCGGTCGGGGTCCTCACTTCCAACGTCGAGTACGCCCAGGACATCTCGCTCTGCACGCCCATCTCGGCGGTGATGCGAGTCGTGGGGGGCGGGCAGAATCAGGATGAGATTTCAGGCGGGCCCGGGGACGACAGACGCGCTCCCGCGTTCGGGCGGCTGGTGAGATGAGCGGGCGCGCTGCTATTCTTGTTAAGTCCCGAAAGCTGAAAATTATTTAAACAGGTGGATGGAAAACTCCTTTATGACAGATGCCATCAAGCGTTCAGATCAAAAAGACGGCGGTGAGGTCAGGAACGTCACCCTACCCCCCACGCTTTACCTTCACCGGCAGTTGCTATTCAACCGCGAGCTGAGCTGGATCGAATTCAACCGTCGCGTCCTCGAAGAAGCGCTCGACAGGTCGCACCCGCTGCTGGAGCGGTTGAAGTTCCTCTCGATCTTCTCTACGAACCTCGACGAGTTCTTCATGATCCGCGTGTCGGGCCTCAAGCAGCAGATCGACGAAGGGATCACCGAGCTTTCGCTGGACGGGATGACTCCGGCCGCGCAGTTGAAGCAGATCGGCGACCGCCTGCGGCCCATCATAGACGAGCAGATGCGAAGCCTCAAGGACGAGGTGCTCCCGGCGCTCAGTCAGGAAGGCATCGTCATCACCCCTTACCGCGCCCTGTCCGACCGCGAGCGGCGCACGATCAACACGTATTTTATCGAGAACGTCTTTCCGGTGCTCACGCCTCAGGCGGTGGACCCAAGCCACCCGTTCCCTTACATCTCGAACCTGAGCCTCAACCTCGGCGTGATGATCGAGCCCGCGAGCCATTCGGGCGACTCGTCTCCGCGGCACCTGACCGAGCCTAGATTCGCGAGGGTGAAGGTCCCGCCTCTGGTGCCGAGACTGATCCCGGTCGGGGATTCGGGGTCAGAGTTCACTTTCCTTGAGGAGATCATCGCGGCCAACATGGACGCTCTGTTTCCGGGGATGCAGGTGAGCGAAAGTCACGTCTTCAGGATCACCCGCGACGCGGACATAGAGATTCGCGAGGACGAAGCGAACGACCTGTTGCAGACGGTGGAACAGCAGCTTCGCAAGCGGCGATTCGGCACGGCGGTGAGGCTCGAAGTGGCTTCGACCATGCCGGACGAGATGATCCGGTATCTGGCGAGCTCTCTGAACCTGACGGCGGAGGACGTCTACAAGATCGATGGCCCCCCGAACGTGCCTGACCTGATGGCGCTCTACCGCCTCGACCGGCCCGAGCTGAAAGACAAGCCGCTCGCCTCGACCACCCCGGAAGAGTTCAGGACCGACGAGCTGATCTTCGACGTGCTGAGGCGAAAAAATGTTCTGGTGCATCACCCTTACAATTCCTTCTCGTCGGTCGTCAACTTCATAACGACCGCCGCGGTCGACCCGGACGTTCTGGCGATCAAGATGACTCTTTACCGCACGGGGCAGGACTCGCCCATCGTGCGCGCCCTGATGGAGGCGAGCGAGCGGGGCAAGCAGGTGGCCGTACTGGTCGAGCTGAAGGCCCGCTTCGACGAAGAGAACAACATCGAGTGGGCGCGCAGGCTTGAGCGGGCGGGCGTGCACGTCGTCTACGGGCTGCTCGGCCTCAAGACCCATTGCAAGCTGGCCCTGGTCGTGAGGCGCGAGGGGAGCGCCCTGCGCCGGTACCTCCACATGGGCACGGGCAATTACAACCCCGCGACGGCGAAGATATACACCGACCTCGGCCTCTTCACTAGCGACGAGCAGATAGGGTCGGACGCGACCGACCTGTTCAATTACCTCACCGGATTTTCGCGGCAGTCGGAGTACCGCAAGCTGCTCGTGGCCCCGGTCAACATCAGGGACAAGTTCAACGATCTGATACACCGCGAGATCAACAACCACAAGGCGGGCCGCCCCGCGCGGATCATCGCGAAGGTCAACAGCCTGACCGACACCAAGATCATCCGCGAGCTTTACCGTGCGTCGCAGTCGGGAGTCCAGATCGACCTCATAGTCCGGGGCATCTGCTCCCTGCGGCCCGGCGTCCCCGGCCTGTCCGACACGATCACCGTCACCAGCATAGTGGGCCGCTTCCTCGAACACTGCCGCATCTTTTACTTCCTCAACGGAGGCGACGAGGACGTATACATCGGGAGCGCCGACTGGATGCAGCGAAACCTCGACCGCCGGGTCGAGCTTGTCACCCCTATCGACGACCCTCTGATGAAGAGGCGTTTGAAGGACGAGATTCTGGACATAGAACTGCGGGACAACATGAAGGCGCGGCGTTTGAAAGTTGACGGCTCCTACGAGCGAGTGCGGCCCACGTCGGGCGAATCTCTGGTGAACAGTCAGGAGCACTTTCTGAGTTTCTACAACGCGGGCTAGACGGCTTTGACGATACGCACTTTCATCTGCATAGAAATCCCGGAGAGCATCAAAGAGCGAATCCGAGGGCTACAGCAGTCTCTAAGGCGGATCGACGCTCAGGCGAGTTGGGTAAAGCCTGAAAACATCCACCTGACTTTGAAGTTTCTGGGCGACGTGGAGAGCACGCGGATCGAAAGGGTGCGCGACGGGGTGGAGCGCGCAAGTGGCTCCACGAGCCGGTTTCAAGTCACCGTGGGCGGGGCGGGCTGCTTCCCTTCCCCCAAAAGCCCGCGCGTGCTGTGGGTCGGGCTGTCGGGCATGCCGGACGAGTTGTTGAAGCTTCACAAACAGATCGAAGACTCGCTCGCCCGCGAAGGCTTCCCGCGAGACGCGAAGAAATTCTCCCCGCACCTGACGATTGCGAGGCTAAGGGCCCCGCGAAACGCCTCACAACTCGCCGAGGCATTGATCGCGACGGGCTTCGAGCCGGGAACGTTCGAGGCCCGCGAAGTCATCGTGATGCGCAGCGACCTGAATCCGAAAGGATCGATCTACACCCCGCAGGCAATCATCCCTTTGAACTAGGGCGGATTTGTTCTTCAGAGAGTTCGGGTGGAATCCCGATTGCGCCAGCTTTCCTAACTTCTTTCAGGCTCAGAACATGTAGACGGATCATCCGGGGCCGCTTTTGCATCGCGGGGCTGATTTCGCCCCGGTTTACAAACTCCCGTTTGGGCTGAGATACTATCTGTTACTCGTTCAGGGTGAGCCGATCACCGCAGGGTTTATTGGCCCGCAGGAGCAAAGTTTATGGCGAAAGTAGAGATTGTGGCCGCAGTTCTGACCATAAGCGATTCCGCGTCGCGGGGCGAGCGCGAGGATAAATCGGGGCCTGCCACGGTCGCCGAGCTCGAAAAACTCGGCTGCCGCATCGCGGCCACCGAGATCATTTCGGACGACCGCGACCTGATCGCCTCAAGGCTTCGCGAGTACGCGGACCGCGGGGACGTGAACCTCATATGCACGACGGGCGGGACGGGCTTCGCCCCGCGCGACAACACCCCGGAGGCGACGAAGGACGTGATCGAGCGCGAGGCTCCGGGGCTGGCCGAGTTGATGAGGCTGAAGAGTCTCGACTCGACTCCGCTCGCGCCGCTCTCGCGCGCGGTCTGCGGGATACGCGGGGGCGCTCTGATAATCAATCTGCCTGGGAGCCGTCGCGGGGCCGTCGAGAATTTTACGGCCATCCGAAGCTGCCTTCCTCACGCCATCGGCCTGATCACGGATCAGTCGCCGAAGTGCGCGAGCTGAAGGCCCGCGGAACAGGTAGCAGCATAGAAAGAAATAGAACAAAGGGGAAAAAGGGATTGCATCAGGATAAGCTTATTCACGCGATTGCAGCCGACGACCAGCTCCGTTGCATGGCGGCGGTGACGACGAACCTGGTGGGGGAAGCCTGCCGCCGCCACCGCACGTCTCCGACCGCGTCGGCCGCGCTCGGCCGCGTCCTGACCGGGGGGCTGCTCATCGGGGCGGGTCACAAAGACCTTGAGAAGATCACGGTCCACTTCGATTGCGAAGGGCCCATCGGCAACATAATCGCCCAGGCCGACGCGCACAGCAACGTGCGCGGGTACGTCTCGAACCCGGAGGCCGACGCCACCGAGATGAACCGGCACGGGAAGCTCGACGTGCGCTCCATCGTCCGGGGCGGCACGCTCTACGTTACGAGGGACGCGGGGTTCGAGATCGGGCTTCACAAGGAGCCGTATCGCGGCTCGGTCCCGATTGTTTCGGGGGAGATCGGCGAAGACCTCTCCTACTACCTCGCCAAGTCCGAGCAGATCAATTCCGCCGTGAGTCTGGGGGTGCTCGTGACCGTGGACCGGAACGGCGACGGAACGGCGACCGGGGCAGTCGTCGAGGTGCCCGAGTTCGAGATTGATCGGCTGCGAGTCGCCGCCGCCGGGGGGTTCATCATTCAGGTCATGCCCAGCGCGGACGAAGAGCTGGTGTCGCGCCTTGAGCGGGCCATCCCCCAGGCCCCGCACGCGACCGAGATGGTGCGCGAGGGGATGACTCCGGCGGAGATGCTTCGGAAAGTCCTGGGCGATCTGGACCTGCGGGTGCTCGAAGAGAAAGAGCCGCGATTCAACTGTCACTGCTCGCACGAGAGGGCCCTGTTGATAATCAGCGCGCTCGGGCGGGACGAGGTTCAGGACATGCTGAGCAAGGACAACGGCGCGGAACTGATCTGCCATTTCTGCAACGAGAAGTACACGATCACGGGCCGCGAGTTGGGAGAGATTCTCGCGGCCGAAGGCTGAGGGACGGCCGGGTCGTCTTAAGACATCCCGCGAAGTATGCGGCCGATGCGGTGCTGCAAGGTCCTGTAAATGGCTTCGGGTGATTGTGTGGCGTCTACGATCTCGAACCCATACTCTTCGGTCATCGAATCGAAGACCGTGAGCATGCGGGTCTGGTATTCCACGAAGCTGTCGAAGAGGTCCTGCCCCAAGTGCATGTCCATGCCCGACTCCCAGTAATCGAACCCTGTAGGGCTGCCTAAGACTCTCGGGATCAGGTCGGCGACGCCCGCGCGCATATAGAAGACGGCGTCGGGCTTGAGGGCGAGGCCGTAAACGGACTTGATCCAGTCCGGGTTGCTCCCGCGGACGATGGCGCGCGCGATGAGGGAGTAGATGTAGCGGTCGGTCAGGACGATGAAGCCCGCGCGGAGGGCGGGGATCATCTCGTTTTCAAGCCGGTCGGCAAAATCCGTCGCGTAAAAGAGCGTGAGCGAGATCGGGCCGAGCGTGAGCCCCTCCTTGGCCTGCTTGACCCCTTTGCCCGCCAGGGCGGAGCGAGTCATGCCCGTGTCGAGGACCGCGTGCCCGTTCGATTCGAGCCAGGGCTTGAGCAGGGAGACCTGCGTGGAGCGCCCCACCCCGTCAGGCCCTTCGATGGCGATCAGA
Organism: Blastocatellia bacterium; assembly: GCA_035634255.1. Classification (GTDB taxonomy): domain Bacteria; phylum Acidobacteriota; class Blastocatellia; order UBA7656; family UBA7656; genus DATLMR01. Next base: position 56,082 of record DASQDI010000100.1, read on the forward strand.
CGCCCGTGAAGCTCGCCAAGGTCAACGCCCGGCAACCCCTCGCCGTAATATTCTATCTTGTGCCTCTCTACGTCTTCGTCCAAGTCTTGCTCAGTCCCCTTCGAATTCGAAATTGTGCGCGGGGTCTTTCGGCACGTCCTTAAGCTCGCGCTCCACTATCAGGCGCATCTCGTTCTGCTGCTGCTCAATCGAGCGCGTCGCGTCGATCACCGTCAGGCCGAACTCTTCCACCATCTGCTCGTACCTCTCCCGGATCATCCCCTGAAAGATTTTGAAGCTCTCTTCTACGTCGTCCGAAAGTTCGAGGTCCATGCCTGCCTCGTAATACTTCAGGCCGGCCCTCGCCCCAAGGATTCTCTTCATGGCAACATCGAGGGGCACGCGGAAATAGAAGGCGAGCGTGGGCCTGACCGCGAACCGGTAAAGCTCGCGGACCCACGAGGGGCTCACGCCCCGCGCGCCGTCGCGGGCGAAGGCCGTGTAAAGGTAGCGGTCGGCCAGAACAATCGCCCCGGCCTTGAGCGGAGGGATTATGTGCCTCTCGATGCGGTCGGCCAGGTCGGTCGCGTGGATGAGCGAGAAGGTGGTCGGCGTGAGCATCTGCTTCTTCTTGCCGTTCCGGGTCGTCTCTTTCACGAGGGGGGAGGAGTTCCACTCGCTGAAGAAGACCATGTAGCCCTCGCGCCTCAGCCATTGCCTCAGCAGGCTGAGCTGCGTCGACTTACCCGAGCCGTCAATGCCCTCGACGATGAACAGCTTCCCCGGAAAATGATGATCGCCATACATTTGCATACGGATAATTTACCTCCTAAAGTATAAACACAGGGGAGGAATTATGCTAATACGCCGGCCCATTTCCGCAATCGCACTCGCGGCGGCCCTGATCCTTGCTCCGATTACAGGCGGCGGCCCCGTCTCCGACGCGGCCCCGCTCGCCAGTGACCCCGAACCCGCTCCCATCGTGGAGCGGAAGCTCGACTTCGAAGACTTCACGCTCAAAGCTCTCGACGGGCAGCCTCTCAACCTGCGCGATTACGCGAGCGGCAAGAGGCTGATCATAGTGAGCTACGTGGCCGGGTGGTGCCCCAACAGTAACAACAATGGCCATGTCGTCAAACGGCTTTACGACAAGTTCCGCGACAGAGGGCTCGGGGTCGTGGCCGTCTCCGAATACTCGACGCCCGAAGAGGTGTCGGTCCACGTCAACCGCATCGGGGCGGATTACCCGGTCGTGGTGGAGACGGACAGCACGAAGGCGCGCAAGAAGTCGGCCCATTACAGGTACCGCACTCTCGCGGGAGACTCCCGCAAGTGGGGCACGCCTTTCTACGTGCTAATAAGCGCCCAGGATATTGAGCAGGCGCGGGGCGGCGGGGTCCTCGCGCGCCGCGTCCACACGGTATCGGGGGAGATGATCGAGGCGGAGGCCGAGAGATTCATCGAGCAGCACCTCGGGGCCAGGGCGGATTAGGGTTTCGCACGGGATTTCGTGGAGCTATTTTCTCCAATAAAGCCGGGAATCTTTCCGAACATGTGCTAGTATGTCTGCATCCTAAGTTATACCAAACACGTTTTCGGAAGGAGAAGGATATGTACAGGAAGTCCCTCTCGGTTCTGCTGGTCTTCGCGGTCCTCCACTTCGGCACCATGTCAGTCCTGGCGAAGAGCGAAGCCGATAAGCAGGCGAAACACGCGGCCAAGGTTAAGCAAAGCATCTTCAAGCTAGGCGTCGGGAGAAACGCGCGCGTGGCCCTCAAGCTCCAGGACAAGACTCAGCTCGTCGGGTACGTCAGCGAGGCGGGGGAGAACTCTTTCGTCGTGACGGAGCCGAAGACCGGCGCGGCGACGGTGGTGCCATACCCGAACGTGGCTCAGGTGAAGGGGCAGAATCTCTCCACCGGGGCCAAGATAGCCATCGGAGTCGGCATCGCCGCGGCGATAATACTGATCCTGCTTTTGAAGAAGTACTGCGACAACGAAGGCGGATGTTAGAGGGTCAGCCGACTCGCTTGATCACCTCTTTAACGAGAGCCGTGTAATCCTGCGCTCCGTCGGAATGGGGCGCGTACTCGAACACGGACTTGTTGGCTTCCTGAGAGTAGTCGAGCTCCGTGCGCTCGCGGATCAGGGTGCGCAGCAGCCTGTTGCGGAAGAGCTTCTTCGCCTCCTGCCTCACCGCTTCGGGGCCCGCGCGGCGCGTGGTGTAGAAGGTCATGACCACGCCGACCCTCTCGCCGTCGATGCGGGCCTCGCGCGAGTGCGAGTCCACGAAATCGATCATCTGCTCGATTGACCGGAGGCCGAGCCAGGTGGAGACGCAGGGGACGAGCAGGTAGTCCGACACGCTGAGCGCGGCCTGCGTCATGCGCCCGAACTCCGGCGGGCAGTCGAACAGGACGAAATCGACCGCCTCCGACGCCCAGGAGTTGATCGCCCGCCTGAGCGGGTTCGTGATCGCGCGCAAACTGTCCGGCGACGAAAGGGCCGGGGCAAGGCGTCGCCCTCCCGAAGGGAGCACCCAGATGCCCTCCCGCATCTCAAGGGGCGCGACCGGCCCGCCCTCTATGACCGAAGCGAGGGTCGAGGGCGAGGCGTCGAAGCCGGCGATGATGCGGAGGTTGTCCTGCGGGTCCCCGTCAACCATGAGCACGCGGGCGCCCGCGAGGGCCAGCCCGAACCCCAGGTTCCAGGTGGTCGTGGTCTTGCCGGTCCCACCCTTCGAAGCAGCTATGGTAATTTGCTTGCTCATCTTTTCCTTCCCTGAAAGGTCTGAGTATCGAATCAATCTATAGCAAGGAAGCTGACCGGCTCAGTTGTCCATAAACCCGGTCGTGGAGGCCGAAGCGGTAAGATGCGACTCCACCTCCGGCCCCGACGTTTCAGCCGGGGGGGCAGGCTTGGTGGCTTCGACCCTCCTGTAGGCGACGTAGTGGTTATAGGCGACGATCACGAGGCCGACGAAGGGGATGGCCAGAAAGATCCCCGCCAGCCCGCCGACTTCCGCGCCCGCAAGGATCGCCACCACGACCACCGCCGGGTGCATCTTGATCCCCTGGCCCACGATTCGGGGGTAGATTATGTAATCCTGAACTATCCTGAGTACGACCAGGAAGAGCGCGACGATGAGCGCCATCCTCACGGAGGTCGTGAGGGTCAGGCTGAAGGCTATCGTCGCCGCCAGCAGAGGCCCGATGAGCGGGACGAACTCCAGCACGCCCGCGATCAGCCCGAGCACCACCGCGTAAGGCACTCCGATGAGCCCGAAGCCGACCGTCACGAGCGCGCCCACCACTATGCAGGAGGTGATCTGCGCGCGGATGTAGGCGGCGAGCGTCTGGCTGACATCGAGCAGGAGCCAGTGCGCGCGCTTCTTCAATCGGTCGTTAGGCATGAGGTCCACCACCCACCGCTCGAAGGCCGAGGCGTCCTTCAGCATGAAGAACGATAGGATCGGGATGAGTATCAGCCACAGCAGGTAGGGCAGATTGCTGAAGGTCCCCGCGAGCACGGCTTCCAGCCACGGGATGAATGACTCGCCGAGGTGGTTCGCCTGACCGAGCAGGTAATCCCTCCACTGGCTCGGCAGCTTGAACTGGCGGAGCCAGCTGTTCGCGTCGTTGAACGTCTTGCTGACCGCCGCCGACGCGCTCGCGACGTAGGAGGGGAGGTTCCCCGCCAGGTCGGAGCCCTGCTGCCACACGATAGGGATCATCAGCTGCAAGGCGAGCGTGAGCACCAACCCGATCAGAAGGTAGACGACGACGATGGCCGCGCCGCGCGATATTTTGAACTCCCGGCTCGCGACATAAACCGGCTGCTCGAACAGGCGCACGAAGGGCGCGATCAGGTAACAGAAGAAGACGCAGAGGACGAGGAGCAGCAGGACCTCGCTCAGCAGAAAGACCATTTTGTAAGCGAGATAAAACAGGGCGATAACTATCAGGACGCGCAATATGACCCTGGTCCACAGCCGCACCATCTGCGCTTCATGGTCTCTCTTCTCTTCCAATCAGACCTCCGATGCCTTAACAGTTGGCGTAAGTATAGCATAAGGGCGCGCGGGCCCCGGCGGGCGTGACCGCGTCGAGGAGTGAAGAAAAATCGCGGCCCGAACCAAGTCCGGGCCGCGATCAGCGGATCGATTTAGAATCAATTCAAAATTGATTCAGATGGGCGGGAAGATCAATTCCTGCGCACATCCCCCCCGCGCGCGGCCGCCCGAGTGCGGCGAATATCTTCGGCCATGTTCTTCGCCTTCGGCAGCTCCGAGAGCGCCATCTGCATCTGAACGTCGCCTTCGAGCAACACCTGATAGGCGACTTCCTGCCCGTAAGCGGCGGTCACGATCTCGTACCGGATCTGCCGCTTGATCCAGGCCGCGTCTTTGTCGACGCGCGCGGGATCGGCTTTGATCTCCTTGTTCTGCCGGATGAACTCTTTGAAAGCAGCCAGAGCCTTATCGCTCACCTGATACTCGTTAGGCATCAGGCGGTGCCCGTGGTCGGCGGACCGGTCGACCTTGAACTCGCCCAGGCCGGGGATCCGCCCCGCCGCGAGCGCGCGCGAGAACTGAAACACCGGCTCGGTCCAGACGCGCCGCATCTCAAGCTCCTTGGCGGGCACCTTGACCTCAACGTCGGGGTCGATGCCCCCGCCGCCGTAGACCGTGCGGCCTGAGTCGGTCTGCTTCTCCTCGGTCTTCTGCACGGCTTCCTTGTCCCCGCGCTGGAGGTAGTAATCGTAGAGGGACTTCCCCGCGTACTCGCGCTGGATCAGGCGGCCGCTCGGCGTGTAGTACTTGCCGGTGGTGAGGGTCAGACCGGAGCCGTCCCTCAACTGAAACACGTTCTGGACCAGCCCCTTGCCGAACGAGTTCTCGCCGACTATGCGCGCGCGGTCGTGGTCCTGAAGCGCGCCCGCGACGATCTCGGACGCGGAGGCCGAGCCCCGGTCGATCAGCACCACGAGCGGGTAATCGTCCGGCGTGTTGTTGAAGGCCGAGCGCTCGACGGGCGGGAAGACTCCGGGCCTGCCGCGCATGGAGACGACCTTCTGGCCTTTGTACAGGAATATGTTCGCGACCTTCCACGCCTGATCGACCAGGCCGCCCCGGTTGCCGCGCAGGTCGAGGATGAGCTGTGTCATCCCCTGCTCGCGCAGGTCGGCCAGGGCGTTGCGCATCTCCTCATGCGTGGTCGTGTTGAAGCCGCGCAGGAGGTTGATGTAGCCGACCCCGTTGCTGACCATGAAGTAGTTGGCTATCGAAGGCTGGGGGACGATCCCCCTGACCAGCTTCAGCTCTATGTCGACCGGCTCGGTCGCGCCGAGCCGCCGCACCTTGACCGTCACCGGGGTGGCGTCCGGCCCGAGCAGCTTGCCCGAAACCTGCGTGACGTTCCAGCCCTCGGTCGATTCGCCGTTGATCTGTACGATGTGATCGCCGTAACGCAGCCCCCCGCGGTAGGCGGGAGTCCCGTTGAAGGGGGACATGATGTAGACCTTGTCGTAACGCTGAACGATGGTCGCGCCGATCCCGGAATACCTGCTGCGCTGATCGTTCATGAAGTCTTCCCACTCCTTGCGGTCGAAGTAGGAGGAGTGAGGGTCGAGCGTTTTCAACATCCCGAGGATGGAGTTTTTGTTGACCCGGTCGAAATCGACCTGGCCCGCGTAATTCTCCTTCGCGACCAGTAAAGCCTGGGCGTAGTCCTCGGCTATCTTCTGCCGGCTCTCCGTCTCGTCGTCCTGGCCGAGTACTCTCTGTCCCGGATGGGCCCCCGCGAACGTTAGAGGCAATATCAAAGCCACCACTAACAACCAGTACCGATTCCTTGGTTTCATGCAGTATCTCCTAGGCGAAAACATCATCAGGAGCAAAGTCGAAGGTGCAACCTCGGTCGCGCAAGCCCTGGACTTTAACGTTTGAAATTTTACCGGAAAGGGATTGAGAAAACAACCGGAGCCCACTTTACCCCCGCCGCGCGCCGGCGAATTCCGACCGCCGCGGGCCGCGGAAGTGGGAGAACATTCGGAAAAGTTACGGATAAGTTGCGCCCGGTCCGAATTGTAAAAATCTTTTTGCAAAAAAAGCGGCCTCACAGGTTCATCAGGTATGCTTCCATGAAGTTGGGGGCCGCCCTTCGGCTTCGCTCTTTCGAGCCACGGGCCTAGCCGTCGTGGCCATTCTTAATTCACAAACCGGGCCGCCCGCAATCGTTTTAAATGTTTGAAGCTGGCTGGCTGTTCTGGTAACTTATTAATCAAGCAGCATATCCGGCGACCGGCTTTCCAGGGCCTGTGAGGTGCCGGACCGAAGGTCTCAAATCCAAAATCTTCGGGATGCGGAAATGGTAAAGGGACTTGATTGCGACAGTCTGACTAGGCGCAAGGGTTCGAAAAAAGGATAAGTTCAGGGAGATTTATGGCAAAGGACATTCTCATTCTAGGCGGGGCGCGGACTCCGATGGGCGAGTACGGCGGCGCGCTCCGCGACCTGAGCGCGATTGAGCTGGGGGCCATAGCCGCGCGGGCGGCCCTTGAGCGCGCGCGCGTCGCGCCGGAGCTTGTCGATCACACGGTCATCGGCAACGCATTGCAGACATCGGGAGACGCCATCTACGGCGCGCGGCACGTGGCGCTCAAAGCCGGGGTGCCGCTCGACAAGCCCGCCCTGACCGTCAACCGCCTCTGCGGGTCGGGCATCCAATCCATCGTCTCGGGCGCGCAGATGATCCAGCTGGGCGAGGCCGGGACGGTGCTCGCGGGCGGCATGGAGTCGATGAGTCAGGCCCCGCACGTCATCCGCGGGGCGCGGTGGGGCTTCAAGCTGGGCGAAG
>DASQDI010000101.1:0-31352 GCA_035634255.1 Blastocatellia bacterium
GGAGATGGTGATGCCGGGCGACAACACGCAGATGGAGATAGAGCTGATCTCGCCCATAGCGATGGAGAAGGGGCTGAGGTTCGCGATCCGCGAGGGGGGGCGCACGGTAGGCGCTGGCACCGTCTCCGAGATCGTAGAGTAATGTCGTAGCGAACGAGCGGTGCCGACACCGCTAGAGACTTAGATATGCTGAACGATAAGATCAGAATTAGGCTGAAGGCTTACGATTACCGGGTGCTCGACCAGTCGACGGCTGAGATAGTTGACACGGCCAAGCGCACTGGCGCGCGCGTCGCGGGTCCGATCCCTCTGCCCACGGTCAAGAACAAGTACACCGTGCTCCGCAGTCCGCACGTGGACAAGAAGTCGCGCGAGCAGTTCGAGATTCGCACTCACAAGCGACTCATGGACATTCTCGACCCCACGCCGCAGACGGTCGACGCTCTGATGAAGCTCGACCTCCCGGCCGGCGTCGATGTCGAGATCAAAGCTTTCGGCAAGGATCACAAGTAAATCAGTCTGGAATCTCGGGTCAGGGGCGGCGGGCCGAAACCCCCGCGCCCGTGGCTAAAGACTCCCGACTCAGGGCTCACAATTATGGTGAACGGAATTATCGGTAAGAAGGTTGGGATGACCCAGCTGTTTGCGCCAGACGGCTCGGTGACGCCGGTGACGGTGATAAAGGCTGGCCCCTGCATCGTCGTCCAGAAGAAGACCGTCAACATCGACGGCTACAACGCGGTCCAACTCGGGTTCGTCGAGGAGAAGCCGCCGCGCCGGGTCAACAAGCCGACTGAAGGCCATTTCAAGAGGGCCGGCGTGCCCCCCACCCGCGTGCTGCGCGAAGTGCGGATCGACGCGAGCGAGGAGGCGACCAACGTCGGCGACAAGATACTCGTCGACATGTTCAACCCGAACGATCTGGTTGACGTGATCGGAAAGTCGAAGGGGCGGGGGTTTGCCGGCTTCATCAAGCGACACGGGTTCGGGGGGGGCCGCGCCACCCACGGCTCGATGTTCCACCGCGCCCCCGGCTCTATCGGCCAGTCGGCGTACCCGTCGCGCGTCATCAAGGGCACGCGGATGGCCGGGCACATGGGCAACGAGCGCAAGAGCATTAAGAACCTGCGCGTGGTCGCGGTCGACACGGAGAACAACCTCCTGATGATCCGCGGCGCGGTGCCGGGTCCGAACGGCGCGTACGTTCTGATCAAGAAGTCGCAGTAATAAAGCGTTGGGCAGCGAGCCCTCTGGATGGTCCCGGCGGTTCGGCCCCGGTCATTCAGCCTCGCCGCTCAAGTTGGATGGAGCGAAACGATGCCTGTCGTAAAGGTGAAGAATCTGAAGAACGAAGAGGTGGGCGAAGTGGAGTTGTCGGACGCCGTGTTCGGCGCGCCGCTCAACAAGCCGCTCATCTATGAGGCTGTCAAGAATTATCTGGCGAACCAGAGGGCCGGGACCTCGGCCACCAAGACGCGCGGTGACGTGAAGGGGTCGGGTAAAAAGCTCTGGAAGCAGAAGGGCACGGGCCGGGCGCGGATCGCCAGCCTCCGGAGCCCCCTGTGGAAGGGCGGCGGGAACGTGCACGGGCCGCAGCCGCGCGACTGGTCTTACCGCATCCCCAAGAAGATGCGGCGCGGCGCGATCCGCTCGGTCCTCTCCGAGCGGCTCAGGGAGGGCGGCCTCGTTATAGTCGAGAATTTCGCGCTCCAGTCGCACAAGACGAAAGACTTCGTGGCGACGCTGGCGGGGCTTGGGTTCGACAAGCGCACGCTGATCATCGACTCCCTGCTCGACAACGCCAACCTCGCGCTCTCGTCGCGCAACCTGCCCGGCGTCACATGCGTCTCGCCGAACGGGGTGAACGTCTACGACCTGCTCACGCACGAACAGCTCGCGCTCACGCGCGAGGCGGCGAGCGAGCTCGAAAAGCAGCTGAGCAAGTAAACCGGGTAAGTAGGAGACTCGCATGAAGACTATTTGGGATGTCATAAAAGGGCCGATCATCACCGAGAAGGCGCTCACCATGAAGGACGAGCCGGAGTCGATGGGCCGCGACGGGAACGAGCGGCAGATACTCACGCTCCGGGTCGACCCCCGCGCGACCAAGCCCGAGATCAAGCGCGCGGTCGAGCAGATCCTCGGCGTCAAGGTCGACGCCGTGCGCGTGGCGAACTTCCAGGGCAAGATGAAGCGGATACCGACCCGGCGCGAGATGGGCCGCCGGTCCGACTGGAAGAAGGCCTTCGTAACGCTCAAGGCCGGCGAGAGGCCGATCATGTACGAGGACGCAATTTAACTCGAGTGTCCGGGTTTCGGCCCGGAACTCAGAGCCTGAGACGAGGATGAGATGGGAGTCAAGAAACTTAATCCGACATCGCCGGCGCGCCGGTACCAGACGTATCTCACGCGGGACGAGATAACGACCGACAAGCCGTACGAGCCGCTGCTCGCGCCGAAGAGGCGCATTTCGGGCCGCAACAACGACGGCCACATAACCGTGCGCAGGCGCGGGGGCGGGGCCAAGCGCCAGTACCGCATCATCGACTTCAAGCGCGACAAGACGGGCATCCCCGCGAAGGTCGCGACGATAGAGTACGACCCGAACCGCTCGGCGCACATCGCCCTGCTCAGCTACGCGGACGGCGAGAAGAGGTACATCATAGCGCCCGTAGGCCTGAAGGTGGGGCAGACCATCGTCTCCGGCCCGGAGTCCGACATCATCGCGGGGAACGCCCTGCCTCTCCGCAACATCCCGCTCGGCACGACGATCCACAACATCGAGCTGCGCCGGGGCAAGGGCGCGCAGATGGTGCGGGCCGCGGGCGGCGCGGCCCAGCTGGTCGCGAAGGAAGGCGACTGGGCCCAGCTCCGCCTGCCTTCGGGTGAGATCAGGCGGGTCAACATCGAGTGCTACGCGACCGTCGGCCAGATCGGCAACATCGAGCACAGCAACATCTCTCTGGGCAAGGCGGGCCGCACCCGCTGGATCGGGCGCAGGCCCAAGGTCCGGGGGGTCGCGATGAACCCGGTGGACCACCCGCACGGAGGGGGCGAGGGCAAGACCTCGGGCGGCCGCCATCCGGTCAGCCCGTGGGGGCAGCCCACGCGCGGCTACAAGACTCGCAACAACAAGCGCACCGACAAGTTCATCGTGCGCAGGGCCAAGAAGTAAGCTTTCAACGCTGAATACTGAGAATTGATTATGGCAAGATCGATAAAAAAAGGTCCGTTCGTTGACGACCACCTGGTCAACGCGATCATGAGGATGAATCAGGCGAACGAGAAGCGCGTCCACAAGACGTGGTCCCGCCGCTCGACCATCCTGCCGGAGATGGTGGGGCACACCGTCGCCGTCCACAACGGGAAGAAGTTCATCCCCGTCTACGTGCAGGAGAACATGGTCGGGCACAAGTTCGGCGAGTTCGCGCCCACGCGACAGTTCAAAGGCCACCCGGAAAAGAGTGACAAGACCACCAAGAAGGGAGGCAGGTAAGAGATGAAAGCACGCGCGGTAGCTAAGTACATCAAAGGCTCGCCCCAGAAGGCGCGGCTCGTGATCGACCTGATCCGGGGCCGCAACGTGCCGGAGGCGCTGGCCCTGCTCGCGGGCACGAACAAGCGCGCGGCCAAGCCCATCGAGATCACCCTGCGCTCGGCCATAGCCAACGCCGAGCAGAAGGCCGACCAGCTCAACGTCGCGATTGACGTAGACCGGCTCAAGGTCTCCACGGCGACCGTGGACCTCGGGCCCACCAAGTTCCGCCGCCGCGTGCGGCCGGCCCCGATGGGCCGCGCCTACCGCGAGCGCCGATGGGTCAGCCACATCACCATCGAGGTGGAGACCGCGAAAGCAGAATAGGAACGCCGTTCCGAATTGGAGGATTTGTGGGTCAGAAAGTTCATCCGTATGGGTTCAGGCTCGGGTTCAACCGCGGCTGGCATTCCAACTGGATAGCCAAGCGCGATTACGCCGACCTGTTGCACGAGGACCTCAAGCTCAAGAGGGAGCTGAAGACGCGCTTCGCGGGCGCGGGCGTCTCCAACATCGACGTGGAGCGCGCGGCCAACAAGCTGAAGATCATCATCCACACGTCGCGGCCCGGCATCATCATCGGGCGCAAGGGCGCTGAGATCGACAAGCTCAAGGCGGAGATCAAGGACCGCACCGGGCGCGAGGTCTACGTCAACATCCAGGAGATTCACAAGCCCGAGCTGAACGCGCAGCTTCAGGCGGAGCAGATAGCGCAGCAGCTCGAAAAGCGCATAGCCTTCCGCCGCGCCATGCGCCGCGCGGTCGAAAACGCCCAGCGCTTCGGCGCGCAGGGGATCAAGGTCCGCGTGTCGGGCCGGCTCAACGGGGCCGAGATCGCCCGCTCCGAGTGGTACCTGCAGGGGCGCCTCCCCCTCCACACCCTGCGCGCGGACATCGACTACGGCTTCGCGGAAGCCCACACGACCTTCGGAGTCATCGGCGTCAAGGTGTGGATCTACCGAGGGGACGAGCTGAGCGTTAGGCGGGCGGTCCAGGCGAGGAGACAATAACGGCGGGGATCAGAGGCCAGGAGTCAGGGAAGATGAGGGACTCTCTTAACAGAATCCCCCTGATCCCTCACCGGCCCCCGACCACTGACCACTGGGATTAATTATGGCTGAATACAAAATTCCAAAGCGAATGAAGTACCGCAAGCAGCAGCGGGGCCGCATGAGCGGGGTGGCCACGCGCGGCGCGGAGATATCTTTCGGAGAGTATGGGCTCAAGGCCCTTGAGCCCGCGTGGATCACCGGCAAGCAGATCGAGGCCTCCCGCGTCGCGATGACTCGCTTCATCAAGCGCGGCGGCAAGATCTGGATCAGAGTCTTCCCGGACAAGCCCATCACCAAGAAGCCGGCCGAGACCCGCATGGGTAAGGGCAAGGGCGCCCCCGAAGGGTGGGTCGCCGTCATCAAGCCCGGCCGCATACTCTTCGAGATGGAGGGCGTGGACGAGAAGACCGCGCGCGAGGCCATCAGGCTCGCGGCGATGAAGCTCCCGATCAAGACCCGGTTCATCACGCGCAAGGATCAGGAGGGAGGCGGACTGGTATGAAGACGGAAGAGTTGAGAGAGATGTCGGACGACGACCTCAACGCGAAGGTGAACGAGCTTAAGGAGCAGCTGTTCCGCAACCGGTTCAAGCTCGCCCTCGGCAACACGGACGTTGTGAATCAGGTGCGCGGTCAGAGGAAGGACCTCGCGCGGGTGAAGACTCTGCTGCGCGAGCGCGAGATCGCCGCGGGGCGAAAGTAAGGACAATCGGGCGCGCTGGTTTACCGCGCCCCTTGAAGGACGAGTATGGAAGAGAATAGAGACAACCCCATCGAAGAGACGGCGGGAGAGCCCTCGGCGGAGGGCGGGGCCGGGACCGAGTCGGACGGCTTACTGGTGGAGGCCGCGCGGGCCATAGGCTCCGTCGCGGGCGCGGTCGCGGGCACGGTGTCGGCGGCGCTTGGCGGCGGGACGAGCGCGGAGAGCGCGGAGGCCATCGCGGCGGGGCCCGTCCACAGGCGGCAGGAGAAGGTCGGCCTCGTGACGAGCGACAAGATGGAGAAGACGGTCGTCGTCCGCGTAGAGCGGCAGGTCAAGCACCCGAAGTACAAGCGGTACATCCGGCGCAGGTCGAAGTTCATGGCGCACAACGAGATGGAGGCGCACATCGGCGACATCGTCAGGATAGTCGAGACGCGCCCCCTTTCCGCGCGCAAGCGCTGGCGCGTGGTCGAGATAGTTCAAAAGGCAAGGTAGCAGCCGGCCGTCAGGGTGAGGCCGGACCGGGGTCACGCCCCGGCCCCCGCCCGACGCCTCTGGAGAAAAGTTATGGTTCAGATGAGGTCAATCCTTGAAGTCGCGGATAACTCCGGGGCAAAGCGCATTTCGATGATTCTGCCGGTCGGCGGCGACACGGGCTCGCGCGCGGGGCTGGGCGATGTCATCACCGCCTCGGTCAAGGAAGCCGCGCCCGACGGCGCGGTCAAGAAGGGGCAGGTCGTCCGCGCGGTCATCGTCCGCACGCGCAAGGAGACCCGTCGCAACGATGGCACATACATCCGCTTCGATCAGAACGCGGCTGTCATCATCAAGGCTGACAACGATCCGGTGGGCACGCGCGTCTTCGGCCCCATCGCCCGCGAGCTGCGCGACAAGCGCTTCATGAAGATCGTGAGCCTTGCGCCCGAAGTGATTTGAGGCGGTTACACGAGGGATTATGAACGTAGAGATCAACGTGCGAAAGAATGACCGGGTGGTCGTGATTGCGGGCAAGGACAGGGGCAAGACGGGCCGCGTGCTCGAAGTGCACCCCCGCAAGCGCAAGGTCCTGGTCGAGGGCGTGAACGTCGTCAAGCGCCACAACAAGGCCAACGCGCGCAGCGGCGTGCAGGGCGGCATCGTCGAGCGCGAGTCGCCCATCGACGTCTCGAACGTCATGGTGATGTGCCCGACCTGCGGGCAGGCCACCCGCGCGGGCCACCAGGTCCTGACCGACGGCACGCGCACCCGCGCTTGCAAGAAGTGCGGCGCGGCGATTGAGAAACAGTAGTCTTAATCTGAATCGGTAAACGGGGCCCGGCCCCAAATTCCGAAGTCAGCGAGGTGTTGATTAACATGGCAGCGAGACTGAGAGAGCGTTACAAGAGCGAGATCATCCAGGCCCTGATGAAGGAGTTCAATTACACGAACCCGATGGCCGTGCCGAAGATCGAAAAGATCGTGCTTAACATGGGCGTGGGCCGCGAGGCGCAGAGCAACCCGAAGGTGTTCGACCAGGCCATAATGGAGCTCGCGACCATCTCCGGGCAGAAGCCCGTCATCACCAAGGCCAAGAAATCGATTGCGGCCTTCAAGCTCCGGACGGGGATGCCGGTGGGCGTCTCGGTCACCCTGCGGAGCGACCGCATGTACGAATTCCTCGACCGGTTCATAAACGCCGTGCTCCCGCGCGTGCGCGACTTCCGGGGGGTCAGCCCGCGCGCGTTCGACGGGCGCGGCAACTACACGGTCGGCATCAAGGACCAGTTGATTTTCCCCGAGATCGACTTCAACAAGGTCGACAAGACTCGGGGCATGAACATCTCAATAGTGACGACGGCCCGCACGGACGAGGAAGGGCGCGCCCTGCTTCGACAGTTCGGCATGCCGTTCACCAAGTAGCGAGAGGAACGATGGCAAGACAATCTTCGATTTATAAGGCGAACGAGCTGAAGCGCTCCCTGGCGCTCGCCAAGCTCCGGGTCAAAGACCAGTTCGGGGCGGACGACAAGAAGACGATCAAGAAGGCTAAGGCCAAGGGGGTGAAGCTGAACGTCTTCACCTCGCGGGTGCACAACCGCTGCCGCCGGTGCGGCCGCGGGCGGGCTTACCTCCGCAAGTTCGCGCTCTGCCGCATATGTTTCCGCGACCTGGCCCTCGAAGGGCACGTGCCGGGCGTGACCAAGTCGAGCTGGTAACGAAGACCGGGCCGGGGGGCCGGCGAGGCGTAACCGCCCGCGCGCGCCACGTTCCCGGCCACTGATTTTAGGAGAAGCGATGACAGACCCAATAGCCGATATGCTCACTCGCGTGCGCAATGCGTACGCGGCCAAGCACCAGAAAGTGGACGTGCCGGTCTCCTCCATAAAGCTGGAGATCGCGCGCATACTGAAGGAGGAGGGCTTCATAAACAACTACAAGGTGATCGGCGACGGCCCGCGCCGCAACATCCGCGTCTACCTGCGCTACGGCCCGAAGGGCGAGATGGTTATGTCGAAGATGGACCGGGTGTCGAAGCCCGGCTGTCGCGTGTACGTGAACAGCACGAACATACCGAAAGTGCTCGGCGGGATCGGCGTCAACATACTGTCGACCTCGCGCGGCCTGATGACGGACAAGAGGGCCAGGCGCGAAAAGGTCGGCGGCGAGATCCTCTGCCGCATCTACTAAAGGTGGCGAGCGAGCCGCGCGGGGCCGTCGATGGCCCGGCGGTCGCACTAATGACGGAGTTGGTTCAATGTCGAGAATAGGTAAGAAGCCGATAGCGCTCCCGAAGGGCGTCAAGATCAACATCAACGACGGCGTTATCGAAGTCGCGGGGCCCAAGGGCGCTCTGCAGACCTCCGTCCCGGAGGGGATAAATTTCCGCGTAGACGGGGACCAGCTGATCGCCGAGCGCGAGTCCGACGACAAGGCGGCCCTCCACGGGCTCGCCCGCGCGCTGGTGCAGAACGCGGTCACCGGCGTGACCGAGGGGTTCACCCGCCAGCTCGACATCGTCGGGGTCGGCTACAAGGCGGAGGTTCAGAAGAGCCGCGTGATATTCAACCTGGGCTACTCGCACCCGATAGAGTTCCCGATACCGAAGGGGATCGACGTGAAGATCGAGCGCGTCAACAAGCCCATACAGCAGTACCAGACGACCGTGACGATCACGGGCATAGACCGGCAGCAGGTCGGCCAGGTGGCCGCGCACATGCGCAGCCTGCGCCAGCCCGACCCCTACAAGGGCAAGGGCGTGCGCTACGCCAACGAAGTGCTGAAGCTCAAGCCCGGCAAGACCGGGAAGTAAGTCGCAGGTTTCACTATTTGATGGCCGCTGAAGTGCCCGCGTGCCGAACGCGCAATCAGCGGCCGAGGTGAGTAAGAGATGGCAAAGAAAAGCAGCCGAGACATCAGGGAAGCGGTTCACAGGAGGATTCGGAAGAGCCTCTCGGGCTCGACGGAGCGCCCGAGGCTGGCGGTCTTCCGCAGCGTGAATCATATTTATGCTCAGTTGATCGACGACACGAACGGGGCGACCATCGCGTCCGCCTCGACCACCGAGAAGGACCTGCGAGGGCAATCGGGCGGGAACATCTCCGCGGCGCGGCAGGTGGGCAGGCTCATAGCCGAGCGCGCCAAGGAGAAGGGCGTCACCCGCGTCGTCTTTGACCGGGGCGGGTACATCTACCACGGGCGCGTGAGGAACCTGGCCGAGGCCGCTCGCGAAGCCGGGCTCGAATTTTAGGCGCGGTCCGGGCCGCGGCGCGGGCGGGTCCCGCGGGCGGCCCCTATTTCACTAGAGGGTTTATGGAACGAATAGACGCATCTGGCCTCGATCTCAAGGATCAGGTCATCTCAATCAACCGCGTGACCAAGGTCGTCAAGGGCGGAAAGAACCTGTCATTTTCCGCGCTCGTCGTAGTCGGCAACGAGAATGGCGTGGTCGGCTTCGGCTCGGGCAAGGCGCGCGAAGTCCCCCTCGCCATCAAGAAGGGCATCGAGGCGGCGAAGAAGAACCTGATCCGCGTTCCCCTGAGCGGCTCGACCGTGCCGCACGAGGTGACGGGGGTGTTCGGCTCGGGCCGAGTGCTGCTGAAGCCCGCGCCCGAAGGGAAGGGCGTGATCGCGGGCGGGGCGGTCCGCGCCATCATGCAGCTCGTCGGCGTGCGCGATGTCGTGACCAAGTCCATCGGCACGTCGAACCCGCACAACGTCGTCCGCGCGACCTTCGAAGGGCTGCGCGGGCTGAAGGACCGGGCCGTCGTCGCGCGGCTCCGCAGGCAGGTGTCGGAAGAAGCGCAGGCCGTTTAGTCCGGGGCTTCCGGCTCAGCCGCCCGGTCGTTCCGCGCGAAGTCGCGCCGAGATGAATAGGAGTCTTTAGCAATGTCAGCCGAAAACAATGAGGGCCAGAATCAGGCGGGCCGGAAGATCAGGATCCAGTGGTACCGCTCAACGATTGGCTGCAACAAAGGCCACAAGACCGTGGTGCGTAGCCTGGGGCTCACGAAGCTCAACCAGATCGTCGAGCGGCCCGACACGCCTGCGACGCGCGGCATGGTGAACAAGGTTCCTCACCTGCTGCGGATAGTTGATTAATTTTTGACAGAGCGCTATCCGTAGAACGGGCCGGCGACGGCCCGCCCCCGCGGGCCGAAGGGCTGGCGGTCCGGGACCGAGGATAGTCACACACCTCCGGAGTGCAATAATGGCGATAGGCATACATAACATCGGGGCGCCGAAGGGCGCCAACAGAAACAAGAAGCGGGTGGGCCGCGGGCCGGGCTCGGGCCTGGGCAAGACCTCGGGCCGGGGGCACAAGGGCCAGAAGTCGCGGTCCGGCTACTCGGGCCGCCCCGGATTCGAGGGCGGGCAGATGCCGCTCCAGCGCAGGCTGCCCAAGCGCGGGTTCACCAACATATTCAAGAAGGAATGGATAGAGGTGAACCTCTCCGACCTCAACAACCTGGAGGCCACCGACGCCATCACGCCCGAGTTCATGGTGGAGCAGGGCCTGATCAAGAAGTCCCACCTTTCGCGCTTCCACGGGGTGGTGATACTCGGGAGGGGCGAGGTGAGCAAGGCCCTGAACGTGACGGCGCACCGCTTCAGCAAGGGCGCGAAGGACAAGATCGAGGCGGCGGGCGGCAGGGCGACGCTCGTCGGGGGCGCGGGCGAGGCGGCGGGCGAATCCGCCGGCGAGCCGGAAGGCCCCTTCGAAGCTTAGTTGATTTCCGGCCGCTTCTATTTTATAAGAGTCGGAAGCAGAGTATGCTCGGCGCCTCGGGGCGCTGAATCTCGGTGAGAACCAGGAATTAAAACAATGATCGAGAATTTCTTCAACAGCATACGCAACATATTTGCTGTGCCGGACCTCCGCAAGCGCGTACTGTTCACGCTGGCTATGCTCGCCGTCTACCGCATCGGCTCGCACGTGCGCACGCCCGGCGTCGACGCCGACGCCCTGGCCTCCCTGTGGAACACGGGGGAGTTGCAGAACAGCCTCGCCAACGTTCTGGACCTGTTCTCGGGCGGCAACTTCAAGGTCATCTCGATCTTCGCGCTTGGGATCACGCCGTACATCACGGCCTCGATCATACTGCAGCTGATGACCGTCGTGAGCGCGCGGCTCAAGGCGCTGCAGGAGGAGGGCGAGCTGGGCAGGCGCAAGATCACCCAGTACACCCGCTACCTGACGGTCGTGCTCTGCGCGGTCCAGTCGTTCGGCATCGCGTACTGGTTGCAGAACCAGCAGACGGGCGTCGGCGCGCTCGTGCCGGAGCCGGGCCTCGGGTTCATCGCGATGACGATGCTGACCCTCACGACCGGCACCACGTTCGTGATGTGGCTCGGGGAGCAGATCACCGAGCGCGGGGTCGGCAACGGGATAAGCTTGATCATATTCGCGGGCATCGTCCTGAGGCTGCCCTCGGCGATGACGCAGGTCTACGAGAAGCTCACGAGCGGGACCACGGGCGAGGCGCTCGGGGTGCTGGCGCTGGTCATCGTGATGCTCCTGATAGTCGCGGGCATAGTCTTCGTCGAGCGGGGCTTCCGAAAGATACCCATCAACCACGCGCGGCGGATGGTCGGCAGGCAGTCGATCCCGCAGCAGCAGACGCACATGCCCCTGAAGGTCAACATGGCGGGCGTGATCCCCGTGATCTTCGCGTCCTCTATACTGGTCTTCCCGTCAACCATCCTGAGCTTTCTGGGGACGCCCGACCCGACGGATACCGGGTGGAAGGGTATCCTGACTAACTTCGCCAACAGCCTCGGCGCGTCGAGCCACCCGCTGCACATCCTGCTGTACGGGGCGGCCATAATCTTCTTCACGTTCTTTTACGTGTCTATCATCTTCAACACCGACGAGGTGTCGAACAACCTGCGCAAGAACGGGGCGTTCGTCCCCGGCATAAGGCCGGGCAAGCGTACGAGCGATTACTTCAACGAGATACTGACCCGCCTGACGACCGTGGGCGCGATCTACCTGGCGGTGGTCGCCCTGCTGCCCACGATCCTGACCTCGGGCATCGCCTTCCAGTACATCCCGTGGATCGGCGAGTCCATCGACTCTCTGCTGCGCTCCAACCCCCTGACCTCGTGGGTGGCGACGGGCATAGGCCTGCAGTTCTTCTTCGGGGGGACCAGCCTGCTGATCGTCATCGGCGTCGCCATGGACACGATGAATCAGGTGGAGTCGCAGCTTATCATGCGGCATTATGACGGATTCCTGGGCCCGCGGGGCCGCCGGCTTCGCGGTCGCAGGAGCATGTAAAAGTTATGCCCAACATAATGGTGATGATGGGACCGCAGGGGGCGGGGAAGGGTACGCAGGCGCAGATGCTCGCGGACCAGCTGGGGCTGCCGATCATCGCGACCGGCGACATACTGCGCGAAGTCGCGCGCGGAGACTCGGAGCTGGGGAACGTGGTCAGGGAGATACTCGCTTCGGGGCAGCTCGTCTCCGACGAGATACTCGCGCGGGTCGTGAGCGAGAGCACGTGCGAGCCCAGGTGCAACAGGGGCTACATCCTCGACGGGTTCCCGAGGACCCCCCCGCAGGCCCGCCAGCTTGAGCGGATAGCGCAGTCGCAGGGCCACCGGATCCTCGTGGTGAAGATCGACGTCCCGACCGAGCTGCTTTACAAGCGGCTCGCGGGGCGGCGCACCTGCACGCACTGCAACGCGATCTACAACATTTATTTCATGCCCCCCGCGCAGCCCGGCGTCTGCGACCTGGACGGGCACCCGCTCTTCACCCGCAGCGACGACAACGAGGAGTCGATAGCCAAGCGGCTTGAGCTTTACGAGGAGAAGACGCGGCCCCTGCTCGATTACTACAACGAGTCGGGCCGCCTCTACACGGTCGACGGGACGGGCTCGCCCGACGAGGTGCATGCGAGGATAGTCGAGGTGACCACGCGTGCGTCCGAGGGCGAGGCGGACGTGAAGCGTGGGGTCGAGTAGTAATGCGCGCCGGCGGCGGTGAAGCTATGATCATTCGAAAGTCCAAATCGGAAATCCAGAAGATGAGGGCGGCGGGGCACATCGTCGCGCAGGTTCTGGACAGGCTCTCGGCCCTGGTCGCGCCCGGCATAACCACGCGCGACCTCGACCGCGAGGCCGAGCGCATGATCCGCGACGCCGGGGCGATCCCTACCTTCAAAGGCTACCACGGCTACCCCGCCTCCATCTGCGCCTCGGTCAACGACGAGGTCGTGCATGGCATCCCCGGCGACAAGCGCCTCCGCGAGGGGGACATCATCGGTATAGACTGCGGCGCGACTTACCAGGGGTACGTCGGGGATTCGGCCGTCACCGTCCCCGTCGGGGAGGTGAGCGAAGAGGTCAAGCGGTTGATGGAGATCACCCGCCAGTCGCTCTACCAGGCGATAAGTCAGTGCCGGGTCGGGAACCGCCTCGGGGACGTTTGCAACGCGGTCCAGGCGTACGTCGAGCCTCTGGGGTACGGCATCGTGCGCAACTACTGCGGCCACGGGATCGGCCGCGCGATGCACGAAGAGCCGCAGGTCCCGAATTACGGGCGCCCCGGCACCGGCCCCGTGCTGAGGGAAGGCTGGGTGATAGCCATCGAGCCGATGATCAACCTCGGCCACCAGGACGTGAAGGTCATGCCCGACGGGTGGACCGTCGTGACCCGCGACGGCCGGCCCTCGGCCCATTTCGAGCACACGGTTGCGATAACCGAGGACGGCCCGCAGATACTCACATCGCTCGACCCTCTCCCGCTCGACCGGTCCGCCGCCTGATCGTTGAGCCGGGTTGCAAGTAATGGCGTCGGATGTTAGAATCACAGTTTCTTGCGCACAGGGTTTTGCTTCTATGGCGCCCATGTCACGGGAAGGAAAAAGTAACGATGAAAGTCAGGGCTTCGGTAAAGAAAATGTGTGATAACTGCAAGATCATTCACCGCAAGGGCGTGGTGCGGGTGATCTGCACCAACCCAAAGCACAAGCAGCGGCAGGGATAGTAATGTTCGTTCCGCGATTTACGGAGGAATAATGGCACGCATAGCAGGTGTGGACCTACCGGCGAACAAGAGGGCTGAGATAGGGCTCACGTACATCTACGGAATCGGGCGTTCGCGCGCGAACAAGATACTGGGGGAGGCGGATGTCAGCATCGATAAGCGCATCCGCGAGTTGAGCGAAGAAGAGGTCAACCGCATCCGCGCCGTGATCGATCAGCAGGGCATGGTCGAGGGGGACCTGCGCAAGCAGATTCAGATGGACATCAAGCGCTTGATGGACATCGGGTGTTACCGCGGCCTGCGTCACAGGAGGGGGCTGCCCGTCAGGGGCCAGCGCACGCACACCAACGCGCGAACCCGCAAGGGGCCGCGCCGCATGACCGTGGCTAAGAAGAAAGCTCCGGGTAAGAAATAACAACAGTTTTCAGTTTCCGTTCTTCAGTTTTCAACCGCGGCTCGCGGTGTCGAAGGGCGAGGACTCCGGACTGAACACAGAGAATTGATCATATGGCTAAAGCACAAGCGAAGGGCGGCAAGAAGAAGACCTTCAAGCGCAAGGAGCGGCGGAACATACCGCAGGGCGTAGTACACATTCAGGCATCCTTCAACAACACCCTGGTTTCAATCACTGACCTGGAAGGCAATCTGGTGAGCCAGTCGTCGGCGGGGGCCCTCGGCTTCCACGGGTCGCGCAAGGGCACGCCCTTCGCCGCCCAGCAGGCGGCGAGCCGGGCCGCGCAGGCCGCGCGCGACGTGGGGATGAACTCCTGCGAAGTCAGGGTCAAGGGGCCGGGCTCGGGCCGCGAGTCGGCCGTCAGGGCCATTCAGGCGGCGGGCATCGAAGTCCGCCTGATCCGCGACGTGACCCCGATCCCTCACAACGGCTGCCGGCCGCCCAAGCGCCGCAGAGTGTAATTGTACGTTCAAACGGCCGGGCTTTCGCCCGCGGCCCGTTTTAAAGGAAGAAGGGCAGGGGAGGCGACGCGCGCTCGTCCGGGCGGGCGGTACTCTCCCCGCGGCCTGTAAACTTTTGCCGGTCCCGGTCACGCGGGAAGGTAGATGGAGGAAGAAAATTGGCTAGATATCGTGGTCCGGTGTGCCGTCTCTGCCGCCGGGAAGGAATGAAGCTGTTTTTAAAAGGGGAGCGGTGCTACAAGCCGAGTTGTCCCATCGAGAAACGCGGCACACAGCCGCCCGGACAGCATGGCCGCAATGTCCGCCGTGCGAAACTGATAGGTTACGGCGAGCAGTTGCGCGAGAAGCAGAAGGTTAAGCGCATTTACGGAATGTTGGAGCGCCAGTTCCGGCTCTACTTCGAACGGGCGGTGCGTATGAAGGGCGTCACGGGCGAGAACCTGCTCATGATCCTGGAGCGACGCCTCGATAACGTCGTCTACCGCCTCGGTTATTCCACTTCGCGCCCGCAGGCGCGTCAGCTCGTGAGTCATGGTCACATCACCGTCAATGGGCGAAAGGTAGACATTCCCAGCTTCCAGGTGAAGATGGGCGACGAGATATCTGTGCACGAAGGCAGCCGCTCGAATGTACACATACAGAATGCCTTTCAGACAGCTTCGGGGCGCGGCCGACCGGGGTGGCTCGAGATCACTTCTTCTGAAGACATGCGGGGCCGTGTCGTAGCTCTCCCGCGCCGCGAAGATGTCGGGCAGAACATCAACGAACAGCTCATAGTCGAACTTTATTCGAAGTAATCAGGCTGGATGCCGGGGCCGAGGGGCCGGGCCGGGTGGCCCCGCTCCCTGCTTCCGGCGTCTGACCTCTCTTGAGAGGAAGCAATGGACGGAACTGAAACTCAATTCATGATCGGCTTCCAGAGGCCGAAACGCCTCGCATGCGAGACTGAAACGCTCACAAACCGTTATGGTAAATTCTACGCCCAGCCGTTCGAGCGCGGGTTCGGCACCACTATCGGCAACTGCCTGCGTCGCGCCCTGCTCTCTTCCATCGAAGGCGCGGCCATAACGGCCGTCAAGATCGAGGGGGTGCTGCACGAGTTCTCTTCGATACCGGGCGTCGTGGAGGACGCGACCGATATCATCCTGAACCTCAAGCGCATACCCTTCAAGCTGCACGGCCCCGGACCTAAGACCCTGCGCGTCGAGCGCACGGTTCCGGGCGAGATGCTCTCCGGCGAGATCGAGTCGGACGCCGAAGTCGAGATCCTGGACCCCAACATTCACATCGCCACCGTCTCCGAAGGCGGGTCGATCTCCATCGAGATGCGCCTCAAGCGCGGCCGCGGCTACGTCTCCGCCGAGCGCAACTTCGACGAGGACCTCGCGGTCGGCTACATCCCCATCGACTCCGTCCACTCGCCCGTCAAGAAGGTGAACTACACGGTCGAGTCCGCCCGCCTCGGCCAGGACACGGACTACGACAAGCTGACCATCGAGGTCTGGACCAACGGCTCGGTGAAGCCCGACAACGCCGTCGGCCTCGCCTCGAAGCTGATCAAGGATCACATGCAGATCTTCATCAACTTCGAGGAGGAGCCCGAGCTTGCCGAGGCCGACAGCGAGGAGGCGAGCCGCATCCAGTTCAACGAGAATCTCGACCGCTCGGTGGACGAGCTGGAGCTGTCCGTCCGCTCTTACAACTGCCTCAAGAACGCCGACATCCGGACCATCCGCGAGCTTGTGCAGAAGTCGGAGCCGGACATGCTCAGGACGAAAAACTTCGGGCGGAAGTCGCTCAACGAGATCAAAGAGATTCTTCATTCGATGGGCCTGCACCTCGGCATGAAGTTCGACGAGCAGGGGAGACTGCTCGAAGACGCTAACGCCTAGCCCCTCCGGGCGGCAGGTGAAGATTCGTAGGCGGCACCGGGGTACGGAGGTGCCGCGGGCAAGTTAGGAGCATGGTATGCGACATAGAGTGGCTCATAGAAAACTGGGGCGCAAGACGGAGCACCGGATCGCTCTTCTGCGTAACCTCTGCACATCGCTCATAGTCCACGAGCGGTTGATAACGACCCTCCCGAAGGCGAAAGAGCTTCGCCCGTTCGCCGAGCGCGTGATTACTCTCGGCAAGCGCGCCCTCACGGCCGACGCGCCAGAGGCCGCCCTGCACGCGCGCCGCCTGGCGGCCGGGTACTTCTACTCCGGCAACACCAACCGGATTCCCGACGGCGGGTACAAGCGGCCCCAGGCCGCCCGCACGGCCGGCGTGCTCGCGGTGGAGAAACTCTTCGACGAGCTGGCCGCGCGCTTCGCCGACCGCCCGGGGGGCTACACGCGTATCCTGAAGCTGGGCGCCCGCAAGGGCGACGGGGCGGAGATGGCGCTTATCGAGCTGGTCGGGAGCGAGGCGAAGGCCGCGAAGGAAGAGGCGAAGCCCGAAGAGAAGAAGAAGCGCAGGTTCTTCGGCCGCGGCAAGAAGGCCGGCGACGCCGAGGCGAAGGCCGACGACAAGCCCGCGAAGCCCGCGAAGAAGGCGTCCGCCTCGGGCGGGGCGAAGGCTTCGAAAAAGGCCGGCCCCGAAGGCGGGGCGGGCAAGCCTAAAGCGGGGAGCAAGCCCAAGGCTGCGGGACGTGTGAAAAAAGGGGACAGCAAATAAGCGCCCCGCTTTCATGAATAGTGCGACGAGCCTCAGCCGCCTCCGGTTGAGGCTTTCGCACATTTTGATCGCGGGTAAAGAGCCGGACCTTCAGGCCGGAAAGGGCTACCATGAACCTGAAAGAGATCAAAGAGTTGATCGAATTGATAAGCGAAAAAGGATTCGCGGAGTTCGAGATCGAGCGGCAGGGCTTCCGGCTCCGCCTGAACCGCTTCGCGCCGCCGCCCGTTCAGGTCGCGCCGCCGGCTCCGACTCCGGCCGGCCCTTCGCCTCAGGCGGCCTCCCCCTTTGACGCGCCCGCGCCCCGGTTCGAGCGCCGGTCCACCGACCACCCCGCCGCGGCGCCGGCCCAGCCCGCGCCGGAGCGGGAGGCGATTGTGCCGGAACAATCGCTCCACACCATCAAGTCTCCCATCGTCGGCACCTTCTACCGGTCACCGTCTCCGGAGTCCGAACCGTTCGTGAAGATCGGCGACAGCGTCGAGCCGGATTCGGTCGTCTGTATCATCGAGGCCATGAAACTGATGAACGAGATACAGGCGGAGGTGACGGGCGAAGTCGTCAAGGTATTCGTCGAGAACGGCCAGCCGGTCGAGTACGGCCAGCCGCTTTTCGGGATTAAAGTCTAGCTTTCCGTAACGGACCAAGTGGCTCAATGTTCAAGAAGATTCTGATAGCCAACCGAGGGGAGATTGCGACCCGGATAATCTGGGCGTGCAAGGAGCTTGGGATCCGCACCGTCGCGGTCCATTCGGAAGCCGACCGCGACTCCCTGCATGTCCTCTTCGCGGACGAGCACGTCTGCATAGGCCCCGCCCCGTCCTCGATGAGCTACCTCAACATCCCCGCCGTCATCTCCGCCGCGGAGATCATGAACGTGGACGCCATCCACCCCGGCTACGGCTTCCTGGCCGAGAACGCTTACTTCGCCGAAGTCTGCGAGGCGTGCAACATCAAGTTCATCGGCCCGAGCCCTGAGAGCATCCGGCTGATGGGCGACAAGGCCCTGGCGCGCTCGGCGATGAAAACCGCGGGCGTGCCCATCACGCCCGGCTTCGACGGCATAATAGAGGCGGAAGAGGAGGCGGTCAGGATTGCCGAGCAGATCGGCTACCCGGTGATCATCAAGGCGTCCGCCGGGGGCGGCGGGCGCGGCATGCGGGTCGTGCGGGACCGCGAAGAGTTGCTCACCTCCCTGCCGGCCGCGCAGCACGAAGCGCAGATGGCTTTCAACAACCCCGCCGTCTACATCGAAAAATACATCCGCACGGCGCGCCACATCGAGATACAGGTGCTCGGGGACAACTTCGGCAACATCGTCCACCTCGGCGAGCGCGAGTGCTCCATTCAACGCCGCCACCAGAAGCTGATCGAGGAATCGCCGTCGCCGGTCCTCACCCCCGAGATGCGCCGGGAGATGGGGGAAGTGGCCGTGCGCGCCTGCCGCGAGATCGGGTACGTCAGCGCGGGCACCATGGAGTTCCTGCTCGACGAGGACAAGAATTTCTACTTCATGGAGATGAACACCCGCATACAGGTCGAGCACCCCGTGACAGAAATGGTCACGAATACGGACCTCGTGCGGGAGCAGATTCTGATCGCGGCGGGCGAGCGGATGGAGTTCGGCCAGGAGGACATCGTCTTCAGCGGGCACTCCATAGAGTGCCGCATCAACGCCGAATCGCCCAAAACTTTCACTCCCTCGCCGGGGCTTATCACCGCTATGAACCTGCCCGGCGGCCCCGGCGTGCGCGTCGACACCGCGGCCTATCCCGGCTGGTTCGTCCCGCCCCATTACGACTCGCTAATCGCCAAGCTGATCGTTCACCACCGCACGCGGGAGATGGCCATCGGGCGGATGCAGAGGGCGCTTCAAGCCTTCATCGTCGAAGGCATCGAGACCTCCGTGCCTCTGCACCAGGAGATATTCGCGGAGCCGGACTTCGTCGCGGGCAACCTTTCGACAAGGTTCATGGACCGCTTCATCGCGGAAAGGGCCTCCGGCAAGCGCGCGGACCGGCAGGACGCGCAGACCGCTAGCAAATGAGGACGGCCCCGATCCTTCAACTTCGCTCTATGTCTCTGAGCCTCCCACTACTTTACCCGATCACCGACGCGCGCCTGAGCGGGCGCTCGCACGCGGAGCAGGTCGAGCGCCTGGCTTCGGCGGGGGCGACCTTCATTCAATTGCGCGACAAGAGCGCGCGGCCGAACGATTTCTACGAGGCGGCGCGCGAGGCCGTGGCGGTCGCGCGGAGGCTGGGCGTGCGCGTCATAATCAATGACCGTCTGGACATCGCGCTCGCGGTCAAGGCCGACGGGGTTCATCTGGGACAGGATGACCTGCCCCCGGAAGCCGCCCGGCGCGTGGCCGGCCCCGGCTTCATCATCGGCTACTCGACCCACAGCCTGGAACAGGCTCTGAGAGCCGATTCCGCGCCGGTTGATTACATAGCGGTCGGACCCGTCTTTCAGACCTCGACCAAAGAGAACCCCGACCCGGTCGTCGGCCTGGGCGGGGTGCGCGCGGTAAAAGATAAGGTATCGAAGCCTCTGGTCGCCATCGGAGGGATCACGCTCGAAAGCTCACGGCGGGTTATCGAAGCGGGAGCGGACAGCCTCGCGATCATCTCCGACCTCTACTCGACCGGGGAGATTGCGGAGCGGGTCCGCCGGTACTTCGTAACGCTTGAGGGGCCGGATACTCTCTGAAGTGAGTGCCCGGCCCCTCAATGTTAAACGCTAATGAAGGGTCTTACTGATTCCTGAAAGAGCACTTGATCGGGATTTCGATCACCGGGCTTTCGGGGTCATTCGTCTCGATCACGATCTTGCCGTCGAATTCGCCCGCCTTCGTCTTCTGCGAATCCAGCTTAAGATCGACCGTATAGTACTCGCCCTCTTTTTCGGTCACCAGTATCGTGCGGACGAAATCGAGCGAGGACGTGACTTTGGTGACCTTCAGCCCGCCTTCGCGAGGCTTGCGGATGTATATCTTCGGCAGTGCGAGCGCGCTCAGGTCGATGGAGGTCGGGAGCATCGGCACTATGACGGCCGTCGGCGAGACCATCACTTTAGGGTGGACCGTCAGCTCCAGAGCCACCGCCGTCTCCGGCGATACGGAGCTGTCGGTCCGCAGCTTGACGGTCTGCGCGTACCGGCCCGCCTTGAGGCCGGGCTCGGATACTATGATGAGCTCGTACCGCTTCCCATCCTCGATGGGCTGAAGCTCCACCTTGAATGCGTCCCCGCCCGCGATCACCTCTTTGATGCGGACCGGGGCCGCCTCTTTATTGAGCAGGTACATGCTCGTCCGGGTCGAGGTGCCGCGTATGACCCCGCCCGACCAGCGGTCGGCGGGCGAGATGACGAACGCGCCGGAGCGGCTGCCTTCGAACGCGGGCGTCTTCACCGCGTCGCCCGGCTTCGGCTCCACTTTGAACAGGGCGCGCAGGACGAGGTTGAAGCTCGGCCTCGCGGCGTCGTTGGTCGTCACGTGGGCCGACTTGGACACTTCGCCGAAGTAGTTCTCGGTGTGTTCGATTGCCAGGGTGATTTTACCCTCCTTACCAGGAGGTACGACTTTATCAAAGTCGCTCGCCGTGCACCCTCAGCCGGGGGCGACGCTCTTAATCAGTAAATCCGCCGTGCCTTCGTTCCTGACTTTGAACGAGTATTTCAGGGGGGTGCCCGCTTTGACCTCGCCGAAGTCGTGAGTTATTTCAGGGATCGCGAGCCTGGGACTGCCTTCAGTCTTCTGCTCGGACTTCTCCTGTGCCAGTCCCGTTGTCAAAACCAGAGCCGACAACACTAGCGCTAGGAACAGATTTTTCAGCTTCATAAAAACTTCCCTTATAATCCTGGGGTGCCAAATGCCCAGAGAGTTTACCAGATGCAGGTTTCGAATTCCAGAGACCTCCGGCCCGTTAATCATCTTCGCCCTCCCGTTTTTTCGCTTTGAACGGGTGCCGGGTGCCGGCTCTTTTTCGGTGTGTTATTGTAATTAGTCGATGAAGGTTATACCGCTCGGCACAAGCTCCGGAAAGCCCACCCTGAAGCGCACCGTAAGCGCGCTCGCGGTCGCGCGCGAGGGGGAGTGGCTGCTGTTCGACTGCGGGGAGGGGACGCAGATGCAGATAATGCGCGCGGGCCTGAGCCCGAGCCGCCTCGTCTCCGTCTTCATCACGCACCTGCACGGCGATCACTTCAACGGGCTCAGCGGGCTGCTCTCGACTATGGGGCTCGACCGCCGCGCGCGCGGCCTGTCGCTCGCGGGGCCGCGGGGCATACTCGAATACCTCGATACCCTTGCCGCCTTGAAGATATTGTTCGTCAACTTCCCGCTCGACCTTCAGGAGTTCGTCGAGCCGGGCCCCGGAGCGAGGGAGTACAGGCGGGAGCGCGTCAGGATGGGCTACGCCCCGGAGGAAGGGTTCTCGCATTATTCGCGGGGCTCGCGGGAGGCCGTGGGCGACGTTCTCCCGACCGAATCGCCCGCGCCCGTTTACGAGGCCGAGTCTTACGTGGTGTCGGCGCTGCCCCTCGACCACCGCGTCTTCGCGGTCGGCTATCGCGTTGAAGAGCGCCCGCGCCCCGGAGTCTTCAACGTCGAGAAGGCCCGCGCCCTTGGGATACCGGAGGGCCCCCTGTTCGGCCGCCTGCAATCGGGCGAGGACGTGCAACTGGCGGGCGGTCGCGTTATCCATCCGTCCGACGTTCTGGGCCCGGAGCGCAAGGGGAAATCAATCGCCTACTGCACGGACACGAGGCCCTTCGCCGCTTCGGTCGAGCTTGCGCGCGACGCCGACCTGTTGATTCACGAGGCGACCTACACCCAGGAGCTTGCTCAGGAGGCTAATGATTATGGCCACTCCACGGCAGCCCAGGCCGCCCGCGTCGCCTTGAAGGCGGGGGCGCGGCACCTGTTACTGACGCATTTCAGCTCTCGGTATGCCGACCTCACCCCCCTGCTCGAAGAGGCGCGTTCCATCTTCCCGAACACGTCGCTCGCGCAGGAGCTGGTGGAGGTCGAGGTGTAACGGCCGCGGAAAGGCTCTGTAATGTTGGGCCGTAAGGCCGGGTGAGATAACTGATGATAGCAGCCATCGGCGTAGACATAGTTGAGATTGCGCGGGTCGAGCAGTCGATTGAGCGGCAGGGCTCGCGCTTCAAAGAGCGGGTCTTTACCGCGGCCGAGATCGCCTACTGTGAGGCCCGCCCGTCGAAGGCCGCGAGCTACGCCGCGCGGTTCGCCGCGAAGGAAGCAGTCATGAAGGCTCTCGGCACGGGATGGGGCGGCGGGGTCGGCTGGCAGCAGGTCGAAGTAATCTGCGGGGAGAAAGGCGCGCCCTCCCTCTCCCTTTCCGGCCGCGCGCTCGAACTGTTGAATGAGCTCGGGGCTACCAGAGCCCACCTGTCCCTGAGCCATTCGGAGAAGGTCGCCATAGCACAGGTGATCTTGGAATCTTAGGGCCGAAGGGCTCTGCTTTATGTCCTCCCCTCTGCGCCGAAGGCAGTGCCTTATCTTGACCGCCATTGGCGGGGTGGTTATCCTACCAATCGGTCGGGCTTGCCATGTTTTCTAACTCTATGAAGCGTCTCTATTCGACTACGGACCTGGCGAGATTGTGGGATGTCAGCGAGTCCACCATCAAGAGGTGGGCCGATGCCGGTCTGCTCAAATGCAACAAGACCATGGGCGGCCACCGGAAATTCGACCTGGACGAGGTCTGTAGATTTCAGAATCAAAATGTGCTGGTCGCGCCGC
Organism: Blastocatellia bacterium; assembly: GCA_035634255.1. Classification (GTDB taxonomy): domain Bacteria; phylum Acidobacteriota; class Blastocatellia; order UBA7656; family UBA7656; genus DATLMR01. The sequence goes on from DASQDI010000101.1 coordinate 23,106, forward strand.
AACAGAGGGGGCTGAAAGAGAACACCGGCGAGTTGGATAAGTTTCTCGCCGCCTCCGACTTTTCGCGGCTCGTCTGCATGTACAAGGAGAAGGCCCTGGCCGGGGACGAGCGCACCATCGCCGCTCTGGTCACGCAGGCCTTCATGCATGGCATGTCGGTGCCGACGATCTGCGAGAAGATAATCAAGCCAGCCATGGCGGAGGTCGGCGAGCTGTGGCGCGTCGGCAAAGCCGAAGTGTACGAGGAGCACCTGGCCACCTTCGCGACCCTGCACGCGCTGGCGGAGCTTCAGGCCCTCATCCCCAGGAAGCCCGGCCATGGCCGCCTCGCCCTGGTCGGGTGCTCGGAAGGGGAGTTCCATCAGGTCGCTTCGGTGATGGTGCGACACATTCTGGAAATGGAAGGCTGGCGGGTCATCTGTCTGGGCACCCACACGCCCCTCTTCTCTTTCGGCGATGCCATCAACAGGTTCAAGCCGGAACTGGTCTGCATATCGACTACGATACTGTACAACCTGGAGCGCGTCGCCCGCGATTACAGCGCCCTGCACCGCACGGCGTCGAAGCAGGGGGCCAGAATCATCGTCGGCGGGATCGCCCTCGAAAACGAGAGCGTGCGCGCGCGCTTTCGGGGGGCCCTTTACGTGAGCACCCTCTACGAACTCGTGAAGCTGCTCAGGGAGATGGGGTAGCGACCCGCCCTTCGACCGACGCAAAAAAGCGGAGGTCTTCAAACCTCCGCTTTTTCTTTTTATTCTCGCTCGGCTGCTCGCGCCTTACGCGACGGTCAAGAATTCCCGCAGCGTCTGGCCTTCCTCAAGCTCGCGCAGCTTCGCGAAGGCGCCCGCTTCTATCTGGCGGACCCTCTCTCTTGTGACGGAGAGGTCCTGCCCGATCTCTTCAAGGGTGCGCGGCTCGCTCCCCGCATCCAGCCCGTAATGCATCCTCAGAATCTTGGCCTCGCGCGGGGTCAGTTGGGCGAGCGCCCGTTGAATCGCGTCGCGCCGCGACCTGTCGAACGTCGCCATGAATGGGTTGGCCGACTCGCCCGCGTCTATGAAGTTGACCGCCGTCTCTCCGTTGTCGTTGGCCGCCACGTCCAGGGCTACGGCGTGCTGCGCGAAGCCGAGGGCTTCGTTGACCCTGTCCGCATGGATTTTCAGGCGCTCGGCTATCTCGGACTTGGAAGGGCCGGAGGCCGTGTCGTCGCCCACTGCGCGGGCCGCCCGCGCGACCTTGTTGATCAGGGTCAACTCGGAGGCGGGCAGCCGGACCGTGCGGCTCTGCGTGTCGAGCGCGCGCGCCATCGACTGTCTTATCCACCACATCGCATAGGTCGAGAATCGGAAGCCCCGACGCCAGTCGAATTTCTCGACCGCGCGCATGAGGCCGACGTTCCCTTCCTGTATGAGGTCGAGGAATGGCAGGCCGCGCTTGGTGAATTGCCGCGCGACCGATATCACGAGCCTGAGATTGGACTCGGTCATCTGCTGCTTGGCCGCGCTCAACTCCTGAGAATCGAGGCTCACCCGCCCCGCCAGCTTTATCATCTCCGACGGCTCGGCCAGACCCTTCTCTATTACCCTGGGCACCGCGGCCTCCAGGTCTATGCCGGATACCTGCGTCGATACCGCGTCCGCGCGGTCTTTCGCCGCGTGGCCCTCGCCGGGCATCAGCTGTCTGGCGAGCCGCCCCGCGCCCTCGACCAGAGCGGCCAGCCGCCGCTCTGCGGCCGGGGTGAAAACTATGGACCTGATCGCTCGGGACAGCCGGACCAGCCTTCTCGCCCTGCCCTCGCCCCGAGCCGCCTTGCTTCTCCGCTTCGACCTTGGCTTGCCGCCCCCGGCCTTCCCGGTTCCGGCCGCGGGTTTGACTTCAGCCTCCAACAGATTGCCGTATGCGCCGTGAACGTCGGAGAGAACCTTATCGGCGAGCGTGGCGAGCGGCAGAGAGTTCTCCCCCGTCTCGAGGCCCGGAATGCGCTCGATCACCTCGGCCGCGCTCTCTTCGCCTTTGTCTATGGCGTCCCGCATGTAGATGCAATACTCGGCCACGATGGGAGAGCGCGAAAGGCTCTTCATCAACCGGGACCGCGCTCGCTCGATGCGCCGCGCCGACCTGACCTCCCCCGCGGCGTCGAGCATCGGAGCGCGGCTCGCCTCCCGCAGGTACATTTTTAATAAATCGGTCCTGTCAATATCATCCGCGTCTTCCGACCCGGCCCCCTCTTCGTCATATTGCAGGCCGTCCTCGCTCCCGTCTTCAAGGTCGCTCTCTTCAAGCACTATCTCTTCGTCTATCATAGCGGCACCTCAATCTTACGTTCAGACGGTTGCCCACTTATCAACCCTCTGACTGACCGTGTTTATTCTACCAAAACGTTCAAATCGTGCGAAATTAAAAATATTAATACTGTTTAAAGCTCTTTCTAATATGCACAAGGGCGTAAGGGCCCGACCGGTTTATCCTGAAAACGCTCAAAACGTTCACGGGCCGATTTATTCCCGGATTGAGGATGGCGGGGGCAATCGCTAAAATAGGATAGATGAATGACAAAGGGTTTATATCGCGCGCGTTGCGCAGGTTCTATGTTTTTTGGACGCTGTTTTCTTTTGCGCTGTATGTCTATCTCGATTCCAGAGGGTGGGTGGGCGACGGCGGGATGGGGCGCGAAGAGCGGCTCAGGCGGCAGGCCCGGAGGTTGCGCGACCGCCTGATTAAGCTGGGCCCGACTTTCATAAAGATGGGGCAGATGCTCGGCACGCGCGCCGACCTCTTACCGATAGAGTACGTGGACGAGCTGAGCTTCCTGCAGGACAGGGTCCCGGCCTTCTCGAATGACAAGGCGATGGCGACTATAGAGTCGGACTTGAACCGCCCGCTCGGAGACATCTTCGCTCACATAGACGAGCAGCCCATCGCCTCGGCGAGCCTCGGGCAGGTCTACCGCGCGACGCTCCTATCGGGCGAAGAGGTCGCGGTGAAAGTGCAGAGGCCTCTGCTTCACGAGAGCGTCGATTATGACCTTGAGCTGTTGCGGTGGATCGGAGGGTTGCTCAACCGGTTCCCGAAGCTACTTCCGGGGGTCGAATGGCTCGGCGCAATCGACGAGTTTGACCGCGTGATCCATGAGGAGATGGACTACAGGCGCGAGGCCGCGAGCGCGGAAGAGTTCGCGCGAAATTTCAGCGGGTGGCCCGCGATCAAGGTGCCCCGCATTCATAAAGATTTTTCCGGCGCGCGCGTTCTCGTCATGGAGTTCATCTCCGGCACGAAGGTCAACGACCTTGAGCGGCTGCGCTCGGAGGGGCATGACCCGAGGGCTGTCAACGAGCTCTTATACCGCGCCTACTTCAAGCAGCTGCTCGAAGACGGGTTCTTCCACGCGGACCCGCACCCCGGCAACCTGCTGGTGATGCGGGACGGCAGGCTCGCCATCTTCGATTTCGGCATGGTCGGGCGCATATCCGAGGACCTCCAGAAGCGCATCATCAACGCCTTCTTTCACCTCTACAACCGCGACGTGAATGCGATTGTGGACGACATGATCGGGCTTGGTTTCCTCGCCCCCCACGCCGACCTCGCGTCGTTCAGGCCGGTCGTGGCCGACGTGTTCAGGCGCAAGCTCGACCTGAAGCTGAGCGAAGTGCGGTTCAAGGAGTTGACCTACGACCTCGCGCCGATAATGTATAAATACCCCATCACGACGCCCTCACACTTCACGTACCTGATCCGCGCACTGATGACGCTCGAAGGGGTCAGCATAGTGATGAACCCGGACTTCAACTTCTTCGACGTGGCCCGGCCCTACGTCAGGGATTTCATATTCAGGCGCGAGTCGTCGCAGTTGAGGAGAATGGCCCTCGAATCGTTGCGCGACGCGGGGACCGGCAGGTTCGAGCTGTCCCGCCTCTGGAGCATGGCTAAGATGGCTTACTCTCTCTACTTCGGAGGGGCTTGATTCGGGGCCGCCTGAATGAACCGCCTCCGGCTCTTATTCGGCGTCTATTTCATCCACTCGGAGATGTGCGAGCCGTCGCGGATGATCGTTTCGGTTCGCTCGGGCCCGGTGGAGACCATCGCGACCGGCGCTTCGCACAGTTCCTCGATGCGTCTGATGTAGTCCTTGGCGGCGGGGGGCAGCTCGTCGTAATCGGTGATCCTCGTGGTGGTCGTCTTCCAGCCGGGCGCGGTCTCGTAGACGGGCTCGCACTCCGCCAGCACGTTCGCGCCGTACGGGATGTCCTTCAGTAATTCGCCCCGGCACCGGTAGCCGACGCATATCTTTATCTCCTCTATCTCGTCCAGCACGTCGAGCTTGGTCAACGCTATGGCGTCCAGCCCGTTCAGCATGGTCGAGTACCTGACGACGACCGCGTCGAACCAGCCGGTCCTGCGCGGCCTGCCGGTCGACGCCCCGAACTCGTTGCCGCGCTTTCTGAGGTAAGCGCCCGTCTCGTCGAGAAGCTCGGTCGGGAAGGGGCCGCCGCCGACCCTCGTGGTGTAAGCCTTCGCGATGCCGAGCGCGCCCGTGATCAGTTTCGGCGCGAGGCCGCTCCCGGCCGCCGCGCCCCCGGAGGTGGCATTCGACGAGGTGACGAACGGGTAGGTGCCGTGGTCCACGTCGAGCATCGTGCCCTGCGCGCCTTCGAGCAGGACGGACTTGCCGCCCCGCACGCCCTCGTTGAGGAAGGCGGCGGTGTTTCGGACGAAGGGCTTGAGCTTCAACGCTTCACCCACGAACTCGTCAAAGACCCGCTCGGCGTCGAGAGGCTCCGCGCCCATCGAAGTCAGGATGCGGTTCTTCTCCTCCGTGTTATTAAGGATCTTTTCGCGGAGCAGATCAGGGTAGAGCAGGTCTCCCGCCCGCACCCCGGTCCGCGCGGCCTTGTCTTCATAGGTGGGGCCGATGCCCCGCATGGTCGTCCCCACGCTGTTGGTCCCGAGGCTCTCTTCGCGCACGCGGTCGAGGTAGGCGTGGTAGGGCAGTATCAGGTGGGCGCGGTCGGAGACGAACAGCCTGCCCTTGCACTCGATCCCCATATCGCGAAGCTCCTGCAGCTCCGAGTTGAAGGCGGCCGGGTCTACGACGACCCCGTTGCCGATCACGCAGGCGCAGTCCGGGTGGAGGATGCCTGAAGGGATGAGGTGCAGGACGAACTTGCGGTCGCCTATGCGGACCGTGTGGCCCGCGTTGTGGCCCCCCTGGTACCTGGCCACCATGTCGAAATGCGGCGACAGGATGTCGACGACTTTCCCCTTGCCCTCATCGCCCCACTGGGTTCCGACTACGACGATATTTTTCATAGTAGCTTTCTGGTCTCGCGCCCCGGCCGCGAGGGTTGACCGGCCGGGGAGGCCGAGCGGCTTCGAGTGCTCGGCCCGACGCCCCTGTCCCCGCACGCTGGATTGTGAGAACCGGTTTATTGGGCGGACGCGCAGGCGCGCTCAAGCTAAGAATTCGCGCCCGTGATTATAAGTGCGGTTGCGCGGTTAGACTACCTGCTGGCGGCCTCGGCCCCGAGAGCGCGGTCGATCATTCTGGATATGTTCTCTTTCGAAGTGGTGCCGACCACCCGGTCATTCTCGTTGCCGCCCCTGAACAGGATCAACGTCGGGATGCCCTTGATGCCGTAGCGCTGGGCGGTCGACGTGCTGTCATCGACGTTGATTTTAACGACCCTGGCCTTACCCTTATACTTCTCCGCCACCGACTCGACGGTCGGCGCGAGCATGCGGCAGGGCTGGCACCACTCGGCCCAGAAATCGACGAGCACGGGCTGATCCGATTTCAGGACTTCCGTTTCAAAGTTCTGGTCCGTCACTTCGGTTACGAATTCACTCATTACTGCCTCCCTTGTTCTGACCGTACTGAAAATCCGGAAAAGTATTATACATTAGCCGGTACGCCGCGCCGCGCCAGCATCTCATACACCTGTATGTAACGTCCGGCCGAGGACTCCCACGAGTGGTCGGCGCTCATCCCGTTCAGCATGACCTTGCGCCAGAGCTCGCGGTCGTCGTACACGAGCAGGGCCTCATAAACCTTCTCCAGCAGGCGGCCCGCGTCGTACTCGTAAAATTTGAACCCGTTCCCGGTCCCCCATATCCGGTCGAAGTTCTCGATGGTGTCGTCCAGGCCGCCCGCCGCGCGGACGATGGGGACCGTGCCGTACTTGAGCGAATACATCTGGTTCAGCCCGCACGGCTCGAAGCGCGAAGGCATCAGGAACATGTCCGCGCCCGCTTCGATCTTGTGCGCGAGCTCGTTGGAGAACCCGAGGTAGACGCCGACCTGCGAGGGCCGCGCGTCGCGGAGCGCCTGAAACCTCTTCTCGAAAAAGTCCGCGCCCGAGCCGAGCAGTATGAAAAACGCGCCCCTGTCGAGCATCCGCCATGCGGCATCGAGCACCAGGTCGAAGCCCTTCTGGTCCGACAGCCTTGAGATGGAGCCGATCAGAGGGCGGTCCATCTCTTCGGGCAGGCCGAATGACCTGAGCAGGTCCCGTTTGCACTCGCGCTTGCCGCTCAGGTCGTCCGCCCCATACGGCGCGGCGATGTGAGGGTCGGTCGCGGGATTCCACTCGTCGTAATCGACCCCGTTGAGTATCCCGAAGAGGTCGTGCCCGCGCGCGCGCAGAAGGCCGTCGAAGCCGTAGGCGTACTCGGGCGTCTGAATCTCCTGAGCGTAGCGCGGGCTCACGGTCGAGAGCGCGTCGGAGAGCAGGAGGCCCGCTTTGAGCGAGCTGGCCGTGCCGTGAAATTCCAGCCCGGCGTCGTTATTGTAAACCCACGTCGGGAGCCCGAATTTGGGGAGAAGGCCGGGATCGAACTGGCCCTGAAAGGCCATGTTGTGTATGGTGAAGAGCGTCTTCGTCCGGGCAAAAGTCCGGTCGGCGGCGTAGGCGGTCTTGAGGTAAAGAGGGATGAGGCCGGTCATCCAGTCGTTCAGGTGGATGATGTCGAACTGCTCCCCCAGGGCCGTGGCGAGCTCGATGACGGCGCGGCTGAAGAAGGCGAACCGCTCGGCGTCGTCCCGCTCGCCGTACAGCCTGCCCCGGAAGAAATAGTCGGGAGCGTCGATGAAGTAAACGGGCACCGCGCCCGAGTGATCGACGTAAACGGCGGCGCGGCGGATGCCGAAATCGAACGGCACTTCGAGCTCGCCGGGCATGCGTTCGCCCCGGTTGAGGACCTTTTCCAGGTTGTAGCGCGGCATCACTACGCGGGCCCTCTGGCCCAGTCGTGACAGAGCTTTCGGCAAGGCTGCTGAGACGTCGGCAAGTCCGCCGGTCTTCGCGTATGGGACAACTTCAGACGCCGCCAGTAGAATGTTCAACAATGCTCTCCCATTGTCATCGCTGTATCGGCCCGAGACGAAAAAATAGTATGTGACGGCCGGAGGCATTGTCAAGAAAACGGCAGTTTTGGGCGGCGTCCGCCGGGCGCTTACTGGACCGAGGGCACTTCCGTCGCGTGTTTTAGGCCGCCGAATCGCCTGTCCCGATTCTGGTAATCGAGCACCGCTTCGTAAAGGTCGCGGTCCGAGAAATCGGGCCAGCAGGTCGGGGTGACATGGATCTCCGAGTAGGCGATTTGCCAGATGAGGAAGTTGCTCACGCGCATCTCTCCGCTGGTGCGGATGAGCAGGTCGGGGTCGGGCAGGGAGCGGGTGTAGAGGTTTTCGGAGATGTGCCGGTCATCGATCTCCGACGGGGAGAGGCGGCCTTCGGAGACCTCAAGGGCGAGCCTCCGGCAGGCGTCGACTATCTCCGTGCGGCCTCCGTAATTGACCGCGATGCTGAGCGTCAGGCCGGTGTTGCCGGAAGTGAACTGCTCGGCTTTTCTGATCTCTTCGAGCAGTTGCGCTTCAAGCCCCTCGCAGCGCCCGATCACCTGAAAGCGGATGTTGTTTTTATGAAGGTTGCGAAGCTCTTTGCGGAGGAACTCTCTCAGGAGGCGCATGAGCGCGTCGACTTCGGAGCGCGGGCGCTTCCAGTTTTCCGTCGAGAAGGCGTAGAGCGTGAGGCACCCTATCCCGAGCCTCGCGGCCGCCTCGACGGTCCGGCGCACGGCCGAGGCCCCGGCCCTGTGCCCGGCCACGCGGGGGAGGCTTCTGCGGGCCGCCCACCGCCCGTTGCCGTCCATGATTACGGCCACGTGCGCCGGCACCCTCGCCGGGTCGATCCGCGACAGCAGGAAAGCCCCGTTTAACTCAGGCCTCGTCCCTTTGATGAGATTCCTCAT
>DASQDI010000102.1:0-16457 GCA_035634255.1 Blastocatellia bacterium
GGGCGGTCGCTTCCGCCAGGTGAGGGGGGTGGTCGGACAAGTCAACGAGCGGCAGGTCGAGATCGAAGGGCGGGCCGATGTGCTGGAAGGGCTGGCCGTCGCGCTGGGGGAAGCAGGTCCGCAGCACCTCGTGCCTCGTGACGATCTCGCTCATGCTCCGCCGCAGCGCTGCTACATCCAGCTCGCCGCGCAGCCTCACCGCTGTTGGCACGTTGTAAGCGCTGCTGCCTGGCTCAAGCTGGTCTATGAACCACAGCCTCTGCTGCGCGTATGACAATGGCAGCAGCCGGTCACGGCTGACCGGCACTATCTCTGGCCCTGAGCCGAGACGCCGCCACGCCGCTTGCTCAAGTTCTTGAGCCAGTCCGGCCACGGTCGGAGATTCAAACAGAATGCGCAGAGGCAGCTCGACCCTGAGCACGTCCCTTATCCTTGAAATCACCTGCGCGGCCAGCAGCGAGTGCCCTCCCGCCTCGAAGAAGTTTTCTTCTATCCCCACGCGGCCTGATCCGAGGATTTGCTCCCAGATCCCACATAATATTTCTTCCACTTGCGACCGGGGCGCGTTGTAAGTCCTGCCGGAGTCTATTATTTGATCAGGCGCAGGCAATGCCTTACGATCCAGCTTGCCGTTGGGCGTGAGCGGCAGCCGTTCCATTTCTACGAACGCGCTCGGGACCATATAATTAGGCAGGCGGTCTGTCAGGTGACGCCGCAGGGCTAGCGCGAGGCTATCACTTCCGTTTTTGGCCCGCTTGCCGGCGTAGCCGACCTCCTTGCTGGGGACGAGGTAAGCGACGAGGCTGCTGTTTCCTGATTCGTCCTCTCTCTTCATCACCACGGCCTGTTCCACGACCGGGTGCTGTTCGAGCGCCGCTTCAATCTCTCCAAGCTCAATTCTGAAACCTCGGATTTTAACTTGATGGTCTCTTCTGCCGAGGTAGATCAAGTGGCCGTTGTCTGACCATCGTACCCAATCGCCCGTGCGATACATCCGGTCGCCGGGCTCTGCGCTGAACGGGTTTGGCAGGAACTTCTCGGCGGTTAAACCGGGCTGATTCAGATAGCCCCTAGCTACGCCTTTACCCGCGATGTAAAGCTCGCCCGCGCCGCCAATCGGCACGAGGTGCTTTTGTTCATCCAGGACGTACACTTGAGTATTTGTCAGCGGGACGCCTATGGGCACTTCGCGCATTCTGCTACCCTTGCGACAATTCCAGGTCGCCGAATGAATCGTCGTTTCGGACGGGCCATACATATTGCATAGCGGAAGGTCGAACTTGTTGAAGTAGAGGTTCACGGTTTCGAGGCTGAGAGCCTCGCCGCCGCCGCTTATGTACCTGAGAGAGCCGCTCTGGTGAAACCGGCCTGTGTCGAGCATTGCCTTGAGCAGCGAAGGCACCAGGTCTATATAAGTGGCTTCGTGATCTGCTATGAAGCGAATCAGATAATCAACGTCGCGATGACCCTCCGGGGCGGCAATGATAATTGCTGCGCCAGCCGCGAGCGGGAAGAAGATTTCCAGCATTGACGCGTCAAAACTGATAGAAGCCTTCTGTACAACTCTGTCTGAGTTGCCCAGAGGGAATTCTGATGTCATCCAGAGCAACACGTTGCAGATCGCCTCGTGCGGCAATAAAACACCTTTAGCTTTTCCCGTCGAGCCGGAAGTGTAGATGATGTATGCCGCGTTCTCAGGGTCTATTCCTATGCTCGGATTGATCGCGTCCCGGCCCGCAATCAGGCCCCACTGGGTATCAAGGCACAACACGCTCGCCGAATGCGCGGGTAGGCTGTCTACGAGTGACTGGCTCGTCAACAACACCCGGGCTTGCGAATCATCGAGCATGAAGCTGATGCGTTCCGCCGGATAGCCCGGATCGAGCGGCACACACACGCCCCCCGCCTTGAGCACACCCATCAGCGCCGCCATCATCTCTGTGCTGCGCTGCATATAAATGGCGACGCATACTTCAGGCCCGACTCCGACCGCGGCCAGGTGGTGAGCCAGTTGGTTTGCCCTGCGGTTCAGGTCTTCATAGCTCACCCGCTGGCCCTCGTAGATCAACGCCGTCGCATGTGCGTTCCTTATCGCCTGCCGCTCGAAGAGTTCGTGGATGCAATGACGGCCATAGTCGGCACTCGTCTGGTTCCATTCAAGGAGTAGACGATTGCGCTCGACCTCGCTCAGCGGCGACAGTTCCGACACCTTCCGGTCTTGCGCATTGACTATCGCCGCCAGTAACACCTGTAGGTTAGAGAGCATCCGGTCTATGCCTTCAGAGGTGAACAGCTCAGAGTCGTAGCCGATTTCGAGGGTCATCTCAGGGTTAGCGATCACCGTAAGCGCTAAAGGATAATTCAACTTCAACTCGCTCGCGTGGAACTGCACCTGTAGTGACGAACCGTTGGCCCCCATGCCGTCGAAGGCTTTTACGGGATAGTTCTCGAAGATCAATAGGCTGTCAAAAAGTTGTACTCCGCGCGGCACGTCGCTCCAGCCCTGAATGTCAACCAGCGCGGCATACTGGTACTCTGTAACCTCTACCTGGCGCTGCTGAAGTGCGCCGAGCCAGTCTAATACACGGTCTTGCGGGTTGAATTGCACGCGCAAAGGCAGCGTGTTGATGAACATGCCGACCATGTTTTCTGAGCCCGGCAAGTCGGCCGGCCTGCCCGCCACCGTCATCCCGAATACCACGTCAGCCTCGCCGCTGTACCGGCTTAGCAGCAGCGCCCAGGCTCCCTGGATTACCGTGTTGAGCGTCAGGTGATGCTGGCGCGCCCACAGACTTAGAGAGCCCCTAGCAGACGCAGGAAGCTTTATCGCTTTCTGAGCCCGCCTGTTACCGTTCATCGCATTATTTCGAGTGACCTGAACCGGAAGCGGTGTCGGTGCCGAGAAGCCCCGGAGCAAGGTCTTCCAAAATTCTTCAGCCCGCCCCCGATCCTGTTTTTGCAGCCAGAGTATGTAATCGTGGAACGGCTTGGGAGAGGAGAGATTTAGCTCCCTCCCTTGCTCGTTAGCGTTGTAATAGGCGACGACTTCGTTAAGCACCGCCGCGCTCGACCAGCCGTCCATCAAAAGGTGGTGACAACTCCATATGAAGAGGTAAGAGTCATCGTCCATCCGTAAGAGCGCGAGGCGCATTAACGGGGCCTTTGTGGTTTGCGAAACACGCCTGCGATCCGCTTCGAGGACTGCGCGTAGTCTATCCTCCTGCTCGGCGGGTAAAAGGTGTCGCAGGTCTTGCTTATCGATTGGCAGGGCTACGTTCTTGAACACGACTTGCGACATCTTTCCGGCGGATGAGAAAGCGGTCCTCAGAATCGAATGCCGTGCTATGACTTTGCGCCAGGCATGCTCAAAGCTCTCGATGTTGAGCTTGCCTGTCAGGGTGTATCTATTCTGCTCAATGTGGTAGCCCGCCTGAGGCTCTCGCAAACTGTGAAACAGCATGCCGCTCTGCATCGGCGAAAGCGGATAGACTGCTTCCACGTTCCCTTTATCAACCGCCATTATTGCACCGATATTCTCTAGAAGGCTTTAAGCCAATGTTGGGCGTGAGGTCGGCCGAGCCCTGAAGACATGAAGCGGAGGCGGCTCGGTCTAAAGTCCCGCGGACGCCGGGCGACAGCCTACGCGCCTTCAACGTCCACTTCCTCCAGAATGGAGTCGAGCTCCTCCGGCCCGAGCTCCCCATCAAGAAGACCGTTCGTGTTCAAACTGACTGCGAGTGGAGATTCGTCAAGATCCATCAATTCTCGAACGGAACTCAGAAGATGTTTCGCAAGTCGTTCGACTGTCTCCGGCGAGTGGAGGTTGCGGCTGTAAGACCATCTTACCCGCAGCCGCCCCCCTGAAATATGGCTGTTGATTTCGAACAGGTAGGGCCGGCGCTCAAGCGGGTTGATCGTAGGCCCGGCCGATTCCAAACTCGCCTCAAACAGAGCGTTGTGTGAGAACAGATTATCGAACTGCCCGAGGTAGTTGAAAACAACTTCGGCGCGAGTATTCATCTCCACCTGCTCATTCACGGACCGCTCGTCCCGCAAATAGCGCAGCAGCCCGTAGCCGATGCCTCGATTGGGAACCTGGCGCAGACTTTCCGTCACCGCTCTCAAATGGTCGGAAGCTTCCGGCCCGCGCACTCCCAGCAAAGCAGGATGAAGATTCGTGAACCAGCCGACCGTCCGCCCGATTCCCACTCCGTCAAAAAGCTCTTCTCTCCCGTGACCTTCCACGTCAACGAGCAGGCTCGGTTGCCCGCTCCAACTGGTGAGCGCGCGCGACACTGCCGCGAGAAGAATCTCATCCACGTTCGCCTGACGCCCTCTGACTCGATGACGAAGCAATCTTTCAGTCTCTTCGCCGGTCAGTTCAGCGACAGCGACAGCTTCGGATGCGTAGTCATTTGCCCCCGCCATGCGGTCAACGGGGAGAAGCCCAACGTCCTTGGATTGAATGCCCGCCCAGTGGTTGCGCTCGGCCTGTAATGACGGAGACCGGGCGAAGGCTTGAAGATGCTCGGACCATTGCCGGAAGGACGCGCTCTTCCGAGGGAGCGCGGGCGGAAGTCCGCCCTCCATTTGTTCATAAATCGTTTGAAGATCGTCGAGCAGGATGCGCCAGGAAACGCCATCCACCGCGAGATGATGAATAACAATTAACAGCCGGTTCGGCTCGCTCTCCCCCAGGTCAAATAACACGGCGCGCATCAGCGGCCCTACCTGTAGATCAAGGCTTGCTTGACCCTCAGCGGCAGCCCCTTCCAGCGCGGCCAGTTTATCCGCCCGCGGGCCGTATGACCTGCCCAGATCGACGAAAGAGAAGACACGGTTGGGCTCAACGTCGGAGTTGGTTTGATACCATTTTCCGCCCAGCAACGAGAAACGCAGTCGAAGCGCATCGTGGTGAAGCAGCAGCGCATCGAAGGATTGCTCAAGCAGTGAGGGGCTCAAGCGCCGCTTCGCTAGCAGAAGGACGGATTGATTGAAATGATGCGGCGTGATCAGGTTTCGCTCAAAGAACCAATGCTGGATCGGGGTGAGCGGCACCGGCCCGCTCACGATTCCCTGCTCAGCCTTTGACGGCTCCTGACCGGGGGCCGCTGAAGCCAGCTCCGCTATCGTCTGGTGCTTGAAAACGTCTTTGGTGCTAAACCGCAGCCCGGCCTGATTGGCCCGCGCAGTAACCTGTACGCTGAGGATGGAATCGCCGCCCAGCTCAAAGAAGTTATCGTGTACGCTTACCCTATCAAGCCCTAACACCTGCGCCCAGATTTCCGCGAGCACTTTTTCAGCCGACGTGATCGGGGCGACATAGCTCCGATTCGAAGCGTTGCCTTCCGGGCTGGGGAGCGAACGGCGGTCGATTTTTCCGTTAGAATTGACGGGCAGGCGTTCGAGTGGCATGAAGGTCGATGGGACCATGAAGTTTGGCGCCCTCTCTTGCAGCCAGGCCCGCAACGCCTCGACAGTCGCAGCCGGCTCTCGCATCACAATATAAGCAACCAGCCGCTTATTGGCATTCCCATTTTCAAAGACATTCACTGCGCACTGATCCACTGCCGGATGCGCAAGCAACATCGCTTCAATCTCTCCCAACTCGATTCTGTAGCCCCGAATTTTGACCTGCCTGTCATCACGGCCTAGATATTCCAGCGACCCGTCAGGGAGCCATCGGGCCAAATCTCCGGTGTAGTACATTCGGCTTCCGTCAACGCCGCTGAACGGATCCGGGATGAATCTTTCGGCCGTCAGGTCCGGCCGGCGCAGATACCCTCTGGCGAGGCACGACCCTCCGATGTACAGGTCGCCCGGCAAGCCGATGGGGCACAGTTGTCCTTCGTGATCAACCACGTAGACGGAGGAGTTGGATAGGGGGCGCCCGATGGGGACCCAGTTGAGTCTGCCCGCGGTTTCGCTGGCGCACTCGTACCCCGTTGCCGTGATCGTAGCCTCTGTCGGCCCATAAGCGTTGAACAGTCGCGATTGCGAAGACCCTCGCCGCAGCCACTCGGCGGGGGCTTCAGTTGGCATCGGTTCGCCGCCGACGATAGTAAGCCTCACCGAGGGCGGCAATCCTTGATCGCTCTCCGAAAGGTATTTCACAAGTTGCAACCAATACCCGGCCACGAAATGCAAAATCGTAACTTGCTCGCGCGCAGCGAGCGACAGCAACGCCCCCGGAGGCAATGCGGATGGGTCTTGGTGAGCAAGTACGATTCTTCCTCCCCGGATGAGGATGGGGAAGAGTTCTTCCCCGAATGCATCAAATGCCGGCGAGACGAATTGAAGCATGCGGTCCGAGTCGCCGATCCCATACAAGCGGCACATGGTGACCGCGCGGGCGGCAATTGCCCGGTGCGTCACGCCAACCGCTTTCGGCGAACCCGTGGACCCCGAAGTGTAAATGCAGTAAGCGAGATTCTGAAGCTCGACAGTAACGCCCGGATCGGAGGCGGGCTGTTTTTCTATGAGATGAAGGTCTTCGTCCATCTCGATGATCCTGGTTGTTGCGGGAACGGGAGCGCCCAGTAGATTCTTCCGGGTGATCAGCACGGCGGGCTTGGAGTCTTCGAGCAGAGTCACAAGCCGCGCGGCCGGGTTGCCGGGGTCCAGAGGAATGTAGGCGCCGCCCGCTTTGAGGATGCCGAGCAGACTGACTATCAATTCCGCGCTTCGTTCAAGGCAGACTGCCACTAGAGACTCAGAACGCACTCCGAGCGATCTCAAGTGATGAGCCATCTGATTTGCACGCTCGTCGAGCTCTCGATAAGAGAGTGATTGCCCCTGACAAATCAACGCAGCCGCTTCCGGGTTCTCCAACACCTGTGATGAAAACAAGGCGTGGACCGCCTTGTCAGCCCTCTGCACGTCAGCCGGGCCGCTGAACTCAATCAGCCGTGCTCGCTCGCGCCGTGACAGGATCGGCAGGTCCGCGACCTTCGCCCCCGTGTTTTCCAGCGCCGCCTGCAAGAGCGTAACCAGATGCCCGGCGAATTGCTCGACGAAGGCGCTATCGGCGGTGCGCGCGTTCAACTTGATCTCTCCGCCAATCTCGTTAGCGCCCCTGAAGAGTTTCAGCAATATGTCGCACGAGGGCTGGTCCAATGTTTGATGAATCTCATCGAAAGCTATGACAAATCTGGTCAGCGGGGATTCAAATAAAGAGTCCGGTCTTTTCAGCTCCCGCAGTAAAAGCTCAACGGAGTAGTCTTGATGCTGGTACGCTTCGAGTAAGTTTTCTCGCACACCGCCGAGGCATTCGCGGACCGTCATCCCCCCGTCGATTCTGTCAATTATCGGCAACAGGGGTTGCTTGTTTCCCGAACCCATGCCTGACCGGCAAGGGCTCCCCACGCTGATCAGATTTGCCCCGGTGTACTTTTGAAAACACATCTTGACCGCCGAGACAACTACGACGTAAAGAAGAAACGGAGAACCTTCGGTCAACGCATTGATCCTGCTACAGACTGCCGGAGGCAGGACTAAATCAATTGACTGCCACTGATCTTCGGCGTCGGCCGAGCGCGACGGGGGCATCGGGAAGCCTGTGACTTCATCATCAGGGGATAGCTTCCTGAGCCAATACCGCCGGGCTTCGTCCAGTTTTCGATTGTAGATCTGACGCGATGTCATTGCCGTCCCTTCTCCTTTGAAGGAGTTAGCTAGAACGCGAAATCGTCTTCGGCGTCACGGCTCGACTCCGGGGCAAGCTGGGCAGCCGAGTACAGTGAAAAAGTTTTGCCGTTAACCGGCGCTCTATCGTCGAGGTAGAATTCGCGCTTGCCATAGAGTCGCTCGGCGGCTGAGAAGCCCCTTGACCGAAGCTCCGATAGTAGGGCCTCCGACTCTTGCAATTGCGGTGAGTTCTCATCCAAATCGAAGCCCAGGATGTAATACATCCACGGTTCCAACCCCATCGCGTAGTTGTAGAGGCGGTCGGCGTCCAGCACGTCAAGGATTTCAAGCGCTCGTTCGGCATTGCAACCATGTTGCCTTCGCGTTTGTTCCTGAGTACGCGAGGGTTTTCTGGGGAGCAGCGACCCGTAAGCGAACGAGAGCGTCGCGCCTACCGATTCCAGGCCGATGAAAACGGTGTCAATCGGCCCCAGCGCTGCCCTGACGTTGCGATAAACGTTTACGTCAAGGCAGTCGGCATCTGCCGCGACAAGTATCTGGCGGCGTCCCGCCCGAATGACATAGGCGGCTTTGCTGTGCCCAATGTCTGAGTGTTCACCCAAAAAAGGTATGGCCGTGATTTCTCCGTCTTCTAGCGGAATCGATTCAAATACATCCAGCTCAATCACGTTTCGGAACCCCAATCGCTTCGCCAGTAGCTTGAGCGACACGTCACCGTAGAGCATTCCGGAAGCGTGCGGAACGACTAAGCACCCGATGCGGTGTCGCAGCCTCAGCAGCGATTCAAGGGAGAAGTGGTCTTGATGCCCATGCGTCACCAGGGCGTAATCAATTCTTGCCGGAAGATCATCATAGGTGTGACGCTCAATTCCGCCCTCTAACGTCCTGACGGACACGAATGGGTCCGTCAGGATTGAAACGCCTCTCCGCTCGAACAACACACAGGCGTGCCCGAAATACTTGACGCGGACTGAATCCTCGGACCATTCGGCCGGGGGCGTGATCCCGTGGCTGGATAGAAGCGGCAGCAGGTCCTTGTCCGAACTCTGACCGAGCGATAACAGCTCACGGATTTCGGCCAGCGTGGAGGGCTCCAATGAAAGCTCGAAGAGCCTGTCGACGCGGGCATCATCAAAGGCCATATTACAGGAAATCTGGCCCTCCTGAAGGAGGCGCGGCGTGTTTAAGAAGTATGGGCGGTCGCGATCATTACGGAGCGGAAAGAGTCGCAGCGAGTGCAGAGAGGGAAGGTAGTAATCGCTCTCGTAAAGCAACCCCTCAAACACCCGCACGGATGCGCGGTGGTAGTAATCGTAGGCCAGCTCAACGTAGCCCCGGAGCGATTCAGGAATCAGACCGTAGTAGGGTTCGAGACTCTCCCCCCGGGCGTGCTCAACGAGCCAGTTCTGGAATTCCCGCAGTTCACTGGCCATCCTGATATTGTGGGCCATTTCGCTCTGCATTCCGCTCAGGAGCGCTCTTACTTCCTCCACTCTTTCAACCTGGATGTTGACGAATGGCCCGCCGACCAGTTCGGGGCTTTGGCAAGCCTGGGCATGCAAAGCCGGGTTTTCTACGAACGATTGCAGAGTAGGTATCTGATACTCTGACAGGTGAAAGCCGGCCGGAACTGGAGCGAGGACGTTGGGCCAGGCGGTCCAGTTGCAGACTAGCGGCTCACAGATAGTCGTGCTCGCCAGGCGATAAAGACTGTTGTCAGGCATTGGAGTTGGTTTCCTATCGGTGCTTGATCAGACTAAACCGGATCAGAAGCGGAAATCAGCCCGAGAATCTGTACTGAGAGTTTCGACATCTGCCCCGTCTTGTTGCTGCTGCTCAAGAGGTATGTCGAGGATGGGCACGTTCGGATCGGCGGCGACCGATTGGAGTATGGTGTCGAAATGCTCGGCCATTCGCGCAATCGTCTCGGGCCTAAAAAGGTCTGCTGCGTACACAAAAACTCCGCGCAGTTGATCGCCTTCGACCATTTCGAGCGCGAGGTCCAACCTCGCCCCCGAAGTCTGAACAGGCAGGAGAGTGGCGCTTAAGGAACTGAGCGGTTGATTGCCGTGCCTCTGCAGGTTATGAAGCACAAACCATGTCTGGAATAATGGGAGGCGCGTCAGGTCGCGTGCCGGGGCAAGGTCATCGACGATGAAATCGAATGGCACGTCCTGATGAGCGTGTGCGCCGAGAACCGTCTCCCTCACGCGCGCGAGCAACTCGGCGTATTCAGGGTTATCAGAAAAGTCGGTTCGCAGGGCGAGCGGGTTGATAAAGCAACCGATCAAATCTTCGGTTTCAAACCTGTTTCGGTTCGCCGCGGGCGAGCCTGTCACGATGTCTGATTGGCCCGAATAGCGGTGCAAAAGAGTTTGGAAAGCGGCCAACAACATCATGAAAAGAGTCACGCCTTCTTGCAGGCATTTTTCTTTCAGACCGTCGTAGAGATTCTCGGACAGTTGGAAAGAAAAGCTCGCGGAAGGCCTTTCAGCTCTCTCTTCGCGCGGGAAGTCGGCGGGCAATTGAAGCGCCGACGCGCCCGCCAGTCGTTGCCGCCAGTACTTCATTTGAAGCTCAAGCACTTCGCCCCGCAGCCATTCTCTCTGCCACACCGCGTAATCCGCGTACTGGATCGAAAGTTCGGGCAACGGCGATGGCTGCCCCGCGTCAAACGCGCGGTAGAGCGCGTCGAACTCGCGGAGCAAAATATCCACCGACCAGCCGTCACTGACGATGTGGTGTATCACGACGAGCAAGACATGTTCATCCTCGGAGGCGCGGAGCAGGCAAACTCGCAGCAGGGGGCCGGCGCTCAGGTCGAAAGGATATTCCGATTGCCGGTTCATCTCGCGCCGCAAAGCCTCTTCACGATCAGCCGCCGGAATGGTGCTGAAGTCAATCGAGTGGATCGGCAGGCTTGCCGGCTCCGCGATGTGCTGTTGCGGCTTCCCGTCAAGGGACGGGAAGCTGGTGCGCAGGATTTCATGGCGGCGGACAATTTCATTCAAACTGCTTTGAACCGCCTCCAGGTTCAGCGCCCCCTTCAGTCGGACGGCCCCCGGCATGTTGTAAAGCGACTTGCGGGGCGTTAACTGGTCGAGGAACCAGAGCCGCTGCTGTGCGTATGACAGGGGCAACTCCGCCGGGCGCGGCGCGCGTGCCAGGCGAGGCGCGAAATCCTGTCGCCATTCTCGCTTCGCCTGTTCTATTCGGAGCGCGAGCGCGGCTATCGTCGGCGTCTCGAAGATCGCTTGCAGCGGCAAGTCCACTTTGAAATGCTTCATCAGACGCGAATTCATCTGCATAGCGAGCAGGGAATCCCCGCCAAGCTCAAAAAAACTTCTGCGAACATCAATCGAATCAACCTTGAGCAGTTGCCGCCAGATGCTGCCGATTATCATCTCCACAGGGCCGGATGGCGCTTTAGACGGGGGGCTTTGTTCCGGGCCCGGAGCGTCGAGAGCTAGCAGTGATTTACGATCCACCTTGCCGTTTGAAGAGAGCGGAATAGCATCCAGCAGCACGAACGCGGACGGAATCATGTACTCAGGCAACCTTTGTTTGAGGAAGCTCACCAGGTCATCAACGGCGGGAGGCGCTTCCCGATCCGGGACCACGCAAGCCACGAGCCGCTTGACCTCTCGCCCGTCTTCGTGAGCAACCACCACAGCCTCGCGTACTGATCCATGTTCGAGAAGGGTGTTCTGAATCTCTCCCAATTCGACACGGAATCCTCGTATCTTAACTTGATGGTCTATGCGGCCCAGATACTCTATGCTGCCGTCGGGCAGGTGCCGCGCCAGGTCTCCCGTCCGGTATAGCCTGTCTCCTGGCTTTTCCGAATACGGGTTTGGTATGAACGCTTCCGCCGTCAGGTCGGCCCTGTTCAAGTAGCCATGCGCGAGGCCCGTCCCGGCTATATGCAACTGCCCCGCGACTCCGGCCGGCAGCAATTGAAGGTGCTGATCGAGTATGTAAATCTGAGTGTTAGCTATGGGGAAACCAATCGGCACTGATCTCCGCCGGCTGCTCCTTTCGCATCGCCAGTAGGTCACGTCCACAGACGCTTCGGTCGGCCCGTAGAGGTTGTGTAACTCCGCGTCGAGCCTGGCATGAAATCTCTCTTGCAACTCGTGGCTGAGAGCCTCGCCGCTGCAAATCACCTGCCTCAGGCTCTTGCACCTCTCGACGCCCTCCTCTTCCAGAAAGGCCTGTAGCATAGGCGGGACGAAATGCAGCGTGGTGATCTGTTGTTCGACGATCAGATCGATGAGATACCTGCTGTCCTTATGCCCTTCGGGTCGCGCAATGACGAGGCGCGCGCCGGTCATCAAAGGCCAGAAGAATTCCCACACGGAGACATCGAATACGTAAGGCGTTTTTTGGAGGATTGAATCCGCGCTGCTCAGTTGATAACTGTCTTGCATCCATAACAGGCGGTTGCAAATCCCGCGATGTGAAATCAAAACCCCTTTCGGCCTGCCGGTCGAGCCCGAAGTGTAAATCGCGTAAGCCACGTCGTCAGGCTGCACTTCGACGTTAGGGTTTTCGTCGCCGTTAACCGCGAACGCGTCCCACCCGGCGTCCAGGGCGATGACGTGTGTGCCCGCGCCCGCGAGAGCCTCTGCTAAATCTTGCCGCGTGAGCAACGCGCTCGGCCTGGCGTCATCAAGGATGTAAGCGAGACGATCCTTCGGGTACGCGGGGTCGAGAGGCAGGTAGCCTGCGCCCGCCTTCAGGATGCCGAGAAGCCCTACGACCATCTCAACCGACCTCTCCAAGCAAATGCCAACGAGGTCGCCCGCGCTCACTCCGATGTTTTTCAGGTGATGCGCCAGTTGATTCGCCCGCGCATTCAGCTCTCGATAGTCCAGCGATTGGCGTCCGAAAATCAAGGCTGTAGACTCGGGCGTTCTCTCAACCTGATCCTCAACCCAGTTATGAAGGCACCTGCCCAGCCCGTATTCGGTCCGCGTATCGTTCCAATCAATAAGCAGTCGGCCCCTCTCCTGGCTCGACAGTAACGAGGCCAGCTCGTAGCGCCCCGCGGGCTCGGCCGCCATCGCTTCGAGGCCGCGCGCGTAATACTTCCCGATGATATTTATCTCTTCCTCGCTTAAAGCAGAGGCGTCGTAGTTAAGGCTCAGTTGCACCCGCGAAGACGAGACGCTGTGAACGAAATTCACCATCAAAGTGAAGTTAGTCTCTTCGTATGCGACGCTCCCAAGAAGTTGCAATTCGTCGAATCTTTCCAACCCCTGATAAACATGAAAGTGAACATAGTTGAAGGCCACCTCGAACAGTTCACTCGCTTTGCTCAAGTGCGCCAGCGGGTACCTGCGGAAGGGCAGCAACTCGCGCTCTGCCGCGAAGGCTTCTTCGGCAAGTTGCAGCCATGTGCCGCCCTGCAATCGCTGTCGGAGCGGCACCGTATTGAGGAACAGGCCGAGTACCCGCTCGCCATCCTCCTCTTCCAGCCGACCGTTAGAAACAAGCCCCGTGAGAATGTCCGACTGTCCCGTCAACAGGCTCAAGACCTTCAGGTGCACGGCGAGGCAAATGCTCTTTAGCGGCAGGCCAGCCCTCTGAGCCATGCCCGACAGACCTTCCGAGACCTCATCGGAGATCGGAACCTCCAATACCTGCGCGCGACCCTTCCCGCTCGGCGAGTCGCCCGGTTGGGGGCGCAGTCGGGGCAATCGGCAGACGGTCGGGGCGTCGAGTTTCTCTTCCCAGTAGCGGCGCGCGCGCTCGGATTCTATTGCCTCCTGCTCTAGCGCGATGAAATCCCTGTAAGAAGACTTCGGCGGAGGGGGGGGCGATTCAACATTCCTTCCTAACAGGTGGAAGTAGCGTTGAAACATCTCCGTGAGCATCGTCGCGAGGCTCCATCCATCCAGGATCGAGTGATGGAAGCTCACGGTCAGTTGAAACGCCTTGTCGCCGCGGCGGTGCACGTAAAAACGCAGCAGGGGCGCCTGACGCCAGTCAAACCCTCTATGCTTTTCTCGATCAACCCATTCGCGGATGTCTGCTTCCTGTTGCGTTTCGGCCATCCCGCGCAGGTCGAAAATCTCAAGCGACAGACCCGAATCCGCATGGACTATTTGTAAAGGTCGGCTGAAGCTCACAAGATCGAACGAAGTTCGCAGCACCGGATGGCGCGCAATTATCTCTTCCGCGGCACGGCGGAATTCGCATTCGCTGAAAGGCGATCTCAAGTGGTAGCTGAAGACATCATGATAGGCTGTCACATTGTCATTGAACTCGCTGTGAAAAACCATTCCCGCCTGTAATGATGCCAGCGGGTATGCGTCTTCGACGTTCGGAGGCAGCTTCTTGAGGTCGTCCGGCGTCAAAGCGCCGAATGGTTTCGCTCGAAGGGGCGAATCCGCCTGCCCATCCTGGCTCTTGATGCTTTCGGCAAGCTCGTGAATAGTCTGGTGCTGAAACAACTGCTGGAAAGTGAAGTGCAACCCTTGTTGCTCCGCCCGGTAGAGCACCTGGATGCTGCGTATCGAATCTCCGCCGAGGGCGAAGAAGTTATCGTGGGACCCGACTTGATCGACGCCGATAACTTCGCCCCAAATCTTCGCGAGAAGTTCTTCTTCTTCATTCTGCGGCGGCACGAAAGGCTCATTAAAACCGGGCCTCGACATGCTCGGAGCGGGGAGCGACGCGCGGTCAAGTTTTCCGTTCGAGGTTAGCGGGAACGATTCCATCAGGACGAATGCCGACGGGATTAAGATTTCGGGGAGCAACTTCTGAAGGAACTTGCGCAGGTTTCCGGCCGTCGCGAGTTCCTTATCTTTCGCGACGATGTAGCCGACAAGCCGCTTCTGAGAAGGCGTGTCATCAAGCGCAAGCACCACGGCTTCGCGCACGCCCGGATGCTGAACCAGCGCGGCTTCGATTTCGCCGAGTTCTATCCTGAAGCCGCGAATCTTGACCTGGTGATCGGCCCTCCCCAGGTACTCGAAATCGCCTCCCGGCAGGAAACGCGCGAGGTCACCGCTCTTGTATAGACGAGCTCCCGGCTCGTCGCTGAAAGGGTTCGGAATAAAGCGGTCCGCCGTCAGACCGGGGCGGTTTAAATAGCCGCGCGCCAGCCCTGCGCCGCCGACGTAGATTTGACCGGGAAAACCGATGGGGACCGGATTAAGATAATCATCCAGCAGGTATACCTGGAGGTCTGGTATCGGCCCGCCGATAACGCTTCCGCGAGCCTCGAATGTGTCGGCGGATTTGATGGGTCGGTAAGTGACATGGACCGTGGTTTCGGTAATCCCATACATGTTGACAAGGCGTATTCGATCATCGGGGTGGCGCTCGAACCAGGGTCGCAGCGAAGAAAGGTCGAGGGCTTCGCCTCCGAAGATTACGAGCCGCAGCGAGAGGTCGCCTTCGCCCGAAGCCCCATCCGCCTGTATGAGTTGTCGGAATGCGGATGGCGTTTGATTAAGCACTGTCACGCGCTCCCGCTTGATGAGTTCGAGGAATTTATCCGGCGACCTGCTTATCCAGTAAGGCACGACCACGAGCCTGCCCCCGTAAAGCAGTGCCCCCCACATCTCCCATACGGAAAAATCGAAGGCGTAGGAATGGAATAGCGTCCACACGTCCTTGTGATCAAAGTTGAACCATCGCTCTGTTGATTTGAAGAGGCGAATCAAATCATTATGCGTAACGCAAACTCCCTTCGGCTTGCCCGTCGAGCCGGAAGTGTAGATGACGTAAGCCGCGTTCTCTCCGCTCACCTCCACCCCTGACTCTTCTTCGCTCTGCTCCCCTATCTCCTCCCGATCCCCGTCCACGCTCACCACCTTCAGTCCCAAGCCATCTACCGTCTCTCTCATCTCCTCCTTGCTTATTACAACCTTTGCCGCCGCGTCCTTGAGCATGTATGCCGCCCTCTCCGCCGGGCAGCCCGCCTCTATCGGCACATACGCCGCCCCCGCCTTCAAGACAGCGATCAGCGCGACCACGAGCTCCATGGACCTGTCTAAGTACACGGCGACGATGCTCTCCGGGCCTACGCCTTCTCCCCTGAGGAAGTGAGCCAGACGATTCGCCTTGCGATTGAGATCACCGTAGGACATCTGTCGATCATCAAAGACGAGGGCGACGGCATCGGGGTTGAGCTCGGCTTGCCGCTGAAACATCTGGTGGACGAAGATGGCTTCGCGGTAGGCGGTTTCTGTGTTGCTCCACCCCTTTAACAACTGATCCCTTTCCGCTTCGCTCATTAACGGTAATTCACGTATCGCGCGATCAGGGTTTGCGGCTATTGACTTCAATAGTACTTCTAAATGTCCGAGTATTCTCTGCGCAGTTGCGCTTTCGTAGAGGTCTGTAGCGTAGTAGAGTGCGCCCTCTAACCTGCCTTCTACTTCGCGCAGCATCAGTTGTAAGTCAACTTTGACAGTTCCGCTCTCAACGTCGAACTCTTCGACCTGTAATCCATCCAGATTGAGAGTTGGCTGCTCAGTGTTCTGTAAGGTGAGCTTCACTTGAGACAGGGGCGCCCGGCTCATATCTCGTTCCAAAGCTAACTCGGACACGAGCTTCTCGAAGGGCAGGTCCTGGTGCTCGTATGCCCCAAGCGTCACCTCCCTGACCTGCCTCAGCAGCTCACGGAAACTCTGCCCCGGGTCTAGCCTACACCTCAGCACGAGCTGGTTGACGAAGAAGCCAATCAGGGGCTCTACCTCGCTGCGGTTGCGGTTGGCCACGTCGGTCCCTATCGCCACGTCGAGCTGCCCGCTGTAGCGGCTCAGCAGGGCCTGGAATCCGGCCGCCAGGGCCAT
>DASQDI010000103.1:0-34053 GCA_035634255.1 Blastocatellia bacterium
GGGGTGGGCTGCCAAGACGCCACCAGCCTGGAAGAGCTACCTTCCAGGCTGGTCGTAAAAATAAGTAAAGAATTAAGTACCGCTAACGGGACTCGAACCCGTACTCTCCGCCTTGAGAGGGCGGCGTGTTAACCACTTACACCATAGCGGCAGGAAGCTTCAGAGATCACCAAAACGAAAACCAAGTATACACACCGAGCGCCATTCCCGCAACATCCAAGGCGCACAAAATGGGCGCACGGCAGGGACATTTATGTTCGCGCGCGGACCGCACATGGCTCGCGGACGTATTCTTCAAATCCGATTTGCCCTTTTCATTTTCGAGTCGTATTATACTCTGTTTTGCTTGAAGAGCGGGCGAGCTTCTATTCACGGTTTGCCTGCCCCAGAGCGTTTAGTTAAAACATTATTGTGGACTACCAGGGCGTGGAACCAGAGGCAGAAACCAATTTTCGCTCCAAAAGCGCGGCTTTATACAGTTCAATGTCGGGTCCGATCTTCTGGCTCAGGCCAACTCTTCCCGCTCGCAGAGGCGCTCACGCACGCCTAAATTATTACTGCGATAGAAAAATGTGGACTGAAAACTGCAACGGGGGAGAGCATTAGCTCGACTTGCTACCCTATGGACTATTAGAGATGAGGAGACAATGACCCAGATCTTCCATCGCAGCACGAATTTCATAGCGAAGGCTACCATCTTCGGGGCGGTCTTTATAGTCGGCACCGTGTTCCTGATCATCGATGGCATCAGCCGGTCTTCATACAATACGCAGGCATTTTTCCCCCGCGAACAGCCTGTTCAGTTCAGCCATAAGCACCACGTGGGCGACGCAGGCATCGACTGCCGCTACTGCCACACGTCGGTCGAGGACGCCGGATTCGCCGGAATCCCCCCGACCAAGACCTGCATGAACTGCCACTCGCAGATCTTCGCGAACAGCCCTTACCTTGAGCCCGTGCGCGAGAGCTGGAGGACGGGCAAGCCTATAGAATGGACCCGCGTCCACGACCTGCCCGACTTCGTCTACTTCGATCACAGCATACACGTGAACAAGGGCGTCGGGTGCTCCTCCTGCCACGGGCGCGTGGACCTGATGCCCCTGGTCTACCCGGTGGCCTCGCTCCAGATGGAGTGGTGCCTCCAATGCCACCGCGAGCCGGAGAAATACCTCAGGCCGAAAGATCAGATATTCAACATGGCATGGGAGCCGGGGCCGGACCAGGCGGCGATGGGAGAGCAGCTCAAGCGCGAGTACAGCATACCGAGTACCGGCCATCTCACCAGCTGCAACACATGCCATCGCTAGGTAAAGGACAATCGGATGAATAAAGGAAACGACCTCGACCTCACTTCGATCACCTCGCGCGTCAAGGCTTCCAGCGGAAAAGAGTACTGGCGCAGCCTCGAAGAGTTGGCCGACACGGACGAATTTCAGGAGTTGCTCCACCGAGAGTTCCCGCAGCAGGCGTCGGAGTTCACGGACCCCGTGGGCCGGCGAAGGTTTCTGAAATTGATGGGGGCGTCTCTGGCCCTCGCGGGCCTGACCGCCTGCACGCGCCAGCCGACCGAAATCATAACGCCCTACGCGAGGCAGCCCGAAGGCATAGTGCCGGGCAGACCCCTCTTCTACGCCACGGCGATGCCTCTGGATGGGGTAGGCACCGGGCTCCTCGTCGAGAGTCACGAGGGCCGCCCGACCAAGATAGAAGGGAACCCGGACCACCCGTCCAGCCTCGGCGCGACCGACGTTTTCGCGCAGGCCGCCATCCTCTCGCTCTACGACCCGGACAGGTCTCAAACTCTGACCTACCTCGGGGACATTCAGCCCTGGTCCGCCTTCCTCGGGGCGATCCGCCCCGTGCTGTCGGCGCAGATGCCGCTCGGGGGCGCGGGCGTCAGAATACTGACTGAGACCGTGACCTCCCCGACTCTCGCCAGCCAGTTGCGGAGTATTCTCGATGACTTCCCATCGGCGAAGTGGCACCAGTACGACCCCGTCGGGGGGGCGGGCGCGCGCGAAGGCGGGCGCGCGGCGTTCGGCCAGTACGTGAACACGATCTATGATTTCGAGAAGGCCGACGTGATCCTCTCGCTCGACTCGGACTTCCTGCACTGCGGCCCGGCCACGCTCCGGTACTCGCGCCAGTTCGCCTCGCGCCGCCGCGTAAGCGGGGAGGGCGGCGAAAAGCCGATGAACCGGCTCTACGCGGTCGAAAGCTCTCCCACGCTCACGGGCGCGAAGGCCGATCACAAAATCCCTCTGCGCCCGAGCCAGGTCGAAGCGTTCACCCGCGCCCTGGCGTCGGGGCTCGGAGTGCAGGGCGTGCAGGCGTCCTCCGTCGAAGGGGTGCCGGGCGAGTGGATTCCCGCGGTGGTGAAAGACCTGCAACAGCACAGGGGCGCGAGCCTCGTCGTCGCAGGCGAGTTCCAGCCGCCGGTCATTCATGCCCTGGCGCACGCGATGAATCAGGCGCTCGGGAACGTCGGCAACACGGTCGTCTACACCGACCCCGTCGAGGCCAACCCCGTCGACGACATCGCTTCGCTCAGGGAACTGGTGGACGACATAAACACCGGCCAGGTGGACCTGCTCATTATAGTAGGCGGCAACCCGGTCTATTCCGCGCCCGCCGATCTGAATTTCGACCTTGAGCTTTTGAGGAAGGCGAGGCTCCGCGTTCACATGGGGCTCTACAAAGACGAGACCGCCGAGCTCTGCCAGTGGCACATCCCGCAGGCGCACTTTCTCGAATCATGGAGCGACGTGCGGGCATTCGACGGCACGGTCTCGATCATCCAGCCATTGATCTCGCCCCTCTATTACGGCAAGACCGCCCACGAGCTCCTCGCCGCTTTTTCCGACAGGCCGGAGCAGACGAGCCACGAGATAGTGCGGGATTACTGGAGGGGCCAGATGGGCGCGGTGCGGGGAGGCTCGTGGAGGCCGCCCGCTTTCGCGAGCCCCGCCGGGCAGGCGAACACGAATCAAGCGAACACCAATCAGGCTCCGGGAGCCGGTTTGGGGGCACCAGCCGCCGGCACTCCGCAGCCCGCGCGCCCCAACAATCAATCGGGCAATCAATCGGCCGATCAATCCGATGCCCAGCCCGAGGGCGCGGCCTCCGCCTCGGCCACCGCCGAGTTCGAGAAGTTCTGGCGCAAGGTCCTGCACGATGGGCTGATCGCCAACACGCAACTACCTACGCGGACCTCGGCCCCCAACGTCGCGCAGGCGTTGCAGGCCGCTCAGCCTGCCCAGGCGGGCGGAGATTTCGAGATAGTCTTCAGGCCGGACTCGACCGTCTACGACGGGCGCTTCGCCAACAACGGCTGGCTTCAGGAATTGCCGAAGCACCTGACCAAGCTGACGTGGGACAACGCGGCCCTGCTCAGCCCCGCGACCGCCAGCCGCCTCGGGGTCGGGACGAAGATCGGCAGCAGGTCCGGGGAGATATACTCCGATCAGGTCGAGCTGGATTACAACGGGCGCAAAGTCGTCGCCCCGGTCATGGTCGTGCCGGGCCACCCCGACAACACCGTCACGGTCCACCTGGGGTATGGCAGGCGGACGGTCGGCCGGGTGGGGGCCGGGGCCGGCTTCAACGCGAACCTGCTCCGCACGTCTAATGCGCCGTGGTTCGGGGCGGGCGTCAGGGTCAACCCACGGGGCGAGACGATGATGCTCGCCGTCACGCAGATGCACCATATGATCGACCCGGAGGTCGTGGGGGACCGCGAGCTGGTGAAGTCTCAGAGCCTTTCGCAGTTTCAGGCTCAAGGCGAAGGGGGCCAGGAAGACGGGCACGCGATACTTGAGGACCGCCGCCATTACTCGCTCTACCCCGAGTACGAGTACCGGGAGAACAGGTGGGGCATGGCAATCGACCTCAGTACGTGTACGGGGTGCAGCGCGTGCGTGGTCGCGTGCCAGTCGGAGAATAATATTCCGGTCGTGGGCAAGGAGGAGGTGGCGAAGGGACGGGAGATGCACTGGCTACGGGTAGACACCTACTACCGCGGGCCGCAGGAGAATCCCGACACCTTCTTCCAGCCGGTCCCCTGCATGCACTGCGAGAAGGCCCCCTGCGAGGTAGTCTGCCCGGTCGCGGCCACCGTGCACAGCGAAGAGGGGCTCAACGACATGATCTACAACCGGTGCGTCGGGACCAGGTACTGCTCGAACAACTGCCCGTACAAGGTCCGCCGGTTCAACTTCTTCCTCTATCAGGACTGGGAGACGCCCACCCTCAAGATGATGCGCAACCCGGACGTCACGGTCCGCAGCCGGGGCGTCATGGAGAAATGCACCTACTGCGTGCAGAGGATCAGCAAGGCGAGGATCGACGCGCAGAAGGAGGACAGGCCGATCCGCGACGGGGAGGTCGTGACCGCCTGCCAATCCGCCTGCCCCGCGGACGCCATAGTATTCGGAAACATGAGCGACCCCGGCAGCCGAGTCTCCAAGCTCAAGCGCGACAGGCGGAACTACGCGCTGCTGGACGAGCTGAACACGCAGCCGCGCACGACTTATTTAAGCGACGTGCGCAACCCTAACCCCGAACTGGAGAAGGCGTAGCGTTATGTCGAAAGAACCGCACAAGCAAGATTATCCGCACGAAGAGGTGCGCACCGCGGAGCTGACGAAGCCGCCCGTGATCGGGCCGGGCTACACGTTCGGGTCGGTCACGGACAAGATAGCTTCGATAGCGCTCTCGCGCCGCACCCCCTTTGGCTGGTTCGTCGGCTTCGGCCTGGCCTTCATGCTGGTGATGATGCTGTTCTACACAATCGCCTACCTCGTGTTCAAAGGCGTGGGGATCTGGGGCATCAACATACCGGTCGGGTGGGGCTTCGACATCCTGAACTTCGTCTGGTGGATCGGCATCGGGCACGCCGGCACCCTGATCTCGGCGATCCTGCTCCTGCTCAGGCAGGAGTGGAGAACGTCGATCAACAGGTTCGCGGAGGCGATGACCCTCTTCGCGGTGGCCTGCGCGGGCCTCTACCCGCTGCTCCACACGGGCAGGCCGTGGCTGGCCTACTGGCTCTTCCCATACCCGAACACGATGCAGCTGATGCCGCAGTTCCGCAGCCCCCTGATCTGGGACGTGTTCGCGGTCTCGACCTACGCGACGGTGTCGGCCCTGTTCTGGTACATCGGCCTGATCCCGGACTTCGCGACCCTCCGCGACAGGGCGAAGAAGACGGCGGCCAAGAAGATATACGGTTTGCTGGCGATGGGCTGGAGGGGCTCGGCGCGCCACTGGCACCGGTACGAGACGACCTACCTGCTGCTCGCGGGCCTCGCGACGCCCCTGGTCGTCTCCGTCCACACGGTCGTCAGCTTCGACTTCGCGGTGGCGGTCCTTCCGGGGTGGCACGCGACGATCTTCCCGCCTTACTTCGTCGCGGGGGCCATCTACTCCGGCTTCGCGATGGTGATGACCCTCGCGATCCCTCTCAGGAAGTTCTACGGCCTAGAAGATTTCATCACCCTCAGGCACCTGCGCAACATGGCCAAGATCATGCTCGCGACCGGGCTGATAGTCGCGTACGGCTACATGATGGAAGCCTTCATGGCGTGGTACAGCGCGAACACGTACGAAGAGTACATGATTAAGAACCGGATGACTGGGCCATACTGGTACATGTACTGGGCCCTGATCCTGTGCAACGTCATCACCCCGCAATTCCTCTGGTCGCGGCGCGTCCGCCACAGCGTGCCGGTCCTGTTCGTGATCTCCATCATCGTTAACGTAGGCATGTGGCTCGAACGCTACGTCATCATCGTCACGAGCCTGCACCGCGACTTCCTCCCCTCGTCCTGGGGCATGTACTCCGGGACGTTCTGGGACTGGTCGATGTACATCGGCACCATCGGCCTCTTCCTCGCCCTGCTTTTCCTGTTCATCAGGTTCCTGCCGATGATCTCGATCTTCGAGATGAGGACCATACTCCCGCAGGCGGAGGTCAACGAGGCGGAGGCTAAAGAGGTTTAGAGATGAGGACACCGAGACCGACTCTTTACGGCGTGATCGCCGAATTCGACACCCCGACGGCGGTGGTGGCCGCGGCCCGGCGGGCTTATGAGGAAGGGTACAGGAAGATGGACGCCTTCACCCCCTACCCGATTGAGGAGTTGACGGAGGCCATAGGCATCCGCCACACGAGGCTCCCCCTGCTCGTGCTGATCGGGGGGATCGTGGGGGCGCTCGTCGGGTACGGGTTGCAGTACTGGGCGTCGGTGATCTATTACCCGCTCAACGTGGGCGGCCGCCCGCTCCACAGCTGGCCGCAGTTCATCCCCGTGACGTTCGAGATGACCATCCTCGTCGCGGCGCTCACGGCCGTTCTGGGGATGCTGGCGCTCAACGGGCTGCCGCAGCCTTACCACCCGGTCTTCAACACTCCGGGGTTCGACCTCGCCAGCCGAAACCATTTCTTCCTGCTCATCGAGGCGCAGGACCCCAAGTTCGATTCCGAAGAGACGCGGGCTTTTATGAACAGCCTCAACCCGAGAGAGGTGACCAATGTGGAGGACTAGCTTCGAGGAAATCCTCAAAGGCTTGAGGCTGGCCGGGCTGCTCTTCGCGGTTGCGGCGGCGGCCGGGTGCCGTCAGGACATGCACGACCAGCCCAAGTACGAGCCTTTGGAACCGACCACCTTTTTCGAGGACGGTCGAAGCTCGCGCCCCCCGGTGGAGGGCACGGTGGCGCGGGGATTCCTGAACGAAGACGTGGAGTTCTTCACCGGCAGGGCCGCGGGCGGCCAGCAGTCGCGCGCGGCGGGCCAGGGTCAGGATCAGGGCGGGCAGAATCAACCGGCCTCGGGCGCGGGAGCGGCGACAGGGGCGGCGGCCACCCCGAACGCAGGCTCGGCGGGGGGCGGGGCCGGGCTCGGGGCCGCCGACACGAATCGATCATCCGAGGTGCAGGCCCAGTATCAGGGATTCGTCTCGGCCTTCCCGATCCCCGTCACGCAGCAGGTGATGGACAGGGGCGAGGAGCGATACAACATCTACTGCTCGGTCTGCCACTCGCGCACGGGCGACGGGAATGGGATGGTGGTGAGGCGCGGCTATCGGAAGCCGACTTCGCTGCACGACGACCGGTTGAGGCAGGCCCCCGTCGGCTACTTCTTCGACGTGATCACGAACGGGTTCGGGGCGATGCCCGATTATTCCGCCCAGATCACTCCGCGTGACAGGTGGGCCATCATCGCTTACATCCGGGCGCTCCAGCGCAGTCAGCAGGGCACCATCTCGGACGTGCCCCAGGACCGGCGCGGCAATATGACGCCGGGGGGCCAGAGACAGGAAGGGAATCAGCAATGATCGAAATCACCGAAACCGCCCCGCCGGAACTGGACCGCTTCCGGCAGCGCGCCATGATCCTTGGGATAGTGGGGGTGGTCCTGAGCGCGGCCGCCGCTCTGTTCGATCTCACGATCTTCTTCCGCTCCTACCTGCTGGCGTTCATGTTCTGGGCGGGGATCGCCCTCGGGTCGCTCGCGATCCTGATGGTGCAGCACATGTCGGGCGGCGCGTGGGGCATCATGATCCGGCGCATACTCGAATCGTCGAGCCGGACCTTCCCGCTCATCGCGGTCTTCTTCATCCCCATCGTCGTCGGCATCCCGTTCCTATACATCTGGTCCGACCCGGACGTGGTCGCGAACAACCACCACCTCCACCAGAAGGCGCACTACTACCTGAACGTGCCCTTCTTTCTGGCGCGGGCCGTGATCTATTTCGCGGCGTGGTTCTTCCTCGCGCACATGCTGAACAAGCGGTCTCTCGAACAGGACCGGACGGGCGACAGAAATCTGGTCCGCAGCATGCAGACGATCAGCGGGCCGGGGCTCGTCCTCTTCGGGGCGACGGTCACGTTCGCCTCAATCGATTGGGTGATGTCGCTTGAGCCCGAGTGGTTCTCGACTATTTACGGCATCCTCTTTATGGGTAGCCAGGCGCTCACGGCGATGGCGTTCACCATCGCGGTCATCGTGCTTTTGTCGAAGTGGGAGCCGATGGCGGGCCTGCTTCAGCCCCGGCACCTGCACGACCTGGGGAAGCTGATGCTCGCGTTCGTGATGCTGTGGGCCTATTTTCACCTGTCGCAATTCCTCATCATATGGTCGGGCAACCTGCCCGAAGAGACCCCGTGGTACGTCCGGAGGCTGAACAACGGCTGGCAGTACGTCGGGCTCGCCATCCTGCTGCTCCACTTCGTCCTCCCCTTCGTGATGCTGCTGTCGCGCGACCTCAAGCGCAACGCCCGGCTGATAGTCGTCGTCGCGGGGCTCATCTTTTTCATGCGCTTCGTCGACCTGAGCTGGGTCATCCTCCCGGCCTTCGACTCGGTCGGGGGGCATGACGCAGGGCACAACGGGGGGGCGGGGCACGCGAGCTGGCTCTATTACCCGGCCGCGATCTTCGCGGCCCTGGGGCTCGGGGGGTTGTGGCTCGCCTACTTCCTGTTTCAGTTAAAGAAGAGGCCGCTTCTGCCGGTTCGCGACCCGAACCTTGAGAAGGCTCTGGCCCACACGGGCGGCCATTGACGCGCCATGCGGGGGATCGATAACAGCGGTTTCAGACGGAGAATTTATGGCCAGGAAAGATCACGGTAACGGTCACGACGCTCACCCGGACGAGCTGCCGGACGTGTCCTACATCCAGAACGAGGACGTGAAGCACGAGCACACGGACGTGCCCATCAGTCCGATTGCTAAGTTCCTAACATTCCTTACGGTCGCGATAGTAGTCATCTCCGTCGGCCTGTATTTCTTCTTCGGGTTCCTCGAGGGCCGGGCTCGGAAGCAAGCGACTCCGCCGGGGCCGCTCGCTTCCGAGCGGACCAACATTCCGCCCGAGCCGCGCCTCCAGCTTATGCCGGGCCACGAGGTACACCCTCTGGACGAGTGGAAGCGGATGAAGGCGGAGGAGGAACAGGCCATTTCGAGCTACGGCTGGGTCGACCAGAATGCGGGCGTGGTGAGGATACCCATCGAGGAGGCGAAGAAGCTCGTGCTTCAGCAGGGGCTCCCCTCGAAGCCGACGGCCGCCCGGCCC
The DNA here is from genome assembly GCA_035634255.1 of Blastocatellia bacterium. Taxonomy (GTDB): domain Bacteria; phylum Acidobacteriota; class Blastocatellia; order UBA7656; family UBA7656; genus DATLMR01. The sequence continues at coordinate 9,073 of DASQDI010000103.1, forward strand.
GAAGAGGTCGAAGAGTCAGTGCCCTCGGACCAAAGCTCGGGGAAAGTGTTGCAGAGGAGGAGGCGGCAGTGATAGCAGCATCAAGACAACGGTTCGCCGCGAGCCTTCTCGCCGCGGCGTCGCTCATATTCGCGTCCGACCTTCAGGCCTTAGCGCAGAGCGGGCCGGGGCACGCGCCTATGCCGGACGTGGCGCGGCAGGAGGGGAAGCCGAAGGTCCTACAGGACATCGGCATCGAGCAGAGGTTGAACGAACAGGTGCCGCTCGACCTGATCTTCAGGGACGAGGCGGGCCGCGAGGTGCGGCTCGGGGATTACTTCGGAGAGAAGCCCGTCATCCTCTCGCTCGTCTATTACGACTGCCCGATGCTCTGCAACCAGGTGCTCAACGGGCTAGTCAGTTGCCTGGGCACCCTGAAGTTCGACATCGGCCGCGAGTTCGAGGTCGTGACCGTGAGCTTCGACCCGCGCGAGACCCCTGCGCTCGCAACCGATAAGAAGCAGGGCTACATCGGCCGGTACAAGAGGCCGGGCGCGGGCGACGGCTGGCACTTCCTGACCGGCGGTCAGGAGTCGGTCGACCGCCTGACGCGGGCCGTCGGGTTCAAGTATGCCTGGGACGAAGGGACGAAGCAGTTCGCGCACTCAAGCGGCATCATGGTGCTCACGCCCGGAGGCAAACTCTCAAGGTATTTTTACGGCATCGAGTACGCCCCGGTCGACGTGCGCCTCGGGCTTATCGAGGCTTCCGAGAGCAGGATCGGCTCGCCCGTGGACGCGGTGCTTCTGTACTGCTACCACTACGACCCGGCCACGGGCAAGTATGGCCCGGTCATCATGAATTTCATGCGCCTTGGCGGAATCGCAACGATAGTCGGCCTCCTCGCCCTCCTGCTGATCATGCGGAGGAGGGGCCCGGAGCCGGATCGCGCGAGCGTAGGAGGGGCAGCTTAACCTATGGTTCTACTCATGCAGTCTTCATTGCCGCTGATGCCCGAGCAGGCGTCGACCGTCGCCTGGGAAGTCGACGCGCTCTACCTGTCTTTAGTCGGGCTCACTCTGGTCATCTCCGTCGGCATCGCGGGCACGATAGCCTACTTCGCCGTCAAGTACCGCAGGCGGTCGCCCGACGAACTGCCGAGGCCCATCGCGGGGTCGGTGAAGCTGGAGACGGTCTGGTCCGTGGTCCCGTTCATAGTCTCGTGCTTCATATTCGTGTGGGGCGCGGCCCTCTACTTTGAAATATCACACCCGCCCGAAGGCTCGCTCGACGTGTACGTCGTCGGGAAGCAGTGGATGTGGAAATTCCAGCACCTCTCCGGCCAGCGCGAGATCAACGAGCTCCACGTCCCCGTCGGGCGGAAGGTGAAGCTGACGATGACCACCGAGGACGTGATCCACAGCTTCTTCGTCCCGGCCTTCCGCGTCAAGTCGGACGTCGTGCCGGGCAGGTACACGTACCTCTGGTTCGAGGCGACCAAGCCGGGCACCTACCACCTCTTCTGCGCCGAGTATTGCGGGACTTCCCATTCCGGGATGATCGGCTCGGTCGTGGTGATGGAGCCGACCGATTACCAGGCGTGGCTGGCCGGGGGGCGGGTCGAAGGGTCCCTCTCCGCCTCGGGCCAGAAGGTCTTTCAGGACCTCGCGTGCAACACCTGCCACCGCGCGGGCGGGGAGCCCGCCGGCCGCGGCCCGACCCTCGAAGGGCTGTTCGGCAAGCCCGTGGAGCTCGAAAACGGGCAGAACGTCATCGCCGACGAGAGCTACATCCGTGAGTCGATAGTGAACCCGAGGGCGAAGATTCACGCGGGCTACCAGCCCATCATGCCGACGTTCCAGGGGCTGGTGAGCGAAGAGCAGTTGTTGCAGCTCGTCGAGTACATCAGGTCGTTAGGGCAGGCGGAAGGGTCGGGCGGCACCACCACCGGGGCCCCGGTCCCGGAGTCGCAAAGGTCCAACCCCCTCGCCCCGACCCAGCCGAATAACATCCGGGGAGGCCCCGGCGGGGCGTCGGGCGGAGAGCGGAGGGGGCCTCAGGGCCCCGTGCGGCCGGAAGAAAACAGGAGGCCCCCACAGTAACCGGGTAGGATATTATGAGCACAACAGTCGCGCCAGTTGCACCTCGCATCCACTACATAAACGCCAGGTACGGCGTCAAGTCCTGGCTGCTCACAGTCGATCACAAGCGCATCGCGCTCTTATACCTCGCCTCCATCACGCTCTTCTTCTTCCTCGGAGGCGCATTCGCGGTGGCGGTCAGGCTTGAGCTGCTGACCCCGCCCGGAGACTTCGTCCGCGCGGAGACCTACAACCGGCTCTTCACCATGCACGGCATAGTCATGGTCTTCTTCTTCCTGATCCCCTCCGTGCCCGCCGTGCTGGGCAATTTCCTCGTGCCGATAATGATCGGGGCTAAAGACCTGGCCTTCCCGAAGCTCAACCTGCTGAGCTGGTACGTCTACAACCTGGGGGCGCTCTTCACCCTGATCGCGATCATCTCGGGCGGGGTCGACACGGGCTGGACCTTCTACACCCCCTACAGCACGAACTACTCCACGAGCAACGTGGTCATGACGGGCATCGGGGTCTTCATCACCGGGTTCTCGTCGATCCTCACGGGGCTGAACTTCATCGTCACGGTCCACACGATGAGGGCTCCGGGGATGACGTGGTTCAGGCTCCCGCTCTTCATCTGGTCGAACTACGCGACGAGCCTGATCATGATCCTGGGCACCCCGGTCATCGCCATCACGGTCCTGCTCGTGGCGTTCGAGCGTCTGGTCGGCATAGGCGTGTTCGACCCCGCGCTCGGGGGCGACCCAGTCCTGTTCCAGCACCTCTTCTGGTTCTACTCACACCCGGCGGTCTACATCATGGTCCTGCCCGCGATGGGCGTGGTCAGCGAGCTGGTCGCGAACATGTCGAGGAAGAACATATTCGGCTACCGCTTCATCGCCTTCGCGAGCATCGCCATAGCCGTCTTCGGCTTCCTGGTCTGGGGGCACCACATGTTCACCAGCAGCCAGTCGGTGTACGCCGGGATGATCTTCTCGTTCCTGAGCTACGCCGTGGCGATCCCGTCGGCGATCAAGGTCTTCAACTGGACGGCCACGATGTACCGGGGGTCGATCTCGTACATGACCCCGATGCTCTACGCGATGGGCTTCATCGGTTTGTTTACCATAGGGGGCATGACCGGGCTGTTCCTCGCGGCGCTCGGCCTCGACGTTCACGTGCATGACACCTACTTCGTGGTCGCGCATTTTCACTACATCATGGTCGGGGGGACCATGATGGCTTACCTCGGGGGCCTGCATTACTGGTGGCCGAAGATCACCGGCCGGATGTACCCGGAAGGCTGGGCCAGGTTCGCCGCCCTCGTCATCTTCGTCGGGTTCAACCTCACGTTCTTCCCGCAGTTCGTCCTCGGATACCTCGGGATGCCCCGCAGGTACCACGCCTACGCGGAGGAGTATCAGGTGTTGAACGTGATGTCGACGGCGGGCGCTTCCATCCTGGGGGTCGGGATGCTCGTGCCGATGATCTATTTCATCTGGTCTATGCGCTACGGCCCCATAGCCCTGCGTAATCCGTGGGGGGCCGTCGGGCTGGAATGGACGACCACTTCGCCGCCGCCGACCGAGAATTTTGAGGTCACCCCGGTCGTCACCTGGGAGGCTTACGAGTTCAGGCCGAGGGAAGAGATGGAGATCATAGGCAAGACCGAGCCCGACGATCAGCCGGGCTAGGCGGGACGTTGAATGCCCGCCGCGCCGGGGAGCCTTCGGCGCGGCGGGGACGATTCATCTGCTTTCACAGGAGATTAAAGTTGGCTGATACTCATACCGTAGAGCATTCGACCGACGCGCATTCGTCGCTCGCCCACCACTTCGACAACATGGAGCAGCAGCGTGAGGCCGGCACGCTCGGGATGTGGGTCTTCCTGGTCACGGAGATCATGTTCTTCGGCGGCCTGTTCTTGGTTTACATCCTGTACCGGTACTACTACGCGGCCGAGTTCGCCGCCGCGAGCCACGAACTCGACTGGGTCCTGGGCGGAGTCAACACCGCCATCCTGATCTGCAGCAGCCTGACCATGGCGCTCGCGGTCTACTACGCGCAGCTGGGGACGAAGCGGTTGCAGATCATCTTCCTGGTCCTGACGATGATACTCGGCGCGGCATTCCTGGGCATCAAGGCCGTCGAGTACGCGGAAAAATTCGAGCACCACCTCTTCCCCGGAGTGGGCTTCAAGTGGGGAGGCGGCGACGGTCACCAGGAGGGGCAGGGCGGGCAGTATCAGGGGGGCGAGTCGGCGGGCCTCGGGCAGCCGAACACCGCGCAGCCCGTGGCGGAAGAGACGCAGCCCTTCCCCGACGCCCCGGGGGGGCTCGACCCCTACAAAGTGCAGATGTTTTTCTGGATATATTTCGCGATGACCGGCATCCACGCCCTGCACATGATCATCGGGCTGGGCATACTCGCCGTGCTGGTCTTCATGGCGAAGAGGGGCCGCTTCACGAGCGAGTACCACTCCCCCGTGGAGATTTCCGGCCTCTACTGGCACTTCGTCGACATAGTCTGGATATTCCTTTTCCCCCTTCTCTACCTTATCGGGAGGCACTGAAGAACATGTCCGAGCATGTGGTTCCGAAAAAAATCTACTACGCGATCTTCGCCACGCTGCTGGTCCTGACGGGCGTGACCATCGCCGTGGCCTTCGTCGACCTCGGCCCATTTAACAACGTCGTGGCGATGGCGATAGCCGTCTTCAAGGCGACGCTCGTCGTGCTCTACTTCATGCATGTCCGCTACAGCAGCCGCCTCACCTGGATAGTCGTCTGCGCGGGCTTCTTCTGGTTCGGCCTGATGATCGCGCTCACGTTCGCCGATTACCTGAGCCGCGGCTGGCTGGCGGGGCCGAGGTGATGGGGCGGGCGCGGCGTCCGGCGCGGTTGCTATGTCCCCGGCTCTCTGCTGTAATCTAAAGGTACTGTGGCGCGGTTGTGGGTTTCATGCGAAACAGAACGGGCAGGGGTGCGGGCGGTCCATAAAAGGAGGCAAGGGCGATGATTCCTCGTAAGGAGTACACACCGAAACAGTTCAACCTGAGCGGACTGAACGGCATCTCCGATCAGACTCTTGAGATGCATTTCAAGCTGTACGAAGGCTACGTCAAGGAGACGAACAAGCTGACGGCGAAGATAACGGAATTCCTGAGCGACGGGAAAGTCGATCAGGAAGAGATGCCCGCTTATTCGGAGCTGACGCGCCGCCTCGGGTTCGAGTACAACGGCATGGTCCTGCACGAGTACTACTTCGGCAACATGAAAAAAGATGGCGCGGGGGACCCCTCGAAGAACTCGCGGTTCCTGAAGGCCGCGGAAGCGAGCTTCGGGTCGTACGACATCTGGAAGGCGGATTTCGTGAGCATCGGGAAGATGCGCGGGGTCGGCTGGGCGGTCTGCTACGAGGACCCGACGAACGGGCTGCTGTCGAACCACTGGATCACGTTGCATCAGGTGGGCAACGTGGCGGGCTTCAACCCGGTGCTGATCATGGATGTCTGGGAGCACGCGTTCCTGCTCGATTACAAGCCGGCCGAGCGCCCCAAATACATAGAGGCGTTCTTTTCCAACATCGACTGGAATGCGGTCGAAGAGCGTTTGAAGTCGGGCGCGTCGGCCCGGCCCACGACCTCGGGGAGCGTGTAGCGCAGAGAAAGTTTACGGTTTTCGGTTTCCAGTTTCGGGCCTCGTATGATTCGGAAAAGTGGAAACCGAAAGCCGTTCTCCATCCTCTTCACCCACAGAATCCGAATTAGGATTTAGCCGGGATTTAGGATAAACTACCTTCTTATTGAAGCTGGCATGGTCCCGACTTAACAGACCTTAGACAACCCCTCGCGCACCCCCGCGTTGCCGGAAGTGCTGCGGGCTCAGGTAACGACGAAACAGATGGCTGCAAGAAAGAAACAGAAGGTTCACATTCAATTCGTCGCCAATGGCGAAGAGGTGGAGGTCGCTTTTGCCCCGCACAAAACCCTCCTCGAAGTCCTGCGCGAAGACATGGCCCTGACCGGCACCAAGCACGGGTGCGAGCTGGGCGAGTGCGGGGTCTGCACGGTCCTGTTAGATGGGCAGGCCGTCCTGTCCTGTCTCACGCTCGGGCTCGACGTGGAAGGCCGGGAGGTCACCACCGTCGAAGGCATGTCGGTGAACGGCGAGCTGCACCCTTTGCAGGAGACGTTCGCCGACCTCGGGGCGGCCCAGTGCGGCTATTGCACGCCCGGCTTTCTGCTGGTCGCCCAGGAGCTGCTCGAAAAGAACCCCGACCCCGGCAGGGAAGAGATCAAAGAGGCCCTGGCGGGGAATCTCTGTCGCTGTACCGGTTATATAAAGATTTACGAGGCGGTCGAGCTCGCGGCCGCGCGCATGCGCGGCGAAGAGGCCGAGCCCGCCAGAGAGACGGTTTATGGCTACGAATAACGGTAACAACGGCAAGCCGAGGAAGGTCATCGGCAAGCCCTTCCGCAAGGTCGACGCCCGCGCGAAGTGTACGGGCCAGACCCGGTTCGCGGACGACATAACGCTGCCCCGCATGCTTCACGCGAAGCTGCTGCGAAGCCCGGTCCCTCACGCGGCGGTCAAGAGCGTCGACGTGTCCAGGGCCCTGCGGCTTCCGGGCGTCGTCGCGGCGATCACCGGGAAGGACCTGCCCATACCTTACGGGATTCTTCCCGTGAGCCAGGACGAGCACGCCCTCTGCATAGACAAGGTGCGCTTCATCGGGGACCCCGTCGCCGCCATCGCCGCCATAGACGAAGACACCGCATTCGAAGCCATGGACCTGATCGAGGTCGAGTACGAGAAGCTCAAGCCCATCGCGACGATTGAAGAGGCTCTGGAAACGCGGGAGCCCCGCATCCACGACTACGGCGATTACGGCAACGTTCACAAGAACGTCTCGCTCGAATTCGGGGACATGGATGAGGGGTTCGCGGAAGCCGACCTGGTGCGCGAAGACATCTTCTTTTATCAGGGCAACACCCACCTCCCCCTGGAACAGCACGCCGCGGTCGCGCATTTCGACGCGGACGGCAAGCTGACCCTGTGGAGCGCGACCCAGACCCCTCACTACGTCCACCGCGCTCTGGCGAAGACCCTGCAACTGCCGGCTAGTCACATCCGGGTCATCGCTACCCCCAACGGCGGAGGCTTCGGCGGCAAGAGCGACCCGTTCAATCACGAGGTCGCGATCTCGAAGCTGGCGATGATGACGGGCCGGCCCGTGAAAGTCGCCTTGACGCGCGAGGAGGTCTTCTACTGTCACAGGGGCCGCCACCCGGTCCTGATGTGGGTGAAGACCGGCGTGAAGCGCGACGGGGCGATCACCGCCATGCACTTCCGCTCGTTCCTCGACGGCGGCGCGTACGGCAGCTACGGGGTGGCGAGCACTTTCTACACGGGCGCGCTCCAGACCGTAACCTACGAGATTCCTCGGTACAAATTCGAGGGCGTGCGCTGCTTCACGAACAAGCCCCCGTGCGGCCCCAAGCGCGGCCACGGGACCCCGCAGCCCCGCTTCGCCCTGGAAGTGCAGGTCGATAAGATTTCAGAAGAGCTGGGCCTCGACCCGGCGGAGATGCGGATGGCGCACCTGGCCCCGCCGAATTCCGTGACCGCGAATTACCTGCGGATCGGCAGCATGGGCCTCGGCAGGTGCATCGAGAAAGTGGTCGAAGGCGCGGGCTGGAAGGACAAACACCGGAAGCTCCCATACGGGAAGGGGGTCGGCATCGCCTGCGGCTCTTACCTCTCGGGCGCGGGCCTCCCGATATATTGGAACAGCATGCCCCACTCCGGGGTGCAGCTCCGCCTCGACCGGCAGGGCGGGGTCTGCGTGATGTGCGGCTCGACCGACATCGGCCAGGGCTCCGATTCCGTGCTCGCTTACGTGGTCGCGGAGGTGCTGGGGATCGACCCGTTCGACATCCGCGTCGTGACCTCGGACACCGACCTCACACCGGTCGACCTCGGCAGCTACTCGAGCCGCGTCACCTTGATGACCGGGAACGCGGCGTTGCAGGCGGCCGAGCGCGCGCGCGAGCTGCTGACGATGGCGGTGGCGGAGAAGCTGGGCGCCCCGATTGAGAACCTCTCGTTCGCCGAGCGCCGGGTCTTCGATGTCGAAAACCCGGAAACGGGCGTCTCGTTCGCCGAGGCCGTGCAGATGGCCGAGGCCAGGTTCGGCACGATTGGGACGGTCGGCTCTTACACCCCTCCGGCCTCTCCGGGCAAGTTCAAGGGCGCGGGCGTCGGGCCTTCCCCGGCCTACAGCTACTCGGCCGCCATCGCCGAAGTGGACGTGGACCCGGAGACCGGGATCGTCGTCGTCGAGCGCGTGTGGATCGCTCATGACATCGGGCAGTCGATCAACCCCATGCTCGTGATGGGGCAGGTCGAAGGGAGCGTCTACATGGGGCTGGGCGAGGCGTTGATGGAGGAGATGGTTTACCGGGGCAACCGGAACATCGTGCACAAGTTTCCCTCCATGCTCGAATACAAGAGCCCGACCACGCTTGAGATGTGCGACGTGAAGACCTACCTGATCGAGGACCCGGACCCGAACGGCCCATTCGGCGCGAAGGAGGTCGGGCAGGGGCCGCTACTGCCCATCCCGCCCGCCGTCGTTAATGCCATCTACGACGCGGTGGGCGTCCGGGTCGACGAAGTGCCCGCGACCCCCGAGAAAGTGCTCGCGGCAATCCGCGCGAAGGCTCAGGGCAAGGAGGCGAGATTCGGGCCGAAATCGGTCCCCGAAGTCCTGTGGCCCGCGCCCCTGAAAGTGCAGACGCCTGCGGAAGGCGGCGACGGCAAGGCCCTGCCGCGCGAGGCCGTGCATGCGAGAGATTGATTTAGAACCGGAGATTATTGACCGCTTATGATGCGACTCCCGAAATTCGATTACCGCGTGCCTAAGAAGATCAGGGACGCGGTCAGGATGATGGCCGACGCGGGCCCCGGCGGAATGTTCGTCGCGGGCGGCACGGACCTCTACCCCAACATGAAGCGGCGGCAACAGACGCCCGCGACCGTTATAACGGTCGCGCGGCTCAAAGAACTGAGCGAGGTCCGGTGGGATTCCGCGCGCGGGATGGTCATCGGCGCTTCCGTATCGCTCACGCGAATCTGCGACCACCCGGTCATCAGGGACGAATACCCGGCGGTCGCGAGCGCGGCCAGGTTGATCTCCACCCCGCTCCTTCGGAACATGGGGACGGTTGGGGGCAACCTGCTGCTCGACACGCGGTGCAATTACTACGACCAGAATTATGAATGGCGAAAAGGCATCAACTTCTGCATGAAGAAGGACGGGGAGATATGCTGGGTCGCCCCGAGCAGCCCGAAGTGCTGGGCCGTGCAGTCGTCCGACCTAGCCCCGTTGATGGTCGCCCTCGGGGCTAAAGTCCGCCTCGTCTCGGCCGGGGACGACAGGCTGATCGACATAGCGGACCTCTACAACCACGACGGGATCAATTACCTGCACAAGAGGCCGGACGAGCTGCTGACCGAGATCCACCTGCCCCCCGCCAACGGCACCCGCGCGGTTTACAAGAAGCTGCGAAGGCGCGGCTCGTTCGATTTCCCCGTGCTCGGAGTGGCCGCGGCCTTGGACCTCTCGGAAGACGGGACCGTTTCAAAGGCGAACCTGATACTGGGCGGGATCGCGCCCGCGCCGGTCAAGGTGAGAGAGGCGGAAGAGATGCTCGTCGGGCACCCTCTCGACGAGGAGCGCATTCGGGCGGCGGCCGAAGCCTGCTACGTCAGGGCGCGGCCCCTCGACAACACGGACTTCCTCATGAACTGGCGCAAACAGATGGCGCGGCCCTTCGTCATCCGGGCGCTCGAAGAGATTCACAGGCCGGACGCCGGGCCCGTGACTTTCGAGTGCTGAGGGCTGTCGGATGGGTGGGCTCGGGCGGTCTGACTATTTCATAATCGGAGGGTTGCTCGTAGCGGTCCTGTTCGGCCTCGCGATGCTGGTGTTCGTCGTGGTCTTCATCCGAAGGGAGCAGAAGGGCCAGCAAAAATGCCCGCATTGCGCCGAGACGATCAAGGCGGGCGCGGCGGTCTGTAGATTCTGCGACCGCCCGGTGTGACGGCGCGCGGGCGGCTTATGCGGGAACCTCATTCGTACCGCAGGGCCTCGATTGGGTCGAGTCTCGCCGCCTTCATCGCGGGCCACATCCCGAATAAAAGACCTATCGACATCGAGACGCTCAGGCCGACGATAGGCACCCAGGACGGCACGTAGACCGGCAGGATCAGGTTCACGAGTAGGCTCAGCACCCACCCGATTGCTATCCCGAGCAGGCCCCCGGCCCCGGTCAACGCCATCGCCTCTATCAGGAATTGCCTCATGATGTCGCGGCGGCGCGCCCCGATGGCTTTACGGACCCCGATCTCTTTAGTGCGCTCGGTGACGGAGACGAGCATGACGTTCATCACGCCGATGCCTCCGATCAACAGGCCGACGCTCGAAATCGCGAACATGAGTATGGCTATGCCCCCCGTGATCTGGTGGAACTGTTCGGTCATCGCTTCCGGGCTTGAGAGCCCGAAGTTGTTCGGCTTGTCGTAAGGCACCTCTCTGCGGCGGCGGAGGACCTGCGTGACCTCGTCCATGCCCTGAGACATCTTCCCCTCGGCGGCCTGGGCCATCACGAAGTGATCCTCGGCCTTCGGGTACATCTTCCTGACCGTCTGGTAGGGCACGTAGACCGCCTGGTTTTGATTGCCCCGTCATCCTCGCTCATAAAGAAGTTGTCCTGCTTGGCGAGCACGCCGATCACTCTCATGGGCTTGTCGTCGACCAGAATCTCTTTGCCTAAAGCGCTCACGTGGGGGAAGAATTTCTCGGCGATGTTGCCGCCGATGACGCAGACCATCTCGCGCTTCTGGTTCTCGATCTCGGTGAAAAACCTCCCGTCGGCCACTTCGACGGTCGCCATGCGCTCGTACTCGGGGAGGGTGCCCTGTACCTGGTGACGAAGAGTTCTTCGTTCTGGTAGCGCACCTTGGCGACGCCGTCAGGCCCGAGGAACGGGGCAACGTAAGTGATCGAAGGGCACTGCTCCTTTATCGCCATCGCGTCTTCGAACGTGAGCGACTTGCGCATCCGCTCTTCGGCCGTCAGGTTGCCCACCCGGATCCCCGGATCGAATTTGTAGATGAATATCCTGTTGGTCCGGAAGACCTGAATCTCGTCCTGGAATTTCTTATCGAGCCCCGAGATGAACGAGGCTATGACCATCACCGTCACCGTGCCGATGACGACGCCCAGCACCGTCAGGAATGAGCGGAACTTGTGCGACCTCAAAGTATCGAACGCCATCCGCACGCTTTCGGTCACGTCCTGTCTTTTCATACCTTCTCACTCCCGCCCGCCCGCCCGTGAATCAGTCGACCCTCAACGCCTCGATGGGGTCCAGTTTCGCAGCCTTCCAGTCCGGGTATATTCCGAAGAAGAGCCCGATGCGCCCGACACGCTCAGGGCCATGAGGGTACAGAATATCGGGAGCGCAGTCGGCAGGGAGAAGAGCGCCGTCGCGAGCTGGCCCAGGCCATAAGCGAGGGCCACGCCCGCCGCGCCTCCGAACAGGGAGAGCACGGTGGACTCGGCGAGGAACTGCTTGAGGATGTCGCGCCGCTTCGCGCCGAGCGACTTCCTTATCCCGATCTTGCGCGTCCGCTCGGTGACCGTGACCAGCATGATGTTCATGATGACTATGCCCCCGACTATCAGGGCTATCGACGTGACGCCGACCGTGACTATCGAGATCGTCCCGAATATCTGCTCGCGCAGGTTGTTGATGGCGTCACCCGTGATGATCCCGAAGTTGCCGGGCTCGTGGTAGTTCAGGTGCCTCCGCGAGCGGAGGGTGACGCGCACCTCGTCCTGCGCCTTCTCCATAGTGTCGGGGCTCGTGGCTGACACTTTGAGCGAGACGCTGCCGCGCGTGCCGTAAGCTTTTTGAAACGTGGTTATCGGTATTATTACGAAATTGTCCTGGGGGTTACCGAAGACGGTCCCTATCTCTTCCGCGACCCCCACGATGCGGTAAACTCTGCCGTCCACTCTGATCTCTTTGTTGATCGGGTCGACCGTGGGGAAGAACTGGTTCACGATCTCGTAGCCGACGAAGCAGGTGTTGCGGCTGCTCTCCTGGTCCTCCGAGCTGATGTACCGACCCTGACCGTGTCTATGTCGATCATGTTGTGGGTCACCCCGCGCAGCGAAACGTCCTGAAGCAGGCGCGTGTCGTACTTCGCGGAGGTGCGCCTGCTCGCCACCGCCGCCGCGTCGCGGACGCAGGTGGGGTTCTCTTTGATCGCGCGCAGGTCGTCCAGCTTAATGTCCTTGTTCCGCTTGCTCTTGTCGATCCACTCCTGAAGGCTCGTGACCATGCCCATTTTGTTCACGACGAACGCATTCGCCCCCAGGTTCGCGATCTTATCGTCCACGTATTTATTGAACCCTTCGATCAGTGACACGACCACGATCACGGTCGCCACGCCGAAGATGATGCCCAGCAGGGTCAGGAAAGAACGCATCTTGTGCGCCCTGATGGCGCTTAAGGCCAGCCCGAGCGCTTCACGAAATTTCATATTATAGCCCGCAAATATTAATTAAAATCAGCAACCGATTTGACGAACAATAAAACGAGAATCCGTTCAATAATTTCTCCGATTCTAAAGCAAGCCAGCGCCGACTCGATCAAAACCGCGTGGTCCGAAGGGGTACAGATTTAACGGTAGGGATGACTCCTCGCAGTAAACGGGACGCTGAAATATTAACACGTAATCCGGCCCTCCGGGGGATCGAAGGCCGGGCGATTTACCGGCTTCCGGGATGGGCTTCGCCGGCGCGGGAGGGGCTATCCTTCTATTCTCCGCCGGTATTTTCAGCGGGCGGTTCGCTCTCCGTCTTCGGGGGCGAGGCGCTGCGCCGGAGCGCCCTCGCAAGCTTCTGGGACGTGGCCGGGACGGAGCGCGCGACCCGGATCGGAAAGAGCCTCTTCACCAACGCGCTCTTCTTTTTTTCGAGGTGCTCGGCGGCCAGGATCAGGTGCGCGCTCTCCGACAGATGCCTCTTCAGAAACTTACGCTTGGAGACCGTGCCGATTATCTCTTCTTCCAGAGCTTCCAGGTCATGCCAGTCGCCGATCTTGTCCTGAATCGAGCGGAGCGATATGAGCGCGCGCGAGGCGTCCCCGTGCCCGAGGTTTGAGACGATTTCGAGGAGGTAGCGCAAACGCTTGGCCGAGAGGCGAAGCTCGTGCAATTCCCGAGGGTGGGTCGTGGCGTGCGCCTGCGCGGCGAGGGCCTGAAACTCCCCCAGCCTTTGATCTATGCGGTCGGCCGCGCGAAGGGCGATCCGGCTATCGTCCGGCCACTTCTTCAGGTCGGGCGTTACGTGTCCTTCGCCGGCCACTCCCTCCGCCCGCTCGACCGCCCCCTCTTCGACCGCGGCTTCGCCGGCTTCATCTTTAATCGGAGCCGACTCCTCTTCGCCATCGGCCGCCTGAGTCGGCTTAGGGAGGGGCGGGATCGTGATGCCGAGCCTCGCGGCGAATTTCGGGATGTCCGCCTTCGAGAGATAGTCCTGAACTTTGGATATCCTCTCCGCGCGCTTCTTCTCAAGGACGGAGACGAGGGTGGCGAACTGCTCCCCGCGGCCGGCCTTGCGGGGCGGGGCTTCGAGGCTGATGAGCTGGAGGAACACGTCGTAATTGCGCACGGTCGAGAGCATGCGCCTCCACTCGCGGAGCTGCTTCTTCAATTTCGGGGTCTTGAGATTTCCCGACTTCACTTCGAGCAGGTCGAGGGAGGCTTGAAGCCTCCTCGTCGCCACGCGCATCTTGTGAATCGCTTCGACCGAGCCGCCGGAGAGGACCGCCTGGTGCTGGACCTGAAGCGTCCTCAACTGGCCCTCGACGATTTCAGGGAGCGTGCGGCCGGCGGAAGCGGCGCGCGCCAGCGTTTCGTGCTCCGGCTCGATAGTTATCACTGAGTCCTTATCCGTCATTTAGCCTGATCCCATAATCCCATCGTTAAATGGCAAACCCGAAAGAGCAGACAGCTTACTATTTCGATCTTTCTCTCGCAATCCTCGATTGTACTCATTAATTTCCCATTTCAAAACACGCCCGGTATATTTAGGCTCGCTTTTTGCTTTTACAATTATTTCGTCACATCAGGCGTATTTTGCGGCTAGTTATCGCAAAGCTGCCACATCGTGAAGCCGGGAAGGCTCAAAAAGAAGGCGGACAGGCATGGCGAAATCGGCGAGGGATAAGAGGCTTGAGGAACTGGCGCGGCAGATTCGGACCTGCGTCAAATGCCCGTTGCACGAATCGCGCACTATCGCGGTGCCGGGCGACGGGAAGACCACGGCCAAGGCTATGATCATCGGAGAGGCTCCGGGCAGGGAAGAGGACGAGTCGGGCCACCCGTTCGTGGGGGCCACGGGCCGGTTCCTGAACGAGGTCCTGAGCGGCAGCGGGATCGACCGCGCCGACTTCTTCATAACGAACACCGTCAAATGCCGCCCCCCGAAGAACCGCACGCCCAGAAAGCTCGAAATCGAGACGTGTACTTCCAACTACCTCTTCGAGCAGATCGAGTTGATCAACCCCAGGCTGGTGATGCTTCTGGGGGTCGTCGCCTCGAAGACCCTGCTCGGCGTCAAGAGCATCAACGAAGCGCGCGGCAAGGTGATCGAACGCGACGGGAGAAAGTTCATCGTCGGCTATCACCCCGCCGTCCGGTTTTACCGCGACGACCTGAAAGAGAAGGTATATGAAGACTTCGCCCTCCTGAAGCTCGAAATGGGGAAGCTCTGAACGGGCTTTTGCCCTTCGGACTTTGCCGATAAATCGAAAGGCCCGTTATCGCCGGGAATAGTTCCGGTTTTTCCATTCATTTACACAGCGGCTATAATATTCTCGGCGTCCTCCGCAAGGTGAATGATGGAAATACTCAAGCTGGACCTGCAAAAGACCGAGCCCGATCAGCCCTCCGAAGGCGAGGTCAGGTTTCAGGTGGCGCTCCTCGCCTCGCTCGCCTGCGTGGCCGCGAGTTTCGTCGCCCGCTTCGTCTTCGACGCGCCGCTCGTGCCCGAGCTTCTGGCGCATTTTATCTTCGCGGTCCTGCCGATCTCCGTCATCGAAGTCGGAGTCGGGTTGCTCGGCCCTTTCGCCAAGAAGCTCGCCTTCGTCGGCTGCGTGGTCCTCTACTTCCTCGCTCTGCTCGGCGCGGCGGTCGCGTTCATCCGCTTTTCGGAGAGGTTCAAAGACCGGGCCCCGTCGCTCGCGCTGTCCACGGGCTTCGCGGGGCTGGCCTGGGCGGTGGCGGTCTTTCTCGTCGTACCGGCCCTCGGGGGCGGGCTCGTCGGCCGCTACCTCCGCCAGGGGCCGGTCTTCACTTCGCTCGCCCTGCTAGCCGTCTTCGCGGTCTACGTGATCGCCCTCCGGCTCACCTCTGCTCTTTATATTGGGCGGCCCGAAATCGCTCGGGCGAATAATTACCGTTTGAGCCGGCGCAGGCTGGTTCGCGGCATCGGCTACGCGGTCGTCGCGGTCGCGGCGTATGAAGTGGCTTCGTCATTTCTGACCACGTGGTGGAGGTCCGGGTCGGGCAAGGTAAAGAACGGGAACGGCGTCTTCCCGAACATAGACGGCCTCGCGCTTGAGGTGACTCCGACCGACGATTTCTACGTCGTATCGAAGAACCCCTTCGACCCGCAGGTCGATTCGGCGCGCTGGGTGCTCGAAGTGGCGGGCCTCGTGCAAACCCCTTTGACTCTGACCTACGAAGATATTAAGGGCCTGCCCGCCGTCGAGCAGTACGCGACGCTTCAGTGCATAGACAACAAGGTCGGGGGTGACCTGATAGGGAATGCTTCGTGGCGCGGAGTCCGCCTGCGAGACGTGCTCGAAAGGGCCGGGTTGAAGGAAGGCGTGGTCGATGTCGTCCTTCGCGCGAGCGATGATTACCGGGACTCGATCCCTCTTGACCGCGCGCTCGCAGACGGCACGATCCTCGCCTACGAGATGAACGGCGAGCCTCTGACCCCGGCCCACGGCTACCCTTTGCGCCTGATAGTCCCCGGCATCTACGGGATGAAGAACGTGAAATGGATCAGGCGCATCGAGCCGGTCAACTTCGATCTCAAAGGCTACTGGCAGGCGCGCGGGTGGGATGACCGCGCGGAATACAAGACCACGTCCCGCATCGACGTGGCCGAGTACAACGTCGATGGGGCGGCGACGCTCGCGGGCATGGCCTTCGCGGGCGACAGGGGCGTCTCAGGGGCGGAGGTCTCCACCGACGGCGGAAAGACATGGACGCCCGCCGAGATAAAGCCCGCGGCCTCTCAGTACTCATGGGTGTTGTGGCATAAAGAGTGGTCGCCGGTGGAGGCGGGTGATTATACGGTTGTGGTAAGAGCGACCGACGGCACGGGAGTCACCCAAACGGACCGCCGCACCCCGGTCGCCCCTGACGGGGCTTCCGGCAGGCACTCCGTCGGCTTGACCGTAGACTAGTTGACTGAATCTCGCGCGCGTCACTATATTGCTTCGGATTATGAGCCGGAAATCCGCCCAACAGAACAGGTCCGCGAGCGAAAGCGCCCCGGCCTTCCCGTTCACCGCGATTGTCGGGCAGGAAGAGATGAAGCTCGCGCTGATGCTCAACGTGATCGACCCGCACATCGGAGGGGTGGTTATCATGGGGCATCGGGGCACGGCCAAATCCACGGCCGTCCGGTCGCTCGCCGACCTGTTGCCCCCGATAACTAAGGTGACGGACTGCCCCTTCAGTTGTGACCCGGCTTTAATCTCGGGGCTGTGCTCGGATTGCGCGGGGCGCAGGGCGCGGAACAAGACTCTCCCGCGCGAGCAAGCGCCGATCCCGGTCGTGGACCTTCCGCTGGGAGCCAGCGAGGACCGGATCTGCGGGACCCTCGACATAGAGGCGGCGCTCGCCGAAGGGGTGAAAGCATTCGAGCCCGGCCTGCTCGCGCGGGCCAACAGGGGCTTCCTCTACATCGATGAAGTCAACCTGCTCGACGATCATCTGGTCGACGTGCTGCTCGACTCGGCCGCGAGCGGTTGGAACGTGGTCGAGCGCGAGGGTATCTCCGTGAGCCACCCATCGAAATTCGTGCTCGTCGGTTCCGGGAACCCTGAGGAGGGGGAACTGCGCCCCCAGCTACTCGACCGGTTCGGGCTCTTTACGCAGGTCCACACCATAACCGACATCGACCGGCGGGTTGACATCATCGAGCGGAGAGATGATTTCGAGCGCGACCCCGCGGCATTCGCGCGCAGGTTCAGGCAGGAACAACTCCGCCTGCGGAGGCGACTCGTCGGCGCGCGGAAGGCGCTCGGTAATGTCGAAGTGGACCGCTCTTTGTTGAGAAAGATCGCGGAATTGTGCGTCGCTTTGGGGGTCGATGGGCACAGGGGCGAGCTGACCATTACGAGGTCCGCGCGGGCGCTCGCGGCGCTTGATGGCCGCGAGCAGGTGGCCGTCAGTGATGTCCGAGCGGTCGCGGTCCTCTCGCTGCGCCACAGGCTGCGCAAAGACCCGCTCGAAAGCATCGACTCGGGGGTCAGGATCGAGCAGGCTTTGGAGGATATTCTTTCCAGAAATATTTCGGGCAAGAGGCTCAGCGCAATAATCTGAGCGACTTTTATTCTGGGCATCCGTTTTTCCGCAGCGACTCTCTATCGATGACAGTAAACAGAAAGCCAGAGAATGGAAAGCCGGGGAATGTAAATCGAAGCTCTGCTTCTCGTCGAGCGCGCCAGACCGCTCGCGGGGGGCATTCGTCGCCTCTGCCCGCCTACCCGTTCGCCGCCATAGTCGGGCAGGACAGCGCGAGGCTCGCCCTTTTGCTACTGGCGGTCGAGCCGAGGCTGAAAGGAGTTTTGATCGGGGCTGGCCCCGGTTCGGCAAAGACCACGCTTTCGCGCGCTTTCAAATCCGTCTTTCAGGCCCGGTCGATGGCCGCCCGCCCTTTCATTGAAGTCCCGCTCAATATATCGGACGACAGGCTCCTGGGCGGGATCGACATCGAGCGGACCCTCTCCACGGGAGAGAAGCATCCGGCGAAGGGGTTGCTGGCGGAGGCCGACGGAGGGGCGCTCTTTATCGACCATGCGAATTTGTTGGAGGAGGGAATCGCCAACCACATCGCCTCGGCGCTCGACACCGGCGAGGTGCGCCTTGAGAGAGAGGGCCTGAGCGACAGGTCGCCCGCGGAGTTCGTGCTGGTCGGGACATTCAATCCGCGTGAGGGCGAGGTGAGTCCGCGCCTGCGAAACAGGGTGGGCCTGATTGTGGAGAATGCTCAGGCGGTTCCGCCGGATTCGCGGGTGGAAATCATTACGAGGGCCTCAAGATTTCATGAAAGTCCCGGCCTCTTCTGCGCCCTGTTCGAAGAAGAGGACAGGGAGATAGCCCGCGCCGTCGCGAGCGCGCGGGAGAGATTACCTGGGGTCAGGATTTCGCGCGAAGATGTTCGCAAGCTAAGCCTCGCGACTTTGTCTTTAGGCATCGAAGGCAACAGGTGGGACCTCGTCGCGGTGAGGGCGGCACGAGCGAGTGCCGCGCTCGCGGGCCGTGCCGAAGTCGACGACCCTGATATGATCGCGGCAATTCAGATGGTGCTTGTCCCCCGCGCGGAGAGGCTGCCGGAGCCCGGCAGTTTGAACGAGGCGGACGAGGCAGAGCCGGACAATCAAAGCGATGAAGTCCAGGGTGACGACGGAAGCGAGACGATTGATCCCGGCCCCGGCCTTTCGCGGCAGGCAGAAGAGATGGTCGTCCGGGCAATCGATTCGCGAGCGCCTGAGTTGAATCCGTCTATCTTAAAATCGGGCAGGCCGTCGGCCACCTCGGGCCGCCGCGCGCCGGCTCTCCACGAGCGGAGGGGGCGTCACGTCAGGGATTCGGAGTCGAAGCCGCCGTCATTAAATATATCGGTGGCCGCGACTCTCCGCGCCGCCGCCCCGTTTCAGAAGCGGCGGAGGGAGCGCGCCAGAGAACGGGAGGGGGTTGCGGAAGAGGCTTCGAATAGGGCCGCCGTCAGGGTGGAGCCGCCTGACCTTCGATTCAAGCAGTTCAAGCGCAGGTCGGGAATGCTCTTCGTCTTTGCGATTGACGGCAGCGGCAGCATGGCCCTGAACAGGATGGCTCAGGCGAAGGGCGCTATGGTCCGACTCCTTCAGGGGGCGTACCTGCACCGCGACAAAGTGGCGCTGGTCTGCTTTCGCGGGAAGGCGGCGGAGGTCCTGATGGCTCCGACGCGGAGCGTGGAGGTCGCGAAGAAGTTGATCGACGCGCTCCCTTCGGGCGGGGGGACGCCTCTCGCGGCGGGCCTGATGGAGTCTTTGAGGGTGGCCCGCCTTTCGCGCCTGAAGAGGATGGATCAATCTCTGGTGGTCGTCTTCACCGATGGCCGGGCGAACGTCGGGATCGAGCAGGCGGCGGACGCGGGCAGGGTCGCGGAGGAGCTGAGACAGGTCGGGGCAATTTTTCGGGCCGAAGGAGTGGAATCGATTGTGATCGATACGAGGTCAAGGTTCATTTCGGGAGGCGAGGCGCAGGAGCTTGCCCGCCAGCTTGGGGGGCGTTATCTTTACCTCCCGCGCCCTGACTCGACTTCCATCTACAACGCCGTGACTTCGGTCGCGTCGAGCATCAGGGTCGGGCCGCCGGTTTAATTATGAGCGAACACATGTCGAATGATGAGCGGGACCGCCGCGTGCTTGAGCTTTACGAGCGCGTGCTTGAGATCGAGCAGAGGTTGATACCGACCGGCCTGCACGTCTTCGGCCGCGCACCGAAGAATTTCGAGGCGGCCGACATGCTGCGGATGGTTGCTTCGTTCGACCGCCCGGAACTGGGGATTCGCTCGCTGCCGGACCTCGTTTGCGAGGGGCTCGGGTTGCCTCCCTACGCTCAACTGCTTAAAGAAAGCGCCACCTCAGACGCGAGTATGGTCGAGCGCGAGCGGGTCGAGTCGTTAATCTCCGACGCCATCGCCCTATTCCTCTCCTCGAATCATGAATCATCAATCGACTCGCCCGCCTCGTTCCTGCTTGAACGGGCCTCAGTGGAGCCTGCCGAATCGGGGAAAGTCCTCGCACTGCTCGACCGCGTGCGAAAACAGCTTGAGTCGAACTCCGAGCTTGACGGGCTGATTCGCGCGCTTGAGGGGAAGTACGTCGAGCCCGGACCCGGAGCCGACATCGTGCAGAACCCATCGATCCTCCCGACCGGGCGCAACACTCACGCTGTAAATCCCTACGCGGTCCCTTCGCCCGCGGCCTTGCGGAGGGCCGCTCCGGTCGCGAGGGCTCTGCTCGACCGCCAGCTGAGCGAGTCGGGGCGCTATCCCGAAACTATCGCGATGGTGCTCTGGGGGATCGACAACATCAAGACGGAAGGCGAGGCCGTGGCGCAAGCGCTGTGGCTGCTCGGCGTCACTCCGCGCAGGGATTCACTCAACCGGGTGACGGATGTCGACGTGCTGCCTCTGGAGAGCCTGGGCCGCCCGAGGATCGACATAGTGATGACCGTATCCGGCATCTTCCGAGACGTGTTCGGATCGACGATGGGCCTTCTCGACTCCGCCGTCAGGCGCGTGGCAGAGATGGACGAGCCGCACTCGATGAACTACGTGAGAAAGCACGTGCGGGAAGAGATGTCGGCCCGGCAGGTCTCCTTCGACGAAGCGGTGGTCAGGGTCTTCTCCAACGCCGCGGGGAACTATGGGACCAACGTGAACTTCCTCGTCCTCGAAAGCCAGTGGGAGGACAGCGCGGAGCTCGGGGACCTCTTCATAACCAGAAAGTGCTTCGCCTACGGGCGGGACTCTCGCGGGCGCTCATTCGATGGCCGGGAATCGAAGAGGCTGCTTGAGCGCGCGCTGGAACGTGTGGAGGTGACTTACCAGAACATCGACACCACCGAAGTCGGCATCACCGATGTCGATCACTACTTCGAATACCTTGGCGGGGTGTCGAAGGCGGTCGAGAGGCGCGCGGGGGTTCGCCCGAAGATTTACCTGTCGGACACCCTGACCCCCGGAGTCAAGGTGCGGACCCTCGAAGAGACGGTGAGGCTTGAGACGCGGACGAAGATGCTCAACCCGAAGTGGTATGAGGGCATGCTGCGCCACGGCTTCAGCGGGGTCGCCGAGATCGAGCACCAGGTGACGAACACCTTCGGGTGGTCCGCCACGGCCGACGCGGTCGATGACTGGGTGTACGATCAGATGGCGGAGACTTACGTCCTGGACGAAGAGATGCTGAAGCGTCTGCAATCGCTCAACCCGCACTCGGTGCGGACGATGGTCGGGCGGCTGCTCGAAGCCTCGGGGCGCGGCTTCTGGTCGGCGGACGAGTCCGTGCTCGACCGGCTGCGGAGCATATTCACGAACCTCGAAGACGAGCTGGAAGGGGTGGGCCGTTGAAGATCACGGTGCTGTACGTCGGGTCGAGCCTGCTGGCCCCCATCAGGAGGGCCGAAGCCGAAATCAACCGGAAGTACTCGCTCGGCCTGCAAATCTCCGCGCACAACTGCGGCGCCCCCCTGCCTGCCGACGAATGGCGGGCGGCCGAGGATGATATGCTGGCGTCTCGGCTCATCTTCATCATCCACGTGACCGACGACGAGAACGCCGCGCGCATCTCTGGTGCCGTGAAAAAGGCTTCCGGAGCCAATTCTGCCGTCATCGCCTTCAACTGCATGCCAGAGCTTATGCGCCTGACGAGGATGGGCCGCCTCGACTTTTCCAGCTTCGCGGGGGGCCGCGACCGGGGCCCGCGCGAGGGGGACGGCGAGGACTCGGGCCGGGCCGCGATCCGCAGGCTGTTTTCGTGGATGGCCGATTCGCTCAAGGGCCGGGGGAAGAGGAAAGATCACAGCCAGTATTTGAAACTGATCGCGAAGATGCCCGCCATCCTGAAGTTCATTCCGGGGGCGGGGCGGCTCCGCGACATCAAGAACTACCTCTACCTCTTCTGCTACTTTCTACAGCCGACGCCCAACAACATTCGCTCGATGTTTCTGCACGCGATCAAGCAGTACGTGCCGGGGCATGGGAAGGGGATCAAGGTCGACGAGCCGGAGTCGATGCCGGTCGTCGGCATTTATCATCCCGACGCCCCGTCCCTTTTCGAGAGTTTCGACGCTTATAAAAAATGGTACGAGCGCCGGTCGGACCTCCCGCTCGACAGGAGGGACGCGGTCGGGTTGCTGCTGATGAGGCCGCAGATAATCAGCGACTCCCGCCGCCATTACGACGGCCTGATAAGGGCCATCGAGGCGGAGGGGCTGCCGGTGGTCCCGGCCATCTCGACTTTCATGGATAACCGAGACGCGGTCAGCCGGTTCTTTATCGAAGACCGCCCGGGGAATGGCGACGCGGCTCAGGGTAAAGAGTCGGGCGGACAGTCGCGGCCTGCCCCGCGGGTCGGGCAGATCGTTTCGCTCACGGGGTTCAGTTTCGTCGGGGGCCCCGCGATGAACGACAGCCACTCGGCGGTCGAGTTCCTGTCAGAGCTTGGCGTGCCTTTCCGCTCGCTCGTCTCGCTCGACTTTCAGTCTGTCGACGACTGGGAGCGGAACCGGCTCGGGCTCAACCCGATTCAGGTCGCCATGCAGGTCGCGATACCCGAGATCGACGGGGCGACCGAAGCTTTCATCTTCGGGGGGATGGCCCGCGCGGGCGAGCAGCCCGAGCCCATCGAGGACCGCTGCCGAAGGATTGCCCGGCGGCTCGCGCGGTGGAACCGCGTCGCGGCGGCGAGTCGCGCGGACGTGAAGCTCGCTTTTCTGGTCTTCTGCTTCCCGCCGAACAAAGGCAACATCGGCACGGCCGCCGACCTCGACGTATTCCCGAGCCTTTTCGAAATCCTGTCGCGACTGTGCGCGGAGGGCTATTCGGTCGAACTGCCGGAAAGCCCCGACGCCTTGCGCGAGATGGTCCTCGGCGGGAACTCGTCCGAGTCGGGCGCGCTCGCGAACGTCGCGCACCGGATGAGCGTCGAGCAATACAGGAAGCTGTGCCCTTACGTCGCGGAGATCGAGCGCGAGTGGGGGCGCGCGCCCGGATCGATCAACTCGAACGGGCGCGAGCTTTTGATTCACGGGATCGAGCTCGGGAACGTGTTCGTCGGGGTGCAGCCGACGTTCGGGTACGAGGGCGACCCCATGCGGATGCTTTCGGCCGAAAGCGCCTGCCCTCATCACGGTTTCATGGCGCTCTACACCTACCTTGAAAAAGTGTTCTCGGCGGACGCGGTGGTCCACGTCGGCACGCACGGCTCGCTCGAATTCATGCCCGGCAAGCAGGCCGGCCTGTCTTCCCTCTGCTGGCCCGACAGGCTGATCGCAGAGCTGCCGCACGTCTACGTCTACAGCGTGAACAACCCGGCCGAGGGCACCATCGCGAAGCGCCGCTCCTACGCCGAGCTCGTCTCCTACCTCACGCCCCCGATTGAGAACGCGGGTTTGTATAAAGAGCTCGCCTCGATGAAGGAGCTGCTCTCCGCCTACCGGCAGGCGCGGAGCGAGCCGGAGCGGGAGCAACTGTTCGAGGCAATCGAAGAGAAGGCGCGCGGCCTGAACCTTTGACCGGAAAGATTCGATTCTACTTATTCAATTGGGTGCCGCACACCCTGCATAAAGAGCGCCGCTTCGCGTTGAGCGAGCGGCATTGCTCGCAGCGGAAATACATCGCGCGGGTGAACGCATTCGTGAGCAGGGCGGGGATGATGAGTATTCCGCCGATGACCAGGATCGTTATTATCGTGTCGCCTATGTCCTTCATGACCTCCCCGCATTCACTCCGGCCCGAGTGATGCTTTTATCATAATTCCGCCGCGCAAAACAGCTTCCGGGGGATCGGCCATCTCTAACGACTCGATGACGCCGTCGCGGCCGCGGCTTCTTGCAAAAAGGGCCGGGGTCAGGGTATATAAATCTCGGCATGCGTTGGTCTCGAAGAGGAGGGTTGAAATGGGATCGATAGCTCGCGCAGTCCTGTTCGCCGTGGTCGCCCTGTCGGTCCCGCACTCGTTCGCTTCCGGATCGAAGGTCTTTGCGCAGGGGGACGATCAGCTGCCCGATATAATAAGCTGTCAGCTGAAGAGGTCATCGACGGGTCAATTCAGGCTTCGGCTCACGGCAAACTCCGACAGGCTCGTAGAGGGGATTACTCTTACGATAGGCGGGGTGAGCCCGAAGAGATTGAAGCTCAAGGACAGGCAGCCGGGCACCGACTTTTTCTTTGCGGTCGTAGCGAAGGGAAGGGTGTGCAGAGGGTTACCCGGAGACATTGTCGTTACTTTCCCGAACGGGCGGACCTCTACACCGTTCCGCTGCTTTCAGATTTGCCCGAATTGATTCAGTGAGTTTTTACATGCAGTACAGGGTCAAAGCGCTCGGAATAGCTATCCCCCTCTTCCTGGGTATTCTCGTCTTTCTGATGGGGGCATTCGTCGCGCAGCCCGTTCACGTCGAAGGGAATTCCATGTACCCGGCCATCGAGGACGGCGATCTGGTCCTCATCAGCAAGGTGATCAACGACCTCGGCAGGGGCGACATCGTCACCTTTTACGAGCCGAGGTCGAGGGCCGACAGGGAGGTCAAGCGGATCATCGGGCTGCCGGGGGAAGAGATATGGATGACCGAACGCGGGGAGCTTTACATCGACGGGGGTCTGATCGACGAGCCCTACGTCCTCGCGCTCCGAAACCAGAGGCCGCGCGGGATATCGAGGCAGGTCATCAAAGAAGGGTGTTACTTCCTGATGGGCGACAATCGCGACGTGTCGAGCGATAGCCGCTCGTTCGGGCCGGTCCCGAGGCGCTTGATTTACGGCAAGGTCGTCGGGC
>DASQDI010000104.1:0-10941 GCA_035634255.1 Blastocatellia bacterium
TATGCCGCGCCGACACGGTAGAGAAAGTCAGGCCCCGTGAAGGCGGCTTCGCAACGGTGCCCCGCCGTGTTATGATCGCCCCCAGTACTTGGTTACTCAGGCTTGATTCTCTGTTAAGAAAGATACGAAGAGCGGGACGCAGATGAGTGTTCGTGAGTGGCAGGTCGGCTTGTTCGGCACCTTCGATGTTCAAAACTATGGCGACCTGCTTTTCCCTCTGGTGGCTGAGGCGGAACTGTCGAAGCGGCTCGGCCCCGTGAAGCTTCACCGGTTCTCTTACCACGCCAAGACTCCCCCGGACTGGCCTTACGCGGTCACCTCCGCGACGGAACTGCCGCACATGATCGGCGGCCTGGACGGCATGCTCATCGGCGGCGGTTTCATAATCCGCTTCGATAAAGAAGTCGCCCCCGGTTACGGACCGCCTACGCCCGCGATTCACCACCCCACCGGTTACTGGCTGACGCCGGCGTTGATCGCTTTGCAGCACGGCGTCCCCCTGGTCTGGAATGCGCCCGGAATGCATTGCAACGAGATCCCGGCCTGGGCGGACCCTCTGATGCGGCTGGCCTTCTCGCTCAGCCGCTATATCGCGGTCCGCGACGAGCCGTCGCGAGCGGCCCTCGCCCCTTTCGCCGACCGAGTTACGGTCGAGGTCGTCCCTGACACGGCCTTCGGGATAGCCGGCCTGCTCGACGACCAGCTTTCAGTCGAGTTCGACTGCCTGCGCGAGGCTTCGGGCTTGACCGGCCCCTACATCGTCGTCCAGGCGGCGATGGGGCTGGAAGCCTTCGTGCAATCCGTCAAAAAACAGTCGCGCCGTTTTCGTGATTTCCGATTTCTGGCGCTGCCGATAGGCCCGGTGCTCGGCGACAGGGCTTCCATCCTGGGGGATGACCTGCCCGGCCTCGTCCGCTTAAAATCGTGGCCTCACCCTCTGCTGCTCGCGAAGTTGATCAGTGAGGCGGAGGCGGTCGTCGGCCACAGCTATCACATGTCTATCACGGCGCTCGCCTCCGGCGTCCCCGCCTTCACCTTGCAGGACCTTTCTACCGGAAAGTATTCGGCCCTGTCGGGCTTCGAGGCGATCTTCCCACTGGCGAAGAATCGCGAGCCGGACCCCGACTGGTTTCTGGAGCGGGTGGGGAAGACCGCCCCTTCCCTCGCCGCGCGCTCTACGCTCGATAAACTGGCAAGGCATTGGGATTCCGTCGCCGACGCGCTTCGCGCAGGGCCAGCGGCGACCCAGTCGCCTCTTAACCGCTTCTGGCAATCACTGCCCGGCCTTTTGGAGAATGACTCGGGGCGGCATTCGGGGCGCGAGAATGCATCGAAGAATTGGGCGGGCTCCCGGCTCACGCGGGGATTGCGGCGCGTTATAATGGCGTCGCGACGCTCAGTGACCCGACTCCGAGGAGAAAAATAGAAGCCCGCAGATGATTGACTTGAACCGGATCGCGCGCCACAAGCTGGAAACGGACCCGTATAGATGGGCCGCAATCGACAACCTTTATTCACCGCGAGACGCGGCAGCTTTAGCCTCTACCTTTCCCCACGACCATTTCAAGCTGGTGTCGGGCTACGGCGGAGAGAAGGACTACGAATACGAGGCGCGGGCTCTGATCGGGATGGGGGCGGATAAGGTTTCATACCCCGAAGAACTGAGCGACGCCTGGCGGGCCCTGGCGCATGACCTTCTATCCCCGGCTTACCGCGCCGCCATGTCTGCATTGACGGCATGCGACTTGTCCGCCGCGCCGCTTGAGGTGAATGTCTTTCACTACGGGGCGGGGGCCTCGCTCGGCCCGCACGCCGACCTGCCCGACAAGGTAGTTACCCACGTGCTCTATTTCAACAAGTCGTGGGACAGGCGAGACGGCGGCTGTTTGACCGTCCTTCGTTCCGCCGACCCGACTGACATTGTTGCGGAGATCGAGCCCATAGTCGGGGCTTCCGCCGTGCTGGTGCGGTCGGATAACTCCTGGCACGCGGTCTCGCGCGTCTTAAACAACAGCCGCGTCTCCCGGCGCAGTTTGACCGCGACGTTTTACCGTCCCGGTTCCGTCAGCACGATGTGGCCGCCCGGCGACGAAACTCCCCTGCACAGCTACCCGGTCAGTCTCTGGACGCGCTTGCGGAACGGACTCACCCGGCGCGGGTAAGGGTGTCGGGTTGCGTAATAAAACGAAAAAAGCGGATAAACTATCGTGCCCAGGAGGGGAGTATTGTTATTGGATCGAGGTCGCGGGCGGTCGCCATAAAAATATAGCCCTCCGCGGCTGAAGGGGTGTGGCCGCTTCGGCGGCCCGTTCGTACAAATGTTTTGAGAGAGCAAAGACATATTTCAAAGCCGCCCGACGACCCGGATGAGAATACGAAAGGCTCGCCCCGCGACCTCCTGCGCCTGCTCGCCTACACGAAGCCTTACCGCGGAAGGCTCTCGCTGGCCCTCGTGAGCCTCCTGCTCGCGGGGGGGCTGGGGCTGGCCTACCCGCAGATCGTTCGACTCATCATCGACGCGGCCTTCGTCGAGCGCAGCTCCGAGAAGCTCAACCGGGCGACCCTGCTGCTCGTGGCCGTCTTCGCCTTCCAGGCTTCGTTCAGCTTCCTCCGCACCTACCTGCTCGCCTCGACCGGCGAGCGCGTGGTCGCCGACATGCGCACGCAGGTGTACTCGCACCTGACCGGCCTCCCCGTCTCCTTCTTCGCCAGCCGCCGCGTGGGAGAGCTGACCTCGCGGCTCTCTTCCGACGTGAGCATCGTGCAGACCGTCACGACCGGCAGCCTGTCGGAGATTTTGCGCCAGAGCCTCATACTGATCGGGGGGGTCACGATCATAGCCGTCACGAACCTGCGCCTGACCCTCGTGATGCTCGCCATCGTTCCGCCCATCATATTTTCGGCCATGTTCTACGGGCGGTACGTCCGGCGCATGAGCACGCGCGTGCAGGACAAGCTGGCCGAGGCCAACTCCGTGCTCGAAGAGACCCTCTCGGCCATCCGCATCGTCCAGTCTTTCGTGCGCGAAGATTACGAGCGCGGGCGGTACGGCGACCGCGTCAGGGGGGCGCTCCATCTGGCCGTGCGCCGCGCGGTCGCGAGCGGGGGCTTCATCGCCTTCATCATACTCGTGGCCTACACGGGGATCGCCGTCGTGCTCTGGTTCGGCAGCGGCCTCGTGCTCACGGGCGAGATGACGGCGGGGGAGCTGATCGCCTTCGTGCTTTACACCTTCGTGGTCGCCGGGTCAATCGGCGGAGTCTCCGAACTGTACGGGCAGTTCCAGCAGGCCATAGGCGCGACGCGGCGCATATTCGAGCTGCTAGACACCGAGCCCGAGGTGAAAGACCCCGAAGGGCCGCTCGCCCTCGCGCCCGTCCGGGGCCACGTCGAGCTGCGGGACGTGCACTTCACCTACCCCGACGACCGGGGCGTGAGCGTTTTGAAAGGGGTATCAATCGAGGCTCGGCCCGGAGACGTGATCGCGCTCGTCGGCCCGAGCGGCGCGGGGAAATCGACCGTCGTCTCGCTCATCCCCCGCTTTTACGACGTAACTTCCGGGGCGATCCTCGTGGACGGGCGCGACGTGAGAGAGGTGCGGCTAAAAGACCTGCGCGGGGCCATCGGCTTCGTCCCTCAGGAGACGACCCTGTTCGGCGGGACGATATACGAGAACATCGCCTACGGCCGAATCGAGGCCGCGCGCGAAGAGGTCGAAGCCTCGGCCCGCGCCGCGCACGCGCACGAATTCATTATGGATTTCCCGCAGGGCTACGACACGGTCGTCGGGGAGCGGGGCGTGAAGCTGTCTGGCGGGCAGCGCCAGCGCCTCGCGATTGCGCGCGCCCTGCTCAAGAACCCCGCGATCCTCATCCTGGACGAAGCCACCAGCTCCCTCGATTCCGAATCCGAGCGGCTGGTTCAAGAGGCCCTCGAGACCCTGATGCGGGGGCGGACCACCTTCGTCATCGCCCACCGCCTCTCGACCGTGCGCCGCGCGGACCGCATCGTCGTGCTCGACGAGGGCCGGATCGTCGAAGACGGCACGCACGAAGAACTGATCGAGCACGCGGGACTTTATAAACAACTCCACGACATTCAGTTCAGGGCGGGGGTCAGGGGGCAGGAGTCAGGGGCCAGGGGCTAAGGAAGGAAGATTTCAGACTCCCTTTATTAAACCCCCCTTGATTTCACCGAACCCCTCCGGAGCAGCCCCGGCCGCTGGCCCCCGGCCCCTGACCCCTGTGATAATACTCCTGGAGGAAAATCATGTTTTACAACAGAATCAATCACAAAATCTCCAGGATGGCCTTCGCGGTCGCGGTCCTTCTCACGCTAGTCTCGGCCGGGGCCGCACAGCGCGCCAGAGGCTCGGCCGCGCGCGACGGCAACGTCACGATACTCGTGACCGCGCACCCGCACAACGAGCGAATGCGCACGGCCGCGCAGAGCCTTCAACCCGAAGACTTCTCCGTGCGCGAGCAGAAGCGCCCCCAGAGGATCATCTCGGCGAGGCGCGCGACCGACCTGCCCGTGAGGATGGCGGTGCTGATTCAGGACGACCTCGTCTCCGAAGTGAACAACGAGCTGGGCGGCATCAGGGAACTGATAAGGGCTCTGCCGCAAGGGTCGAGTGTGCTGATCGGCTACCTCACGAGCGGGAGCCTCGGCGTTCAGCAGGACTTCACCACGGACCTCGGCCGCGCGGCCGACTCCCTGCGCATAGTTCGGAGCAGCACGTCCGGCACGCCTTACAACCCTTACACGGGGGTTCTGGACGCGCTCCGCCGGTTCGACTCGCAGCCCGAAGGGAGGCGCATGATCATGTTCGTGAGCGACGGCCTCGACCTCTCGCACGGCATTCACAGCGCGAGCCCGTCTCAGTCTCTGGCCCTCGACCGCGCGATCTCCGAATCGCAGGACCGCTTCGTGAGCGCCTTCACCTTCTACGCCCCGTCGATAGGCCCGACGAGTCAGAGCCGTTTGGCGATCAACTACGGGCAGGGCTCGCTCAACCGGTTCGCGGACGAGACGGGCGGCGCGGCCTTCTTCTCCGGCACGGACTTCGTGACCTTCGACCCTTACCTGAAGGAGTTCAGGGAGACGCTAGGAAGGCAATGGCTCATCACCTATCAAAGCTCGAACGCCGGGCGGGGCTTCCGCCGGATCGAAGTCACGAGCGAGACGGGAGTACACCTGCACCATCAGGCGGGATACAAAATGAAGTGAGAAAAGAGGGAGGGGCGGAACACCCGCGTCAGGTGTTCCGCCCCCGGCTCCGATCCCATCAGTTTTTTTAGATCGCTGAGATGATGACCTGCTGCGTCGAGAAGGTCCGCCCGTTGGTCGAGTTGCTGTAGAAGAGCAGCCCTTCGTCCCTGCCTACGACGGAGCTGTCGATCCACACGATGTGAAGCTTGCCATTGTTGTCCACGGCCATCGCGGGGCTGTGCGCCCGCCCTCCCGGCACGCCGTTGTCGGCCCGAGAGACCTGCACGGGGTTTGAAAACTGGCCCCCCCCGTCCTCGGATCTCACGAGAAAGACCTGCTTGTTTCCGGGCCTTTCGTCCTGGTACGCCACGTAGACTTTGGAGCCGAAAGTCGTGACGACCGGCTTGAGCACTCTCGCGCCGGGGTCGCGGCTCACGTCCGAGGGCTCGGAAAACGTCTCGCCCTGATCGGTGGAGCGGGCATAAAAAGCCTGCGCGTCCGGGCTGCTCGCGTCCACCCAGACGATGTGAATATTACCCGCGTCGTCGGTCGCTATGTGGGCCTCGGTCGCCCGCCCCTGGCCCGTCGAGACGCGCTTCGGCTCGCTGAAAGTCTCGCCCTGATCCGTCGAGCGCGAGAACATGATCGCGCTCTCCCCGCCCCGCGTGTCTTCCCACGCGACGTTGATCGCGTCGTCTGAGCCGATGCTGATCTCGGGCTCGAAGGCGTCGCCCGACGAGCGCGCGACCTCGACGGGGTCGCTGAACGTCTCGCCCTGGTCGGTCGAGCGGACGAACATGACGGTCCGCAAGGCCCCCGAAGTGTCGCCCCACACGATGTTCACCGACTCGTTCGCGCCGAGCGCCACGCGCGGGGAGAACGCGCCGCCGTCATGGGGGGTGATGTTTTTAGCGGCCTTGAACTTCGCGGCCTTCTTCGACTTGATCAGGTACGCCTGCGTGATGCCGGTCGAGTTGTCGTGGTAGGTGATGTAGACGCGGGTCTTCCCGACCTTGTTGATGGCGAGCGAGGGGCCGAAGGCTTCCCCCCTTGACTTCGAGAGGTTCCTCGTCTTCGGCAGGTTGTCCCAGTTCGCCCCGCCGTTCTTCGACATGGTGAAGAATATCTGGCTGCCGGGCGTGCCCGCGCCGGCGGGCTTGGTCGCGGTCGAAGAGAGCAGGTATATCTTGTTGTCCTTGTCCACGGCAATCGCCGGGAAGCGCTGCGCGCCGAAGAATGTGGGCCCCTGGGCCCCGACGGTCGCGAGCCCCCCGCCCCGCTCGGTCGTTATCCGCGCGCCCGGAATGGCGAGCACGAAAACCAGAATCGCAAGCGAAATAAATTTAAGTCTGTTGCCCATAACCTCACCCGGTTCGAAGGTTGATCGAAGCCCACACGTCCTACCCATGACTCGAAGATTCGAACGACACGAGCGATGTTACACGACCTCCGCACGCGAATTCAACAGCCGGGGGCGCGAATTGACAACGCGCGCGGCCACGGCTCATACTCCCCAGTCCGGGCGGACACTACTAATCCGATGAATCACACGGAGTCTGATCGATGGCGGCAATCAAGCTAGATGGCGCGGCCGTGGCCGGGGCCATAAAGGAAGAAGTGAGGGAGGAGGTGGCGGCGCTTTCGAAGGAGGGCCTCCGGCCGGGGCTCGCCGCCGTGCTGGTCGGCGCGGACCCCGCCTCTCAGATTTACGTGTCGAGCAAGGTGAAGACCTGCGAGCAGCTCGGGCTCTACTCGGAGAAGATCGAGCTGCCGGAGACCGCGACCACCGGCGACCTGCTCGCGCTCGTCGGCGACCTGAACGGGCGCGACGAGATCGATGGGATACTCGTCCAGATGCCCCTGCCGCGGCAGGTCGACAGCGCGCTCGTGCTGAATTCGGTCGACCCCGCGAAAGACGTGGACGGCTTCCACCCCGTCAACGTCGGCCGCCTCACCCTCAACGAGCAGGGGCTCCGGCCCTGCACCCCGGCCGGGGTGATAGAGATGCTCGAAAGGTACGGCATCGAGATCAAAGGCAGGCGGGCCGCCGTGCTCGGGCGCAGCCGCATAGTCGGCTTGCCGATGGCCCTGATGCTGCTCCACAGGAATGCGACCGTCACGGTCTGCCATTCGCGCACGGAGGACTTGCCCTCGGTCGTGCGCGAGGCCGACATAGTAATCGCCGCCATCGGGAAGCGGGCGATGGTTGACGCCTCCTTCATCAAGCCGGGGGCGGTGGTGGTCGATGTCGGCATGAATAAGGTGACCGACGAAGCGGACCTCGACCGGCTGTTCGGGGACGACGAGAAGCGCCGCGCGGCGTTCGCTAAAAACGGCTACACGCTCGTGGGCGACGTTAACCCGAAAGAGGTGGGCGGGGTGGCCGGGTATTTGACCCCGGTTCCGGGCGGCGTCGGCCCTTTGACCATAGCGATGCTCATGAAAAACACCGTCGCCGCGATGAAGATGCGGAGGGGCCGGGGGTGAGGCCCCCGAAGCGCGGGCACCTCGCCCGCGCCCTTCAAACGATTCATGAATCGGTTCATAAATCGATTCATGAATTCATTCATGCTGCCGGGCCTTCAGCGCTCGCTCTCGTACGCCTCATCTTTCAGCTTGACGCGCGCGCGATGCTCTATAGAATTACAGCATCCCCGTTTTCAGCGAGCAGGCGGCTCGGGAGTCCTGACCATGCAAGAATACCTTGACCGTTTCGGAGACCATCTGAAATACGAGCGCAACGTGTCCGAGCACACTCTGCGCAATTACATCAGCGACCTTGAGCAGTTCTACGACTACCTCTGCCCGGTGAACCCCGGCGGCGAGCGCCGCCACATCGACATCAAACAGATAGACCACATCACGATCCGCGAGTACCTGGCGAAGCTCTACCAGGAGAAGCGAAAGAAGACTTCCATCGCGAGGAAGCTCGCGACCCTGCGGACGTTCTTTAAATTTTTATGCCGCGAGCAGGTGTTGGAGATGAACCCCGCGCGCCTCGTGGCGAGCCCGAGGCTTGAGAAGAAGCTGCCCAAGGTGATCTCGTTCGAGGACGTGGTCCGCTTCATAGAGACGCCCGACACCGACACGGTGCTCGGCAAGAGGGACCGCGCGATACTTGAGCTGCTCTACGCCTCCGGCGTGCGCGTGGCGGAACTCGCGGGGCTCAACCTTGAGGACATCGACTTCACGCATGACTCCATTCGCGTGCGCGGCAAGGGGCGCAAGGAGCGCATCGTCCCCTTCGGGTCGCCGGCCAAAGACGCCTTGCAGAAATACATGGGCGTGCGCGGGGAACTGCTCGTCGAAGCCCCCGAAGACATGCGCGACCCGAGCGCGCTGTTCCTGAATTATCAGGGGACGCGCATCACGACGCGGTCGGTCGGGCGAATGATCGACAAGTACGTGAGGGAGTGCGCGATGGCCCACGACATCAGCCCGCACTCCCTGCGCCATTGCTTCGCCACGCACCTGCTCGACAACGGCGCGGACATGCGCTCCATACAGGAGTTGCTCGGCCATGCGCGGCTGTCCTCCACGCAGATTTACGCGCAGGTGTCGATGGAAAAAATCATGAAGGTATACGACAAGGCGCACCCGAAAGCGTGAGCCCCCGGCCCGGCGGAGTTAACTATGGCGACACCCGCGAAAGCCCTCTCCCTTCCGGACCTCTCTACGGACTCCTACCGCGTAGAGGGCGTCGGGCAAGTTCTGACACCCGCTCTGGCGATCTACCCCCGGCTCGTCGACGCGAACATTGACATAACCGTCGGGCTGCTCGGGGACGCGGACCGCTGGAGGCCGCACGTTAAGACCGCGAAGCTGGCCTTCATCATGCGGCGGTTCGTCGAACATGGCGTCAAATCTTTCAAGTGCTCGACCACCCTCGAACTCTCGACCGTTTGCGAGGCCGGGGCCGAAGACGTGCTCCTCGCATACCCGGCCGTCGGGGCGAACGCGCGCCGGGTCCGAGGGCTGGCGGAAAGGTTCGATGGCGTGCGCGTGTCCGCGCTCGTCGAGAACCCCGAGCAGATCGAAGCCTGGGCCGGCGGCGGCGTGGGGCTATTCGTCGACGTGAATCCGGGGATGAACCGCACGGGGGTCGGGCAGGACCGCGTCGAAACGATCATAGAGATCGCGCACTCGATAGAATCATCGGGGCTGACTTTTCGCGGGCTGCATTATTACGACGGGCACCTCTCGAAATACGACCTCGTTGACCGCGAGCCCGTGGCGCACAGGGGGTACGACCGCGTTATGGAACTCGCGTCCGCGCTCGATCAGGCCGGGCTCCCGGTCGGGGAAGTCGTCACGGCCGGCACTCCGGCTTTCCCATGCACGCTATCTTACGCGCCTTTCAGGAATGCCCCTTTCCTGCACCGTGCCTCGCCCGGCACGATAGTCTACAACGACTGCACGAGCCTCGCGCAACTGCCCCCGGATTACGGCTATCGCCCGGCGGCCCTGGTCGTCTCGACGGTCGTGAGCCACCCGTCCGAAGGGCTGCTCACCTGCGACGCGGGGCACAAGACCGTGTCTGCCGACGCGGGCGTGCCGACCTGCGCGATCCTCGGCAGGGGCGACCTGCTCCCGCTCAGGCCGAGCGAAGAGCACCTCCCGATAGAGTCCTGCGCGGGCGGCCCGCTCCCCGCTCTCGGGGAGGCGCTCTACCTCGTGCCTAAGCACATATGCCCGACCGTGAACAATTTCGATCACGCCCTTATAGTCGAAGATAATCGCATCGTTGGCGTGGAGCGCGTGACGGCGCGGGGCCGCGAAGCGCCGGTTCCGGCGGGGCGATTTTCTTAGGGGCGCGAGCGGCCGGCCCGCGCCCCCGGCGACATTTCCCGATGCCTGCTTTCGATCCCTACTTTCGTTGAGTAGCGGTCGCGGACATGCCCTGCTTCATCTGCTGCATCTGATCTCCCATCTCCTGAAGTCGATGCTGCCCGAGTATCTGCTCGGCCTTCGGGAACATTTCGTTCTCTTCTTCCTCGACGTGATGCTCGACGTTCTCCCTGAGCTCCGCGAGCTTCGTTAAGAAGTCGCTGTTGCTCGGAGAAAGGCCCGACATCTCGGCGAGTATCTCGTCGACGGTCTGGTGCTCCTCGTACGACTCGGTGATTATGTCCGAGGTCTGCTCGTTGTTCTGCAAGGCCGGATAGAGAAGCTGCTCTTCCATCCGGGTGTGGAGCGTGAGCGCCTGCTTCAACTGATTGAAGACGGTCATTTTTGACTGCCCGCTGCCATCCCCCTGATCGTCCATCTCCAGCTGATCCATCATGCTCATCGCTTCCTGGTGGTCATGTTTTAATAATTCCAATGCGTTCATCGGCTGTTTCCTCCCTTTACCCTTTGCTCGTTAACAAGAGTCTCTTCACACTCACTTAAGGTAAATTGCAATCAGCGTGCCCGGAGCGCGGGGGCCGGAGGCGGGCCGCCGACGGCGCGGGCGGACGAATCCCGGTCAGGCTGCGCCGGGGCGTGCAGTAAGACAGAACATAGAGAAAGCCCGCCGAACTTCGCTGCTCCGCCCGCTCAACTTTTCAAGGCCGCACTTTTCCGCTAGTATCGCTACTTCCGTTTATTCCAGACTCTCAGGTGATTTGAATGAGATTAAGAAGAATTGCGCCTCTCGCCCTCCTACTCGTAAGCCTCTGCTCCAGCGCGGCGGCTCAGGACCGGTTCGATTTTTACGCGCGCGGGCCTTACCGCGCGAGCGTGCCGCGC
>DASQDI010000105.1:0-3115 GCA_035634255.1 Blastocatellia bacterium
CGCCCGCGCGGGGCTAATAAATTCTCGGGAAACTTTTTAATTCTTTCGGCTGGCCGACCAGTTGCCTTCGCCGAAGTCTCCGAACTGAGCTTTGCCTTTCATGCTGTCTTTGCCTTCGAGCATTCCCTTGAACGTGATCTCAAGGTCCTGCCCCTGAACGTTGACTTTGATCCTGAAAGTGGCGTCGGAGCCCTTGAGGGTCCCCGTGACCGGGTACTCGCCCAGCTGGCCCTTGTAGGTGCCTGACAGGTTCTCTCCGTCCTGCTTGAAGGTGATGACCGGGTTGCCCGTCCCGTTGGGAGTCTCGACCGTGAAATTCCAGACGCCCGTCAAGGTGGCCGCGCCTGCCGGCGTCGCCGGAGATGCGGGATTCGCCGGCTTTGCCGCGGACTCTGGCGTCGCCGGGTTTGCCGGGGATGCCGGAGTCGCAGGGGTCGCCGGGCCTTCTTTATGACGAACCGCCGACCAGTCGCCTTGGGCGAGGCCCCCGAAATCCGCGTCGCCCTTCATAGAGTCGTTCTCCACCTTGCCCGTGTAGGTGATGACCATGTCCGAGCCCTGGAACTGGATTGTCATCATCATAGTAATGTCATTGCCTTTAAGCTCGACGCTCGTGAGCGGCCTCTCGCCCCGCGCATTCTTGGCAGCGCCCGACAGCTTGTCGCCTTCCTTTTTGAGCTTGAGCAGGACTTTGCTCTCGCCCTGCGGCGAGTTGATGGTCATGTCCCATTCGCCCGTGACATCCGGGCCGCCCTGCGCCTTCGCCAGCGCGGCGACGGCGCAAAGAAGCGCCAGCGCCAGAGCCGATCCGATAACTCTCTTCATAGCGTTCTCCTCCTGTTGCCGAACCTCTTAAGATTTCTCACTGTTATTGTATTGTTGAAGTTTTCTGTAGAGCGTCTTGCGGCCGATGCCCAGGATCTGCGCCGTGCGCGACTTGTCCCCGCGCGTGTAGGCGAGGGTCTCAAGGATCAGGCGTTTCTCCACGTCGTCGATGGTCGCCCCGACTTCGACCTCGACTATCTTGCGCGCGCCGGTCTCGCTCTCGGCCCCGCGCACGTTGTCGGGGAGGTCGTCGACCGTGACCATCCGGCCCTGCGCGATGATGACCGCGCGCTCCATCGCGTTCTCGAGCTCGCGCACGTTGCCGGGCCAGTCGTAGGCGCGGAGCCGGGCCAGGGCCTTCTCGGTTATGCCGCTGATGTTTTTGGTCGAGCGCTTGCTGTAGATTTCCAGAAAGTGGATCGCCAGCAGGGGGATGTCGTCGCGCCGCTCGCGCAGCGAAGGGAGCTTGATCGGGTAGACGTTCAGGCGGTAGAAGAGGTCCCGGCGGAACCTGTTCTCGCGCACGGCCTCTTCGAGGTCGATGTTGGAGGCGGCGATCACCCTCACGTCGGCCCTGATGACCTCGTTGCCTCCCACCCGCGTGAACTCCCAATTTTGCAGCACGCGCAGGAGCCGCACCTGCGCGGATAAAGACATCTCGCCGATCTCGTCGAGGAAGAGGGTGCCCCCGTCGGCCTCCTCGAACTTGCCGAGCCTGCGGTTGCGCGCGTCGGTGAACGCGCCCTTCTCGTGCCCGAACAGCTCGGACTCGAGCAGGGTCTCAGGTATCGCCCCGCAGTTGATCTTGATGTAAGGCCGGGAGGTGCGCGAGGAGCCCGCGTGGATGAGGTCGGCCATCATCTCTTTGCCCGTCCCCGACTCGCCCTGAAGCAGCACGGTCGTCAGGGAGTCGGCGACGTAGAGGGCCATCTCCATACACCGCCTGATGTTTTCGCTCTTGCCCACGAACCCGATCCCGCCCCCGCTCGGGTTGGAGTTCGCGTGCTCCAACTCCTGCCGCAGCCTCAGCACTTCGGCGGACAGCTGCGCCTTCGAGAGGGCGATGGCCAGCTGGTCGGCGATGCCGAGCGCGAGCCCCGTGTCGTCCTGCGTGAAGTGGGGCCGGGGCTGCCCCCAGAGGAGTATGAGCGCCCCGAATATCTTGTCTTCGATTATTATCGGGGCGACGATGGCCGCGCCCGCGGAGAACACTTCGGTGAGGAAGATCCGCGTGTACTCGTTCTGCGTGGGGCTCAATATCTTGAGCATCTGCCCGTGCTCGACCGTCTTCGGCAGCATCTCCTTGATGGGCAGCTTGAGTGAAGGGCGCTTGAGAATCTCCGGGCCGCTCGCCGGGGCCGTGCGCAGGTTCGTGAAGTGAATGTCGCTGTTGTTCGCGTCCAGTATCGCGAGGCAGGCCGCTTCGAGGTGGAGCAGGTCGATTGACTTGTCGAGTATCCGGGCGGTGACTTCGGAAAAATCGGAGCCCGTGTTTATGTCGTTCGCGATTTCGAGCAGGGCCTTGGTGACGCGCGCCTCCTTCTCCTTCTCGCTGTAGATGTGCGTGTACCGGTACCCGATGGCTATCTGCTGCGCGAGGCTGCGCGCGAAATTTATCTCGTACTCCTTCCAGTGGTAATTCTGGCGGCAGTGGTGCAGGCCGATCATGCCGAGCAGGTCCCAGTTGGAGAGTATCGGCACGATCAGCATGGACTTGCTGCCGAGGCGCTCGGTCAGGGACCGGATTACGGGCGCGAGCTCCGGCGACGAAGTGTCCTCGACCACCTGCGGGCTGTAGAGGTCGATGTTCTCCTGCAGGCGGTTCATGTCGATGGGCACCTGGAGCCCGAGCGAGGACGGGGGCGGCTCGTCCCCGAGGTCGGCCAGGTACTCGTGCGTGATGCGCAGCACGTTTTCGGGCGTGAGCGTCATCACGTCGCAGCGGTCGACTTCCATCATCTTTCCGACTTCGTTGACGGTGGCTTTGAGGAACAGGTCGAGGTTGATTACTGAGAAGGTTTCGGACCCGATGCGGCTGAGGATGGCCTCGCGGGCCTCGTACATCCTCAGCTTGCGTTCCAATGAGAGCGTATCCTGAGAACTTGTCATCGCCTGCTCTGATGCTCTGAATTCATGTCGGCCGTGAAAAATTGAGGCCCCGAGCCTCGCGCGTTATCGGAGCTAGTTTCAAGTCGGGGAATTATGACTCAATAGGGATTGGCGCGCAAGCGCGCCCCACGCGAAGCCATCGGCGTGCGGGCGGGGAGAATCGCGCGGCCGCCCCCCGCGC
>DASQDI010000106.1:0-48302 GCA_035634255.1 Blastocatellia bacterium
CAATTTTTGGGGCGCCGCCTGACTCCGAGCTTGGTTTGGCGGCTCCGCGAGAAGCTCCCTCATCTCTCCTTGGGAATTAAGGAGTGACCAGAGTGTAAGTCACGGTAGCCGAGAAGCTTGTTGGCGTGAAGAACTGAGGCCCGACGGCATAAATCGTATCGACCAGCAGCCCGTTGTTCGGCGAGTTGTTGCTGCCGCCGCGGGAGATGCGCGGCCCGCTCATCACCTGCGTTCCCGGCGCCGTCGTGCTGAGGTTGCCGAGCGTCGAGGTGAATGTGGGGATTCCGTCCACGTCCTTCGTGGCCGTGGAAGGGTCGTTGTTGTAAGGCGCGGTCACGGAGGAGCCCGAGACGGCCGTGCCCGTGACGAGCACGCCGGACGCGGCGATATTGGCAAGGCCGAAGCCTATGTCGCTGAGCGCCAGGTCTCCGTTCGTGTTGCCGATAGTTCCAAAGCCGCTGTTGCTCGTGAGCGCCGCCGACAGAGTGTAGGCGGCATTCGTCCTCAGGATGACCCTGACGGAGCCCCCGACATAGTTGTTGGTGTTGTTAGGTGACACGTCGCCCATGTTGAGGGTGAAGGCGAGCGGGCTGTTCTGCGTGTTCGGAGCGTTGGCCCCGGAGACGGCGTTGTTGTTGGTGAACGACCACCACCTGAGCGACGCGGCGTTCTGAACGCTGCCGTTGAGTTGCACGGTCCCCGTGTTGGATTGTGCCGATGCAACCGCCGCCGTCATAGCAACAAATACTGTGAGCAGAGCTAGCTGCGAAAGCTGTCTAACCAGTCTCTTCATTATTCTTTTTCTCCTTGATCAACTTGCTCCTCCGGCCCGCCTCTTATCGCGTAAGCGAACCGGTCGGCTGCACGCCGTGTGAGGACTTTTATTTAACGTGGGGGTATATTCTGCAACTTTGAGGGTGCCGGTGGAATCGGTAAAACTACCCACGATTCCTGGGCCATTATTACCGAATACCATGACAAGTCAACACTTTTTTACCGGCATTAAGGGGCGAAACGGACTGGAACTAGCGACCAAAATAATGGAGGGGCCGGTTACTTCCGACCCCTCCATTATTTTGTTAGAGTTCTGTAGAAACTCCGAACGGGATTAACTGGCCGTGATCTTGATCTCCCCGTCGGCAAAGTCGACGAAGAAATTGTCGGCCTCCTTCCACTTCGTGGTTACCGGCAGCTTTACCAGCTCGTCTATGGTCCGCTTCAGGAAGCGCGCGCCGTAGGCGGGGCTGAACCCTTTCTCCACCAGGTAGACGAGCGCATTATCGCTGACCTCGAAATGCTTGCCCTGGTGCCTCATCTGCCGCCTGAGCTTGCCGAGGTAAAGCTCGGCTATCTGCTTGACCTCGTCCACGGTGAGCGGCGCGAAGACCACTATCTCGTCTATGCGGTTGCGGAACTCGGGGGAGAACCGGTCCTCCGCCGCCTTGATCACCTCGCGGTTGATCTGCTTAACGTCGGCGAGCGTCTTCGACCCGAAGCCGAGCGGCTTCATGTACTTTTTGAAGTTCTCCGACCCGAGGTTGGAAGTCATGATGATGATCGCGTCGGAGAGGTAAACCTTCTTGCCGCGCCCGTCCGTGATCCACCCTTCATCGAATGCCTGCAGGAAGAGGTTGAGCAGGTACGGCGAGGCCTTCTCTATCTCGTCGAGCAGCAGCACCGTGTATGGGTTGTCGCGAAGCCTCTCCGTCAGGATGCCGCCCCGCTCGCTCCCCACGATCCCGCGCGGCATGCCTATCAGCTTCTCGATGGCGATGGTCCCATCCTGGTACTCCGACATGTCGATGCGGACCATCTTGTCGTCGTCGCCGAACATGAACTCCGCGACCGCCTTCGCCAGCTCCGTCTTGCCCACCCCGGTCGGCCCGAGAAAGAGCAGGACCCCATCGGGCTTATAGAAGTTCTCTTTCAGGGGCCCCTTATTCAGGCGGAGCCTCTGAGCCACCGCCTTGATCGCGTCCTTCTGCCCGATCACCCGCGAGGAGAGCGCCGCCTCCATGTGGACAAAGCGGTCGTTCGTATCGCGGAAGATCATGTCGCGCGGGATGCGCGACTCCTGGCTGATCACGTCGATTATGTGCTCCGACTTGACCTCGGCCGTGTCGGGCTGGTTGATCTCGACCTTGACCGCGGCGGTGTCGAGCCAGCCGATGACCTTGTCCGGGAGGTGCAGGTTGCGCACGTACCGCGGGGCCATTTCGAGGGCGGTCTCTATCGCCTCGTCGGAGATCGTGACGGAGTAGTTACGCTCAAGCCTCGGCCGCACGCCGACGATTATCTTGCGCGTGTCTTCGACCGAGGGCTCGTCCACTTTCACCAGCCGGAACCTGCGCGCGAGGGCTTCGTCCTCGGCGATGTACTCTTTGTACTCGGTGAGGGTCGTCGCCCCGATTATCCGTATCTCGCCGCGCGCGAGCGCCGACTTGAACATGTTGGCGGCGTCAGAACTGGCCCCCAGAGCCGATCCCGCGCCGATGATCGTGTGGGCCTCGTCGATGAAGAGGATGAGGTTGTCCCGCTCCTTGACCTCGTTGATGATGCCCTGGATGCGCTCCTCGAACATCCCGCGGAGCATGGTCCCGGCCACGATCCCGGACATCTGGAGCTGCACGACGTGCGCGTTGCGGAGGCGCTGGGGGACGCTCTCGGGCTCGATCTCGATCTTGCGCGCGAGCCCCTCGACCACGGCGGTCTTCCCGACGCCGGCCTCCCCTACGAGCATGGGCGAGTTGGCGCGCTCGCGGTGGCAGAGTATCTCCACCATCTGCCTGATCTCTTCGTTACGCCCGATCACGGGCGGGAGCTTGTCCTGCCGGGCCAGCTTGTTGAGGCTCACGCCGAAATGTTTGAGATAAGGAGGAAGCTCGTAACGCCGGCGGTACTTCTCTTCCTTCTCCTCGTGGCTCCGCACGCGAGTCTGTATCTTTTGCATCACCATCTCCCGGTCAGCGCCTAGCCGCCTGAGCAGGTCCACGGGAAAGCTGTGTACGTCCTTGAACAGGGCAACAAAAAGGTCGGTTGCTTCGATGTTCCTGCGGCCGCGCTCGTGCGCGTGCTTCAGGGCATTCGACAGGAGAGTCCGGAGAGACTCCGACATCTTCATCCCCCGCCCGATGTAATCACGCTGCCCCAGCTTCGTCTCCAAAGCCTGCGTGACCACCTGCGGGTCCAGGTTGAGGCTCTGCATCACCTCGTTGAAAAAAGGGCGCTCGACCTCCGAGATCGAGACGAGAACGTGTTCCGGCGCGACCTGATTATGGTCGCGTGCCCGCGCCTCTTCGTACGATTTACGAATAAGGCGGCGACCGCTTTCTGCGAATTTGTCTGTGTATATCTCTAAATCAAACATCTTATTATTTCTCTATTATGGCTTACAGACGCCTCAAAGATTGTCAGCGTCCGACTGCGATGCTAAAAGGCTTTGAAGCCATGACACCACGATACAGGAGTATAGCAGAGAAGAATAGTAGACTCAAGAAACTGCCTTTTTCGCGAATAATACGAGACGAAGCCGCTTTGCAATTCGCGCATTCGCGACGCCGGCGCGCGGGCCTTTCTACTTCCGCCCTCCCCTCACACTCCGTCCTGGTCCGCTCGCCGGTGGCGGCAATTTGACTGCCCTGCCTTGATCGCTTATAGTCGCAGGCTCAAGCAACCAGATTCACACCAAAACCGTTTCGCGA
Source organism: Blastocatellia bacterium (assembly GCA_035634255.1). Taxonomy (GTDB): domain Bacteria; phylum Acidobacteriota; class Blastocatellia; order UBA7656; family UBA7656; genus DATLMR01. The sequence goes on from DASQDI010000106.1 coordinate 3,702, forward strand.
GCTGATTAGATGAAGAGGTCCGGGGAATTCGTTGTTTTACATCCTAAGCTGATCATCGGGGCGACCCTGCTCATCACCCTGATCTTCGGCGGCGCGATCCTCAGGCGCGGAGTGCATTTCAACGGCTCGCCCGAGACCCTCGCGCGAAATGATGACGCGCTCCGATTCTTCAACGAGATTCGCTCGACCTTCGGGGACGACCGCATAGTCATCGTCGCCCTGACCACGAGCGACGTGTTCGCGCCACATTTTCTCGAAAAACTCGCCCGCCTCACCGCCCGCCTCACGGCCCTCAAGGGAGTGTCGGACGCCCAGAGCCTCGCGAACGTCAAGACCATAGCGCGCACGGGCGACGGGGTTACAATCGGCAGGCTGGTCCCTCTTAATCTTTTGTCTGACCGGTCGGAAGGCGCCGCGCTCCGTCTGCGGAGCCTTAAAGAGTCGGTCACGGCCGACCCTCTCTACGTGAAGCACCTCATCTCGCCTGACGGCCGCACGACGGCCATCAGCGTCTTCATCGAGCCGCTCGCGGAAGCGGACACCCAGAGGCTCGCGAAACAGATCGAGGCGGTCGCGAAGGAGGAGGCGGGGGGGGACGAGCTTATGCTGGCGGGCGTACCGATCATGGATACGCGGGCCATAGAGAGCATGGTCAAAGACATGCTCGTCATCTCCCCGGTCGCGGCGCTCCTCTGCTTCGTGGTCTTCCTCGTGGCGTTCAGGAGCTTATGGGGTGCCGTCCTGCCGATGATCGCTCTGGTGATCGGAGTGGTCTGGACCATCGGCCTGATGACGATCCTTGGTTACTCGATCACGTTCGCGACGCTGTCCATGCCATCCGTGTTGATGGCGGTCGGGAGCTCGTATCTGTTTCACGTGGTCAACCAGTACCGCATCTCGATCTCTCAGGGGCGCGCGGACGCGACCGCCCCGGAAAGACGAGGCGCGTGGATCGGAGGGTTGAGATTCATCACCCCCGCCGTGCTCGTCTCCGGCACGACGACGATGGCGGGCTTCGGCTCGCTCGCGTCAAGCTCGGTCCCCACGGTGCGCGACATGGGGATGTTCGAAGCCATGGGCGTGCTCTTTATGCTGCTGCTGTCGCTCGCGTTCGTCCCTGCGGTACTCTCGTTGATGCCGGGCGACTCTATCGGGCGGGACGAAGCCAAAGGAGATTACGCGGTCTGGCTGAACGGCTGGCTTCGCGGCATAACGGCTGCGGTCCTGTTCCGCGGGCGGGCGGTCCTGCTCGCCTCAACCCTGATCGTGCTCGTGGTGGGCGCGGGCGCTCTGTGGATGCGCGTCAACACCGATTACCTGAAGATATTTCCCGAGTCGAGCGAGACGGTGAAGGACGCCTTGAAACTCCACGAACGCCTCGCGGGGGCGGCGACCATTCAGATAATCATCACAGGCGACGCCGGGGCCGTCACCCGGCCGGACTTCATGCGGGGGGTCGCCGCCCTCGAAAAATTCGCCCTCGAACAACCCGGAGTCGACGCGGCCATCTCAATCGCCGACATCATTAAAAGGCTCGACAAAACTCTTTCGGGGCGCGAAGGTCAGTCCGAAGAGGTGCCTCGGGACGCGGGGGTCTTACGGTCCATGTTCGACGATTACCTCGCCGAAGACCCGTCCGTGAACAACTGGGTGAGCCCCGACCGCTCGCGCGCGGTCCTCGTGCTCCGAACGAACCTCTTCGGCTCTAATGAGCTCAGAAGGCTCGCCGAGACGCTCGGCGCGTGGTCTCGCGAAAACCTCCCGGAAGGGGCGTCGGCGCGCGCGACCGGCTCTTTCGTGCTCCTCAACGACGCCTCGGACGCCGTGGCGACTTCGCAGTCCTCAAGCCTCGCCATCGCCCTCGCATCGATTTACCTGATGATGGTCCTGCTGTTTAAGTCCTGGTCGACCGGCTTTCTGGCGCTACTGCCGAACCTGCTCCCCCTAGCCTGTTACTTCGGGATGCTCGGCTGGCTCGGGATCACGCTCGACATCACGACGAGCCTGGTCGCGAGCGCGGCGCTCGGGCTCGCGGTCGACAACGCCGTTCACATGATTCGCCGGTACCGGCAGTGCAGGGCCGAAAGGAACTCCGGCTCGCCCGTAGACGAAGGGTGGGTCATGTGGCTCACGATGCTGAGGACGGGGAAGCCGATGATTCTGGCCAACCTGATGCTTGTCGCGGCATTCCTGATCTTCATGCTATCTTCGTTCGTGCCCGTGCGAACAGCCGGACTCATGTGGGCCGTAACGATACTCGCCACTTTGCTCGCGGACCTCATTTTCCTGCCGGCTCTGATGAAGACGCGGCTCTTTGCTCACGCGGCCCTCGGCGGCCCTTTAAATAAATCTCATGCGCCGACCGAAATAGATGAGCAGAATGTGCAAAAGGCTTCCAACATATGAAGATTATTCGCAGACTGAGTTTCAGACGGGTCTCGCCCGCCGTGGCGCTCCTGTGCGCGAGCGCCTTCACGCTCTGCGCGTGCAACGACGCCTCCGAAGGCACCCAACCGAAGGCGGGGCCGGCCGTCCGGCCGGCGGCCGCTTCCCCCGCCGCTGACGAGATCGTCGGCCGCTTCCGAGCGCTCGACAACAGCAGGAACAGCACGACGCAGGTGCGCGTCAGGATTCAGGAGCAGGCGGGCGCACCCCGCACGCTACAGGTGACCATCTACCGCAAGCGCGAAGCCGACGGCGGCCAGAAGATGGTCATGGACTTCTCCGGCTCACCCGACGAGCGCGACCGCTCGGCCCTGATCTCTTACGGGCCCAAGGGCGATGTCGAAGCCATGCGATTCATTCAAAGTAATAACAGCTTCGTCACGACCACGACGGTCGCGGGCGAGGACTCTCTGTTCGGGATGACCCTTCAGGAGTTGGCCGACGGCCAGACGGATAAGTATGACTACACGCTCGCGGGCGAAGAGACCGCGGGGGCGACGCCCGTCTATAAAGTCGAAGGCAAGTTAAAGCCATCAGTCGAATCAAAATTCCCGCGCCTTGTGATGTCTTTGTCGAAAGATAATGGGACCCTTCAGGTTGCGGAGTTCTACGACAGCCGAAACGAGCTCGCGCGGCGCATGACCGTAACAAAGCTCGAAGAGGTCGGGGGCCGTTGGACGCGCATGCAGTGGGTGGTCGACAACGTGGCGCGCGGGAAGAGGCTCGACTTCGAAGTGCTCGGAGTCAGGTACGACACGAATCTCAGCGACTCGATCTTCTCGAAAGATCACCTCAGGAAAATATCCTCCCGGTGATGGGGACGCCCTCGGTTATCGATCAGGCGGACGAGCTGTACCGGCGGCGCGCCGAGCCGCAAGCCGTGCGCGAGTCGCTGAAGCTGCTGGCGGATTTCGACCGCAACGGAGAATCGCACGAGGCGCAGTGGCGTCTGGCGCGCGCGCTCTTCTTCCTCGGGCAGGAGGCGGAGTCGAGGGACGACAAAAGGGAGGCGCACCTCGCGGGGTTGATCGCGGGCCGGCGCGCTCAGGAGGTCGACGCCTCGCGGGTCGAAGGCCACTTCTGGGCGGGCGTCAATCAGGCGCTTTACGCCGAAGCCGCGGGCGGCCTGAAAGCGGCGCGGGCGCTCATCAGAGCGCGGCGCGACCTCGCCCGCGCGATAGAGATATCCGAAAGCTACCACGGGGCCGGCCCCTTGCGCGTGCGCGGGCGCCTGGAGCACAAGGCCCCCCGGTTTCTCGGCGGCGGTAGAACGAAGGGCAGGCACTATCTTGAGAGGGCGAACCGCATCGCTCCCGGCAATACGGTCACTCTAATATATCTGGCAGAGCTCGCTCTTAAGATGGGCGACCGCGAGCGGGCGGTGAAGGCCCTAGAAGAGATCATCGCCGCGGGAATCGACCCCGCGTGGGAGTTCGAGAATCGCCGCGATAAGAGGCTCGCGCGTGAAATGTTGAATCGGCTTGGCCTAAAGAGTGAATAGATGAGATAGTGAAAGCCGGAAGCTGAGTCCTGAAACATAAACTTAAAACAGGTCATCCTATCAACCCGGAGGTGAATGCGATGAGTCTGAGGCGCGTTGTTGTGACGGGTATGGGCGCTGTGAGCCCGAACGGCATTGGGCGGGAAGCGTACTGGAAGGCCACGGCCAGCGGCGTAAGCGGCACGGGCCCCATAACCCTGTTCGACGCATCGAAGCTGTCGTGCCGCGTGGCGGCGGAAGTCAGGGATTTCGACTTCGACCGCTACGTCTCCAGGAAGGATAAGGACCGAGTCCAGAGGGCGGTCCCGATGGCCTTCTTCGCGACCGAAGAGGCGGCCGCCGACGCATCCATCGACCTCGAAGCCCTGAGCGAGACCGACCGCGAAAATATCGGGGTCATTCTCGGCACCGGGGCGGGCGGCATTGAATTCGCCGAGAGGCAGTACCGCCAGTATTACGACCGGGGGGACCACGACGCGGCCTACCGCCGGGTCAGCCCTTACTCCATCGTCGCTTCCTTCGTCGGCATGCTGTCGAGTGAAGTCAACATGGCGTTTCGACTTCACGGCATGAGCCACGTCGTCTCCACCGGCTGCACGAGCTCGACCGACGCGATGGGCTACGCATGGAACGCGATCCGGCTGGGGCAGATCGACAGGGTGATAACGGGTGGGGTTGAAGCCTGCATCACGTTCGGGTTGATGACGGCCTTCTGCCGCATGGGGACGGTCACGACTAAATTCAACGACGCCCCCGCGCAGGCGTCGCGCCCATTCAACGGGGACCGCGACGGGTTCGTGCTCGGCGAGGGCGCGTGGATACTCGTGTTCGAAGAGCTTGAACAGGCGCTCCGGCGCGGCGCGAAGATTTACGCGGAGGTCTCCGGTTACGCCTCGACCTGCGACGCCTACCACCGGGTTCAGATCGCTCCGACCGGGCACGACGCGGCGCGCGCGATGCGAATGGCCGTTAAAGAGGCGGGGCTTTCGGTGGAAGAGATCGATTACCTGAACCTTCACGGCACGGCGACCAAGATCAACGACCGCACGGAGTCGGCGGCCGTGCGCATCGCCTTCGGGGACCGGGCGCGGCAGATTCCCGCGAGCTCTACTAAATCGATGATCGGCCACCCGCAGGGGGCCTCAGGCGCGGCCGGGGTCGTAGCGACCCTGATGGCGATGCAGCACAATTACGCCCCGCCGACGATCAACATCAAAACTCCCGACCCGGACTGCGACCTCGATTATGTGCCTAATGAGGGGCGCGAAATGCGCATAGATACGGCTCTGTCCAACTGCATAGCCTTCGGCTCGAAAAATTCCGCGCTCGTGCTCAAGCGGCTCCATCATACCGAGGCGTGATGCCGCTTGTCTCTATTCTTGTCTCCATTCAATACGCGCCCGATTTAGTCGAGTATGAAATCAAATCAGGCGCGCGTCGATCAGTCCCCCTAATTCTCCGCAATTTGTTTTAAATCTACCGCCGCTTTACCGGCCGCAGATGGCACGCATCTTGCGAATACTGTTCACATGTTTGGTGAGGGGAGTTAAAGAGGATTTGTTAATGAAAGCATCTCGATTTGCCACTTTGTTTTTGACTGGAGCGCTCGCGCTGGGAGCATCGGCCTGCGCGCGCGGTGACGCCGACGGCAACGCTAACGCCGGCGCGGGCACGCAGGCATCGAGCGAGGTTAAATCTCCCGGAGGGGTCGAGAAAGAAGACGGATCGACTATATCGGTAGCGACGGAGCCAGACGGGTCGAAGCGAGAAGAGCGCTCATTCAAATCGGGCGAGGTCGCGCGCGTCTCTCGCGTCACGCGGGCTGATGGGACTCGCACGGCTACGGTCGAGATGCGGGACGGGCGGCGCGCGGAGTTGAAGGAAGAGGGAGAGGTCGAGAAGGCGCTCGAAGCCTCATCCGAGTGGCTCGTGACGGCCGCCAGCAAGTCCTGGGATACGACTAAAGAGATAGGTAAAGAAGTCGGGGACAAGTCAAAGGATGTTGCAAGCAAAACTGCCGAGACGGGTAAAGACGTAGGCAAGAAAGTTGGAAAAGGAATTAAACGCGGAGCGGAGGAGGTCGCTGATAAAACAGAAGACGCTGCCGGAAAGGTTAAGAAGGGAGCCAAAAAGGTAGTCGACAAAGTCAAGAACTAAGGTTTTAAAAGATTCTTGCTCTGAATAAGAGCAAGAACAGCCCGCCTCACAGCATCTGGGGGGAGTGAGAGGCGGGCATTTTTTTGCCCATCGGGGCCGCGCGGTAAAACGACGCGGCCCCGATTTGTTAAAGGCTCTTTTTACTGTAATCTGATAGTCATGGATGAGGAGAAGGCGCGAGACATTTTGAGAGCGTGGGGCGAGTCGGCCCCTTACTGGAAACGGAACCGGGAGGCTATTCACTCGATGTTCGAGCCGATCACGCGCGCGCTGCTCGGCCAGGCTCGAATCTCGGAAGGCGAGTCGGTCCTAGACGTAGCCGGGGGGACGGGCGAGCCGTCTGTGACGGTCGCGGGAATCGTCGGCCCCTCGGGCCACGTCGTCTGCACGGACGCGGCGGCCGAGATGGTGCGCGCCGCCGAAGAAGAGGCGCGCAGGCTGGGCCTCTCCAACATCCGATTCCGCCAGTGCCTCGCCGACTCGATCCCCTTCGGCGATGACGAATTCGACCACGCCATCTCTCGCCTCGGGCTGATGTTCTTTCCCGACCCGGTCGCGGCGCTCAAGGAGATGCTGCGCGTCGTAAAGCCGGGGGGCCGGGTGACGCTCGCGGTCTGGGGAGCCAGAGAATTCAATCCGTTTTTCAGCACGGTCTCCGAGGTGATGTCGCGGTATATCGAGCCGGGGCCGGAAGAACCGGACGCTCCGGGCGCATTCCGCTTCGAGGCCCGCGGGATGGTACCGGACCTTCTAAAGCGGGCGGGCGCGCGGGAGGTCGAAGAGCGCGAGGTGGATTTTCATATCGAAGCGCCGGTCACCCTCAAGGATTTCTGGCGCGTGCGCTCGGAGATGAGCGACACCCTGCGAGAAAAGGTCGCCAGGCTCTCCGAAGAAGAACTGGCCCGCGCGACGCGGGAGGTCGCCGAGGCGATGAGCACGTATTTCCCGGACGACCGGATGAAGATTCCCGCGCGCGTCCTCATAGCCTCCGGCGCGAAGCCGTCCCCGGAATGAGGGGGACGCGCGACCCTCCCCGCGGCGATAATCGGCATCTAATCTCTGTGTTATAATCCGGTCGTTATCATGTTGAGAACGATTACCGGAGAAAACGTAAGAGAAGCGAGGATTTTATGAAGAATTTTGACCCTCGAAATTCACACTACTCAAGCCCGCGGCCGCTGTCGCCCGATTCCGAATACAGGGGTTTCGAGGCCCCGACCGTGGCGGAGTCGAGCGTGGGCGAGCGGCTGGGTTTCATCCGAAAAGTTTACACGCTGTTCTTCGTGGCGACCCTTTTCGCCATCGGGGGCGTGATGCTGGGATTCGCCTTCCCGCCTCTGATGGTGGCGGTGGCCGAGCACCCCTGGATCACCCTGATCCTGATGATAGGGGGAGTGTTCGGCGCGCAGGCCGTGCGGCACACGCCGGGCTTGAACCTCGTGGCCTTTTTCGGCTTCACGACGCTCACGGGCGTCGTGATCTCGCCGCTGCTCTTCATCGTGAGTCGCACGAACCCCGCCTCGATCATTCAGGCGGGCGTGCTTACGGTCGGCATCTTCGGGGGGCTTACGGCCTACGCATTTATCTCGAAGCGCGACTTCAGCTTCATGCGTGGCATGCTGTTCGTCGGCCTCATCGTGGTCATACTCGCGGGGTTGCTGAACGTGTTTCTGGTCGGGTCGAGCGGGCTCGGGTTCGCGCTCGCGGCGGCGTCCCTGATTCTCTTTTCGGGCTTCGTGCTCTACGACACCTCGAACATCATGCGGCGGTACCCGACCAACGAATATATCGCGGGCGCGATGGACCTCTACCTCGACGCCTTCAATATCTTCCTTGCGATCATCCGCCTGCTGAACTCGGACCGGAGATAGAGAGCAGGGCCCTGTGGCCGGGGGTCAGGGAAGATTTCAAACTCTCTTTATTGAATCCCTTCCCTGCCCGGATGACTGACGGAAGGACCCGCCATGCGAAAAACAGCGCACCGGATCGGTCTTAAGATATTCCTGCTCGCGGCGAGTTTCGGCCTCGCCTCGTGGCCCGGAGACTCGGCCTCGGCGCAGTCCGCGCGGTACCGGCTCGACGCCGCGCAGAGCCGGTTCCTCGTGCGGGTATTCGTAGGGGGAGTCTTCTCGGCCTTCGGCCACGACCACACGGTAGCGATACGAGATATATCGGGCGAAGCGAGTCTCACGCCGGGCACCCTCGCGCCCGCGTCGCTTCAGATGAGGATACGGGCCGACTCTCTCGCGGTGGTCGACAAGATAAAAGAGAGCGACCGCCAGAAGATCGAAAAGACCATGCGCGCGGAAGTGCTGGAAACCGAACGTTACCCGGAGATCGTCTTCAGGAGCACGAAGGTCGAGTCCGACAGGACGGGGGAAGGCCGGTACCGGGCGAAGATTTGGGGCGAGCTGACCCTCCACGGAGTCACGCGCAGCGGGCTCATAAACGCGGAGGTCGAGGTCAGCGGGAACACCCTGCGCGCGCGCGGGGAGTTCCCCATCAAGCAGACCGATTACAACATCAAGCCCGTCTCCGTCGCAGGCGGGACGGTGAAAGTCAAAGACAACCTGAAGCTCACCTTCGACATAGTGGCCCGCCAGCAGTGAGCCGCCCGCCTCGTCAAACCGCCCGCCTTTGGAGCCGGACCGCGGAGGTCAGTCGCCTCTGGCGAGCTTGCCCAGCTTCCCTCCGGGGTGCCAGCGCGCGTACTGCTCGCGGGTGAGCCCCTTGCGCGCTTCGAGCGCGACCGACAGGGCGCAGAGGACGAATATCTTCGCGAGGATGCTCGCGCGCGGCACGAGGTTCAGGTCCCCGCCTTCGTTGTCAACCCCGGCGTAGAGCAGAACATCCGCGGCCAGGGCCAGAGGGGACTCCGTGTTCCCCGACACGCCGATGATCTTTATGCCGAGGTCCCTCAGAGCCTCGACCGCGCTCATCAACTCGGCGGTCGTGCCGCTGTTGGAGATGGCAATCGTAATGTCAGGGGAGCAGACCTGCCCCGCCGACCCGTGGACGCACTCGGTCGCGTGGAGGAAATAGGCAGGCGTCCCGGTGCTTGAGAGCAGAGAGGCGATGTACCGCGCGACGTATTCCGACTTGCCGATGCCGGTCACGTGGACCCTCCCCCCGTGCGCCTCGCACTCAAGGATAAGCTCGGCGGCGCGCTCGATTGCGTCGACCTCCGCGCGCGTCCTCAGGGCGGCGAGTTCCTTCTGGGCGAGGTCGAAGAATTCTTCAACGGCGTGCGAGGGGCTCTTGTCCTTCTTCGGCTGGGCGGAGGCGCTCCTGCCGTTGGCGGCATGGCCGTTGCCGTTCGTGCCCTTCTCGCATGAGCCGCTGGCGGGCGGGAGACTGCCTCGACGATTGATCGCGCGAGCGGCCTCTTTTTCAATTTCGGACGAATGCACGGAGACGGCATTCAACGAATCTCTCTCCCGCCTAGTTGCCATAGATATTCCTCAGATGCGGACAGATAGTTATATTGCTCAATCCTTTAAGAGTCAAGTTGGCAAAACGGTTGAAGGCCGCGGGCCTGCGGGTCATGACCGGCCCGCCCAGCCGCCGAGTCGCCCTCCGAGAGCCGGGCGTTGAGCGCCTTCGCAGGCCCAGGCATGCGCCCCGGCACGCGCGCCGGGCTGCCCGAGCCTCATGAAATAAACGTCTCCGGTCCTTTGATTTGAGAAGCCTGCTGCGTCGTTTGAAATTGCCGGTTCTGAGATTGCGATCCGGAAGCAGGACTCTATCACACCAGCCCGCCTCTCTTCTACAGCGACCCGTCAATCGAGCCGGGGCGCACAATTACACTTGAAATCTCGCCGGGGGATTGGTATGACTGAACAGACACTTGAGCGAGAGTAGGTTACCAAATAAAAATTTAAAGCCGGTCACGGCATAATAATTGATAAATATAAGCCGGGACGAAACCGGCAAAATCAGGTTGAAGCTTTCTGCTCCTAAACGAGTTCCTCCTCATGTATGATCTTGATTAAGACCAGGAGAAATCCATGAGCCAACAAATAGAAGAGCTTACCTCCAACGAAGCCAATCCAGTCAACGAGAAGGCGTCCATACTCGTCATCGACGACGACCCGGACACGGTCGATCTGATCTGCACCTTCCTAAAGCCTCACTACGATTGCGACTTCGCCTACGATGGGGAGCAGGCGGTGGCCCTGCTACTGGAGAAAGAATACTCCGTCGTGCTGGTCGACCTGATGATGCCGATAATGGACGGCTACACCCTGACGAGCTGCGTGACCGCGATCAGCCCGCTGACGCCCGTCATCGTCGTCAGCGGGGTGGCCGACGTACAGAGCGCCATAAAAGCGATGAAGACCGGCGCTTTCGATTACATCGTGAAGCCGTTCGAGCTTGAGCAGGTGGAGGTCAGCATTCAGAGGGCGCTCAGGTACCACAGGGTCGTTCAGGAGTCCCGGCGCAACGAGCAGATGATCGCCACCTACGCGGTGGAGCTCGCGAACGCGAACGAAGGGCTGAGCAAGGCCCTGACCGAGCTCGATTCGACCTACAGCTCGACCATAAGCGCTCTGGTGGCCGCTTTGGAGACGCGCAACGTGGAGACGCGAGGCCACTCGGACCGCGTGGTCATCTACAGCCTGCGGCTCGGGCGCGAGCTCGGGCTGGACGAGAAGGAATTGAAGTCTCTGGAACTCGGCGCGCTCTTTCACGACATCGGAAAGATCGGCATCGAGGACAAGATCCTGCTCAAGCCGATGCACCTGTCGAGCGAAGAGTGGAAGGAGATGAGAAAGCATCCGGAAAAAGGGATGCGCATCATCGAGGGGATCCCGCACCTGCGGGGGGCTCTGCCCGTGGTCGCGCAGCACCACGAAAGGTGGGACGGTCGGGGATACCCGATGGGCTATGCCGGGGAAGAGATCGACCTCAAGGCGAGGATATTCGCGGTAGCGGACGCCATAGACGCCGTCACCTCGAACCGCCCCTATGACGGGCCTCGCAGCTTTGAAGAGGCCCACAGGGAGTTGCGGAGCGGCGCGGGCAAGCAGTTCGACCCGAAGGTGGTCGAGGCCTTCGAGAGGATCCCCCTCGAAGAGTGGGCCTGTCTCACGCGGGGAGTCAAAGAGCCCTGACTCAGGACTTCACGCGCGCTCGGGCCCTTCCGGCGACTCCGTACGCTTCCCGGTGGCGCGCTTTCAGCCGCAGGTAATCGGGGTGCTCTCTAGCCTGCCGCCACTTGTCTTTAAATATTCTGGCCGACTCGGCCTTCGCCTCATCCGTCTCGAAAGGGAGCACGGTCTTTTTGTCTTCGGAATACTTTCTGCCCCCCCGGTGATTGGCGTACCGGCGGGCGCGCGTGAATCCCATCTGGAGAAACTTGCGGGCCATGTCCATCCCGACGAAGTCATCGCGCGCCAGGTATTCCAGAAACATCGAATATATTTTTTCGGACGACTCGCGCGCGACCTCCGGTGTCCTGAATCGCCAGTGGGGCAGGATCTCGCTCTTGTACGGCTCCACCAGCAGGACCCCCTGCTCTCCCTTCCCTATCTGGTAAAGCTCCGGGTGCTCGCGGAAGTCTATCTCGTCAAATTTTTTCGAATAGTCGAAAGACACAGGTCGGTAAGCGGACGAGGCAGATAAGGAATCTGCTGAGCGGTCTAACCCTGTTCGTATTATCCCGACCGCTCAGCAGACCTTGAGGCGACCGTTTGTCTGGTCGCCACTCACACGCCGTATCTAAGTCAGCGCTTAGAAATTCTCGTTGGCCTGTTTATTTTCCGAAGCAGCCTTGAGCGCCTGGAACGTCGGCGGCCAGAGTCCGATGAATATCGCCAGGTCCTTCTTCCCGGCGGCAAACAGCGCTATGGAAGCGCCGATTGAGCCGAGCGTCAGCCAGTGGAAAAGGCTGAGACCGGTGGCATTCTTTACAGGCGTATCCAGATTCCGCGCGGTGCGCTCGGCCATATCAGGCCCTTTATCCTGTGCCGTCCTGGCACTCGTTGAAGACATGTTTGCAGACATAAAACCTCCCTTTGTATGATTTTTTCTCACATCCGTGAGTTCCCTGTTATTGTTTGCAATCAGTGTTCCCTGGGCGCGAAAGGTCGAGCGCCCGCGCGTGATGCTTCCGAAAAAAGCATTAACGCCTTCAGGAAGGGGATCGGAAGAGAGGCTTGAGAGCCTCGCGAGCGGAGGGCGGGGCGGGGGCCGGACAATCCGTCTCATCTACGTTCAATCGCGCCCGGCCGCAATCCTGTTTTGATACAAGGGGAGGCTTGTCTTCTACAGTGAAAGCTCGCGGGAGTGTCAGAGTATCTCGCGTTCGTTCCCGACGCGGCGGGTGATCCGCTCGCGGTCGAGGAATTCGAGAAGCGGTATGGCGTACTTGCGAGTCAGCCCGCCCGTGATCTCTTTGAACACGGCGACATCGATCTTCGGGTTGACGGCCTTCTGCGCCCGGACGCGCCCCTTAAGGTCCTCGATCACGTCGACGTGAAAGACCATGTCCCCCACGCGCAGGACTCTCCGCTCGGCTTGCAGAAGGTTATAGAGTTTTCGCGCGAGGGTCACCGGCATCCCCACCCTGGCCGACGCATCCTCAAGCGTCAGCGCTTCGAGCCCGGACGATTTAAAGATCGATTCGAGGCTCTGTTTCGCGGCGGAGTCGGCGTCCGTGAGGGCCGGGCGGTGCGAGGCGAGGCGCAGCATGTCCCGTTCGGCCACGACCTTGCCCTCCTCCGAGAGCCGTGATATCACGGCTCGAAAGATCTCCGGCCGGTTATCCCCGAAGACGCGCCCCCGCACCTCCTCGCGCCCGAGCCCGAGCGAGAGCGGCTCGCGCGAGTGGTGCGCCGACAGGAGGTCGGAGACCTGCGAAGCGAGCAGCCTGAAGGCCTCGGAAGAGAGCAGGATCAGGGGCGAATCCGAGGCCTCAAGCACGCGGCCCGACTCAATCAACTGCCGCGCTGCGCGGTTAATCTGCTCGTCGGTCGCGCCCGTGCGCGAGGCGATCTCGCTCGCGACCATCGCCCTCGCGCCGGACATCTCTATGAAGAGGGCGACGCGCTCGGGCAGGTCCGCCCGCTCAAGTTGCTCAAGTCGCGCGGGCGCGGAGGCGTCGCGGAGCCGGTGTTTCTCCGGGAGCGCGTCGATGACGAGGCCGCCCCCGATGGTGATCTGGGGCGAGTAGCTGCGGATGATGAAGCGGTCTCCGGGGAGCGCGGAGATCGGCTCCTCAAGCCTGAGCTGCACGAGGCGGCTCTGGCCCGGCTCGATGCGGATCGACTCCTGAATGAGCGCGGGCGAGGTCGGCAGCAAGGAGTCGGCCCCCACGGAATCGAGCAGCCAACTCTCCGAATCCGGCTCCTCCTCGCCACGGGAGGAAGCGCCGCCGGCGAGTATTACGACTCGCGCCATGACTTCCGCCGTGCCGTGATGCAGGCGCACGCGCGCGCGGTGGACGAGGGGGCGGGGCGAGTTGGGCAGCAGGTCGAGCCGCGCGTCTATCATGGACGTCGAGAGCAGGCGGCCCGCCGGGGCGAGCATGCTGCCCCTCTGCGTCTGCTCTATGTTGACCCCCTGAAGATTGACCGCCGTGCGCTGGCCCGCGAGGGCACGGTCGGTGTCGCGCGCGTGGACCTGAAGATTCCTGACGCGCGTCCTGACGCCCCCCGGGAGCACCTCGACCTCGTCCCCGACCTTCAGCTCTCCGGCGATCAGGGTCCCCGTGACGACCGTGCCGAACCCTTTGATGGAGAAGGACCGGTCGATGGGCAGGCGCGGGACCGCGGAGGTCGCCTTCGGGGGTATGTCTTCGGAGAGTTTAACGAGCGCGCCCTTGAGGTCTTCGACCCCCGCGCCCGTCCTTGAGCTCACCGGGATTATGGGAGCGCCTTCGAGGAACGAGCCCTGTACGAAGTCTTCGACTTCGGCGCGGGCGAGTTCGAGCAGCTCTTCGTCTACGAGGTCGGATTTCGTAAGGGCGATGAGGCCCGACTTCACGTGAAGCAGCCGGCAGATGTCGAAGTGCTCGCGGGTCTGAGGCATTATCGATTCGTCGGCCGCGACGACGAGCATCACGATGTCTAGGCCGTGCGCGCCGGCGAGCATGTTCTTCACGAACCTTTCGTGGCCCGGCACGTCGACGAAGCCGAACCTCGAATCGCCGACGGACAGGTCGGCGAACCCGATGTCTATGGTGATGCCCCTCTGCTTCTCTTCCTTGAGCCGGTCGGCGTCGGTCCCGGTCAGGGCCTTCACGAGGGCCGTCTTGCCATGATCTATGTGACCCGCAGTCCCGACTATTATGTGCTTCATGCCTTTAACGACCGCCGCTCAAGAATTCGGTTTATTATGTCCGTGGTGGATACGCCATCCACGAAGGAGAGAGAGAGCACCCGCCCGCCCGCCGCCTCGACCTCTTCGCGGCCCACTATCTGCTCGACAGGCCAGTCGCCCCCTTTGACCAGAACGTCCGGCAGAAGGCCCGCGATGAGCTCGCGCGGGGTCTCTTCGTCGAAGACGGTCACGTAATCGACCGCTTCGAGGGCCGCCATCACCTCCGCCCGCTCGCGCTCTCTGAGCACGGGCCGCCCTTCGCCCTTGAGCGCGCGGACCGAGCGGTCGCTGTTCAACCCGACGATGAGCGCGTCGGCGAGCTGGCGGGCCTGCTGGAGGTAGCGCACGTGGCCGGGGTGCAAAAGGTCGAAACAGCCGTTGGTGAAAGCCACGCGGCGGCCTTCCTGTCGGAGCCGCTCGCGCGCCTGAATCAGAGAGCTTCTATCGAGAATCTTTTTCATGAACTCGATCTATTTATAGCACACGCTCGCCGCACCCGCATTAAACACGAAGGTCCCGCGGTGGTGATGATTAAAGATTAATCATCACCACCGCGGGGCCGGAACGCCGGGTCGACTTAAAGGCCGCCGGGAAGCTCAGTATTTTTGCACTACGAGGTCGGGTCCGACGCGGGCAGGGCCGCCGTGGTGCTTACTGTTGGTGTCGTTATGGTCGTGGTTCCAGTGGCCCGCGTACCAGACAACGAGGTCTGAGCGCGAGATGGTCTCGTTGTTCACGTACGAGCCGATGTTTATGGCGCTCCCACCCCCCGCAACGTCGTCGATCTCGTTCGACTTGTTCAGCAGGAACCAGAGGTCGCCCCTGCCATACTTGTTGACGTTGCCGTCGTGGTGGCCCGGCTCGATGACGACGCCCTCGCCGGAGTTGTTATTCATGATCAGCCATTTCTGCTCGTGTCCGCCCTGCCTCAACTGCATCACTTCCTTCTCGATCAGGCGGGGGTTCCCTTCCCCGAGTTCAAAGACCGAGTTCTCCGCGGCGGTGATGACGTCGAAGTCGAACCGCCAGTAGACGTGATGATTGTGCGCCGCGCACACGCACCCGTTGGTGGTCGCGCCGAAGCCGAAGCGGGGCCTGATCTTCCCGTCGTCGGTGAAATACCACTCGCTGATGTACCTGTACCACCCGGCGTTCAGCTCGCTTATGAGCGCGACCTCTTCCTTGTCGTAGACGGCCACGCCCCTGAAGTTGCCGCTGTCGTTGCCGGTGTCGATGGAGGTCGTCGGCTTTGTCGTGCAGAGTCGGATGCCCGGCGCGACGTCGGTCCCCTGCGCCTGGAACATCCCCTCCTGCCAGGACCAGTCGCGGAACGGGCCGCAGGCGTTGCGGTCATAAGAGACGTTGAGCACGGGCTCGTGCGCGCGCGCGAGGACCAGCTTGCCGAGGTACCTCACGTTGCGGAGCTCGATGCCCGAGGCATTCCTGCCCGAAGAGGCCGACGGCCTGATGACTAGCATCCTCCATATCTCGGTGCCCCCGCGGCTGATGACCATCTCCCACTGGCCCGCCGTGCCCTGAGAGGTGGTGCTCTGCCCCGCGCTCGGGATGCCGCACGAATGCGAGTTGACCGTGGCGGAGGCGGGCGCTCCCGCCGCGTAGTGCGATATGCTCCGCTTGATCATGTTGACGCCGACTATCTCGTGCCCCTCGCCCCCGTCCACCGGCATCAGGCCGACCGTGACAGTCCTCTCGACCCTGCTCGGCGGGAGGTCGATGTCCGCGAGCGCCGGCATCGGCTCGTACGGGACGAGCTTACCGTTGCGAATGGCCGGGCCGATCTTAGAGTCCTGCGTGACTATATCGACCGCCTCCGCGAACTCCTCGCCATCCGGCAGAGGTTGATGAGCGGCCTCCGTGACTTCAAGCGGGCCCGCGCCGTCGAAGCGGCCTTTGACCTGAATCGCGCGGTTCTTCGAGTAGTCGAATAACGTGGCGCGGTACTCTTCCGGGGGCGCGAACCGCCCCGGCACCTTCTCCTGGTCGACGTACTCGAAAGTGAGCAGACGATGGCGCGCGCCGTTCAGGTACTTGGTCACCGCCGGATCGCTCAGGAGTTTGCCCTTGGCGGCATCTACCATCTGCTGGTCCGGTCCCCACGGCGTGATCGTGATCGAGTGCGCCTCCTGCGCGTTCCTCTTCACAGACGCGGCCGATTCAGTGGCCCGCGTCGAGGACGCGGCCGTCAGGATCGTCATGCCTGTCACTGCCAGCAAAATCGCGGATATAGACAACCATCGTCGCATTATTGAACTCCTCCTGAGTGGAAAGCCTTAATTCTTTATACGCGCCGTAGCCCGGGGGCATAGGCTCCCGCGCATAATCTGATCCCGTAAGCTTCGAAATTCTTGTCTGTTTACAGTTAAGATTCGGCGACCTATGCAACAGGGTCCGCCCTCTTATGTCGAGAACCCACCATAGGTATCACATAGACTTACACCGGTCAAGCAGCAGGAGAAATTACTTTGATGACGCGGGCGCACCTCTGTCGCTATGATGGAGTCTCCGCCCGAAAGCGGGTAGGTGTTCGATGAGAGATTTCTTCCGGAACGCACTGAAAAGCTCGGCCCCCGGCTGGCGCGCGGCTCGGCTCTTGCTCGGAGTAGCGCTCGGCCTGCTAGTATGTGTGTGGATGTTAGAAGACAAGTTAATCTATTTCCCGTCCAGGTACCCCGAGGGCCGGTGGGACGTGAGCGACCTGCCGGCGCGCGAAGGTGAAGTCGTCCCGAAGGTCGAAGACTGCCACTTCACGGCCCCGGACGGGGTGAGGCTGCACGGCTGGTTCGCGAGCCCGCAACGAAAGGCGGGCGCGGGGTTCGAGCCCGTGCCGGCCGACGCGGTGCTGCTCTGGTTTCACGGCAACGCGGGCAACATAACGAACCGGTTCGAGATGATCCGGATGTTGATGCAACTGCCCGCGCACGTATTCATCATCGACTACAGGGGCTATGGCAAGAGCGAAGGCAAGCCGACCGAGCAGGGCTTGTACATCGACGCGCAGGCCGCGTGGGACTACCTGACGCGGGAGCGCGGCGTCGGCCGCGAGCGGATAATAATATTCGGGAAATCTCTGGGGGGCGCGCCGGCCATCGACCTCGCGAGCAAGGTCGAGCCCGCCGGGCTCATAGTCCAATCGAGTTTCACTTCAATCGAAGACATGGCGGCTTCGATCTTCCCGATCTTCCCAAATTTCATCCTGCGCACGAAGATGAACTCGCAGGGGAAGATCGCCCTGGTGCGGTGCCCGAAGCTGTTCATCCACAGCCCGCTCGACGAGGTCGTCCCTTATAAGCTCGGGCGGAAGCTCTACGAGGCCGCCCCCGAACCGAAGCACTTTTACGAGGTTCAGGGCGCGCTCCACAACGAGACCTACATCGTCGGAGGCAAGCCCTACCTCGAAGCTCTGAGGGAGTTCGTTATCAGGGTTCTGGGGCCGGGGGCCGGGGGTCAGGTGCGGTAAAAGAAAAGGAGCGCGGGCATTCCGCGCTCCCGTATCTCTGGCCCTGGCTCCCGGCCCCTGACCACCGACCCCTGCTAATTCTTCCTCTTCAGGGTCGGCTTCTCTCTGTCAGTCTCGCCCTCGGTGTCGGAATCGCGCTTGAGGGTCGGCTTGCGCTTGAGCGTGGGCGCGCCTTTATCGCCGTTCCCGAGCGAATTCTGGTTGGTGAGCGAGAGGAGCCTCTGTTTGACCCCGCTGAACTCGGAAGTGGAGATTGTGTACTCCTCGCGGTCGGGGAATCTTTCGAGCAGCCCTCGGGCTTTGCCGATGCGGTTCCCCGTGGTCGGGTGCGTGCTGAATATCTTCGCCAGAGTGCCCGGCTCTTTCTTCTCCTTAGCCTTCAGCTTCTCGAAGAAGCTGAGCATGGCCGTCGGGTCGTACCCGGCCGCCCACATGTATTGCAGGCCGAGCCGGTCGGCCTCTTCTTCGGCGCCGCGGCTGAACTTCAGAAAGGTCATAGGCACCAGAATATTGGCCGCGTTCTGAACGATCATGCCGACCGGGCCTCCGATGAAGATCAGAGGGATCGACAGGTACTGGAACAGGGTGCCCTTCGACGCCTGCTCCACCCCGTGGCGCGCCGTGACGTGCGCTATCTCGTGAGCCATCACGCCCGCTATCTCGGCTTCGTTGTCGGCGGCGAGCAGTAGGCCGCTGTTGACGTAGAGGAAGCCTCCGGGGAGCGCGAACGCATTCACGTCGGGCGCGTCGATTATCTTGATCGTAAAAGGTATGGTCGCGTCGGACCTTAGGACGATATTCTGACCCACGCGATTCACGTACTCGGTTATCATGGGGTCGGTTATGAACTTGGCTTTCGAGTCGATTTCGGCGGCCATCTGGCGGCCGATCTTCATCTCTTTCTCAAGCGAGTAAAAGTTGATGCCGCCGTTCAGCTTCCGCTTACCGATCTTCTCCGGGTCTTCTTTATCACCGAGCGGCTTCAGCTTCTTCTCTTTGTCTTTGCTTACGGGCTTTGTGTCCGCGCCGAGCGCCGCCGACGGGCCGGCCAGCATCGCAAGAGCAAGGGCGAGAGCCGCCAGACGATTCCACGCGTTGAAACGAAACTTCATGTCTACTGCACTCCTTGTTGTTTATCCCATTCCGCAATGTTCGTGGTTGAGCCTGTGTTAGATGCGCGCGGATGTCGGTTTAGATGCCCATCAGGACCGGCTTTTTAACATCCGCCGGATTTCGTACCGTGTCGTCGAAATTTGTGCGCCAGCCTGAAAAAATAGTAGCAGCCTCGGGGAGCCCGGCGCAATGACTATGTGCGAGGGCCATAACCGGGCCGTCGCGAACACTGTGGTTGACACCCTCCGAGCGCGGTTCCTATAATTTCCAACTTATCTAAACGCGCGAAATCGCGCCCGTAAGTAATGGAGAAGCCAATGGCGGACGACCAGCGAGAGGGATCAGAGTTCAGCGCCCAGGTCAGGGAGCGGGAGCGCTCTCTGGAAGAGATCAGGCAGCTAGGCATAGAGGCGTACCCGCACAAATTCGAGCGCACTCACAACATCAGCGAGATAGTCGAGCTTTTCGGCCCGAGGTCGGGCGAGGAGCTTGAGGCCGACCCGCGGAGCGTGCGCGCGGCGGGCCGCGTCCACGCGATCAACAGGATGGGCAAGGCGGCCTTCATAAGGTTCACGGACGGGCGCGAAATCCTGCAAATCTACCTGAAGTCTAACGAGGTGGACGAGCGCACGTGGTCGCTCTTCAAGCTGCTCCACCTCGGGGACATGGTCGGGGCCGAAGGCCGGATGTTCCGCACGCGCACGGGCGAGTTGTCGATCCACGCGGGCTCTCTCAGCTTTCTCTCGAAGGCGCTCATCCCGCCCCCCGACAAATATTATGGCCTGCACGACATCGAGACGAGGTACAGGCAGCGGTACGCGGACCTGATCGCCAACCAGCAGGTGCGGAACGTGTTCGAAAAGCGCGCGCAGATCATCAGGCGGATCCGCGCCTTCTTCGACGCGCGCGGCTACGTCGAGGTCGAAACGCCGATGCTCACGCCCCTGCCGACCGGCGCGGCCGCCCGGCCCTTCAGGACGCACCACAACGCGCTCGACATCGACCTATACGCCCGGATCGCGCCCGAGCTTTACCTGAAGCGCCTGATCGTCGGAGGGTTCGAGAAGGTCTACGAAATAAACAGGAACTTCAGGAACGAGGGGCTGTCCACGCGCCACAACCCCGAGTTCACGATGCTCGAATTCTACGAAGCCTACTCCGACTTCGAGGACCTGATAGAGATGACGGAGTCCCTGATCTCGGGGCTGGCCGAGGAGGTCTGCGGGCGGACGGTCATCGACTACAACGAGGGCCGGATCGATTTCTCGCGGCCGTGGCCCCGGCTCACGATGCGCGAGGCCGTGGCCGCGCACTACGAGGGCGAGGAGAAGCCCTCGCCCGCGGACGTCTCGACGAGGGAGGGGCTGCTCGCGTGGGTCGGGCGCGCCGCCCTGCCCGCCCTGCGGGCGCGCCTGCCGGAGCTGCAAAAACTTGGCTACGGTTACTTGTTAGGCGAGGTCTTCGAGCACGTCGCGGAGCCGCGCCTCGTCAACCCGACCTTCATCACCGAGTTCCCGACCGAGCTATCCCCGCTCTCGAAACAGAGCGAGGGCGACCCGGCCTTCGTGGACCGCTTCGAGCTGTTCATCGCCGGGATGGAGATAGCCAACGCCTTCTGCGAGATCAACGACCCCAGGGACCAGAGGCAGAGGTTCGAGGCGCAGATGAGCCTGCGCGAGGGCGGGGACGACGAGGCGATGGTGATCGACGAGGACTACATCCGAGCCCTCTCGTACGGGATGCCCCCGACTGCGGGCGAAGGGATAGGCATCGACCGGCTCGTCATGGTGCTCACGGATTCGAGGTCGATCCGCGACGTGATACTCTTCCCGCACATGCGGCCGGAGGCCCCGCCCTCCCGCGAACCTTGAAAGACGCGGGCGGTAACCTGTAACCTGATTGACGGTGCCTTACGAACTCTTCATAGCTCTACGCTACCTTCGGGCCAAGCGCAAGCAGGTGATGATCTCGGTCATTACCGTAATCGCAATCGCGGCGGTGGCCGCGGGCGTCGCGTCGCTCATCATCGTGCTCGCCATGATGACCGGCTTCCGCGAAGAGTTTCAGACCAAGATACTGGCCGGGACCGCCCACATCAACCTGATGAGAGAGGACGGGCGGCCGATCAATAATTATAAAGAACTGGCCGAACAGCTTTCCTCGCTCCCCGACGTGCGCGGGGCGTCGGCGACCCTGTACCAGAGGGTCCTGATCCAGGGCACGCAAGATACCGAGGGCGCGGTGCTGAAGGGCGTCGACATGGACGCGCCTCGGGAGGCCAGCGAGATATTTCAGTTCAGAGTCGAAGGCGACCCCCTTACGCTCGCCCGGCCCGACAGAGACCCCGAGACCGGGGCGGAGATCGACCACCTCTTCATAGGCCGCGAGCTCGCGCGAATGATCGGGCTGAAGGCGGGCGACGTCGCCACGGTCATCTCCCCCAGGGGGCACCTCACCCCCGTCGGGATGGCCCCGCGCTACAGGGACTTCAAGGTGGCGGGCCTGTTCGAGTCCGGCCTGAGCGATTACGACGCGACCTGGGCTTACATCTCGCTCGAAGCGGCGCAGAGGCTCTCGGGCGCGGAGGGCGTGGCCCAGATGATCCAGTTTAAAGTCCGGGACGTGAACGACGTTAAGCGGATAGGCCGCGAGGTGCTTCAGGCCGCGGGCGACGAGTACGTGGTGCAGGACTGGCAGGAGCTGAACGCCCCGATCTACACCGCGCTCAGCTACGAAAAGTTCCTTTCGGGCGTGGCCCTGCTGATCGTGATAGGCATCGCCGCGCTCAACATAATCACGGTCCTCATCATGATCGTGATGGAGAAGCAGCGCGACATCGCGATCCTGAAGTCTATGGGCGCGACCAGCCGCAGCGTGATGTACCTCTTCATGATGCAGGGTTTGATAATCGGGGTGGTCGGCATGGTGATCGGGGTGGCGGCCGGCGCGGGCTTCACCTACTTCGCCGATTCGCGGCAGCTCATCAAGCTGCCTCCGGGGGCCTACGCCCTGGACTACCTCCCCTTCCAGGCCAGCGCCTTCGACGTGTTGCTGGTGGCGGCGGTGACCCTGCTCATCAGCTTCCTCTCGACCATCTATCCGGCTTACAGCGCCGCCCGGCTCGATCCCGTCGAAGGTCTCAGGTATGAATAGAACGCTCTGGGGTGAGAGATGAAGGTCGATCTGCGAGTTAAAGATGAGCCGCGGGGCGGGAGGGGCCTCGGCGTGGGCCCCCTCGTGCGCGCGGAGTCGCTCACGAAGACCTACCGGTCGGGCGAGAACATAGTGACGGTCTTCGACGACCTGAGCCTCAAAATAATGGGAGGCGAGATGGTCGCGATAGTGGGCCCGTCGGGTGCTGGCAAATCGACCTTATTGCACTTAATAGGGGGATTAGACAGGCCCACGTCGGGCGACGTCAAAATCGGCGAATTTGACATTTTCAAACTTGCTGATGTAGACTTGGCTCGATTTCGGAACAGGGAAATCGGGTTCATTTTTCAGTTTCATCACCTGTTACCCGAGTTCACAGCACTTGAAAATGCAATGATGCCTCTGCTCATCGGTCGCAGTCCCGCGCGGGCCGCCAGAGGGCGGGCCGAATCGGCCCTCGAAAGCGTCGGGCTGGCGGGCCGGGCCTCACACAGGCCCGGAGAGTTGTCGGGCGGCGAGCAGGCGCGAGTCGCTCTGGCAAGGGCACTGATCTCCGAACCGAGGCTGCTTTTGGCTGACGAGCCGACGGGGGACCTCGACGGTAGAACGAGCGAGAACATTCACAACCTGCTCAAGGAGGTCCACACGGCGCGGAAGCTGACCTCGATTATCGTCACACATAATGAGCGTCTGGCTTCCATCTGTGACCGCGTGCTCCACCTTGAAGACGGCCGGTTACGATAGGGTTCAAATCCGGGGTCGCGGTGACCGCGATCCTGACTTCTGAATGTCACAGTTCAGATTGCGGAAGCTGATATGTTCGAACGTTACACAGAAAAAGCGCGCCGCGTCATCTTCTTCGCCCGGTACGAAGCGAGCCAGTTCGGGGCGCAGGCCATCGAAGCCGAGCACATCCTGCTCGGCCTGTTGCGCGAAGACAAGACTCTGGCGCAAAAATTCTTCCGCAGTCCGCACTCGACCGTCGAGTCGATTAGAAAGGAGATCGAGGGCCGCACGGTCCTGAGGGACAAGGTCTCGGCCTCGGTCGACCTGCCCCTCTCTCCGGGCGCGAAGCGCGTGCTCAGCTACGCCGCGGACGAGAGCGAGCGCCTACAGCACAGGCACATCGGCACGGAGCACCTGCTGCTCGGGATACTCCGCGAGGAGAAGTCCCCGGCCGCCGAGATCCTCTTCGAGCGGGGCCTGAGGCTAAACCAGATCCGCGAGGACCTGATGCGCGCGCAGCAGAGCGAGCGCGCCATCGCCCAGAAGAAGGACGCCCCGCACCTCGCCGAGTTCAGCCGCGACCTCACGGAGGCCGCCGTCGCGGACCAGCTCGACCCGCTCATCGGGCGCGAGGGCGAGATCGAGCGCGTGGTCCAAATACTCTGCCGCCGCACGAAGAACAACCCCGTGCTCATCGGGGAGCCCGGCGTCGGCAAGACCGCCATAGTCGAGGGGCTCGCGCAGAGGATCGTCTCGGGAGACGTGCCGCCCTTCCTCCGCGACAAGCGCATACTCGCGCTCGACCTCTCGCTCGTGGTAGCGGGCACCAAGTACCGGGGCCAGTTCGAGGAGCGGTTGAAGACGATAATGCGCGAGTTGATCGACAACCCGCACTACATCATCTTCATCGACGAGCTCCACACCCTCGTCGGGGCGGGCTCGGCCGAGGGCTCGCTCGACGCCGCGAACATCCTCAAGCCCGCGCTCTCCCGCGGGGAGATACAGTGCATCGGCGCGACCACGCCCACGGAATTCAGGAAGACCATCGAGAAGGACCGCTCGCTCGAGCGCCGGTTCCAGGCCGTCAAGGTCCCGCCCCCGAACGAAGAAGAGACGATCAAGATACTCGAAGGCATCAAGGAACGGTACGAGTCCTTCCACCAGGTCCGGTACACGCAGGAGGCCGTCGACAACGCGGTCTACCAGTCGCACCGCTACATCCCGGACCGCTTCCTGCCGGACAAGGCCATAGACATAATCGACGAGGCGGGCGCGCGGGTGAAGCTCAGGGAAGCCCACCTGCCCGCGGAGATCCTCGAAAGCCAGAGGAAGCTCCGCCGCCACACGGCGAACTTCGAGCGCGCGACGGCCGAGCGCGACTTCGAGCGCGCGAAGATATTCAAGCAGAAAGAGCAGGAAGAGATGGACCGCCTGTCGAGCCTGCGCGAGTCGCACAACCTCGCGGCGGAGCCCTTCCCCGCCGTCACGCGCGACGACGTGGAGGAAGTGATCTCGCGGTGGACCGGCATACCCGTCACCTCCCTTAAGGAAGAAGAGACGGCCAAGCTGCTCCGCATCGAGGAGGAACTGCACCAGAGGATCATCAGCCAGGACAGGGCCATCTCCGCGCTTTCGCGCGCCATCCGCAGGAGCCGCGCGGGGCTGAAGAACCCGAACCGGCCGGTCGGCTCGTTCCTCTTCCTCGGCCCGACCGGCGTCGGCAAGACCGAAGTGGCGCGCTCGCTCGCGGAGTTCCTCTTCGGCTCGGAGCGCGCCCTGATCCGGTTCGACATGTCCGAGTACATGGAGAAGCACGCGGTGTCGAAGCTGATCGGCAGCCCTCCGGGCTACGTGGGCCACGAAGAGGGCGGCCAGATGACCGAAAAGATCAAGCGGAACCCTTACTCGGTCCTGCTGCTCGACGAGATAGAGAAGGCCCACCCCGACCTGTTCAACATCCTGCTACAGGTCCTCGAAGACGGGGTGCTGACCGACTCGCTCGGCTCGACCATAGATTTCAAGAACACGATCCTGATCATGACCTCGAACATCGGCGCGCGATTCATCCAGAAGCGCGGGCACCTCGGCTTCCAGTCGTCCACGCGCTCGCAGCAGACGACCGTGGAGGAGGGGGTGATGCAGGCGGTCAAGCAGACGTTCAACCCCGAGTTCATCAACAGGCTCGACGAGATCATAGTGTTCGAGCCCCTGACGGACATGGACCTGTTCGAGATCGTGGGCCTGCTCGTGGCCCAGCTCAACCGCACCCTGATCCGGCGGAAGCTTCAGGTTCAGATGACCGAAGAGGCGCGGCGGTGGATAGTCGAAAAGACCTGCGGCGACCGCACCTACGGCGCGCGGCCCCTGCGCAGGGCCCTGCAAAAGCATGTCGAAGACCCGCTCTCGGAGGCGCTCATAGGCGGGCGCTTCAGCGAGGCGTCGGTCGTGGAAGTCTACCTCGACGGGGACTCTTTGCAGTACAGGCCCGTGGAGCTCGAAGAGCTGGGCGACGCGCTGCTGGTCCAGTGACGGCGGGGGTCGCGCGGGCGAGATCCGGGCAAGTCAATAAGCATGCATAAATTCCTACTGGTGGTGCTCGGCGGGGCATTCGGGACCGGGCTCAGGTACTCTCTTTCAACACTAATCTCATCGACAGTCAGGCAGGCGGAATTCCCTCTCGCGACTTTCATAGTGAACGTCTCGGGCAGCTTCCTGATGGGGCTGCTGGGGGCGGCCTTCGATTCGCGCCTGCCCGTCTCGCCGGAGACGCGTGCGGCGGCGCTGGCCGGGGTCCTGGGCGGGCTACACGACTTTTTCGGCCTTCTCTTTCGAGACCTTTTCGTTGATTCAGGGAGGGAGGTTCTGGCTCGCCGCCCTCTACGTCTCCTCCAGCACTCTGCTCGGGCTCGCGGCGGTGTGGGCGGCGTAAGGATGGCACAAATAGTTTAAGGGGCGCGTTCGAGGCCGTTTTTCGGGATTTCAGTGCCGCGGGTAATTATCGCAGACCGAGGCTCACCTGATTGGCTTGGAAGATTCATTTTTGTTACAATGTCCGGTCAAACCAGCGTTCTATATTTGGTGCAAGGCGAAGCCGCCAGAACTGATGTGATCTGCCTGGCAGCCGGAAAGGTCTTCGGTAGCAGACCTTCAATCACACTTGATTCGAGCGGAGAAGCGGTTTGACCTGGTGGTTTCTTGTTGTTTTAAACTCGCTCAGGTACAGAAACAGATCGCAGGAATAAAAAGAAAATAGCTCTGCAATTCTTGGGAGTGTGCATTTATTTATGAGTAAGCGTGTTCTTTGCTTGATAATTGTGCTCGTTGCGGCGGCCGGGAGCTGGCCGCTCGGCGAGCGGTTCGGCCTCCTCAAATCGCTGGCGTCGGTCGCGAAGTCACAGGACGTGACGGTCGAGCAGGTGCTCATCCGGGGCAACCGGCGCATCCCCGAATCCACGATCAGGATATGGATCGGCACGCGCGAGGGCGACCCTTACAACCCCGGACAGGTTGACCGCGACGTGCGCTCGATCTTCGCCCAGGGGTACTTCGAGGACGTGAAGGTCTTCGCCGAAGAGGGCACGCGCGGGGGCAAGATCATCACCTTCGAGGTGAGGGAGTGGCCTCTGCTGCTCGACATCCGCTACGAGGGCCTGAAGTCGGTCCAGCAGTCGACCATCCTCGAAGAGCTCCGCAAGCGGCAGGTCGGGCTCTCGAAGGAGTCGCAGTACGACCCCGTTAAGGCGAGGCGCGCGGCGGCGGTCATCAAAGAGATGCTCGCGAACGAGGGGCGGCCCGAAGCCAAAGTCGACCCCGTCATCGAGCAGATATCCAACACGGCCGTCGCGCTCACGTTCAAGATCGAAGAGGGCCCGCGCTTCCGCGTGGCGCAGATCGAGTTCGAGGGCAACAACGTCTACTCCGACGACCACCTCCGCAGCAAGATGAAGCTGGTGAAACAGCTCGGGCTGTTCACCACTTTCTCCACCAAAGACATCTACCACAAAGAGAAGCTGATGGCCGACCTCGACAGGCTCCGCGTCCTAGTCTACGCCGACAGCGGCTACCTTAGGGCGCGGTTCGGTGAGCCCAGGGTCGAGGAGATCGGCAAGGTCGGCACCTGGCTCCCCCTCATCGGGCACAAGGGGGAGGGGCTCAAGATCATCATCCCCGTCGACGAGGGGCGGCAGTACACGGCGGGCGAGATCAAGATCGAAGAGAATACCGAATTCACCGAGGACCAGATCAAGCAGGTCATGGGCCTCAAGACCGGGGACGTAGTGCGCGGCTACACGGTGATCCAGAAGGGCCTCGAAAACCTCAAGAAGCTTTACGGCTCCCGCGGCTACATCCAGTTCAACACGGACTACGTGCCGGAGTTCAAAGACCCGCCCGACGATCAGACGAAGGGCACGGTCGACATCACCTTCACGATGGACGAGGGCAAGCAGTACACGCTGCGGAGGCTCGAATTCATAGGCAACAGCTTCACGCGCGACACGGTCCTGCGCCGCGAAGTGCTGCTGAACGAGGGCGAGCGGTACAACCAGGAGCTCTTCGACCTCAGCCTGCTGAAGCTCAACCAGCTAGGCTACTTCGAGCAGGTTAAGGAAGAGGACGCGACCATCAACACGAACGAGCGCGAGGGGCAGGTCGACGTAACCCTGAAGGTGCAGGAGAAGGGCCGCCAGCAGATCAGCTTCTCGGGCGGCGTGTCGGGCATCGGCGGCTCATTCATCGGCATAGACTACTCGACCAACAACCTGCTCGGGTACGGCGAGTCACTGTCGTTTTCGGTCGCGGCCGGCAACCGGCAGAAGATATTTTCGTTCGGCTTCGTCGAGCCGTACCTGCGGGGCACCCCCATCAGCCTGGGCTTCAACGTCTTCTACCAGGACTACCAGTTCTTCGGGCAGGGGTTCAACCCCGGCCTGATCAACGCGGGCTTCTTCGACAACCAGTCCCTGTTCACGCAGAGGACGAAGGGCCTGTCGGTGACGGCCAGCGCGCCGCTCAGCTACTTCGCGCGGCGGTACAGGATGGGCCGCTTCTACAGGCTGGGGCTCTCCTACTCTTACCGGGACACGGACATCATCGACCCCGAAGTCAACCGCGACCTCGACCCGACGAACGACATCAACGTCACCTTCCGGCAGACGGGAGTGCTGCAATCGACCGTGACCCCGTCGCTCTCGTTCAGCACCCTCAACTCGACGCTCGACCCGACGAATGGGCAGGCCTTCACGATAGGGCTCTCGCTCTCGGGCGGCCCCCTGGGCGGCGACGTGAACACCATCGAGCCGACCATCGAGTATAAGATGTTCCGCCCGCTATTCGCCGGGCGCGAGGCGACGGCCCGGCCCGAGCCGGGCAAGACCCGGACCTTCGGCTTCCGCATACTCGCGGGGCACATCGGCGCTTTCGGCGAGAGGTTCGAGTCGAACTCCCTGTCGTTCATCAACGGCACGCCCCTGTTCGCCAGGTTCTTCCTCGGCGGCGAGGATTCGATCCGCGGCTATAACATAAGATCGCTTTCGCCCGTCGCCACCGTCAGCCGGACCACCACGACGCGAGAGATCTTCGTGACCGACCTTCAGGGCAACCGCTTCAGGGTCCGAAGGCCGGACCAGGCGGGCGGGCGGACGGTCGCGCCGAGCGTGATCCAGAGGTTCACCGTCGAGGACCTCGCCGCGCCCGCGATAACGAACACGGCGACCGTCATCGGCGGCGACACCCAGATACTGTTCAACGCCGAGTACCGCATCCCCGTGATCGGGCCGGTGACCTTCGCCCCGTTCTTCGACATAGGGTCGGTCTTCAACATCCGCTCGCTCGACGACCAGTTCATCACCAGCGAGTTTCAGCCGAACACGATCCTGGGGGTGGTGGTGCTCAACCCGCGCGGGCAGGAGGCCACGCCCAGGGAGATCAGGCAGGCGACGACGCCCGAGACCCCGCCCGGCTCCCTGCCGCCTGGCTTCAAGCGCGTGGTCGTGAGGGGCGAGGCGCAGAACACGTCGAGGATCGAGCTGGGGAACGTCGAGAGCGGCATCTTCGACAACTACCGGTACAGCCTCGGCGGAGAGGTGAGGGTGCAGGTGCCGGTCATCAACGTGCCTTTCCGCCTGATATTCGCGTGGAACCCGAACGCCAAACCCGACGGCTTCTTCATCGAAGAGAGGCGCGCCATAAGGTTCTCGGTCGGGAGGACGTTCTAGAGATGTTCCGCGGCGACGCCTGTCCGGTGAAATCCCGGTCGGGCCTCGCCGCGGACCGCAAACGGTTTCTCGGGCTCACGGGTGTGGTCGCGGTCCTCAAGTGATCCGGACAACGAACTAGAAACCGGAAGCCGGTTTTTGCTATAATTCGCTTTTCTCAAGCAGCGGCTGACGCTCGCCGTCAGCAGGCCCAATTCAAAATTTACAGGAGCAGTCATGGTAAAGATGAAGTTTGCTGCCTTGGCAGTAATTATGATGGCAGCATCGGCCTTGAGCGCCAGTGCGCAGACGCCAGCCCAGCCCGCCACCGGTGGAGGAGTTCCCGACGGCAAGATCGCGGTTATCAACACCACTATATTCCCTGCCCAGATCGCCGAGCTTCGGCAGAAGTACGAGCAGGTTCAGAACCAGTATAAGGACCGCTATCAAAAGCTTCAGACCCTGGACGACGAGCTGAAGGCGATGGAGAACGACATCCGCACTAAAGGCCCGTCGCTCACTCAGGAGAAGCTGGCCGAGATGCAGAGCACCTACGAGGACAAGAAGAGGCGGGGCTCGCGCGAGTACGAGGATTTGAAGGCCGAGACGGAGCGCACCATCGACACGGCCACGAGGCCCGTGAGGGAGAAGATGTCTCAGTTCCTTCAGAACTACGCGGCGCAGCGCAACATCGTCGTGCTGTTCAACCTCGCGGGCGCGGCGCAGACCGGCTCGCTCGCCTACTGGAGCCCGGCGACCGACATAACGCAGGATTTCATCACCGAATACAACAAGGCGAACCCCGTCGCGGGCGCGGCCCCGGCCACGCAGCCCCCGGCGGGCGCGGCAAGGCCCGCGGCCACCAAGCCCGGAGCGGGTAAGCCCTGAACCGGCGACGAAAGGAGAAAGCAATGAAGTTTTTTAAATCAGCTTTGATACCGGTCGCGCTGGTGGCTCTTTCGCTCACGGCATTCGCGCAGCAATCGGGGCAGACCCCCACGCAGGCGGCAGCGCCCGCAGCGCTGCCCAAGGGGAAGATCGCCGTCATCAACACGGCGGCCTTCCAGGAGCAGATACAGGAGTTCAAGACCAAGCTCGCCGCCATCGACAGGCAGTTCGAGCCGCGCACCAAGGAGATTCAGACGGAGGGCGACCAGATCAACGCGCTCGAGAATACCATCAAGACGCAGAGCAACACCCTCTCCGCCGCGAGGGTCGCCGAGTTGACCGAGCAGGTTGCGACCCGGAAGCGCAATTACCAGCGCAAGGTCGAGGACCTGCAGTCGGAAGCGGGCCGCGTGCAGCAGCAGACGATGGCCCCCGTGACCGAAAAGCTCGGGAACTTCGCCAAGGAGTACACGGCCAAGCGCGGCATAGTCATGCTCATCGACCTCGGCAACGCGCTCCAGTCAGGCACCGTCGTGTGGTGGGACCCCAAGTCGGACGTTACGCAGGATTTCATCAACGAGTACAACAAGGCCTACCCGGTCCAGGGCGCGGCTCCTGCCACTCCCGCCCCCTCCACCCCGGCCCCGGTCAAGAAGCCTTAAAGCATTCAGGGCCGAAAGAGACTGATGCCCCGGCGGTAAAAGTACCGCCGGGGCATCGTTGTTTTCGTCGCGTTTTAAAGGGCGCGGATCAGAAGGGGTCGAGCACGCTCATGCCGTGATCGCGCTCGTCTTTCGCCCGCAGCATGTCGAGTATGAGGGCGGTGTTGCTCGTGGCCTCGATGGTCCGCTCGTAGGCCACCGTCGACTTGTCGAATTCGAACGTCCCGTCGACGGCTTCGAGCAGTATGGCGAGCGACTGTATGCCCATGCCGGCCCCGGCGTTGGCCCCCACGATCTGCCCCTCGTTGAAGTATATCTCGCCGTTGGCGGCGGTGGACGTGATCAGCAGAGAGCCCGTCAGCCGGCTGTTTTCGATGATCTGCATGATGTCGAAGAGGTTCACGTCGGTCAGAGCCCCCGAGAGAATCTTCTGGGACGAAGGGGGCGGGATGTCGCTCCGGCGCGTGTCGCGGAGCTGCCCCGTGACAGAGACCCTCGGGTCGAGCCGCTTCGCTTCGAGCAGGCGCTCGTTGGCCTTTTCCATGTCACCGGCCTGGATGTAGAGGCTCGCCAGTTCCAGGCACCTCTGCGCGGCCTGATCGCGGCGGCCCGCGTCTATCAGGACTTCGCGGAGCTTTTCGCGGAGCCCGAAGTGGCGGGGGGCGCTGTCGATGGCGCGCTCCAAAGCCTCGATGGCGCGGTTGACCATCCGGTACTTCACCAGCAGATCGGCGTCTATAATGGCGCTCTCGGGATCGAAATCGCTCGGACTGTTTCTGACCATCTTCCCTCTTCTCAAGACCACAGCGTCCCGTTCAGTGTACCACAGGCGACCGACAGTTTGCAGTATTCCGAATGTTACCGCAATCCCCGCTCAGCCGGCTTCGGCGGCCGGGGCCGTGCTCACGATTGCGACCCGATTCTTATCGGCCAGGGCGACCAGTTCGGCGCGGTCGAAGAGCAGGGTCTTTCCCGCCGAGACGTGGATCGCGGTCGCGCCCGCCCTCAGCATGGCCTCAACCGTGGGGACGCCGATGACCGGCACGTCGAACCGCATGTCCTGGTCGGGCTTGGCGACCTTGATGACCACGAAGGGCTTCCCGCGGGTGATCTCGCCCGCCCTCGCGATGACCGCGTCCGTGCCCTCCATCGCCTCTATCGCCACGACCGCGCGGTCCTTGACGGCGATTGTCTGCCCGAGGTCGAGCCGCGCGATCTCCCTGGCGATGTCGAGCCCGTACTCGATGTCGGACATCTCCTCTTTCGAAGGGCGGCGGCGCGTGAGCACGCCCTCGCGCGCGAGCAGGGGCTCAAGGAAGATCGTCGACTCGACGAGCGTGATCCCCTCGCCGGCCAGCTCGGAGGCGACGGCCCCGATCAGGCTGTCCGTGTTCCTCGCCGAAAGGCGCGCGAGCACCCTCACCATTCGGAGGTCGGGCAGCGCGTTGAGGCGAAAAATCTGGTGGTGCTTCACCTGCCCCGCCATGATCGCGTGCGTGACCTCTTCGCGCTTGAAGAAGCGGATCAGGCGGCCCAACTGCCCGACGCCGACCCACTCGACCTTCGACGCGGCGCTCGATATATCGGGCGAAGTCTCCTCCTTGATGGCCGCGACGACCATCTCCACGCCGCGCTCCTTCGCGCCGTCGAGCACGAGGAAAGGAAACCGGCCGTTGCCTGCTATCAGTCCGTACTTCATGTCGAATCGTTAAACCGGCCGCCGTCCGTCACGTATGGCGGCCCTACTTGGTCACCCCCCGCTCGGAAGTCTCGATGAACCGGATGAGGTAGTCGATCTCCGGCCACCCGCCCAGGTCTTTTTTGATCACTTCGAGGGCCTGGGTCGTGTTGAGCTTCGCGGCGAGCAGGAGTCGGTACGCATGCGAGACGCGGCGGATCGACTCGTCCGAGAACCCGCGCCGCTTGAGGCCCAGGGTGTTCTGGCCGTAGCACCTCGCGTGATTCCCGACCGTGCGCGCGTAAGGCATCGCGTCTTTGACGACGACCGAGAACGCGCCGATGAAGGCGTGCGTGCCCACGCGGCAGAACTGGTGGATGCCCGAGTAAGCGCCTAGCGTGACGTAATCCTCGACTGTGACGTGGCCCGCGAGCGAGGCCCCGTTGGAGAAGATGACGTTAGAGCCGACCCTGCAATCGTGGGCCACGTGCGCCTGAGCCATGAAGAGGTTGTCGGAGCCCACCTCGGTCACGTTGCCGCCGCCTTCGGTCCCCCGGTGCAGGGTCGTGTACTCGCGGAAGGTGTTGCGCTCCCCGGCGCGAAACCAGCTCCGCTCGCCTCGGTACTTGAGGTCGTGGGGGGCCTGCCCCGCGGAGACGAAGGGGAAGAAGACGCACCCTTTGCCGAACTCGGACGGCCCTTCTATCACGCAGTGGCTCGCCACCGACACGCCGTCGTGGAGGGTCACGTCGTCGCCGATGATCGAGTAAGGCCCGACCGACACGTCGCGCCCCAGCTCCGCTTTGGGGCTTACGATGGCTGAAGGGTGAATCGACACTTGAGATCGCTCCTGGTCTCTGCTTTAGCTTCTATTTTTCGACGGGCGTGAAGGCCGCGTGATTGATCTGCGAGCTCCTCTCGACGACCGAACGATCCACGAGCGACGAAGATATCTCGGCCTCGGCCACGAGCTGCCCGTCCACGTAAGCCTCCCCGCGCAGCCTGATGTAGCGGGGGCGCAGGCGGAGCACGGTCAGTTCGAGCCGCAACTGGTCTCCGGGGACTACGGGCCGCCTGAACTTCGCCCCGTCGATGCCGGTGAAGAAGACGAGCTTCGTGTCGCGGTCCGGTATGCTCGCGAGCATCAGGACCCCCGCCGTCTGTGCCATCGCCTCGACGATGAGCACGCCCGGCATGACGGGCGCGCCGGGGAAGTGGCCCACGAAGAACGGCTCGTTGAGCGTGACGTTCTTGATGCCCGTGACCCGCTTGCCCGCCTCGTAATCGACGATCCGGTCCACGAGCAGAAAGGGGTAACGGTGCGGAAGGATCGCCTGAATCTGAGTGATGTCCAAAAGGGTTTCCATAATCTCCCTCGCCTGCGCGCCTTAAAAGCCCGCCCTGTTTCTAATCCGGCC
This sequence comes from Blastocatellia bacterium, assembly GCA_035634255.1. Lineage (GTDB taxonomy): Bacteria > Acidobacteriota > Blastocatellia > UBA7656 > UBA7656 > DATLMR01. The sequence continues at coordinate 37,437 of DASQDI010000106.1, forward strand.
CCGCCTGTTCGATCCGCAGCACTATCTCCTCGAGCCTCGCGAGCCTCTCGTTCAGCCGGGGCAGTCGCGAATAGAGGGCCTGTTTCTGGAGCCACAGCTTGTGGTCTTCGGCGGGTATGATGCCGCCGATCATGGCTCCGGGCTTCACGTTCTTGGTGACCGCCGCCTGCCCCGTGATTATGGCGCGGTCGCCGATCCTTATGTGCTGGTTGGTCCCGACCTGCCCGGCGATGACGCAGTTCCGGCCCACCTGCGTGCCGCCCGAAAATCCCGCGAGGGCCGCCACCACCGTATTCTCGCCCAGTTCCGTGTTGTGACCGACCTGAACGAGGTTGTCGAGCTTGACCCCGCGCCTGAGCACCGTGTCGCCGAAGCCGCCCCGGTCGATTGCGCAGTTGGCCCCGATCTCGCAGTCGTCTTCGATTATCACCCGCCCGAGTTGCAGGAGCTTCACCTGCCTGCCCTCTTCGTCGGGCACGAAGCCGAAGCCGTCCGCGCCTATGACCGTGCCCGCGTGAATGACGACGCGGCTGCCGATCTCGCAGTTATCGTAGACCGTGACGTTCGGGTGGATGACCGTGTCGTCACTCACCCGGCAGTTCTCGCCGACGACGACCCCCGGATGCAGGGTGACGCGGTCCCCGATGATCGAGCCGGCCCCGACGGTCACGCGGGGGTGGATCGACAGGTCATCCCCGAGCACGGCCCCTTCGCCCAGGGCGAGGTCGGCGCTGACCCCGAGGGGCGTGTAGGATTTGCCGTGCAGCAGCTCGACCGCCCGCGCGAAGGCGAGCTTCGGGTTGCGGGCCACGAGCAGGTTCTTCCCCGAAGTGATGGCGGGCGGGGCTATGATGATGGCCGAGGCGTCCGACCCGCCGACCTTCGCGCGGTAGGCCGCGTCCGAGGCGAAGGTTATGTCGCCTTCAGAGGCGGAGTCGAAAGGTCGGGCCTGTCGCACGACCGCCTCGGAATCCCCGATGAGTTCGGCCCCGATAAGCTCTGCCAGATTACCTAGAGTTCGCATAATTATCATCCCCGGCGAGTCGCGAAGGTGAAAGTTTCCCATAACGAATGCGCGCGCGCAAGGTGCCAAAACTTGACGGCAAAAGTCTCGTATGTTAGCTTGCCTGTTCTCTTGTGTGAGGTTACAGTCGATAGTGTAGATAGCTTCAGAAAAGAGAATGGGAAGGGCAATGCTCAAGCGCACACCGCTTTACGAAGCACACGTTTCCATCGGCGCTCGCATGGTTGATTTCGCAGGGTGGGAGATGCCCGTGCAGTATTCGGGCCCGATCCCCGAGCACATGGCTGTGCGCGAAGCCGCCGGCCTTTTCGACGTGTCGCACATGGGCGAGATCGAAGTGGTCGGCTCGGACGCGCTCGCCCTCGTGCAGAGACTCACGACCAACGACGTCGCGAAGCTGGAAGACAATCAGGCCCAGTACTCCGCCCTGACGAACGCCTCGGGGGGCGTGATCGACGACCTCCTCGTCTACCGGATCAACGAGGGGTACTTCCTGCTGGTGGTCAACGCCTCGAACACCGACAAGGACTTCGCCTGGATCAGGCAGCACGCGACGGGGCTGGACCTCGAAGTCCATAACACGAGCCACGGCTACGCGCTCCTCGCGCTGCAGGGCCCGAAGTCGGAGAGGATACTTCAGGACTTGTCGGACCACATGCTCGACCACATTCCTTACTACTGGTCCCAGCAGGTGGTGGTGGACGGGGTCAGTTGCCGCGTGTCGCGCACGGGCTACACCGGCGAGGACGGGTTTGAAATCTTCTGCAGCCCGGACAAGGCGATGCACGTCTGGAACCGCCTGCTCGTCACGGGGCACGACCGCGGGCTTTTGCCGTGCGGGCTGGCCGCGCGCAACACGACCCGGCTCGAAGCCTCCTTCCGCCTCTGGGGCAACGACATGGACGAGACGACCACCCCGCTCGAAGCGGGGCTCGGGTGGATCGTCAAGCTGAACAAGGGCGAGTTCACGGGCCGCGAGGCGCTTCAGAATCAGAAGAGGGACGGGCTCAGGCGCAGGCTCGTCGGCTTCGAAGTGCTCGACCGCGCGCCCGCCCGCGACGGCTACCCTATAGTCATCAATGGCGCGCAGGTGAGCCAGGTCGCTTCCGGCAGCCACGTGCCGTACCTGAAGAAGAACGTCGGCACGGCTTACATGCCGGCCGAGCACGCGGCGGCCGGGACCGAATTCTCGGTGGTCGTCCGCGGCCGCGAAGTGCCCGCGCGGGTCGTCGAGATGCCCTTTTACAAGAGAGACAAAAGATTCGATTGAGAGATCGAGAGGGCTTGAATCTTACAGTTCATACGGAGAGATAAAGAAGATGGCAAATACCCCCGAAGAACTCAGCTACACCAAAGACCACGAGTGGGTCCGCACGAAAGGCGAGCAGGCGACGGTCGGCATCACGGACCACGCGCAGCAGCAGCTAGGGGACGTTGTCTACGTGGAGTTGCCCAAGGTCGGTGATAAATTCGAGTCCGGCGAGCCGTTCGGCTCGGTCGAGAGCGTCAAGGCCGTCAGCGAGATTTACATGCCTTTGAGCGGTACCGTCGTTGAAGTCAACAGCACGCTCAACGACGCCCCCGAGAAGGTGAACGAAGACCCTTACGGGGATGGCTGGATGGTCGTAGTCCAACTGGGGAATGCTTCAGAGGTGGACGCCCTCCTGACGGCCGCCGAGTACGAGGATTACATAAAGGAAGAGGCTTCAGAGTAAATTCAAATGAGGTACATCCCGAACTCGCCTGACGAGCGCCGCTCGATGCTGGAAAGCATAGGCTACGAGCGAATAGAGCAACTTTTCGAGCAAATCCCCGAAAACGTAAGGTCGACCGAGCCGTTGGGCATAGGGCCGCCCGTGAGCGAGCCCGACCTGCTGGCCTACTTCCGCGAGCTCGCCTCGACCAACGCGACGGACTTCCAGTCCTTCCTCGGGGCCGGCGCGTACTCGCATCACATCCCGGTCGTGATCGACCCTCTGATCTCGCGCTCGGAGTTCTTCACGGCCTACACGCCCTACCAGCCGGAACTGAGCCAGGGGACCCTCCAATACATCTTCGAGTTTCAGACGATGATCTGCCAGCTCACGGGGATGGAGGTGGCCAACGCCTCGATGTACGACGGCTCGACCGCCCTGTCCGAAGCGGTGCTCATGGCGAGCCGCGTGACGCGGCGCAATAAGTTCATCATCGCCGACTCGGTCCACCCTCAGTACCGCGAGGTCGTGGACGCCTACACGCACAACCTCGGGTTCGAGATCGACCTCGTCCGGTGCGGGCAGACCGGCCCGCTCGACCTGAACTCGGTCCGCGCGGGTAAAGATACGGCGGCGATAATCGTCCAGTCGCCCAACTTCTTCGGCTGCGTGGAGGACCTGAAAGCCATAGCCGACGCCGCGCACGAGCAGGGCGCGCTCCTGATCGTCGCCGTGGCGGAAGCGATGAGCTTCGGGGCCCTGCGCTCGCCCGGAGCCTGCGGGGCCGACATCGTCGTGGCCGAAGGGCAGTCCTTCGGCATCCCCCTGAGCTACGGAGGCCCTTACGTGGGCCTCTTCGCCACGCTCGAAAAATACATCCGCCAGATACCGGGCCGCCTCGTCGGGGAGACGAGGGACAGCAATGGGCGGCGCGGGTACGTGCTGACCCTCTCGACCCGCGAGCAGCACATCCGCCGCGAGAAGGCGACCTCGAACATCTGCACGAACCAGGGACTATTCGCCCTGATGGCGACCATCTACCTCGCCACGATGGGGCGGCGCGGCGTGCAGGAGGTCGCGCGCCAGAATCTACAGAAGGCCCATTACGCGGCCGAGGAGATAGCGAAGCTCGACGGCTTCGGCCTGAAATTCGCGGCCCCCTTCTTCAACGAGTTCGTGGTGCGCACGCCCGAGCGCGCGTCGGAAGTGGCGCGCAGGCTGCTCGACAAAAAGATTCTCGGCGGGATCGCGCTCGAAACTTACTACCCGGAGCTGAAAGACTCCTTGCTGGTCTGCGTGACGGAGGTGGCGAAGAGGGAGGCCATAGACCGCCTCGTCTCCGCGCTCGCCGGGTGACCGCCACCGGGGCATTTACCGGAGCAGGGCTGTGCCCTGCCGCCATAGGAAATAATGGATAACAGCAGGATCAAGAAAGTCTCAACACACATAGTCCAGAACGAGGGGCTGTTGTTCGAAGAGTCGCGGCCCGGTCGCGTCGGCTATTCGATCTCTCCGCTCGACGTGCCCGAGCGGAAAGACGAGGACCTGATCGACGCGAAGTTCCTGCGCGACGACGACCTCGAAGGCATGCCGGAGCTTTCCGAGGTCGACGTGATAAGGCACTTCACGCGCATCTCCACCTGGAACTACGGGGTCGATACAGGGATGTACCCGCTCGGCTCCTGCACGATGAAGTACAACCCCCGGCTCAACGAAAAGCTGGCGAGGATAGAAGGCTTCGCGGGGCTCCACCCCCTGACCCCCGCGCCGCATGCGCAGGGCGCTCTCCGGGTGATCTACCGGCTCGAAGAATGCCTGGCGAAGATCACGGGCCTCGCGGCCGTCACCCTTCAGCCCGCGGCGGGCGCGCAGGGCGAGTTCACCGGGATCAGGATGATCCGGGCCTGCTTGTCCGAGCGCGGCAACCCCCGCAAGCGGGTGCTGATCCCCGACTCGGCGCATGGGACCAACCCCGCGTCGGCCATCATCTGCGGCTACGACGTGGAGACGGTCCCCTCAAACAGCGAAGGCGGCACGGACCTCGAAGCGCTCCGGGCGATGATGAGCGAAGACGTGGCGGCCCTGATGCTCACCAACCCTAACACGCTCGGGAAGTTCGAGAAGAACATCGAAGAGGTCTGCCGGATAGTTCACGACAAGGGGGGCTTCGTCTACATGGATGGGGCCAACATGAACGCGCTCGTGGGAGTGACGAGGCCCGGCGATTTCGGGATCGACGTGATGCACATGAACTTGCACAAGACCTTCTCGACCCCCCACGGGGGCGGGGGGCCGGGGGCAGGCCCGGTGGCCGTCACCCCGACGCTCGAACCTTACCTGCCATTCCCCCGCGTCTTTAAGGCCGAACGGGGCGACCTTGATCTAGACTTCGACCGGCCCAAATCGGTCGGCCGCGTGCGCGCTTACATGGGGAACTTCGGCGTGCTGGTCCGCGCGCTCGGGTACATCCTGACGCACGGCGATCCGGGGCTGAAGGAAGCCACCCAGACCGCCGTGCTCAACGCCAACTACATCATGGAGAACCTCAAAGACGTTTACGACATACCGTACCCCGGCCCCGTGATGCATGAAGTGGTCTTCTCCGACAAGCGGCAGATGAAGTATGGGGTCAAGAACGCGGACATCGCCAAGAGGCTGATCGACTACGGGTTCTACCCGCCGACGATGTCCTTCCCCCTGATCGTGCCGGGCGCGCTTATGGTCGAGCCCACGGAGACCGAGAGCCGCGAGGAACTGGACCTCTTCATCGACGCGATGAAGTCCATCAGCGAGGAAGCATCCGAAGACGCGGAGATATTGAAGCACGCTCCGTACAGCACGAAAGTAGGCAGGCTCGACGAAGTCACCGCGGCGCGTAAGCCCGTCCTGAGATGGCGGCCGAAAAGTGGCGACGACAAGCAGCGGGCGGAAACTGCCTGAGACAGTGCGGAGGAACCATAACCCGGCCGATTGCTCCTTTGCAGTCGGCCTCCATTTTTTTGTTTACCAGGGAGAAGAGAGATGACACGAGAGAAGGCCGAAGACCTGCGCGAGCGCCTGCTTCGCGACGAACAGGTGCAAAGACTGATACGGATGCGCGCGTATGAAATCTACAAGGAGCGCGGGGGCAGGCACGGCAACCCCACGGAGGACTGGCTGCGCGCGGAGAGCGAAGTGCTCGCTTACGTGATCGAAGAGGAGACGAAGCGCAGGTCCAAAGAGCAGGGCGGCGCGGGGGAGGCGGTCACTCCCGCCATGGAAGACGAGCGGGCCGAGGGGCCGAGGACTCTCGAAGCCATTCACACGCCCGAGACCTCGGACCGCGTGAGCGCGCCGGGCGCGCAGACCTCCGAGGAGCGCGCGGAATCACAGGGCATACTCGGCACCTGGTCCCCCGCCGAGCCGGAGAGCGCGGCGCGCGCGCCGGAACTGGGCCGGGCGACGGACGCGGCGAAGGAGAAGAAGGCTCGCACCCGTCCCGCTACAAAGGATTCGTCGGCTAAGAAATCCGCTTCAAAGGCGGGCGGCGCAAACAAAGCCGCCTCCAACAAGGCCGCGGGCGGTTCGAAGGGGAAGAAGAAGGAGTAGTAGTGAGGTCGGGACAACCTTTGAGGCCGCCCCGACGGCCGGCCTCAATCCCGAGGCGCGTAGTAACTGTCGCGCGTCCTCACCGCATAGCCGCCGCGCGTGAGAAACACTTTCACCTTTCGCAGACGCCCGTCCCGCTCTTCATTCTTCGGAATGTACGTGATCAGGTATTGATTCTTCAATTCGAGCGCGACTTTCGAATACACGTCCGTCATCTCTGAGTCTTTGAGCGGCGAGAAGACCTGCCCGCCGGTCTTGCCCGAGAGGTCCGTCATGACGCGCTCCGCGCGCTCAAGCCTTGCGATGTACTGGTCGGCGAGGCGTGAGTTCCCCCCGTTCAGGACGCGCCCGACTTTGCCGCCGACCTGCGAGTTGATGCGGGAGATGAAGGCGCGGGCCTTGCTGACCACGTAGACCACCGCGTTCGATCTTATGATGGCCGCGAGCGCCTGCTCGTAAGTCACCTTGCTTGACGAGTCGTCGCCATCGGTCAGGATTATGACCGCCTTGCGGCCCGAGACTTTAGAGAGCTGTTCTTCGGCCGTCAGGAAGACGCTGTCGTAGAGCGCGGTGCTGCCGTAGGTCGAATGCCCTTCTTTGGTCCGAACCATCCCCGGCTTGAACCTCCAGGAGATCGCGTGCCGGATGTCGTCGGCATTCGCGGTCCAGTCCTGAAGGAGCTCCACGTCGGTGTGAAACTCCAGCACGGAAACCTTGTCCTCGGGGCCGAGCTGTTTGACGAAGCTCAACGCGGCGTCGCGCAAGGAGGATATTTCGCCCGCGACCGAGCCCGAGGCGTCGAGCATCAGGACGACGTTGACCGGGACCGAGCTTATCGTGAAGCTCGATATGTCCTGGCGCTGCCCGTCCTCCGAGACTATGAACTCGTCCCGGCTCAGGCTCGTGACCTGCCGGTTGAAGCTGTCGGTCACGGTGATGTTCAACAGGACTTCCTCCGTGCGGAGCCGGATGGTGTCATCCTTGCTCTGCTGGGTCGTGGAAGGGAGCTTCCGCCCGCTCTGCGCGGCCGCGTCGCCCGCCGCGATCAGGGCGATAAAAATGATGAGAAGGGAGGTGATCGGTTTTCTTACTTCAGTCATGTGTAAACTATTTTATGTTTGAACTTCGAACCAATTCGAGTATACCACGCATGCCCAAACGTGCGCCCGCCGCTCCGGTTCCATCTATGGCACGCTAATTTCAAGCCTTGTTCAAGGATTTTTCAAGGTATCCATGAATTAATGACTGGCATACTGAATGAGCCGGTTGCGTCCAAAGAATTGGAGTTAAGGATTGCTCTATAACCTTAACCAACAATTAAGAGGCAGGTCATATAGAAATGAACAGATTTATCTCCCCAGGCGTCAGGCTCTCTTTATCACTGCTCTTAATCTTTAACTGCACAATCAATGCACTTGCGGGCATCAGTTTCGTTTCGGGGCAGGGCCTTTTTCTTACCGACTCCAACGCCGTCGTGCTCACGGGTGCCGACGCCGTCGTGCTCACGGGTGCCGACGCCGTCGTGCTCACGGGCGCGGATGCGGTCGTGCTCACGGGTGCCGACGCCGTCGTGCTCACGGGCGCGGATGGGGCCCCGCTTAGCGAGACTGACGGACTTACATTCACTGGCCCTGACTCGTTAACGTACATCAGGCCGTACGCGGTAGTGCTGACGGGAGCGGATTCGACCCTGAATACGGGGATCAAGAGCGTCGACCCGCAACTGGCTCTGATACTCAACGAGCTTCCCGACACCAGCTACATAAACGTCTTCGTAACCTTCCACCGCATGCCGACCGAAGAGGACCTGAACGTTCTGAGGGCGGCCGGAATCCTCGGAGGCACGAGATTCCGCAACCTGCCGATGGTCATAGTCAACGCGACCAGAAGGCAGATTTCGGCCATATCAACCTACCCGATGATCCGGTCGATCTATTCGAACAAGAATTTCGAATTCCTCACTCGCGAGACGCGGGCGCTCACCTACCAAACGAAAGTAATAACGGATTCCGTGCTCACGCAACGCAACGGGGGCTCGCCGGTGTCGGGGCGCGGCGTCACGGTCGCGGTGCTGGACACCGGGATCGACGCCACGCATCCCGATCTTTCGTACGGGACGCAGGTGATCGGCAACGTGAAGGTGCTCGACCTTCAAAGCTTGTCGCCGGGCTTCACGTACCCGGCCACGCTCGAAGGGCTGCTCAACTCCGACCCGGTGATGGGGCACGGGACGATGGTGGCGGGGATCATCGCGGGGACGGGCGAGGCGTCGGGCGGGTACTACGGAGGCATGGCTCCGGGGACGAAGCTGCTGGGGATATCGGCGGGAGAGGCGAGCCTCTTTCACGTTCTCTCGGGAATGGACTACATCATGTCGAACCGGGAGTCTAAAAACATCCGCGTGTTGAATTGCAGCTTCGGCATCAGCGGAGTCTTCGACGCGCACGACCCCGTCAACATCGCGACTAAAATTCTGCACGACTCAGGAATCTCGGTAGTCTTCTCCGCGGGCAATCGGGGCGACCAGCCGAACTCGCTCAACCCCTACTCGGTGGCCCCGTGGGTCATCGGCGTCGGGGCGGCGACCAAGGACAACGAGCTCGCCTTCTTCTCGTCGCGCGGAGCGGCCGGGTACGGGATGTATCACCCGACTCTGGTAGCTCCGGGAGAGAACGTGGTCTCCACGCGGGCGCTCGGCGTAAACGTCGTCGCGGCGGCGGGGCTAGCCGGCTCTCTGATCTCTCCCATCAACGACCTGACCGACATCCCCCTGCCCTACGTCTCGCGATACACGATGAGCTCGGGCACGAGCTTCGCCGCGCCTCACGTGTCGGGGACGATAGCGATGATGCTTCAGGCGAACCCGGAGCTAACGCCGAGCCAGATCAAGTCCATTCTTCAGGAGACGGCTTCCCCGATGCTCTCCTACGCGCGGTACGAAGTCGGCTCGGGTTGTCTCAACTCGTACGCCGCCGTTAAGAAGGCGATGCTCGGAACGCCCTTCGGACAGTTCCGAACTTCGCTGACAGACAGCCTCCTGCCCTTGACTCGCGAGCAGGTGGCTCGTTTCAGCGGCGAAGTGGGCCCTGACGGGACGTACACCCAGACGTTCGAGGTGCCGCGGGATGCGGTATTCGCGACGGCCCAACTCGCGTGGGCGCAGATGGGCGGGGCGCTGAACAAGCTGGAGCTGTCGATTGAGTCGGCGGGGCGGACGGTGATGTCGAAGCCCGCGACGGCGATAGGGGGGGTCGGGCTGCAAAAGACCGGGGTCACGGTCAACTACCCTTCGCCGGGCCGATGGACTCTCAAAGTCAGGAACGCGGGCGACCCGCTGACGGGCGGCCCCCAAAGGTTCTCCGGGGCAATAGAGATTTTCCGCTCCGACTCGGCCCTGATAACCGGCATAAGCCACCTGTCGCCGGTAGAGCAGGACGCGGTATGGCGGGCCGCGCGCACGGGCATAGTGACCTCGCGCGGGTGGGGGCAGTACGCCGGCTCGTCGGCCACGCGGCTCGAAGTCGCGCGCGCTCTGATGCTCGCGTCCGGGTCGCGCGTGCCGCAGCACCTCCCTCACACGCCCACATTCGCGGACGTGGGGGGCGACTCAAACGCGGTCTTCATCGAGAGCGTGGTGAATTCGCCGCGCGGGAACCTGCTCGGGGCTATCGGGACCAACTTCAACCCTCAGTCGCATGTGAACCGCATGACCGCGGCGATGGCTTTCGTGAAGGCGGCGGGGCTGGAACAGGAGGCGAAGAATTCTTCATGGGCCAATCCCGGCATCTCTGACTGGAACACGGTGCCGTTAAGCATGAGAGGCTACGTCTCCGTCGCGGTGTCGCGAAACCTGATAGCCCCATCGGGCACGCAATACTTCCGACCTTTCGATTCGATCACGCGCGCCGAGCTGGCCCTCGCGGCCATCTCACTCCAGCAGGCCGCGAGATAAAACAGGGCGCGCCTCAGGGACGCGGGCAGGCCCGCGTGCGCGCTTCGACTTTACTCTGGGAGGTGAGTGAGATGCAGGCCATCTTGGGTAAGCTGTTCGGGGAATTCGCACTGATGCTGCCGATAGTCTCCTTTCACGGCGTGAACGGTCCGGTCCGGCCGTTATCCGCCGCCTGAAAGAATGTCGAGATCAAAAGATTCCTACTTCAAGTTTTTTTCAACTCCCTGATGATAGATTGATCCTGGGTAGGGGAATTAGAGCAAGTTCCTCTGATCTCAGTGTTTTTCCGTTCTTGAAACCTTCTATTTTGGTTGCCGAGAAGGCGGCCAATCAATGGGCGTGGCGTTTATCTGGGGAGGAGCGTCGCGCCCTTTTTTATTCAGGGGTCAGCGGCCGGTAGTCAGGATTCAGGAAGAGGAACGAAAGCCCTCGCCTCCGTTAATGATTTGAGACTCTCTTTATTGAATCCATTATCTACCGTGAATCCCGACTGCCCGCCACTGACCCCTGATCACCGACCGCTGGCCACCGGCCCCTGCCCGTGCTAGACTCAATCCCGATGTTCCGCTTGATCGACCGCTACCTTATCCGAGAGATCGCCCCTTACT
>DASQDI010000107.1:0-91551 GCA_035634255.1 Blastocatellia bacterium
TCCGAAAGGGGACCCGGGGGGAGAGGATATTCGCGAGAGACGCGCGCGGGCGTGTGATAAAGATGATAGACCGCAGGGACAACAACGACATAATCTGGAAAAAGGTGAGATGAAATCGCAATATGATCCCGGATTGGCTATCATGTGCGTTGTGGTTACGCGGCCCGCGCATAATTCTTCCGATCATTGAGAGGGTGCTGAAATGCGAATCACCAGAACAGTCCTTGGTATATTACTTCTCAGCGTCGTGGCGGGAACTGAGGTAGGGGCGAACAGGGGGAAGCACTCGCCGGAACCCGCAATGGCAGGCGCGCAGGACGCGGCCTACCTTGACCAACGCATCAGGTCGGTCGAGCAACGGCTGTACTCCATACAATCGAGCATAAGCAGGCTCGAACAACAGGTCAACTTCCCTCAACGTTCTGCCCCATCGCAGCCCGCGCGCTCGCCCGAGCTCGACCTGCTGAGGAACGAGATCGAAGTCTTAAAGACCAGAGTGAGGGAGCTTGAATGCGGCGTGGCCCACCTTGACGAGCGCACTCTGTCAGAGGGGGCCAAACTGGGGCGAAAGTCGGCCGGGGGGCGAGCGGTAGACCCTTGCAGGCTTAACCCGGAGACGCCGGTTCTGAACCCAAGGCATCCGTAGAATATGCTCGGCGACTTATCTGAGCATTAATTCTGGGCATTGATCATGAGGCAGGAGATAAGATGCTTCTCGGACTGAGGACCGTCATTTACCACGTGGACGATCTGGATCAGGCGAAAGCCTGGTACAGCAGTGTTCTTGGATTCGCCCCGTACTTCGATGAGCCATTCTACGTCGGGTTCAACATCGGAGGCTTTGAGCTGGGGCTTGACCCGGATATGTCGAGAGTGTCTAAAGGCAATAACGAAGTCGCCTACTGGGGCACGACCGACGCCGAAGCCGAATTGAGGCGGCTGATAGAGCTTGGGGCAAACGAGTACAAAGGCGTGGAAGATGTCGGAGGCGGTATTCGGGTGGGCGTGGTCATAGACCCATTCGGGAACCCTCTGGGGGTAATCGAGAATCCGAATTTTAAGGCGGAAGAATAGCGGCCTCGAACGAAACAGCCACGGCCTTCGACCGGAGCCTGTGCGAGGTGTCGGGCTCGGCGCTCAGCTTTATCCGATTTCGCCGAGCCCGTTCCCCTTCCCGAACCACCTTTGCCCCGTAGCATAATAGACCCACCAGATTACGAAGAGTTGAAAAGGCACTCTGACGAGCAGGTAAGCCGGGCCGCCCGCGTGGCCTCCGAACTCCACCCGATTGATAGCCGAGTAGATGTTTGATGGGAGGAGGCATACAAGCATCAGAATGAGGCAGAGGCCGGTCAGCTTCATCAGGCGGGGAATCCACACGCCCACGGCCCCGAGCAACTCTAAAATCCCGGTGAGGTAAATGATCTCGACGCGGTACGGGACGAAGGCCGGCAACATCCCGGACATTTCCCGAGGGCTGAAAAAATGGCCCAACGCCGTGAACACGAAGAAGAGCGAGAGCCCGACTCTGGCGCGAGTAGCCGGAGCGGTCTTAAAGCCGGCGACGTACCGATCAGCCAGCGTAAGCAGCAGGTATGGGGCGACGAGGAGCAATAGTAAGAAGAGTAATGTCATGGCCCCAATCCAGAGCGAAAGCCCCTTCTCACCGGCAACGAAGAGTATGGCTCAGTGAATGTACTCTTGCCGGAAAGCCGCGGGCCGGGAGACTAAGGGGCGGCCTTCCAGGGCGCGGGGGGCCTGTCAACCAGGCTGATGAGGACGGTGATAAGCTCCGCGGGCTCGACCGGTTTGGGCACGTGTATCTGGTAGCCCGAAGCCAGGGCCTTCATCCTGTCCTCCGCCCGCGCGTACGCGGTGAGCGCCACCGCCGGAATCCAGGTCCCCGCTTCCCGCATCCACGCCCGCGCCCGCTTCATAAACGAGTAGCCGTCTTCCCCCGGCATCCCGATGTCTGACACGATCACGTCGGGCCTCCACTCTTTAACCTGCGCGAACCCCTCGTCCGCCGAGCTGGCGGATTTGATGTACGCGCCGCTCTGCGTGAGCACAGTGCTTAAGAGAAGGAGCGACTCCGGCTCGTCGTCGACGATCAGCACTTTCACACCTTCCAGCATCATCGAAGGTTGAAACTGTAACGCCACTTCCCCATCCACCCGAGGGTGAACGCGCTCTTCGCTTCTCGACTTCACGTGAGTCACCATCAGGGGGAGCCTGATGGTAAACGTCGCCCCCTTATCTATCCCCGGACTGTCGACGGCGACGCTGCCGCCGTGAAGCTCTACGATGTGACGCACTATGGCGAGCCCCAGCCCCAGGCCGCCGTGTATTCTTGACGTGGTGCCGTCCGCCTGCCGGAAGCGGTCAAAGACGTAGGGCAGGAACTCGCGGGCTATCCCCTGCCCCGTGTCGCTCACCTCAAGCTCTATCTGCGAGTTGACGCGCATGAGACGCACCTGCACGCGCCCGCCTTTCGGGGTAAATTTTATGGCGTTGGCGAGCAGGTTCCACACGACCTGCTGGAGCCTGCCGGCGTCGCCCGAAACCGGCCGCGCGTCGGGGTCGAGCACCACCTGCAACTTCACGCCTTTCGCGTCGGCCGTCGGGCGCACCGAGTCGACGGCCGCCTCGATGACGGGCGCGACCTCAAGGGGCTGCGCCTTGAGGCGGAACTTCCCGGAGATGATGCGCGACACGTCGAGCAGGTCTTCGATGAGCTGCGCCTGCGCCTTGGCATTCTGCTCGATGGATTTCAGCCCGCGCGCCGCCTCCTCGCCGTCGAGCCTCCCGCCGGAGAGAAGCCTGGCCCACCCGAGCATCGCATTCAAAGGCGTCCTCAGCTCGTGCGAGACGGTCGCCAGGAATTCATCCTTGGCGCGCGAAGCGGCTTCGGCGGCCGACCGCGCTACGCGCTCGGCGGCGAGCAGCCTCTCGCGTTCCGCCTCAGCTTCTTTCTGCTCGTGAATGTCGAGGATGTTGCCGATCCACTCCCGGATGGAACCATCGGCATTAAAGAGGGGCACGGCGCGGGCCACGTAATAATGGTATTTGCCGCTCGCTGCGTGCCGGATGCGGGCCTCAGCTTCGTAGTACGAGCGCCCCTCTACCGCGAGCCTCCACATGGCCAGCACGCGCTCGCGGTCCTCGGGGTGTATCGCCTTGGCCCAGCCCCAGCCCCGGTGCTCTTCCCACGTCTGCCCGGTGAAGGCTTGCCACTCCCGCTGAGGGACTACGAAGGCCCCTTCCGCGTCGGTCGTCCAGACGACGGAAGCTAAAATGCTCGTGAGCGAGCGGTAGCGCTCCTCACTCATGCGCAGAGCCTCCTGCGCCTGCCGACGGTCGGTGATGTCGCGGGCGATCTTCGACGCCCCGATGATGTTCCCGGCCTCGTCGCGGATCGGCGAAACGGTGAGCGAAATGTTAATGAGAGTCCCGTCCTTGCGCCGCCGCACGGTTTCGTAATGGTCGACCGTTTCTCCGCGCCTGATCCTGTCGAGAATCACCGGCTCTTCTGCGATGTGCCCCGAAGGGATCAGCATCGTGATCGGCTGGCCGATGGCCTCCGCCGCCGTGTAGCCGAACACCTTCTCCGCGCCTATGTTCCAGCTCGTTATGACGCCCTGTAGGCTCTTGCTGACGATGGCGTCGTCGGACGATTCCACTATGGCGGCCAGATGCGCCCTGGCCTGCTCGGCCTGCCTGCGCCCGGTGATGTCATGGAAGACCAGGACGACCCCGACGACCTGTCCTTCGTCATCGCGGATCGGGGCGGCGCTGTCGTCGATGGGCCGCTCCGTGCCGTCTCTGGCGATGAGCAGGGTGTGGTTCGCCAGCCCCACGACGGCCCCCTCGCTCAGGGCCCGGAGGGCGGGGCTATCGACCGGCTGGCGGCCCTGTTCGTTGATGATCTGGAAGATTTCTTCCAGCGGTCGCCCCATCGCCTCGGACTCGGCCCAGCCAGTGAGGGACTCGGCCACGCCGTTCATCAACGTCACCCGGCCCTCTACGTCGGTGCTGATCACGGCGTCGCCTATGCTCGCGAGCGTGACCCGCAGCCACTCCGACTGCTTGCGCAGAGCTTCTTCGGCGCGGCGGCGCGCGAGGAGGATACTTTGGGCATTTTGCAGGGCAACGGAACGAAGCCGTTCTTCCTCGTTATCTTCCGCCACCTCTAATCACCCCCCAGAATCTTCGACGCGAGAGCGGTGCCCTGCACGCGCGCCTCTATCTTTTCAAAGGCGGTGTCGCGGGTCGTCGACGTGTCGTCGCAGAACGGAGAGAACCCGCAGTCGTCGGTCGTGCCCAGCTGCCCTACCGGAATGTACTGAGCCGCCTCAAGCACACGGTCCCGGACTTCCTCAGGCGTCTCGACGCGCGGGTCAATCGGCGCGATGACGCCGACGAATATCATCTGGTCCGCCTTCATATGATCGCGGATGATCTTCAGGACGTGGGCGCGGTCCTTCTCGCCCGCGAGCGCGATGTAGAAGTTCCCCACCATCAACTCGAACAAGCTGGGCAGCAGTTGGGCGTAGTCCACGTCCGCGCTGTGGGTCGAATCGCGGTCGCCGCCGGGGCAGGTGTGCACGCCGATGCGCTTGCGGTCCTCCGCCGAGAACCGAGAAAGCGCCAGGTTGTTCAGGTCGATGAAGCTGTGGAGCAGGTTGCCCGACGGGTCGATCTTGACCGCGAGCCGCCCTTCCGTGAAGTCTATCTGCACCTTGTGCGCGCCCTTCCGGAGGCAGGCCCGGACCTCCGTCTCGTGCTCGTGGAGCAGGTCGTCGATGAACCGCTCGCGTGAGTAGCCCGGCATCTCTTCGGACGGGTACATGAGGCTCAAGGCCGAAGGCGAGATGACCGCCTGCTTCACCGGCACGTGGGCGTAACGCATGGCCGTGTCGAGGTAGCTGTCCGCGTGCCTCTTGTAACGGAAAGGGCCTTCGGTCAGGCGCAGCATCCGGCGGGTGTGGCCGGCCGTGAACGGAATCCTGAAGCCGTCCGGGGCCGTGTTCGGCAGGCCGTGCACGCAGTAGGTCCAGAAGTTGTGATACTTCCTCTGCTCGCCGTCGGTGATCACAGGCGAGCCGGTAGCCTCGAACCGCTCGATGGTGTCGCGGGTCGCATCCTCGTAGAGCGGCTCCAAAGTCGGGTCCGTTCCGTCTCGTGTGGCGACGGCCTCGATCAGCGCAAGAGGTCTCGGGATACTACCGATTGGCTCGGTCGGAATCATCATAGGCATGCTCGCTTCTGTCTTTCTTCATGCTCGCGGTGCTGCGTTAATAAGATAAATCATCCTTAGTTCGACAGGCAGTAAAGTATACCACCCGAGGGGCCGGAATGCTCACGCGCACGCGGCTCCCGGAATTTATCCGAGCCATTTTCGAATCGTTATAGTTTATATCGGATCGGTGTGAAGCTCCGACATTGCAGAGCTTCACACCCGAGTCGCTCCACCCCGAGTTATTGAGCCGCACACCTCCCACCCGGCGGACGATCTCATCCGGGCGGACGGGCGGGGCGGACCCCGCCCACAGGCGTCGCCTCATTATCGAGGCCCTGACCTACGGGGCAGGGTTGAACTTGAACCGTATGTTGTCGATGAGCACTTCTGAGTCAAATATCCCATCCCCTCTGTCCCGTACTACGATGCGGTAGGTGCCCGGCCCCCCGGTGACGGCAACCGTCTTCCGCACAGTCTTCCAGCCGGTTTGCCCTGCCGTATCGTCCCCGCCGTTAAAGTTAACTCTCTCTGCCGGCATGAACGTGGAGCCGTCGACGGACTCGAAGGCCAACACCTCCTCTTGACCTGAGGGCGTGACGAGCACGATTGTCATGTCGTCATTGAACCCTCGGCCTACCCATTCAGGATACTCCTCAGTGACGAAGTTGTATTGGAATTCGATAGGTATACTTTCCACCCCTTCCGGAATCACGAAACTCTGTTGCACTATCGACTCAACAGCCCTGTCTTCCGGCCCCGAGCTTATGTGACACATCCTGCCTTCGCCACCTACCGGTTTGATGGAGCCGAGCATCTCGATTGCCCCGGCCGTGCCGATCACTGACCAGGGGGCCATACTGGGTTCGACCTTGCCATTCTCGAACATCCCGTTGAAGACGGCCTCGAAGATATCGACCCGGCCCTTACCTATTGTAATTCCGGTCCGGCGCGATGCCGTGTCTTCGAGCTGTTTCCTGACCTCGCTGGCTTTCCAGGCCGGGTTCCGCGACCAGACCAGGGCGGCCGCCGCGGAGACGATTGGCGCGGCAAAAGAAGTCCCGCTCCCCGTATCGTAATCGCCGTTCAGGGTCGTGGAGTAGATATCCTCTCCGGGCGCACCGATGTCTACATAGTCTGCCGCGTTACTGAGACTGGAGCGACCGTCCGAGTTTGTCGTGGCCGTCACGCAAAGCACGTTGTCGAAGGCTCCGGGGTAGACTCTGACGTTATGTCTGGAGAGCTGCCGGATATTGCCGGGGACGCTCACCACGAGCCTGTCACCCCCCACGGCGTAATCGACGGCGTCTTTCAGTACCTTTATCTCCTTTTTGTCGTTCGTCTCCTTACCACCGCTGAGGTTGATAATCCTCGCGCCCGCGTTAGCGGCGGCAACTATGCCGGAGGCGAAACTCTCCACAGTGGTGGACTTCGGTTCTTTATTAGCGGCTCGTATGGCTATTACTTTGCAGCCCCAGGTCAGGCCGGCCCCGCCCTTGTCGTTGTCGGTGATGGCCCCGATCACCCCGGCCACCATGGTGCCATGGCCCTTCTGATTTTTAAATACTTCCATAGGGTCGTCGTCGTTGGAAACGACGTCGCGGCCCTTTATGACTTTACCCGCGAGGTCCTCGTGGTTATAGTTCACGCCCGTATCGACGACCGCGACCGGCGTGAACTCATGCCCTCGCGTCACGACCCAGGCTTCGTCGGCACGGACGATGCGGAGCGCCTGCTGAAAGGGGCCATATCCGGGGTCTTCAGGCGTCACTTCAGCCGTCTGCACCCCCACGGCATTGGGGCGGGCTGAAATGACTCCGGGCTGGTTTTCGAGCTGGGAGATGGCGGCGTAAACGCCCGCCGCTTTGCCCGTGCCCGGAAACCTGATCTGGTGGCTCCCGAGCGTGGGGTCAGTGCCCACGATGGTCCCCCCGATCACTGCGGCGATCTCACGCCGGCGTGCGCTACTGACCTCATCCGAGAATTCGGCCACCACCTCGTTGGACAGGAATGACCGACCCGTCTCCCGGTCGTCGACCACCTTCGAGTAGTCCGACGCCGCCAGAGTTATAGGGAGGCTGGTGACGACCAGCGCGAGAGCGTCGGAGACACGTTCCTGACTGACGCCTGGGAAAGCGGCGGAGGCCTTGAAAAGTAGCTTCCCTTCCTCCGGGGCGTTAACGAAAACGGTGCCGCTGTAGATGCCGTCGTTCGCCTGCAAGTCACCGTCATTCCCGTCGTCTCGCAGGGTGCCCGCGACTGAGCTTGCCTCCCCGTCGACCCTCAGAAGCGATACCTCGTCCGGGGCCACCTTGAATTGAGCTATCACCAGGTTAAATGTGACGGGGGTGAGGACGCCCGGATGCACGCCGCTAGGGTTGGCACACGGACGGAATATTATCGGGTCGCCGCCGGGCGGCAGCACGGTAACGACGGTCGTGTCGCTGACGGTGGTGGCGGGCGTCGTCCCGTGAAGCGTAGCGGTGTTGGTCACGACGTACTTCCCCGGACGATTGCCGGTGAAAGATTGGTCAAGGACGAACGAGAAGGGGCCGGCGGCAGAGTATCCCCCCGGAGGGTAGTTGCTGAACATTCCCAGGCCGCCGTCGTCGGGGTACACTGAGGTCGAGACAGTGACCGCCCCGCCGCCGCCGGCAAGGAGGTTGACGATGGTGACGGCGTTCCTGGCGGACCCTACCTCGAAGGTGAGGGAGCCCGCCCCCGAATCCAGGGCGAGCGCCGACCGGCGGCCTATTACTATGTCCCCTGAAAACTCTTCGATGTCACGCCCCGGATCGGAGGCGTGCTTGACTACTCGGACGGCGTAGGTCCCGGCTTCCAAAGCGGGCACGACGACCCTGACGGTGTCGGGGTCTATGCGCTCCGGGTCGACGCCTTGCGGGCCGATGAAGAAGCTGAGGTTCCGCATCTGCCCATCGTTGAAGCGTTGAGTGCCTTGCAATATCAGAGCGTCGCCCTCTTGCAGAACGTCCGAAGGCAGCCACATCGTGATATCGTTTGAATTCCCTCCGTGGGTTCGTGGCGCGACCGAGACGGCAGCCACGAATAAGGCCGCGATGAGCAGACCCGAGGTAAGTTTATGGGCAAGATGTTTCCTGTTCGTGTTCATTTTTATTCTCCTTCAGCATTAAGACAGACCATGTCCCGGGCCGCGGGAGTACCGCGGCCCCAATAGCCAAAGCAGTCTTGCAAGATCACCCCCGGTTCGTCAGGTAACTTGGCGCTCAAGTTAAGGCGGATTCTGGGAGCAGGGATGGGCTCGGCCGGCAAGTAAAAGGATGTCGAGCGGTTGCCGCAGCAGGCGGAACGACTTAAGCCCTGCTCATCGTATTAGAGCCCGGCTTTTGTAACAAAATACACCTTCATTAAATTTCTTTAGCGGTTAACTATTGCGCGACCGGCCTGCGGATGGCTTATCCCGAAATCAATGACATGTGTGGGTATTTAATAACCGGCGTGCTCGGTCGCGAAGTAGCTTCGTATTAAACTCTGCCCGCGAATAGCCCAAAAAGTTTACAGGTGTACGAGATCGTGTTTTCAAATCGCTCGCCCTCAAAAAAAAGCTCAATCATTTCTTTATTTAACCTGCGGCACCGTAATTGCTCTTATATCCCGTGGAATGGATGTGGGCTTTGGATGTTCCGGCCAGTTGTTGAAGTTCGGAGGTGTTGTCCCGAGCCTCATAGTGTAAGAGGGGACGAGACGTTTTCAAGGAGGGTGCAATGAAATTTAATATTTTGAGCAAAATGGCTGGGGCTGCGGTGATCAGCGCGATGACTCTGACGGGGGTGAGCCTGCCGGCTAACGCGCAGCAGGACCCTCAAAAACAGCAGAGGAAACAACAGAAGCAGCAGCAGCGCGCTCAGCAGCAGCAGCAGAAGCAGGTCAACAAGCAACAGAGAGAACAGCAGCAGCAGCAAAGGCAGCAGCAAAGGCAGCAACAGCGTACACAGCAACAGCAGCAGGAGATGCTGAGGCAGCAGCAGAGACAGCAGCAGCGCACTCAACAGCAGCAACAGGAACTCTTGAGGCAGCAACAGAGGGCGCAGCAGCACCAGCAGAATCAGATCAATAAGCAGCAGGCGCGCGTCGAGCAGCAGAGGCTATCGCAGCAGCGCCAGCAGGAGCTTATCAGATTGCAGCAGCGACGAGAGTCGCAGTACCGTCAAAATCTGGAACGGCAGCAGCGCATAGCGCAGCAGCGCGCGCTGGCCCTACAGAGGGAGAGGCGGATCGCGCAGTACCGTTATCAGCAGCGCTATCTGGAACGCTTGCGCCAGCAGCAGCTGCGCCTCCAGAACGCGCGGAGTTACAATTACTACAACGACCCGTACTTCTACACGGCTCCTAGCTATCGCTACTACCGTAGCGGCAGGTACTACCAGACCAACCAGTATGGGGCGGACTTGCTCAGGCAGGCCGTCAACAACGGCTACGAAGAAGGGTTCCGCGCCGGACAGGCGGACCGCGAGGACCGGTGGCGCTTCAACTATCAGGGCTCGTACGCCTATCAGGACGCGAACTATGGATATGGCGGTTATTACGTAGACCAGGACGAGTACAACTACTACTTCCGCGAGGGCTTCCGCCGCGGGTATGAAGACGGCTACAACAGCCGCTATCAGTATGGCAACTACTCCAACGGCAAGTATGCCATCCTGGGCGCGATCCTGTCGCAAATCCTGAACTTCCAGTCGCTCACTGACTGAGAAGGCTCCTTCTAAACCTAACGCCCCGCCTCCCCGGTCTTGAAAGGATTCGGGGAGGCGGGGCGCTCTTTTTCACTTCACCGCCGCTTCCACTTCAACTCAATCTCCACCTCCTCCTCGTCGCCCGTGCGCTCGTACTCGAACTCGACGGTCGCGTAAGGGGGGATGTAGATGCGCTCTCCCGCGATCTGTATCTCGAAAGTCTTCTCCTCTTCCAGAGCGTCGGCCAGCCTTCTTAGTTTGGCGACGACCTCCTTGTTCGAATAAGACTTCTCCGCTTCTTTATCGTTTTCTTTATCATTCGTCATCGTTCACCTCCGTCGGAAAATCAGAGCACATGTAAGGCTATCACTTCATCGCCTTCCTGACTGAGCATGATACTACACGCGCCCGCCGATGCCATGCGTCGAGCTTCGATGAGCGGCACTCACTCCCGAACCACCCGCCTTGAGATCACCGTCGAGCCCCGAGGCGCGGCGGCGTGTGCGGAAATGAACACCCGCCGTACATTACTGAACGAGCCGCGCGCCCGCGCCTCTTCCACCGCCGAATCTATTCAACAAGATAGCCCCGCCGGGCGGGGCGTTTTCGTGGCCCCTGCGTTGCCCAAACACTTCCGAGGAGTAATGCATGGACCGAGAGATTGATCCGACTTTTCGCAGAAGACAGGTGGCGCGGCGCGCTCTGGTAGGGGCGACGCTCGTGGTGTTTCTCGCTGCGGGTTTCATCTGGGGCCCCTCTCTTATAAAGGCCTCGATAAACCGCTCGCGCATACGGACGGCGCGCGTCGAGTATGGCCCGGTCGAGGCCACGATCAACGCCAGCGGTACTATCGTGCCCGAGTTCGAACAGGTGCTCTCAAGCCCGATAAACGCCCGCGTCGTCCGAATACTCAAGAGGGCGGGCGAGGTCGTCTCCAAGGGCGAGCCGATTGTCGAGCTCGACGTGAGCGAGTCCGTGCTGGCGCTCGACAAGATGAGCCAGCAGGTCGACCTGAAAGAGAATCAGCAGGCGAAGGCGAAGCTCGATCTTCAAAACATCCTGATCAACCTTCAGAGCCAGTGGGAGATCAAGAACCTCGAATACAAATCCGCCAAGGCCGCCTCGCAGCGCAACCGCGACCTCTTCAAGCAGGGCCTCGTCTCGACCGACGTGCTCCGCGAGGCCGAGTTGCAGGAGGAGAAGACCGGCTTCGAGCTCAAGCAGATCGAAGACTCGAAGCGCAACGCTCAGCAGTCGACGAAGACCCAGCTCGAAGGGCTGGCCCTCGAAATGAGCACCCTGCAAAAGGAGCGGGGCGAGGCGAGGCGGCAGCTCGATCTGGCGACGACCAAGGCCGACCGGGACGGCGTGCTCACGTGGGTCGTCGCGGAAGAGGGCGCGACCATGCAGAAGGGCGACGTGCTCGCCCGGATCGCGGACCTCAACTCGTTCCGGGTCAACGCGACCGTCTCGGAGATTCACTCCAACCGCCTCTCGGTCGGCATGCCCGTGAGCGTCAAGGTGAACGAGGAATTTATCGACGGGCAGATATCGAGCATCCTCCCGACCATAAAGGATGGCGCGATCACTCTGCTCGTCTCGCTCAGGGACAAGGCGAGCCCGCTTTTGAAATCGAACCTGCGGATCGATGTCCTGATCGTCACCGAGCACAAGGACAGGGTGCTCAGGGTCAGGAAGGGGCCGTTCGTAAACTCCGAGGGGCTTCACGACGTGTTCGTCATCCGGGGCGAGGCCGCGGTGAAGACCCCCGTCCGCATCGGCATCAGCAGCTTCGACTACTACGAAGTCATCGAAGGCCTGATCGACGGGGACGAAGTGATCATCTCCGACATGTCGGACTATATGCACCTGAAGGAAGTCAGGATTAAGTAGACGGAGGATAGACAAGTGGACAGCACGATACTAGAGATCGACAAGGCAGCAGGCGGGGGCCTCGGGCCTCAGGGGGCAAAGACCATGATTCACCTGGAGAACATCGAAAAAGTCTACCGCACCGACCGGATCGAGACCGTCGCGCTCACCAACGTGAACCTCGAAGTCCGCGAGGGCGAGTTCATCTCCATCATGGGGCCGTCGGGCTCGGGCAAGAGCACCCTGCTCAACGTCTGCGGGCTGCTCGACACCCCGACGAGCGGGCAGGTCAGGCTCAACGGCAAGAAGATCAATTCGTTCAGGGACAAGCACCTCGCCCGCACGCGGAACGAAGAGATCGGCTTCATCTTCCAGACCTTCCACCTCATAAACGACCTGAGCGTCGTCGACAACGTCGAGATCCCTCTGCTCTACCGGAAGCTCGGGGGCGCGGAGCGGCGGAGGCTCGCGCTCAAGGCCCTCGACCACGTCGGGCTGAACTCGCGGGTCCATCACTTCCCTTCCCACCTCTCCGGCGGCCAGCAGCAGAGGGTCGCCATAGCGAGGGCCATAGCCGGCAACCCGAGGATACTGCTGGCCGACGAGCCCACGGGCAACCTCGACTCGCAGATGGGGGACGAGATCATGCAGGTGCTCCACGACCTGAGTCGCGAGGGCAGGACGACGATAGTGATGGTCACGCACGACCCGCGCCAGGCGGAAAAGACCGAGCGCATAGTCAGGCTTTTCGACGGCCGCCAGGTCCATTGAGGAGGCGCAATGCTCAGGAATTATATCAAGATCGCTTACAAAGTTTTTCTGAGGCGGAAGTTCTTCACCTTCATCAGCCTCTTCGCGATCAGCTTCACATTGATCGTACTCATGGTCGCGGCCGCCTTCCTGGACCACACCTTCGGGCCGCTCGCGCCTGAGACGAAACAGGAGCGTTCGCTCGGCATATACCATTTGCTCTTCCGGGGCGAGAGGGCCGAGTCGAATGGCCCCCCAGGGTACGGTTTCCTCGACCGTTTCGCGCGGAACCTCCCCAACGTGGAGAAGGAATCCTTCTTCACCGAGCCGGGGTCGGTCTACTCCTATAAAAACGGGGAGAAGATTCACTCTTACCTGAAGCGCACGGACGGGCAGTTCTGGGAGATCCTTGAGTTCAACTTCCTCGAAGGCGGCCCATACACGCCCGACGACGAGAAGAATGGCAACTTCGTGGCCGTAATCAACGAGGCCACCAGGAGCAAGTTCTTCGGCGGCGGCCCCGCGGTCGGCCAGACCCTGGAGGCCGACGGCCAGCGCTTCCGGGTCGTCGGGGTGGTCTCGAACGTCCCCATGTTCAGGATAACTCCTTTCTCCGACATCTGGGTGCCCATCAGCACCATGAAGACCACCGCCTATCGCTCGCAGATGAGGGGGAGGTTCATGGCGCTCCTTCTCGCGAAGAGCTCCGCGGACTTCGCGCAGATCAAGGAGGAGTACAAGTCGAGGCTCTCCCAGGTCGATTTCTCTCGAGAGCCCGAGTTCACTACAGCCATCGGCGACGCCGAGACGTTTTTCGAATTCGTTTCGAGGATCCTGAGCCCCAGGCAGGATTCCAGCAATCCGGGGAGCCTTCTCGCGGTAATAATAGCTTTTATGATCCTCTTCATGCTGCTGCCGACCGTGAACCTCATCAACATCAACGTGAGCAGGATCATGGAGCGGGCGAGCGAGATCGGGGTCCGAAAAGCATTCGGCGCTTCCTCGTGGACGCTCGTCGGCCAGTTCGTCGTCGAGAACGTACTGCTCACTCTGGCCGGGGGCGTCATCGGCTTCCTCGGCTCTTACCTCGTGCTCGAAGCCTTCAGCCAGAGCGGGCTGATCCCCTACGCCGAGTTTCATTTCAATTACCGAATCTTCATTTACGGGCTGGCCCTCGCCCTTTTCTTCGGCCTCTTCTCAGGGGTCTACCCCGCGTGGAAAATGTCGCGCTTGAATCCTATCGAGGCGCTCAAGGGAGGAGTCCGATGATTAAGCATCTCTTTAAGATCGTGTGGAACCGCAAGCGGGCCAATTTCCTGATTATCGTGGAGATTTTCTTCTCATTCCTTGTTCTCTTCTCGGTCGCCGTCTTCGCGGTCTACTATACGGACAATTATCGCCGCCCGCTCGGCTACTCTTACGACAACGTGTGGAACATAGAGATCGAGCGGGACAGGGGTCAGACTTCCGTGCAAACGAGCAACGTTGATGACGGAAAGACGCCGCCGGCCGCGCAAGGGCCGAACCCGACCATCTCCCAGCTCTTCTACGCCCTGCG
This sequence comes from Blastocatellia bacterium, assembly GCA_035634255.1. Taxonomy (GTDB): domain Bacteria; phylum Acidobacteriota; class Blastocatellia; order UBA7656; family UBA7656; genus DATLMR01. The sequence goes on from DASQDI010000107.1 coordinate 14,129, forward strand.
GGGGTTCGACGAGATCGAATCCGTGGCGGGAGCAGGCACGGTCCCGTACTCCCACTCGACCTCATCGTCCGGCTACGAGCTCAACGGCGCACTGGTCTACTTCCAGGTCAACCGGGTGACCGACTCCTTCAAGGACTTGATGAGGCTTGAGCTGGTCGAAGGCAGGTGGTTCGGTAAAGAAGACGCCGGCGCTAATTATAACCCCGTCGTGATCAACCAGAGGCTCGCCCGCGAGGTCTTCGGAGGCGAGAGCCCCCTTGGTAAGAAGATATCCCCTGATACCGAGTTCGACGGCCGGCCGAGGTCGAGGGAGGACCGCGTCGTCGGCGTCATCACCGACTTCCGCAAGGACGGGGAGTACGCGGGCCTCGGGAATTACGTATTCGAGAGGAATGACATCGAGAGCTCAACGGGAGAAGTGCCCAACAACATCGTGATCAGGGTTCGTCCGGGCACGAGGGCCGAGTTCCAGGAGAGGATCAACAACCGATTGCAGGCCATAGCGAAAGACTGGTCGTTCGAGATCGAGCCCCTGAGCGACATGAGAGAGAGCTTCCTCCGCATATACGTGGCCCCCATAGTGGCCGGGGGGACCGTCGCGGCTTTCCTCCTGATAATGGTCGCGCTCGGGCTCACGGGAGTGCTCTGGCAGAACGTGACGCAGCGCATTAGAGAGATCGGCCTCAGGAGGGCCAAAGGCGCCACGGCCGGGAAGATATACGCGCAGATACTCGGCGAGTTGATGGTCATAGCCTCCTTCGGATTGATCGCCGGAGTCCTGGTGGTGGTACAATTCCCACTCCTGGACCTGATCGGGTTCATCAGCAAAGGGGTCTACGTCTCAAGCCTCGTGATCTCGCTCGTCCTGATCTACATACTGACGGCGCTATGCGGGCTTTACCCGAGCAGGCTGGCGACGAGGATTCACCCGGCGGAGGCGCTCCATTACGAATGAGAGGGCCTCGATTCGATGGAAGAGATGGCGGAAACCACCAGCCAAAGCGATGAGACGATACTACTCGTCGACGACGACCCGTCCGTGACCGCGTCGCTCGCGCTCCTGTTGAAGCAGGCCGGGTACAGGTCCGTCAGCGCGAGCTCCCCGGCCGAGACGCTTGAGAAGGTCGCGAGCGGCAGGTTCCAGCTCGTGATTCAGGACATGAACTTCTCGCGCAACACTACGGGCGAGGAGGGGCTCCAGTTGCTCGGGCAGCTGAAATCGCTCCGCCCGAACATGCCGGTCATCCTGATCACCGCGTGGGGGTCGATCCAGCTGGCGGTCGAGGGCATGCGCGCGGGCGCCACCGACTTCGTCACCAAGCCGTGGACGCACCAGCAGATCCTCCAATCGGTGAGGACCGCGCTCGGGCTCGCCGCCGCGAACTCCGCCCGCGCGCAGGACCAGGCCGTCACGCGGGAGGAGATCGACTCGCTCTACGACTTCCATGACATCATCGGGACCGACGCGAGATTCCTGAAGATTCTCGATATAATCGGGCGCATCAGCGCGACCGACGCGAGCGTGCTGATAACGGGCGAGAGCGGGACGGGGAAAGAGATGATCGCCGAGGCGATTCACCGCAACAGCCGCAGGAAGAACGGGCCTTTCGTGAAGGTGAATCTGGGGGGCATATCCTCCACGCTCTTTGAGAGCGAGATGTTCGGCCACGTGAAAGGCGCGTTCACCGACGCGCGCCACGACCGCAAGGGCCGCTTCGAGATAGCCAACGGCGGGACGATCTTCCTCGACGAGATAGGCGACCTCGACCCCGGCTCGCAGGTGAAGATGCTGAGAGTCCTACAGGACCGCAAGTACGAAATCCTCGGCTCAAGCATCACGAGGAGCGTCGACGTGCGGATCATCTCCGCGACCAACAGGAACCTGCCGGAGATGGTTCAGAGCGGGGGCTTCCGCGAGGACCTGCTCTACCGCCTCAACCTCATCGCGATCCACCTCCCGCCCCTGCGCGAGAGGCCGGGAGACATAGCCCTGCTCGTCGAGCAGTTCCTTGAGAGCATGAGGAAAGTCTACCGGAGGAACGAGCTGACGGTGAGCGGCCCGGCGCTCAGGTGGCTACGGGGCTTGCCGTGGCCGGGCAACATCAGGCAGTTGAGGCACCTCATCGAGCGCACCGTGCTCGTCAGCGGCAAGGACACGCTTGAGGTGGAGGACTTCAGCCTGCCCATCGAGATGGAATCGAGCGAAGGCCGCAAGAGCTCTCTCCCCGACGTCGGTAAGATGACGCTCGACGAGATAGAGAAGGCCGTGATCCTCAAATCCCTGAAGCACCACGGCGGCAACATAACAAAGGTGGCGGAATCTCTCGGCCTGAGCCGCGCCGCGCTCTATCGAAGATTCGAGAAGTATGGAATACAGATATAGGGGGCAGTGGGCAGTGGGCAGGGGTCAGGATTCAGGGAGGAACAGACGCGCGAATGATTTGAGACTCTCTCTATTGAATCCCTTTCCTACCCTGAATACTGAATCCTGCCCCCCGACCCCTGCGCCATGAACCTTCGCCTTAAGTTCGTCCTTTACCTCGTGGCCATTCACGTGCTGTTCGCGGGAGTGGCCGTTTACCTGCTGCACCGTGACCGCATCTGGCTGCTCGCGGTCGAGGCCATCTTCGTCGTCTCTCTCATCACCGGCGTAAGGCTGATAAGAAATCTCTTCGGCACCATCGAGATGATCAACACCGGCGCGCAGTTCATCAGCGACAGCGATTTCACGTCGCGGTTTCGCGAGGTCGGCCAGCCGGAGATGGACCAGTTGATTAACATCTATAACCGGATGGTCGATCACCTGCGCGAAGAGCGCACGAGGCAGCAGGAGCAGCACTACTTCCTCGATAAGATATTGAAGGCGTCGCCTTCCGGCATACTCACCCTGGACCTCGACGGCAGGATCGCCATGGCTAACCCGGCGGCCGGGCGCATCCTCCAATCTTCGAGCGGGGACATCTTCGGCAAAAAGCTCTCCGAAATCGACGCGCCCTTCTTCGTCGAATTGAGCAGGCTCGGGACGGGCGAGTCCAGAGTCATCGCCTTGCAGGGCAGGCGGCGCATCAAGTGCCAGAAGTCCCAGTTCCTCGACCGCGGCTTCGCGAGGCAGTTCATACTCATGGAGGAGCTGACCGAAGAACTCAGGCAGACCGAGAAAGCGGCCTACGAGAAGCTGATCCGAATGATGTCGCACGAGGTGAACAACTCCGTCGGGTCGGCCAACTCTCTCCTCCACTCGTGCCTGAATTACAAGGACCAGCTGAGCGAAGAGGACCGCAGGGATTTTGAAATGGCCCTGAGCGTGGTCATCTCGCGGACGGACCACCTCAACGCCTTTATGCGGAGCTTCGCCGATGTCGTCAGGCTCCCCCCGCCCAAGCTGCTCCCCTGCAACGTCGAGCAGTTGCTGGAAGACATCGCCGTGCTGATGAAGGCGGAGGCCGCGCGCAGGCAGATCGATTGGGTCTGGGACTTTCAATCGCCGGGCGTCTACGTCCCGATGGACCGGAGCCAGATGGAGCAGGTATTCGTCAACATTTTTAAGAATGCCATCGAAGCAATCGGCACCGAAGGCACGATCACCGTCCGCACCGGCGAGAAGAACGGGCGCAGGTTCGTGGTGATCGAGGACACGGGGAGCGGGATACTCCCCGAGGCGCGGCCGAGGCTCTTCTCCCCGTTTTTCAGCACCAAGGAGAACGGGCAGGGGATAGGGCTGACCATGGTTCAGGAGATTCTCGACCAGCACCACTTCGAGTTCTCGCTCGAAAGCGAGCCCGGACAGCCGACCCAGTTCAGGATATATTTTTAATGAGACAATCGGATCATACGTTTCGAAATCGTAGTCCGATTTTTACAGGCCCGCCGCGTAGCCTTCCACCCGCGTCAGACGGACCGGGATGTGCTTGTGGTACGGGGTCCCGGCGACGGGGTCCATGTCTTCGGCAGACGACAAGTAATTAATATGCGCGCCCGTCCTCCGGCGGTCTCCCCCGTCCGAAGGGTGTTCCATCCCATAGCCGTGAGGGAGCGTCACGCAGCCGGGCCGTACCGAGTCGTTCACTTCGATGCGGACGACGACCGAGCCCCTGCGGGATTCGCAGCGCGCCCATTCCCCATCGGAGAGGCCCATCGCCTCGGCGTCTTCGGGGTGTACTTTGAGAGCGCCGTCGGGGTCCGTCTTCCTCCACGCCGGGTCGCGGTAAATCGTGTTCGCGTTGTAGGAGCGGCGCTCGCCCGCGACGAGCAGCAGAGGGTACTCCTTCACCGCGACGGTTTCGGACGGGTCGAGCGCGCGGAAGGCGTCGAGCATCTCGGGAATCTCAAGGTGCACGAGGCCGTCCTTGTGCCGGATGAAACCCCAGGACTCTTCGTACTCGTTCACGCTGAAGACGACGCCCGACCGCGACGAGATGAACGCATCGAAGAGAGCCTCGCCGAGCGCGGGGCCTTCGCCCTCATGCCCCGCGCGCCTCACCGCCTCCGGGTGCTTCGCCGCGAAGCTGTGCGCGGAAGCCCAGAGGAAAGCGGCGGCCGCCGCCCCTTCCGGCAGGGTGCGCCCGAGCGTCTCGTAAAGCACTATGGCCGCGTAATCCGCAAGCTCGGGCCGCTCCCGCATCGCCGTCTGAAAGGCGACGGCGAAAGCCGTGCGGCCTTGCCGCGCCGCCTCTTCAAGCTCGGGAAAACTCTCGGGGATCATGCCCATCGCCCTCAGGAGCCGCGCGTAAATCTCGGGCTCCGGGAGCGTGCCGGGCAGAGGGTCGAAGAGGGGCTTGCGCAGGTGAAATGCATTCTTCGGGAATTCGAGGTTGAAGAAGGTGGCCTCCCACTTCTCGTACTGCGACGACGCGGGCAGCACGTAATGGGCGAGGCGGGCCGTCTCCGTCAACGCAACGTCGATCACGACCAGCAGGTCGAGCTTCGCGAAGGCGGAGAGGTAAGCCTGCGTGTCGGCCGCCGTGACCACCGGGTTCGCGCTGTCCACGACCAGCCCGCGAGTGCGGTCCGGGTGGTCCGTATCGATCTCCGAAGGGAGTATGTTCGGGGGGAGGAGGTTGGAGATGAAGGGGAAGCCGGTCACTTCCGAGCGCTTCTGCCGCTCGCCCTCTTCCGAATGGCCCATGATCGGCACGAGCGCCGTGTGGAGGTTGTTGCCTCCGCGCTTCGCGAAATTCCCGGTGATGAGATAGAGCAACGACCGGAGGTATGCGTTGAGCGTGCTGTTAAGGGTCTGCTCGATGCCGAGGTCGGTGCGGACCGCGCAGCTTTCCGCCTCCGCGATCATGCGCGCGGCTTTATACACGTCCCCAAGCTCGACGCCCGCGCGCCGCACGAACCCCTCGACATCTACTCCGAGCAGGGCATCTCTCACGGGCCCGAAGCCGGTCGTGCGCGCTTCGAGGAAGGCCCGGTCCTCTCTCGCTTCCCGGACGATGATGGAGAGGATGGCCCCGAGGAGAAAGGCGTCGGTCCCCGGACGCAGTTGCAGATGGAGGTCGGCCATCGCCGCCGTCTCCGTGCGCCTCGGGTCGATGACGATCATCTTTCGCGAAGGGTCTTTCTGTATCTCCCGCAGGACCTCCCGCGCATTCCGGATGCCGTGCGACTGCCATGGGTTGGTGCCGATGAAGACGACGACCGCGGCATTCTCCACGTCTTCGGACGGGTGGCAGTTCTGCCTCCCATAGAGACGGCCATCGACCCAGAAGCCGCCCGTCTTCTCCTGCGCGAGCGCCGAGTAATAATTTCGCGTCCGCATGGCCGACCTCAGGGCCTTGCCGTAAGGCCCCCCGAGGTGGTTCCCCTGCCCCCCGCCTCCGTAATACGCGAGGCTCTTCCCGCCGTAGGTGTCGCGCAGGTGTACGAGTCTGGAAGCGATCTCCCGAATGGCTTGGCCCCAGGATATGGCTTCGAATGTCCCATCCTCCCGGCGTCGGAGCGGGGATTGAAGCCGGTCCGAGTGGTTCTGGTAGAAGTTCAACCGCTGGGCCTTCTGGCACAGGTAGCCCGTGGAGATCGGGTGCGCCCGGTCCCCCCGAATTCTCGCCATCTCGCGCCCGCGGACCTCAACTTCGATGCCGCAGTTGCGGCTGCAAAGTATGCAGGCAGTCGCATGCCGACTCTCATCTGTTTGCGCGGAACTCATGGGAAGCCTCCATGCAAAATCAGGAGAGCGCGGGCAGGATGCTCGCATTCTTAGATCAGGTCATGCGACGATCCGCCCGCGCTCCCGCGGATTACTATTCAGTTAGAACCAGCCTTTTCTGCCCTGGATGTAGGTTCTCACAAACTCTTCATCCGATTTCGTGAGGTAGATGATCCCTTCGATGATCCCGACGACTCCGGTAACGATCCCGGCGAGGCCGCACGTCAACAAAGTCGCCAGCAACATTATGAGCCCTTCGGTGTTGTAACCCAGGATGAATTTGTGAATCCCGAGGCCCCCGATCAGTATCCCGCAGATGCCCGCGGGGAGCTTCTTGTCGGCGCCGGCGGGCCTCCACGCGGCCTGCTGCGGAGGGCCTCCGTAATAATTCGCGTGATACGCGCCCGGCCCGGCCGCGACCACGGGCGCGCGGCAGTTCTGGCATATCTGCGCCGTATCTTCGTTTTGCGTACCACAATTCGTACAAAACCTTGCCATAATATTTAGCTCCGTTGTCCCTTCTTTGCTTATTCTAAAATTGCGTAGTTTCTACCTGACGGTTCCAGATTGATGCGCGTAATCTAATCTTTGCCGGCCCTTTTGTCAATTGCCCGCGCCGCCGCGTCAGGGCTTTTGCGTGGCGAGGCTCCTGCGAATCCTGTCGCGGTACTCCGAGGCTTTTGCCCGCACCTGAGCCTCGTCTATCGTGAGCACGCGCCTCGCTTCGACGACCACGCGGCCGTTTATGATGACCGTCTCGACATCAGAGGCCTTCGTCGCGTAGGCCAGGTGAGAGTAGACGTTATAAAGCGGGGTGAGGTGCGGGGCGTTCATGCCGATGATGATGAGGTCGGCCCTCTTCCCGGCTTCGAGCGAGCCTATCTCCCTGTCCATGTGAATGGCCTTCGCCCCGCGGATCGTCGCCATCTCAACCGCCTCGCGGGCGGTCAGAGTCGTGGGGTCTTTCGAGACGAACTTGTGGAGCTTGGCCGCCGTGTCGATCTCTTCCCACAGGTTGAGGTCATTGTTCGAGGCCGCGCCGTCGGTCCCGAGGCCCACCGCCACCCCCGCCTTGAGCATCATCGGCACCGGGGCCGCGCCCGCCGCGAGCTTCATGTTCGACTGAGGGCAGTGGGCCACCCCCACCGAGCGCGCGGCCAGAATCTTTATGTCCTCTTCCGTCGGCCAGACCATGTGCGCCGCGATCACGCGGCCGTTGAGAAACCCGATGCTGTCGAGGTATGCCACGGAGGTCGCCCTGTACCTTTCCTGAATCGTCCTGACCTCGGCCATGTCTTCCGAGACGTGGATCACGAGGGGCGCGTTGCGCTTCCGCGCCAGCTCATGGGCCGCCTTGAGGTGGTCGGTCGAGACCGTGTAAGGCGCGTGCGGCGCGACGGCGGGCGTGATCAAAGGGTGGCCGTTCCATCTCTGAACGAACCTGTCGGTGTAGGCCATGGCCTCCTCCCAGGTCTTGTTGTCCGGGGCCGGGAAATCGATGACCGTCTCGCCCAGCACCGCGCGCATGCCGGCGCGCGCCGTCTCGTCCGCGATGGCGTCTTCAAAGTAATACATGTCGACGTAGGTGGTCGTCCCCCCGCGCAGCATCTCCAGCAACCCGAGCCGCGTCCCCCACCTGACGAACTGCTCGTCCACGTTGTTCTTCTCCGCCGGGAAGATGTACCGGGTCAGCCAGTCCATCAGGACGAGGTCGTCGGCCACGCCCCTGAACAAAACCATCGGGACGTGCGTGTGCGTGTTGATCAGCCCCGGCATGACGACTTTGCCCGAGGCGTTGACCGTGCGCGGGGCCGTGTACTGCCGGGAGATTTCCGCCGAGGTGCCGACGGCCGCGACGCGGTCCGAGCGGATCGCGACCGCCCCGTCTTCGATCACGCGCGCCGACCCGTCCATCGTCACGACCGTGCCTCCGCGCACGATGATGTCCGCGCGCTCGGCGGCCGCGGCGCAGAACGGCATCAGGGTGATGAGCAGGGCGAGTATCAGCATGATAATGATGAAGGTCTTTTTCAAAGTCTTATCTCCGCACCGGCGCAGGGCCGCCGGGAATGTGGTTAGTGATCTTCAGGGTTTTCCAGGATCAGGGTCGGGAGGCGGAGGCCGTGGCGTGAGGAAGCTCAGCCCACGCTCTCCAGCCACCGCGAATCGAAAGCCTTCGGGAAAAGTTCTTTTATCTCGAACTTCTCGGAGTCGCCCGACAGGTTCGCAAGGATGACTTCCGTCTCGTCCGAGGAGAACTCCCAGATCATCTGGCGGCAGCACCCGCAGGGGGGCGTAAGGTTCTCGTGATCGGCCACCACGGCCACTTTCACGATTTCGCGCGCGCCCTCGCTCACCGCCTTGAATATCGCGACGCGCTCGGCGCACATGGTCAGGCTGTAGGTCGAGTTCTCAATATTGCAGCCCATGTAGACGCGCCCGTCCGCCGTGAGCACGGCCGCCCCGACTTCGAAATTGGAATAAGGAGCGTGCGCGGCCAGGCGGGCTTCCTTCGCCCGCTCGATCAACTCCTCGTCGCTTACCGGAACACTGCCGCTCTTCTTGCCCATCTTTATCTCACCTAGTTGACGGACTCCTGCTCGCCCTTCTCTTCGGCCGAGATCATCGAGCCGCCCTGCTCTATGGCCGCGGACAGGATCGATTTTATCTTACCCGTGATCAGATCGATCCCGACGTTGTTGTGCCCGCCTTCGGGGATGATTATATCAGCATAACGTTTCGAGGGTTCGACGAATTGCAGGTGCATCGGGCGGACCGTCTTGGTGTACTGCTCGATGACCGACTCGACCGTGCGGCCCCTCTCATGAACGTCCCTGTCCAGACGCCTGATGAACCTTATGTCGGCGTCGGTATCGACGAATATCTTCATGTCCATGAGCCCGCGCAACTGAGGGTGGCCGAACACGAGAATGCCTTCGACGATGATCACCTGCCGCGGCTCGACGCAGATAGTCTCCGCCCTGCGCGAGTGCGTGGCGTAGTCGTAGATCGGCTGCTTGATGCTCTCCCCGGCCCTGAGCGCCTCGATGTGATTGATCATGAGGTCGGTGTCGAAGGCGTCCGGGTGGTCGAAGTTGACCCTGTGGCGCAGGTCGAGCGGCATGTCTCCGAGGTTGCGGTAATAGGAATCGTGCTGCAGGTAGACGACGCTGTCGGCCCCGACCGAAGTGATGATTTTTTGCGCGACGGTCGTCTTTCCCGACCCCGTGCCGCCGCTGATGCCGATAATCATAAAGCCCATTCTAGCACCCGTTCGCGGACGGCGTCAGGGCGCGAAGCGGTGTCAGGATGTCAGTCGGAAGCGGCCTCGGCGCTGGCGAGTCGCGGCAGCAGCCTGAGGATCAGCTCGGACAGTTGCTCCCCCGCCCTCTTGCCTACTTCCATGACCTCTTCGTGATTTATCTCCTGTTGAAGCATGCCGGCGGCGACGTTAGTGATGCATGAGAATGCGACGATCTTCATGCCCGAATGTCGCGCGACTATCGCTTCTGGCACCGTGGACATCCCGAGGGCGTCGGCCCCGAGCAGGCGCAGCATCCGCACCTCGGCCGGGGTCTCGTAGGTCGGGCCGCTCAGGGCGAGGTAGACCCCTTCGCGCAAAGTGATGCCCGCCTCGCGCGCGGCTTCGCGCGCGGCCTGCTGGTACTCGGGGGTGTAGACGGTAGTCATATCAGGGAAGCGCGGGCCGAACCGGTCGTCGTTCGGCCCTAACAGAGGGTTGTTCCCCATCAGGTTTATATGATCGGTGATGAGCATCAGGTCTCCGGGGGAGAAGCCCGGGGCCGCGCCGCCCGCCGCGTTGGTCAGGACGAGCGAGCGAATCCCCATCTCGGCGAAGGTCCGGACCGGGAGCGTCACCTGGTCCATCGGGTAGCCTTCGTAGAAGTGAAAGCGACCCTTCATCGCGACGACTTCCGCGCCGCCGCACGTCCCGAGGACCAGCCTTCCGGCGTGGCCCTGCACCGTTGACGCGGGGAAATGAGGTATCTCTTCGTACGGGATTTCGACCCGGTCAGACACCGCGTCCGCGACGCCGCCGAGGCCCGAGCCGAGGACTATAGCCACGCGCGGCGCGCGGCCCTGAGCCTTCGCGCGGATGTACCGCGCGGCCTCCGACGCTCTCTCGTAAACTGGAATAGTCAAAACCGCTCCCCTTTACTTCTCTTTGATGTACGGGATGCCGATGGCCCGCGGGGGGATGGCCCTGCCGATGAAGCCCGCGAGCACGACGAGCGTGAGCACGTACGGAATGATCTGAATCATCTGCACGGGGATGGGAACGACCCCCTGCATCCTTATCGCGATGGCGTCCGCCAGCCCGAACAGGAGGCAGGCGAAGAACGCCCCGACCGGGTGCCACTTCCCGAAGATCAGCGCGGCGAGGGCGATGAACCCGCGCCCGGCCGTCATGTTCCGCGTGAAGAGCGAGTTCTGCCCTATCGAGAGGTACGCCCCGGCTATCCCGGCCAGCAGCCCGCTGAGCACCACACCCGCGTACCGCATCCGCCGGACGCTGACGCCCGCCGTGTCCGCCGCCTCCGGGTTCTCTCCGACCGCGCGCAGCCGGAGCCCGAACCGCGTGCGGAAGAGGACGTAGTAGCTCACGGGGACCATCAGCAGCGCTAAATATACTATCGGCTTATGGCCCGAAAACAGTTGCCCGAGGAATGGCACGTCCCCGATCAAAGGGACGTTCCAATCCGGCAGGGTCTGCTCGCGCGGGAGCTGAGGGGTCGAGCCCGTCGATTCGAAGAGGGCGCCCGAGACGAGCGCGGGCACGCCCAGAAACATGATGTTGATGGCCGTGCCGACCACGACCTGATTCGCGTGGAACTCGATGGCCGCGACCGCGAGGATGAGCGAGACGACCGCGCCCGCCGCCGCCGCGCACAGCAGCCCGAACCACGGGTTCTCCGCGCGCACGGTCACCGCCGCGGCCGTGAATGCCCCCGCGAGCATGATCCCTTCGAGGGCTATGTTGATTACGCCCGCGCGCTCGGAAAACATCCCGCCGAGCGCGGCCAGTATCAGAGGCGTCGAGAGCCTGATCATCGAGGCGAGCAGCGAAAGGTTTATTATGTCTATAAGCATAAGCAGAGACTATAGCCGGGCGCGCGCCGGGGGCGGCCCTCAGGCGGCGAGGCTTTCCTTCTCCTCCGGCGTCCGGCTCGCCTTAACGGTCCTTCTAAAGACGCGGCTCGCGCCGCTGCGAAAGAGGGCTTCGCACGCCACGAACAGGATGATGATGGCCTGAAGTATCACCACCCAGTCCTTCGAGATTTTGACCGTGAATATGTCTATGAAGAGGGCCGACCGCGCGAGCGCCCCGAAGAGGATGGCGGCCAGCAGCACCCCCACCGGGTGCGACCTCCCGAGCAGGGCCACGGCTATGCCAGTGAAGCCGTACCCGGCGGAGAACCCATCGTAATAACGGTAGCGGTAGCCGAGCACCTCGTTGATGCCGACCATCCCCGCGAGCATCCCGGAGATGACCATCGCCGCGATTATGTTCCGCGAGATCGAGACGCCCCCGTACTCCGCCGCCGAGGCATTCATCCCGACCGCGCGCAGCTCGTACCCCCACTTGGTCTTCCAGAGAAATACGTAGACCAGGAAACAGACCGCGAGCGCGATAAGGAAGGCAAGGTTCAGCGGGAGCCGCTCGGGGAAATCTACCCCGAGCGGCGCGAGCAGGTCGTGCATGCGCGGTATGTGCGGGCCGACGAGCACGCCGTCTTTCACCTCGGCTATCGGCACCGTCTCAAGTATGGGGTCGCCCGGCTTGCGGTAGTGGTACTGGGTCAGGTAGCTGACGATGCCGAAGGCGATGAAGTTCATCATGATCGTCGTGATGACTTCGTGCGCGCCGAACCGGGCCTTCAGGACTCCCGGCACGCCCGCCCAGAATCCCCCCGCAAGCATCGCCGCGACCATCGCGAGCAGCACGACGGGCAGGGCGGGCCAGCCCGCCAGAACGATGCCGACCCAGGCCGTCGCGAAGGCCGCCACTACGAGCTGGCCCTCGGCCCCGATGTTCAGCAGGCCGCACTTGAAGGCGACGGAGACGGCCAGCCCCGTGAAGATCAGGGGCGTCGCGTAAAAGAGGGTGTAGCCGATCCCGTCAATCGAGCCGAACGCGCTCGTGAAGAAAAGCTCGTATACCAGCAGGGGGTCGTCCCCGATGAACCAGACGAGAATGCCCCCGACGAGAAAAGCGGCGACCACCGCCACGACCGGGAAGAACAGCTCTTTCAAATTATTTTTCATAGAGTATCTGCCGCGGGCGGCGGGAGCGCCTCTCTTCTCAGGTCTTCTCCACGGGCCTGCTGCCCGCCATCATCAGCCCGATCTCTCCCTCGCCTACCGACCTCGGGTCCACTTCGCCCACGACCCGGCCCTCGTAGATGACCATCACGCGGTCGCTCAGGCTGAGCACCTCGTCGAGCTCCGCGGAGACGAGCAGCACGCCCGCGCCCGCGTCGCGGAGCTCGATCAGTTTTCTGTGGATGAATTCGGTGGCCCCGATGTCGACCCCGCGCGTGGGCTGAGAGACGAGGATCAGCTTCGGGTTTATGTCGAACTCGCGGGCGACTATGAGCTTCTGCTGGTTGCCCCCCGAGAGCGCCCTCGCCGGCAGGGTGATGTCGGGGGGCCGCACGTTGTACTCTTTCACGAGCCTGCGCGCCCGCTCGTCGATCACCTGCCGGTCGAGCAGCACGCGGCCCGAGATGGGCGCGTCCTTGTGGACCCCGAGTATCGAGTTGCCCGCGAGGTCGAAGTCGAGCAGGAGCCCGCGCCTGTGCCGGTCTTCGGGGATGTGCGCGACGCCGCGCCGCTTCCGCTGGTGCGGGCTCAGCCGCGTGATCTCTTCGTCGTCGAGCAGGATGGCCCCGCCCGAAGGCGTCGCGAGCCCCGCCAGTATCTCTATCAACTCGGTCTGCCCGTTGCCTTCCACGCCCGCGATCCCGAGCACTTCCCCCCTGCGGACTTCGAACGAAATGTCGTCAAGTATCGTCCCGCCTTCGCCGCCCTCGAGCGTGAGCCCCCTGACCGAGAGGACCGGCTTGCCGGGCTCCGAGTCCTTCTTCACCACCCTGAGCAGCACTTCGCGCCCGACCATCATCCGGGCCAGCCCTTCGGCCGACGCCTCCCTCGTGGGGAGGTTGCCGACCACGTGCCCGTCCCGCATGACCGTGATGTTGTCGGACAGGGATAGCACCTCTTCAAGCTTGTGAGTGATTATGATGATCGTCTTCCCCTGCTCGCGCAGGCCGCGCAGGATGGCGAACATCTCGTCGACCTCCTGCGGGGTGAGCACGGCCGTCGGCTCGTCGAGGATCAAGATGCGCGCGCCGCGGTACAGGGTCTTGAGTATCTCCACGCGCTGCTGCTGGCCGACGGAGAGCTGGCCGACCTTCGCGTCCGGGTTTATCTTCAGGCCGTACTGCTCGGAGATTTCGCGGACGCGGGCGCGCGCCCTCTTGTAATCGATGGCGACCCCCGACGTCGGCTCCGCGCCGAGCACTATGTTCTCGGTGACGGTGAGCGGCTCGACCAGCATGAAGTGCTGGTGCACCATCCCGAGGCCGAGGGCGATTGCGTCGCGCGGGCTGCTGATCGACCGCGGCTCGCCGTCGATCAGGGTCTCGCCGCTGTCGGCGGTGTAGAACCCGTAGAGTATATTCATCGAGGTCGATTTGCCCGCGCCGTTCTCCCCGATGATCGCGTGGATGGACTGGGAGGGGATGCGGATGTCGATGTGATCGTTGGCCACGACCTCGCCGAACTGCTTGGTCACGCCGCGCATTTCGACTGCGTATTTCGGTTCTTCGCTCATATCTTGTTCGTCACAAAATACTGCTGGCCCAGCTTACTTTTCATAATGAAAGCGATTAATGAAGGCGGCGTAATGATAATTGATCGAGGGCCGTATGTGAAGTCGGCAAACGCCACCCGAGCACGCGCCCGGCGGCGCAATCACGCGCGAGAGGCCGCCGCAAATTTCTTCCCCGAGCTGCATGAGAACATGTGATCTCCGCGTCTAAGTGTAATTAGGACGGCATACGGCCGGGCCTCATTCGGCGCGGCGTCGTCCTCGATCTCCGGTCTGACTCGGCAGGGCGGGCCGGGGATGTTTGTTGTTACGAGGTTTGGAATACAGGAAAGATCAGGAGAGATTACATGGCAGAGCGCATAGTTACGCACACCGCGAAGGACCAGGACGGAGACATCCTGGCCGTGTGCAACCCGGACTCGGATTGGTTACAACGCCGCAGGGAGTGGGCCATCTCGGACATACTCGCGGACCGTCACACGTATTTCGCTCAGGGCCCGGACGACAAGCTGATCCCGATTGAGGTCGTCTTCGGGCCGGCCGGCCCCTACCTCAGAACCTACGGCGATGCCAAGGAAGCGAACAATCTGGATTCGCTGCCCGACATCGACCTGCTCCCGTGGGAGGTCGCGCACCCCGACTCCGAAGTGCTGGCGATCCATGCCGCGCTGGTCCCCAACGGCAGGGGGAAGGTCATGCTGATGGGCGGGGACGAGCATGACAAATCTCAGGCGGACGCGAAGGACATTCATCACACGCGCCTCTACGACGTTGCCACCAACACCCTGAGCGACGTCGGCTCGCCGCAGGCCGACGTGTTCTGCTGCGGCCACGCTTACCTGGGGAACGGGTGCTGGCTCGTCGGGGGCGGCACCGAGAGGTGGAACGACCCCGGAGAGCACGACGAGCATGTCGATGAACACGGCAACCCTCGCAACCACTGGAGCGGCTCGCGCGAGTGCGCGCTCTACCAGCCATTCAAGCAGGAATGGATGCCCGCTTCGCAGATGCAGGCGGAGCCGGGCCAGAAGACTCGCGGCGGGGGCCGGTGGTACCCGACTCTGATCACGCTCGCCGACGGCCGCGTATTAGCCGTGGGCGGGCACCCTCTGGTCGATCACGACGACCCCACGAGGAACGACGGGCGGCACGGCGCATGGATGCCCGAAATCTATGACGCCGACACCGACTCGTGGGAGTACGTGGGCGGCCACTGGATATACGTGGACTGGTTCGATGTCGACCCCGAAGTGGAATTGCCGAAAGGCCAGACCCGGCCCGAAGGCGTGACCAATTACCTCTACTACCCGAGACTTTTCGTCGTCCCCGGAGGCCGCGTCTTTATGGCGTCGCCCAATGATGGCAACTGCGGCTGGTACGACCCCGGCACCGGCCTGATCGACGCGCTGCTGCTCGACAAGCCGCCCCACAACAATAGGCCCTACGCGGAGACGAGTCACACGGCCGTCCTGCTTCCGCTGCTGCCCGGAGACAAATACACTCCGCACATCCTCTTCATGGGCAACGAGGGCGCGCACCGGATTTCGCTGGACTCGACCGACCCGAACAACCCGCCCACATGGCAGCAGGCCGGAAAGCGCGATTACTGGCCTGACGATGAGGTCCCATTGCGAAGGCACGGCTGCGCCGTCCTGCTGCCCACGGGCGAAGTGTTCTTCACGGGCGGCATCAACCACGAAGTGCCGGAAAATCTAGACGCGGACGCGGTGCTGGAAGCGGAGATTTATAAGCCGGGGATAGACTGGGAGTCCAATACCTACCAGTTCGGCGAGGAAGAATGGGAGCTCACCCCGCCCTCAAGCGTGCCCCGCAACTACCACTCGGTCGCCCTGCTGCTGCCGAACGGGAGGGTCCTCACGGCGGGCTCCAACCTCAACGGCAGCACCGGCGGGGACGACGTGAAGGAGTACCGCATCGAGGTCTACTCGCCCCGGTACGACGGAGACGCGAACCGCCCCAGGATCACTTCCGCGCCTTCGTCCATCTCGTACGGCGAAGAGTTCGAGATTCATACGAACGACGCCGACAGCATAGAGCGCGTCGCGCTGATGCGGTGCGGCTCGGTGACCCACGCCTGGGATGGCGACCAGCGTTATGTAGCTTTGGAATTTGAAGAGCCGAAGCCGGACACTAAAACTTTGCTGATCACAGCGCCTCCCGATGGGGGAGTCGCGCCCCCCGGCCCCTACATGCTCTGGACCGTCGACAAGGCAGGCCGCCCCTGCCAGCAGGCCCGCTTTGTAATGCTGAGCTAAATGGAAGCGCCCGGCGATTCATCATGCGAACTGCCGGGCGCTTCTCTCAGCGGGTAGACAGGCGGGTAGATTATTTGATCGTCCTCGCGATCAGCACGACGATGATCCCCTTGTCCCTCAACGTCGATGTCCCGACGACGACCTTCTCTCCGTCACGCAGGGTGAGGCCCGTGCGGATGTTGGCCCGCTCGTTGCCCGCGGTCAGACTAAAAGAGAAGTCGTTTATCTGAAAGATCGGCGTTCCGGCGGGCGAGAGCGAGAGAGAGATCGAATTGCCGTTGAAACCGTAAGCGGCCCGCGTCGGCATGTCGACGAGGGGGGCGGTGAGCTCCGTCACGCCTTCGCCCTGAATCTGAAACGCCCCTTCCTTAATGCGCTGGACGCTCGATGTCAGCAGGTAATAGTTCTTATAGCTCAGGGTCGATTGAAGCTGCTTGACCACGTCGCTCAGGTCGGTCGGGTAAGGGTTCTTCGCCCCTTCGACATTCGAGGCGACCAGAACATACATCCTCAGCTCCGTGTCGGAGCGGGAGGCCTGCGGCGTGTCGAGCCGCCTGAGGGCCTCTTCGATTGCGGCGAGGTTTTCGGGGAAGTCCCGCACGGTGAGCGTTCTGAACTCGTCGCTGTACGTTATGGTCGCGCCTCTGAAGCCGCTGCCGAGCGGCTGCAGGGCCCGCACGAGCGCCCGGCCTTCGCGGTTCTTCACCTCGAACACTTTCCCCTTGAACCCGGTCGAAGTGACGAACTCATCGGGCTTCGCCGCCGGCGTCGTGCTCTGCTGGGCCGATGCTGCCGGCGCGAGCGAGAAGGCCAGGATTAAAGCGGTGATGATTCCTCTTTTGATCATACGCATTATTTTTCTCCTATTCGGTTTCGGCATTTATTATCAGTTTCGAATCCTCCGCATTCGGCTCCGACGGAGCAAACCAGATTATCCGGATATTCGGGTCGCCCGTTTGAAGCTCGATCCGCAAGACTTTTCTCAAGGGCTCGCCCCCGACCGCGACGGGAGAGGGAGGCGCGCTCGGGCTCTCGCCGGGCGTCGCTAGAGCTATCCGGCCCTCTCTGGCCGGCCCGGAGTCGCGAGCGGCCTCGGACTTCGGAGCCGGGCGCGGCGGTCGGGGCTTCGGGTCTGGCAGCCTCCAATCAATCTCCGAGGGGGCGCGGGCATCGAGCCCCGGCACCAGCGGCGCGCCCGCGTCGCCTCGCAAATAAGAAGGCGGCACCTCATCGCTTCCCATGCTCGGGTAAGCGTAAAGGGCGAGCCCGACCAACGCCGCGAAAACAACGAGCGACGCCAGGGCGAGCGAAGTCGAATTCAAGGCGAACCGCGGGCCGAAGGTATGGAACCACGACCGGCGCGGCCGGCTCGCTTCTATCTCTCCCGCCTCTATCTCTCTCAGGACCCCGCTTCTCAACCCGTCGAAGAAGTCCGACTCGAAGTCCGGAGGCGTGTAGGACCTGAGCCATTGCTGGCTGTCCTGATACTCCGACGAGACGCGCGCGCACCCTGAGCACTCTTCGAGATGCGACCGGACCTGCCTCGCCTTCCCCGCCTTCAAATCGCCTTCGACGTACAACGGGATCAAACTCTGTATGCGCCTGCAATTCATGGCTCACCCCCTGTTCTTCCTCTTTAAGAAGTCGTCGCGGAACCTTTTAATCTTGGCCCGCGCGCTGCTTATTTGCGACCTCACCGTCCCCTGGCTCGATCCCAGAATCTCAGAGACCTCTTCGGTCGAGAGCCCTTCGAGGTCTCTCAGGACTATCACGGCCCTCTCTCTTTTCGTGAGAGTGGCGAGCGCGCGCTCGATGATATTTTTCTCCTGCGAGAGTATGGCCTCTTCCTCAATGTTTTCGCGGCTCGGGAGCGAGGCGAAGCCCCCCTCTTCCCGCTCCCGCTCGAAGGAGACGAAGCGCCCGGCGCCCCCCCGCTTGCGGGCGTGGTCGCGGCAGACGTTGACGGTTATCCGGTAGAGCCACGCCGAGAAGTCCTCCCCCCGCTTAAAATTCTTCAGGTACTTGTAGACCCTGAGAAAGCACTCTTGCGCGGCGTCGCGCGCGTCCTCCTTGTTGCCGAGGATGCGCCAGGCCGTCGAGACGACGAGGCGCTGGTGGCGGATCATGATCTGATCGAAAGCGGGGCGGTCCCCTGCCCTGGCCCGGTCGATCAGGATGGCAAGCGATTCCGCGCGCTCTTCGATCAAGTCCAGGTCATCAGTCATCAAAGCGATTTCAGCAACCTCACCCGACATCTTCTCTCCTCACTTATTACTACTCGCCATCTCCGGGAAGCGTTGAAAAATTTTACGGGCCGGATCGGTGATAAAGGTCCAATACGTCGCAGGGGCAGCCACGAGGGCTGCCCCTTAATTCCGTTCGGCGGTCCGTGTTCTTAAACGTGTCTGCGGCGGGGTGGTTCTTTTAATTGATTACCGAAGGCTATTTGACGTATTCCTGCTCCACCGCGTCGATCTTCGAGACCCTTCGGCGGTGGCGGTCCTCGGTCAGGTCCGACGAGAGCCATGCGCGCACGATCTCCCGCATCTCCTCGTTGCTGATCACCTTGCCTCCCAGAGTGAGCACGTTCGCGCCGTTATGCTCGCGGCTGTTCCGGGCGGAGGCTTGGTCGTAGCACATAGCCGCGCGCACGCCCGGAACTTTGTTGGCGACCATGCACGACCCGATCCCGGCCCCGTCGATGATCACCCCAAGCCCGCAGGTGCCGCGCGCGACCGCGCGCGCGACCGTGTGCGCGTAGTCCGGGTAGTCGACCGGCTCGGTCGAGTGCGTGCCGAAATCCTGATACTCGTGCCCGAGGTCCGCGAGCACCAGCTTGAGCGCCTCTTTCATCTCGAACCCGCCGTGGTCGGCTCCGAGCGCGATCCTTTGCCCGCGCGCGGCCGAGCGCCTGCGCGCGCGCTCGACCTTGATCCCGCGCTCGCGCATCAGGTCTTCGGCGAGCGGGGTGATCAGCGCCGTCTCGTCGATCCGAAGCGTGTCGCCGGGTTCGGCCTCGCGGATTTCGCGCTCGGTGATGACGCGCTTTCCTCTCTCGTCGATCAAGCTCATAATAATGTTACCCGCGGATTGATTTGAGATCATAGCATAGCAGCGGCACGGGCCGGATTCCAAATCTGCCGCCGTTGACAGCCCACCGGCCCTTTTGTATATTGCCCAATCTACCCGCTCACTTTGCAATCAAGGAGAATTCGATGACCGCCACCGACCGCGACTCTTTCATGAACGACGCCAACCTGAATGTCCTGATCGACGCCGACCGCATTCAGGCGCGCGTGCGAGAGATGGCCCGGCAGATCACGGAAGACTACAGGGGCAGGAACCTTCACCTCGTCGGGGTCCTGAAGGGCGCGTGCGTCTTCCTGTCCGACCTGATGAGGTCTATCGACCTGCCGCTCTCGGTGGACTTCATCGGCATATCGAGCTACGGCGCGTCCACGAAGTCTTCGGGCGAGGTGAGGATCACGAAGGACCTCGATAAGAGTCTCGCGGGTAAAGACGTGCTCGTCGTCGAAGACATAATCGACACGGGCCTGACCCTCAACTACCTCGCCAATATATTTCGTACGAGGGAGGTCAACTCGGTCGAGATAGCGGCCCTGCTCGACAAGCCGGCCCGCCACGAGACTCCGATTGATGCGCGCTACATCGGGTTCACCATCCCCAATCACTTCGTCGTCGGGTACGGCCTGGACTTCGCGGAGACCTACCGCAACCTCCCTTTCATCGCCGTCCCGGAAGACCCATCCATGCTGATAGCTCAGAAGTGACTTTCGATAGCCATTTACAGATTCGGAGAGTAACCTTATCTTTTCGCTTCTGTTGAAAGGGACGGACACGAATTTAAGATGGAGCCACTCGTCGGCATAATCATGGGATCGAAATCGGACTGGGAGACGATGTCGCACGCGGCCCGTACGCTCGAATCGCTGGAAGTCCCTTTCGAGGTCCGGGTGGTGTCGGCCCACCGCACCCCCGACCTGCTCTTCGAGTACGCCGGCTCCGCCGAGCGGAGGGGCATCGAGGTGATAATCGCGGGCGCGGGCGGCGCGGCGCACCTGCCGGGCATGGCCTCGTCGAAGACCCTCCTGCCCGTGCTCGGCGTCCCGGTGGAATCCAAAGCGTTGAACGGGGTCGACTCCCTGCTCTCGATTGTGCAGATGCCGGCGGGCGTGCCGGTCGGGACGCTCGCCATCGGCCGGGCGGGCGCCGTGAACGCCGCGCTCCTGGCCGCCGCGATCCTGTCCAACAAGTACCCGCGAATTCGCGAAGCCCTGAAGCGGTTCCGGCAGGACCAGACTCAGGCCGTGCTCGACCACCCGGACCCAAGGGAGGGAGGATGATCGTCGGTCTGCTGGGAGGCGGTCAGCTCGGGAGGATGCTGGCCCTCGCAGGTTATCCGCTCGGGCTCGGCTTCCGAGCGCTGGACCATTCGGCCGACGCCCCGACCGGGAGGCTCGCGGAGCTGATGGTGGCCGGGTTCGATGACCGCGAGGCGCTCGTCCGCTTCTCGTCCGGCCTCGGTCTGGTCACGTACGAATTCGAGAACGTCCCCGTCGAGACGGTCCGGTTCCTGAGCGAGCGCGTCGAAGTGTACCCGCCGCCCGAAGCCCTGGAGGCGGGCCAGGACCGCCTGACTGAGAAGAGATTCTTCCAGAAGCTCGGCATACCGACGCCCCCATTCGCCGCGGTCGACACGCGCGACGACCTGGACTTCGCCCTGCAACGCATCGGGTTCCCCGCCGTACTGAAGACCCGCAGGTTCGGCTATGACGGGAAAGGGCAGTTCGTCCTGAGGGCCGAAGAGGACGCGCGGCAGGCATGGGGGGCGTTGGAGGGAAGGCCCCTACTGCTCGAAGGCTTCGTCAGATTCGACCGCGAGATCTCCGTGATCGCCGTGAGGGGCAAGCGCGGGGAGACGGCCTTTTACCCTCCCGTCGAGAACCATCACGAAAAAGGCATGCTGAGGCTTTCGCTGGCCCCCGCGCCGAACCTGCCCCCGCACCTGAAACAGCAGGGCGAGGACTACGCCCTGCGCGCCCTGAACGCCCTGAACTACGTCGGCGTTCTCGCCATCGAGTTCTTCGAGTTCGGGGGGCAGTTGTACGCGAACGAGATGGCCCCGCGCGTCCATAATTCGGGCCACTGGACCATCGAAGGCGCGGAGGTAAGCCAGTTCGAAAATCACCTGCGAGCGATCACGGGGCTGCCGTTGGGCTCGACGGACCTGATCGGCTCGTCCGCGATGGTCAACCTGATCGGCGAGCTTCCCCCCATCGAGGCCCTCGCCTCGATCCCGGGCGCGCACGTTCACCTGTACGGCAAAGAGCCGCGGCCCGACCGAAAACTCGGCCACGTCACTCTGAGGGCAAGGGACCCTCAGACGCTCGTGCCGAGGATCAGACAGGTCCGCGACCTCTCCGGCATCTGAGCCATTCTACCCTCCCCTCTTCCTCTCGCGGCTGCATTCTTTCAACGGCGGAATACGTCATTAGATACTGTGGGTCAAGAGTCGGATACTGGACCCGGTCGGAAATGAGCAGAGGCACCCGGCACACTCTTCGGTCCCTGATAAGCCAGGTCAATATAACTAAGGGGATGTTGTAAATTAACTTGAGATTATCAGGCCCGTTTTGATTAGCCATAATATCCCGTAACAAAGATTCTCGATTACCCTCCGGCGGATACTGAATGGCTGTCGGACGGGAAGGGAGAATTGTGACCTCTGCCGGATCATATTATTTCAAGGAGTTCTTATGCTGAGCCAGGAAATAAAGCTCAAAGCTACCCCCCAAACCAGTCATAGCAGGCGAGCGAGCGCTTCTCTCGCCGCCATTATTTTAGGAGTTCTGCTCCTGCCATACGGCTGCGCCGGGAAGGGGACGGAGGCGGGCGATCCGTCCAACGCCAACCAATCGTTAACGGCCGGCGACAATAGTTTCATAACGTCAATCAACGGAGGCGAGTTCTCGAAGGAGAAAGAGAGGTACGAAGGCGGGTACCGTTTGGAGATAGAAGGGACATTCCCCGACCCCTCAGCGAAAGCTTACATAGTCGTGAAGCCGGAAAGACAGGACTACTTTCACATTCAGTCGAGCGTCGTCAGGACCACGGGGACCAACTGGATCGGGCAGGCTTTTCTCGGGGAGCCGGAGTCGGGCATCGGCGAGAGTTTTAATATCTTCGCCCTCTTCACCAGCGAGACCTACAGAGAGGGCGAGAAGTTAGAACGCGAGCCCGAAGGGGCCAGGTCGGCGGTCATAAAATACACGAGGACCCAAAATTGAGCGGCCCCACGTAACCGCTTTCGTGGGGGCTCACTTGCTCTGTTCGACGGAGTCGGACCTGAGGAACTGGTCCAGCAGTTCGGCGTAACGCGCGCTGCGGTCCGCGATCTCTTCTTCGGTGCCCCGCATCTCCTTGCGGGCCTGGAACAGCTCGTCCGCGATCTGAAGCGCGGCCAGGATCGCGACCCGGAGCGAGTCGACCGTCATCGTGGCCCGAGCGATCTCGTTCATGCGCATGTCCACGTGGTCGGCCAGTTCCTGAATGTAATCCGGGTCGTGGTCGCTCCGCAGGTTGTAGGTCTGGTTGTAGATCACGACCTTGTGCGGCTGGCTGGGGTTGTTATCCATACTCTTGCTCGCTACCGTCTATCACTTCTTTGCAGCCTCTGCGGGCTCCAGGTCGAGCACCGCGATGGCGTCCAGCATCGCCTCCACCTTGAGCTTGATAGTGTCGCGCTCGTTGAGCAGGCGCTCGACCTGTAATTCGAGCCGCTCTTTCTCGTCGCTCAACTGGGTTAGCTCGCGCCGCATCGTGAGGACTTCGCGTTCGAGCGATTCGCGCTCCTGCCGCTCGCGCTTGAATTGCTCTATCGTGCGATAAATCTTGTCTTCAAGGTGCGAAAACTTTTCCAGACCGTAGATACCGCTCACCGGGCCTCCTCGTCTCCGATCCCTCTGTCGGGACCGACCTATCGAAGTTGCGCACCGAACCGGTTTTGCAAAGTCTCTCTCACCCGTTCGTGCATTACACTGACTTCTTCATCAACGAGGGTTCTGCCGTCGCCCCTGTAGGTCACGCGGAAGGCGAGCGACCGGAACCCCTCCGGCATCCCCTTGCCCTTATACATGTCAAAGACTTTCACCGAGACTATCTCTTCGATCCCGAGCTCGCCTATAGCCTTCTCGACCTCGCCCCACTGAACGTCTTCGGGCAGCAGCGCCGATACGTCGCGCGAGACCGCCGGGAGGCGCGGCAATGCGCTGTAGAGCACCGGGTCCGGGTCGAGCTCCAACAACTTCTCGAACTCGATCTCGCCCACGTACACCGGCTGGCGGAACTTGTATGAAGAGGCGACCCGCGGGTGAATGCGCCCGAACCGCGCAACCTCGATGCCGTCTCTTTGAAAGGCCGCCGATTGTCCGGGATGGAGGTATTCTACACGGGACCGCTCAATTGTAAAGCCCGATAAGTTGAGCGCGCCGAAAATCACCTCGACCACCCCCTTGAGGTCGTAGAAATCGAGGGGCCTCACCCCGCGCCAGCCCTCCGCGCCGAGCGCCCCGCTCATGACCAAGCCCAGAACCTCCCGCTCGAACGGGCGCTCCCCTTCGCCCCTCGACTCGAAGACGCGGCCGAATTCGTAAAGCTTAACGTCGCGGGTCCCGTGGTTGAAGTTGCGCTGCAAGGCATCGAGCAGCCCCGTGAGCAGAGAGGTCCGCATCAACGATTCGTTCACGTCGATGGGGTTGACGATCCCGACGGGCCGCGCGTCTCCCGCCCTGAATATCCGGTCGCGGTCCGCGTTGACGAAGCTGAAAGAGATCGCCTCGTCGAAGCCGAGCCCCGAAAGGGCGCTTTGCAACCGATTCCTGCGCCTCTCCCCCGGAAGGTAGCTGCCCAACCCGCTCCACGACGGGAGCGACGTTTCGACGAGCTCATAGCCCACATGGCGCGCCACCTCTTCGACGAGGTCTTCTTCCAGAGACACGTCGACGCGGAAGGAAGGGGCGACGGCCTCCAGTTCCCCCCCGGTCTGGGAAAGCTCGACCTCGAAGCCGAGCGAGCGCAGTATGTCGGAGGCCCTTTCGATATCGACCTTCAGGCCCGTGAGCCGCTCGACGCGCGTCTCGCGCAGGCGGACCGGCTTGTGCCGAAGCCTCTTCGGGTGGGCGTCGACCGCGCCGCGCGCGACCTCGCCCCCGGCTACCTCTTTGATGAGCGACGCGACGCGGTCCGCCGCCCGCGCCTGCGCGTCGAAGTCGGCCCCCCGCTCGAACCTGTGAGACGCTTCGGTGGCGAGCCCGAGCGCGCGGGCCGTCTGCCTGATAGATTGCGGGGTGAAGTACGCGCTTTCGATCAGCACGTCGGTCGTGCTCTCGTTAATCTCGGTCTCTTCGCCACCCATGACCCCCGCGACGGCGACTGCCCTCTCCGCGTCCGCGATGATGAGCATGTCGTCGCGGAGTTCGCGCGGGACTCCGTCGAGCGTGGTCAACCGCTCTCCTCCGCGCGCGAGGCGCACCACGATGCGCTTCCCGCGCAGGAGGTTCAGGTCGAACGCATGCGTGGGCTGCCCCATCTCGAACATCACGTAGTTGCTGATGTCCGCGACGTTGTTGACGGTGCGCTGGCCGACCGCTTCCAGCCTGTCGACGAGCCACCGGGGCGAAGGGCCCACCTTGACGTTGCGGACCACGCGCGCGACGTAGCGCGGGCAGAGGTCCGCGTCCAGTATCTCGACCGAAGTGATGCCTTCGACCGGCTCGTCGCTCTCACTCACCCCGGCGGCGCTCCACTTGAGGGAGGTGCCGCAAACGAGCGCGGCTTCGCGCGCGATGCCGAGGTGGGAGAGGCCGTCGGGCCTGTTTGATGTCACGTCGACGTCGAGTATGTAGTCGTCGCCCGACTGGTCGACGGAGTCGACCACGAAGCCGACCATCGCCAGCCTGTCGGCGAGCTCGCGCGGGGCGAGCGTGAGATCGACGAGCTCGCCCAGCCACTTGTAACTGATCTTCATTTGATACGGTACCCTTCTTCTTCGTTGTTGAAAATCCAGCCCACGATCTCCCCGATGCGAATCTCCTCGCTCCTGTAGGCTTCCATCGTTATGGCGGCGGACCCCTGAAGGTGAATCTTCTGGGCGGACCTGAGCATCCGTCGGAATCGCTCCTGCCACCGCTCGAAGTTCTTCGGCCTGAGATCGATCCACCCGCGCTCGGCCCATTCGTCTATGCAGCCCGGACCCACCGGGAGCCGCGCGCTGCCCGCGTACTCCGGCACGTTCACGCGCGGCCCGCGCACCAGGCGGTCCCCGTCGGGCGTCAGTATCGGGATGCCTATCGAGACAATGGTGTTGCGCAAGTCTCTGTGGCGTTGAACGTACCTCCACAGGTCCTGCGAGACTTTCGCGGGGTCGGCCTCCAGCACCGCCCGAAGCGTGTGGTACTTGATCTTGAGCAGGTGCGTTTCGTAAAGCAGCTTCGTGAGCTTGGGGGGGCCGAGCTCGCCCGTCGCAATCGAGTACGAGTTGGTCTCGCGCTCGAGCCTGCGCATCGCCTCGATGGCCGAGCCGCGCAGGTAGCCCGCGCGGTAGCTGGGGTTCATGATCGACCCGTCGATTGCCGCGATCACGTCGACCCCGGTGTTGCTGCCTTTAATTTCGAGGACGACGTTGCGCGCGATCTCTTCGGGGGTGACGAACTCCATCTGATTTATCGACGTGACGGCCTCGAACTCCCCCCGCGCGAAGAAGCCGTTCTCCCCGGTGTCGACCCCGACCATCTCAAGCTCCCTGAGCTTCCGGAAATTCTCCTTCGGCAGGGCGAGCTCAAGCTCCCCGTCGAGCGCCTGCGGTTTCGAGGCGTAGATGTGGACCGGGGAGTTGTCGCGCCTGTTCCTGAGTGATTGGAACGTGACCTTCTTGTAGCCTATCATCGCGCCCGGCTTCACCTCTTTGACTATCGGGCCGCCAGGGGTGCGCGCCATCAGGAACATCAGCCCGGTGTGCGCGAAAGCGACGGCGGTCTTAGACATCAGCTTGGCCGACGGCTTGTCCTCGCCATGCGTGTACGGGATGTTGAGGCCCATCCCCCCCGTCCCCGTCGTCCCGACCTTCACGTACACACGCGTGCCGACCTCCACCATGGCGCGGTAGAGCAGTTGGGTGTGCCGGATCAGTTGCGGGATGGACTGAGAGACGAGGAGGGTTTCGAGCGTGCGCTCGAACGACTTCCGGTTCTCCCATATCTGCTTCAGGTCTCGGTCCGAGATCCTCTCGCCGATGAAGTCGAGAGCCTTACGCACCTCAATCGAGTTCGTGTATACGTCCTGGTAGCTGATGCCGGAGGCCGTGTTCACGCAGTCGATCAGCACGTCCGGCCTGTGCTCGCGGACGGCCGAAGCGAGCATGGACCTCTCGTAAGCCTGTTCGAGCGGGCCGAAGAGGTCTTCGTACAGGGCGCGCCTCCGCGACGCGCCGGAGACCAGCTCCGACCGGTCCTCCCTCGCGAACTCGGACCGCACGAAGAGGTTCCCCCACAGCTCGACGAAGGCGACCGAGGGGAACTCTTTTTTAAGCTCGTGCGTGAGCTCGCGGACCTCTTTCTGGTAGAGGGAAGCGATCACGATCTTTTCGGGGCGCAGCTCGCGCGCCGTCTGCCGGGCTATCTGCGCGCCGACCAGCCCCGCGCCGCCGAGTATCAGAATGCTCTTGTCGCTGGATTGATTTCCGCTATTGGGCATCGGTTGAACCGGACAGAGAGTCGTAGAAATTAGTGACCGGGCTTCACGCGAACTGCTCCAGGAACCTCACGTCGTTCTCGAAGAGCAGCCGGATGTCGTCGATGTCGTACATCCTCCCGGCCATGCGGTCGATCCCGAGGCCGAAGGCGAAGCCGGAATACTCTTCGGGATCGATGCCCACCGTCCTCAGGACGTTGGGGTGGACCATGCCGCTCCCCCCGAGCTCGATCCAGCCGGAGCCCTTGCAGACGCGGCAGCCCGCGCCGCCGCAGACGTAGCAGCTGAAGTCGACCTCGGCCGACGGCTCGGTGAAGGGGAAGTAGGACGGGCGGAAACGCGTCTTCAGGTTCGCCCCGAACATCATCTCAACGAACTTCTGTAGCGTCCCCTTCAAGTCGGCGAGAGTTATGTGGCGGTCCACGGCCAGCCCCTCGACCTGAAAAAACATCGGGTTGTGAGTCGGGTCGGGGGTGTCGCGGCGGAAGACCCGGCCCGGAGAGATGACCCTGAGCGGGGGCGACTGGTGCTGCATCGTGTGAATCTGCACGGTCGAGGTCTGGCTCCGCAGGGCTAGGTCCCCGGAGACGTAGAACGTGTCGGCCGAGTCGCGGGCCGGGTGGCCCTGAGGGATGTTCAGGGCGTCGAAATTATAGAAGCTCGTCTCGATCTCCGGCCCCGCCTTGACCGAATACCCCATCGCCACGAAGATCTCTTCGATCCTGCGGCGCACGAGGGTGATCGGGTGGAGGTGGCCCTGCCGCGGCGAAGTGCCCGCGAGCGTGATGTCGATCTTCTCGCGTTCGAGCGCCGAGGCTTCGAGCTGGGCCGCGAACCTTTCGGACAGCCCCTTGATCGCGCCTTCGACCTCGTCGCTCAGTTCGTTGATGAGGCGGCCGAACTCCGCGCGCTCGTCGGGCGAGAGCGAGCCCACGCGCTTCTTCTCCGAAGCTATCAGGCCCGACTTCCGCCCGAGGTACTTGTCGCGGAGCGCCGCGAGTCCGTCGGGCGTCTCCACGGCCTTGAGGTCTTCGAAGAACCGGCTTTTAAGGTTACTGAGCTTTTCGTCCATATCGAGGTATAAAGCAAAGAGGGGGCGCAGACAACCCGCGCCCCCGCTTGCTGAACGGCGGACATGTTAAGCGGCGGACGCCTCCGTGCGGCTCGAATCGAGCGCCTCCTTCACGCGGCCCGAAAGCTCCGCGAAGGTCGCGGGCTCGTTGACGGCGAGGTCTGCCAGCACTTTCCGGTCCAGGGTTATTTCGGCGAGCTTCAGCCCGTGCATGAACTGGCTGTAGCTCAGGCCGTTCTCGCGGGCCGCCGCGCCGATCCGGACGATCCAGAGCGAGCGGAAGTCGCGCTTCTTGAGCTTGCGCCCGGTGAAGGCGAAATTAAGCGACCGCTCGACCTGCTCCTTCGCATGGCGGTAAAGTTTGCTCTTCGTCCCGCGGTACCCGCGGGCCAGTTTCAGAATCCCTTTGCGTTTTTGAAGTCTCTTGTTTCCACGTTTCGCGCGCGGCATAAATCCTCCTTACTTACCTTATAAGGCTATGAGTGCGGTTAGCTCCGGCCATAGGGGAGCATACGCTTGACCAGGGGCGTGTCGGCTTCCGCGACCATTACGTCGATGTCGAGATTGCGTTTCCGCTTCGCCGTCTTCTTGGTCAATATGTGCCGCGCGTGCGAGTGGCCGCGCTTTACTTTGCCGGTGGCAGTGAGGCGGAAGCGCTTCGCTGCCCCTTTGTGCGTTTTGAGTTTTGGCATTATCCCTCCTACAACTGAATAAGATTATTTCTTCTTGGGCGACACTATGATGAACATGTTCATGCCTTCGAGCTTGGGCCTCACTTCGACGACGCCGGCCTCGGCGAGGTCCTGTTCGAGGCGCTGCAATAACTGGAAGCCGAGCTCCTTGTGCGTTATCTCCCTGCCCCTGAAATGGACCGTGCCCTTGACCTTGTCGCCCTCCTGAAGGATGCGGATCGCGTGATTTTTCTTGAAGTCGTAGTCGTGCTCGTCGGTGCCGGGCCGGAACTTGATCTCCTTGACGGTTATGAACGTCTGCTTGGCCTTCGACTCTTTCTGCTTCTTCTTCTGCTCGTACTGGTACTTGCCGAAGTTGATGATCCGGCAGACCGGCGGCTGAGCCTGCGGGGCGATCTCGACCAGGTCGAGCCCCTTGGAGCGCGCTATCTCAAGCGCCTGCTGGGGGGCCATGATGCCTAGCTGCGTCCCATCTTCGTCTATCACGCGAATCTCGCGAACCCGGATGCGCTCGTTTATGCGGACCGATGGCGCGCGATCCCGCTTGTCTCTGAAGCCTCTTCGTGATTGAAAGCTACTGATAGCCTTTCCTCCTAAGCCGATTCGTCCGGCTCAAACAATTGAACAGCCCGAGTGGCACAGGCCATAGACCTCAGGCCCGCGCCGCGATCCGATTTTGCGCCGCCGGGACTGTCCCGGCGGTGGCCGGCGTCGGCTGGCCAGCCGAAGTGCCGGCGCGACCGGCAATCGGCCCGAAGATACGAATTCCAAGGCTGCAAACTATTGCTTTGCCCTTAACTGCTATGGTCAGATCCTACGCCAGCGCCCTCGGCCTATCTGCGCGGCCCGCTCTGTGAAGCGCTCCGCCGCTCGATTCCAACTGCCTCGGGACTTCCGGAGCTGACGTAAAATAATGGCGGCAGGCTCTACACCCGGCGGCCTGCCTTGTAACAAAACTAAGTCGAGATAGTACCAGATGGCCCCGAAAGAGCGCAAGCCTGACTCCCCCGCGGGTCAGGCTTGCCGGGGCGGCTGTCTGATCGGCCGCCCCGACACGGTTTTAGAAGAAGTACTTCAGGCCGAACTGGATCGTGCGCTTCGGCACTCTCGTGTCAACGAACAGGTTGCGATTCGTGAGCGGCTCCGCTTCGAACCCCGCGAAGAACAGCTGATGCACGGGGATGCCGAAGTGAGTCCTGTTGAACAGGTTGTACACTTCGGTCCGGAATTCGAGCGAGTTCCGGTCGTTGAACCTGAAGCTCTTGTTCACCGAAAGGTCGACCGTCGCCACTCCGGGGGCGCGGAAGTTATTTCGGCCCGAGGTGAGCAGGTCCCCGCCCGACGGGTCGCTTATGCGGTCCGTCAGGTTGCCGTCGAGGTTCAGGTCGCAGCAGAAGAGCAGGGTGTAAGGCTGCCCCGTCTGGAACTGCCCGATGCTCGCGATCTGCCACCCGCCGAGGAAATCGTTCTGCTTCCAGAATGGCAGGTCCCAGATCAGGCTGTAAGCGAACCGATGGCGCACGTCGAAGTTCGCCGACGCGCGCTCGGCGCGCAGGTTGAACGGGTTCTGCGGCAGGGCCGGAGCGCCTTCTAAGTCGAACAGGTCCGACACCTCGTCAATCGCATGTGACCAGGTGTAAGCGGTCGTGAACTGGACCCCGTGCGCGAGCCGCTTGTTGACCTGGACCTGAAGCCCGTGGTAATTCGAATTGGCGTCCGACTCTATCGTCGTGACCGCGCCGAGCAGGGGGAATGGCCGCGCGCTCGTGCCCGTAGCGCCGAGTGCCGGGGGCACCACCGTCCCGAAGAAGCCTGGGAAAGACGGGAAGTTGGGCAGGCTGCTCTCCGGCACCGCCAGAATATTGGTCACGACCGGGATCGCGTTCGGGCCGAGGTTCGGCGTCCCGAGCCTGAGCAGGTGCACGCCTTTGGTCCCCACGTACCCGACGGAAAACAGGAAGTCGCGGGCGAGCTCCTGCTCGAAGGTGAGACTCCAGTGCTGCGCGTAAGGGGTCTCAAGGTTCGACGCGGGGAGCACGAAGCCCGGCCCCGACGCGAGGTTGTTATTCAGAGCGAGCGCCGTCAGGAAGATCGCGGGGTCCCCGAACAGAGCCCGGTTGTAAGTGTTCAGAGTCCCCGGAGCGGCGAACTCCGCGGGGTTGATCGACTGAAGCCTCGTCTGGCCTTCGGACGGCCCGCCCCTCGTGCCGAGCCCCGCGGTGTTCACGGTCAGGAAGCTCGGGAACACGTTGCGGGACTGGCTGATCACCGCGCCGAGAATCTGGTCATAATAAATGCCATACCCGCCGCGGATCGAGGTCCTCCCTTCTCCGAACGGGTCCCACGCGAAGGCGACGTGCGGCGCGAAGTTGTTGTTGTCCCTCTCGTAAATGCGGTCGCGGCCATCGAGTATCTGTTCCAGCCCGGAGACTCCGAAGGCCTGCCTCTCTATGCTTATGAACGTCGCGACCTCGGGCGAGTCGAAGGTGGACTCGATGCGGTCATTCATCTCCGAGGGGACGGTGTTGAGCTCGTAGCGCAGGCCGAGCGTGAGCGTGAAGTTGGGCCTCACGCGAATCTGGTCAGAGAAGAAGAAGTTGTGCTGCCAGTAGCTGAGCCCGATGGTCGAATCCGGCACCAGGGCCTGGGTCTGGAAGAAACCGGTGGGCGCGCCCGCGGCCGCGAAATCCCTCCCGAGCAAGAAGCCCCCCACGTTGCTGCCCTGCTGCGTGCTGATCTGTTGCGGGGAGAGGTCGGCCGCCGCGCTGAACACCGCGAGCGGCCTGAAGTTCCGCTCCAGGAAGCTGTTCAGCTGCGTGCGCCTTATGTCGAACCCGGCGGTCAGGCGGTGATTCGTCAGGTTCAGGACGTAGGTGTCGGCGAGCTGATAGGTGTTGTTGGTCCGCCCCTGCGGGAAGAAAAAGACATCCGTGCCTATCGGGCTGAAGCCTGACACCCTCACCTGACCGAGCGGTCCCGTCAGGTCTTCGGTGTCGAACCCCGACGGGCCGAGGTTGAGGAAGAGAGGGTTGTTGCCCGGAAGCGACGCATTCACTATGAGCGGCGCGTTCAGCAGGAACGGCTGGCCGGGGAAGCGGTCGCTTTCGAGCAGGGCCGAGTTGCGCACCTCATCGAATTCGAGGTTCGTCCTGCCGTACGAGAGCCGCAACTGATTCGACGACCTCGACGAGAGCGCGCTGTTGAAAAACAGGGAGAGGTTCTGCGTGCGGACCCTCGGCTCCAGCGAAGAGAATAGCGCCTCGCCGGTCACGGGCAGGATGGTCCGGTCCTGCGTGAAGTTGTACCTGCCGGTCAGCAGGTGGTCCTGGCCGATGTTGTGGTCGAGCCGGACGGAGAAGATGTTGCCGTCGGCGTCGGCGGGCAGGACTTCCGTGTAGGTGTAATCGCCGTACGGCCCGAGCGGGTTGTTCGGGAACGGGAAGAGGCTGAAGAAGGCGCTGCCGGTGAGCGACGCCGGGAAGACCGGGTCATTGTTCACGGTCCTCAGGCCCACGTCCCCCCTTCTGAAGAGCCCGCGGTCGGCCACGGTCGGCACCGCGAAGTGGGACTCCTTGCTCGCGTTTATGTCCTCGCGCTCGAACGCCACGAAGAAGTGCGTCCTCTGCCTGGCTATCGGGCCGCCGAGCACGAAGCCGTACTGCGCGCGGGTGAAGGGGTTCTCGCCGCCCACGGGGTTATCGACCGTCAGGGGCTGGCCGTTTAATAAGACCTGCCTGCCTCTCGACCTCAGGGCGAACTCCGCCGGGCCGCCTTCGAAGTCGAAGACATCGCGGGCCATCAACCGCCTGTCGGTCAGGAAGCCGTAAGCTATGCCGTGGAAGCCGACCCCGCCCGAGCGCGACACCGCATTGACCTGCGCGCCCATGTTGCGGCCGAATTCCGGCAGCGGCAGCAGGGTGGCTATCTGAAATTCTTGTATGCTCTCGATAGGCTGCGGCACGAGGGTCGTGAAGCCCTGCCGGCGCACCCCGATGTCTTCGTCGTTGTTGTCGGAGCCATCTATCGTGAAGTTGTTCGCGCGGCTGCGCAGGCCGTTGACGGAGAACTGCCCCGACGTGCCGACGCCGGGGCCGACCCCCGGGCCGACGACCCCGCCGATGGCGAGAGGCGGGGGCACGACCCCCGGCTCGAGGAGCGCCAGCTGGTCGAAGGTGCGTATGCCCGCGAGGGGGAGCGCCAGTATCTGCCGCCTGTCGTAGTTCCCTCCCCTCGTCGCGTTCGAGGTGTTGACGAGTTGTTCGAAGTTCTGCTCGCCGGTCTGCTGCGCGGTCGGGGTGGTGGCCGGGGTGCTGGCCCGCCTGAGGCCGATGGGCGGCGGCTGAACAAGGTTCGTCTTCGCGAGGCGGACCCGGAAATTGTTCGTGGTCGAAAGCGGGTCGGTCTCGTACCCCTGAGCGGTGGCCGACAGCTTGTAGAGCCCGGGCGGCAGGGTGGCTATGAAATAGTTGCCCTCCGCGTCGGTTATCGTGGTGCGCTCAAGCTCGGTCTCTTCATTCAGTACTGAGATGACGGCCTGGGCTACGGGCGTGCTCGTGCCTATCTCATAAACTCGGCCTTGGATCGCCCCTGTCGTCTGCCCTTGCGCAAGAGCAATGGCGGCGCAGTTGGCCACCAGACATACGGAAATGAACAAGCAAAACAACTTCGGGCCTATCTTGGACATTTTTTTCTTCTCCTGGTTATGCCTCAGCAGGCAGTAGTGCGATTCCGTCATTCAATTACGAAATATTATTTTCACGAAGCAGGTTCGCAACCTTGGGGTATCGTCGATACTTGTGTAGCTCCACCGCAGCAGCCCTTACGAGATCGGACCAGTTTTACAGACTCGCCGCCTGATGATCCGAGGAAACTTTGAGAAGGGATTTTACCCTCCCGGTGACAAGATTATTATGCCTTAGGATATAGAGCCTCTGGCATAGTTCCCACACCTGCGCAGGATACTTCACGGGGACATGGCTGTCAATCCGAAAACCCCGGAGAGAGGGGCGGAGGGAGGGAGATAGTTCGAAGGCGTGGAAGGGGGGCGGGGGCGGGGCTCGCGCCCGCCCCCACAACGTTTCATCAGGGCTGGTTCACGGGAGTTACGTTCAGGAAATAGACCACGACCTCTTCGTCTCCGCTCGCGGCGAAGCCGACCGACCCGTAAGAGAAAGTGCCGTCAGACATGGCGCTCAGGGGTTGCGGCCCCTCGGATTTCGGAGCGCTCTTGAGCTGGATCGAGTGCCTGATCGTAGGCCCCCTGGCCTCGACGATGATATGGAATTTCTCGTCCGGGCGGCTCATGTCCTCCACCACCCGGTCCGTCTTGAGCAGCCTCACCTGCCCGTCCTGACAGATGAAGCTGCGGAAGGTGTTCGGGGCCGAGCCCTTCGGGCCGGAGAGTTGGAAGAGGTAATAGTTCTTCTGGTCCCTCGCCCGGACGACCCACGCCGCGCCCTTGCCGTTGGCGAGGCTGATGTCGAACTCAAGTTTGAAGTCCTTGTAAATCTGATCCTGAAGCAGCCCGAGGCCCGCCCCCCGCACGAGCATCCTCCCGCGGTTGACCTGCCACGTGCCCGGAGCATTCCAGAACTTCAGGCCTTCGAGAAAGTAATCCGAGAACTCGGGGGAGAAGCTGACGCGCGTGAGCTTAAGCTCGACCGTAGCCTCGCCCGCCGCCAGCACCCTCTTCTGCTCCGACACGTTATACTCGGCCTTCACGGCCCTGATCGTGTGCTCGCCCGGAGGTATGTCGATCAGGCCCGTCTTCCCGGCCTCGGTGGTCTTGCCCTTGTACGTGCCATTTATATAAATCTCGGTGCCGGGCTCGCTCTTCACGACCAGGTTGACGAACGCGGGCTTGTAGGCCACGGGCACGGGCATGCTCATCCCGCCCTTGACCTCGATCTTCTCCTCCCACGGGGTCGCGAAGGTCGGCTGCGATATCTGCACCGCGTGCGTGCCCGCTGGCAGGTCTTTGAGCTCGATCTGCTTTTTGGAGACCGACAGTTTCGCCTGCGCGGGCTTCCTGCCGTTGACCAGAATGCTCACGTCCGGCTCGAACGTGCCTATCAAAGTTATCGAGCCCGTGGTCGGGACGAGGTCGATGGGGACGAAGCTCACGGGCTGGCCTTCCTGAATCGTGACCCGCTCGTTGTAAGGCAGGTAGTTTTCGGCCGTGACCGCGACCTCATACGTGCCCGGGGCAAGCTCGGCGCGGAACTCGCTGTTTTCGCTCCGGCCCTGCCGCCTGACCGCGCCCTGAGACTTGATCACAACGTTGGCCGCCGGGACATTCGTTCGCATTATGAACAGGGCGTTCCGGTTGACCGTCGCGGGCGCGGTCTCCGGCTTGACCTTCCGCGTCAGGGCCAGTTCCAGTTCCGCCGCGCCCGCGTTCAGGGTCGCGGCCCTCTCGACGGGCTCATAGTCGCCGCTCACGGCCCTCACCTTGCGGAGACCCGGCTCGATCTCTATCGGCCTGCTCCTGCCGGACTCGGTCACCTGATCCCGCAGAACGCCATCAACGTAGACCAGAGCCCCCGGCGCGCTCTTCACCGTCAGACTTACCATCTTCCGCCTGAAGATGACCGGGAAGGAGGTCGTCGCGCCCCCCTTGACCTCGATGCGCTCCTCCCACGCCTCGTTCGCGGCGTTCGAGAGCCTGATCGTGTGCCGCCCTTCCGCGATGTCCGACAGCTCGATCTCGCTCTTCGACTTGTTGATGCTGGCGGGGACTTTACCGTCGACCAGCACGTTCAGGTCGGGCTCGAATGCCCCGACCAGCGTGATCGAGCCCGTGGTCGGAACCAGATCGATGCGCTCGAAGTCGACCGCCTGCCCCTCTTCGACGACTATCTTCCCATTGTACGGGCGGTACTTCGCCGCCGAGACCGTAACGTCGTACGTGCCGGGGGAGAGGTCGAGGCTGTACTTGCCCTTCTCCACCCTCCCCTCTTGCCTGAGGCTGCCGTCCGGCGACTTGATCGCGACCGCCGCGTCGAGCGCGTTCGTGACGACAAAGAGCGAGACTTTGGACCTGACCTTCGTCGCGACCTCTGGGACCGTCTCGGCTATGACGAGCCGCTCCGGGTCGTAATAAGAAATCTCCTCGACCGGAATCTGCTTCAGCCCTTGAATGGCCACGCGCTTCGGCACGACCTCCTTGACGTACTCGACGAGGCTCTTAAGAGTCACCTTCCCATTGCCATCGGCCGCCGCGCCCCTGAGCCCTTCGACGATTGCGGACATGAAGAAACCCTGATTCTTCCCCGAGTCCTCGAACGCCTCTTCGCCCTCCTGCGCGGCGAGCAGCTTCGCGACGGCGGTCGTGTCGGAGGTCACACCCGGCCTGTTGGGGTTGACGCGGATGCCTCTCGAATAAATCTGGCTGACCCGGTTGGGCTTCGGCGTGGACCTCCCGCTCCTCGGGTCGCTCCGGCATGCGTCCAGGAGCATCACGGTCTGCTTCACCCCCGCCGAGTTGATCGTGTCCATTATCCCCGACCAGCTCACGGCCGTGTCTTTCAGGACCCTGAGGTCGGTACTCAGCCTCGCGTCGGACCCGAGCAGGAACGCCTGCCCGTCAAGCTCGTACCCGTGGCCCGCGAAGGCCATGAGGAAGAGGCCGTCTTTGCCCGCCAGCCGCGTAAGCGTCGACATGTAATCGAGGATGATGTTGCGGGTCGGGTGCATCTCCTTCGGGTTGTCCGTCGCGAGCAGCACGATGTGATCCGAGGGGAACCCCGCGTACTTCTTGAGCGCCTCCGCGATCATGATGGCGTCGTTCGACGGGGCCTTGAGCGAGTATATGCGAGAGTCGTCGTACTGGCTGACTCCGATTATCAAGGCGTACCGCTTACTGCTCGGCGGCCATTCTTTAATCATGTCGCTGGCGGTCCTGCCGCGGACCTGAGCCTGGGCGGCCCCGGCCGGGCCGCCCGTCGGGGAGATCGAAATCAGCATGACGACCAGCGAAAGGGCTAGGCAGAAATGTTTTTTCATGACGTGTATGACTCTCAACTCTACTCCATTCATCACAATACTCTTAAACGAGTGCTCTCGATGCGGGGTTCGCGATCTTTACGGATGCTACAGATGTTAAAGATGGGGCCGAGTCAGTGTCAAGACGCCTCGTCGCGGCGGGTCACCCGAACGGGGCGCGGTCCAGTTCCAGGTAGCCCCGCTCTATCATATTCGCCACGAGGTGCGAGAAGTCATTCAGGTCGATGTCTTCGGGCAGCATGGAAGCCGCACGCGCATTCTCGAAGACCTCCGCGACCGTCTTCCCGCCGTCGAAGTTCGAAGTCACGGGCATCGCCCACAGGTCGATCCTGGTCGCGGCCTGAAATGGCCTCTCGGTTTCGAGGATGACTTCCGACGCGACGAGCGTCCCCTGCTGAATCGTGTAAGTCACCTTCACCTGCAAGCTGTTCCCGAGCCGCGGCCGCAGGCCCGCGATGGCCGAGGCCAGTTCGCCGCCCGCCTCTTTCCGCGCCCGCCACCTCTGCCAGCCCAGCATCCATTCGAAGCAGGAGCCGTCCGTGAGCGCGCCGAGCCGCAGGTGTTGAGTCAGCGCGGGGGGCCCCGCCTCGCCCCCCTCTTCCCGCCCGGCCCGCCTGTGAATCGTCATCGCGCCATAGACGAGGCGGCGCATGCCGTTCTTCCTGAACAGGGCGATCCACTGCGGGGACTCCGACGGGTCGAGCGGCCCCGCCCGCTCCGCCAGATCGTTCGCCAGCTTCTCGGGCAAGATGTCTCTGAAGAGGGCGAATATTATGTCGAATTCGCTCCCATGATCCGAGAGCCAGCCGCGCAGTCGCGACTCGAACGGCCCTTCCGTCGTGTCCCACCCGGCGCTGACGCAGTAAAAAGTCCCGCCCGGCCTCAGGAATTCCGGCACGCCTTCGACCACCGCCTTCACCAGTTCCTCCCCCGTCGCGCCCCCGTCCCGGTATATGAACGTGTTCGACAGCGAAGGCATGTAAGGGGGGTGAGAGACTATGTAATCGAAAGTGCGCCCCTTCATCGCCGAGTATAGGTCGCTTCGCACCACCTCGACGTTAAGGCAGCGGTTGAGCCTGCGGTTGAACTCCGCGAAGTGCGTCGCGCGCGCGGTGATGTCGCTCGCGACCACGCGCTCCGCGTGGCGGCTGAGCACGAGCGCGGCCACGCCCGAGCCGGAACAGAGGTCGAGGGCGTCGCGCACGGGGCTCAGGCGAAGGTTCTTCAGAAAGCGGAGTGTGCCTAAAAAAATGGGCGGGAAGACAACGTCGGCGGGCGGGATAAAAGGCGACCCATCAACATTCTTGTACCGGTCCGACGCGATCAGCAGGCCCGCCACCGGAGAGATCAGCACCGTCGCAAAATACGCCTCGCCCCCGTCCGCCCGGACGACCCTCAGCACGTCGAGCCCGAGCAGGAGGTCGAGCGACGCTTCATCCAAATACTGCCCGGCCTCCTCGCGCCCGATGGCCTCCATCAGGAGGAAGAGTCTGATCAACAGCTTCACCCTCCCCGGGAGGTCCGTCGAAGGGTCGGACTCGTCCAGTTTCGTTTCGCCCAGCCTCGAAAGGTCTGAAATCTTCAACGCCCGGCAAACGGTCTGCTCGTCGAACCCCGAGGACCTGAAGAGAGACTCAAGTCGCTCGAATTCCTCAGGGCTCCCCATCTTCAACGGGAACTCGTCGTTCGTCTGTTCAGCGGTCATAGGTCATCAACCTTTCCTCAAAGTGACGGCCGCCTCAACGCGCGCGCTCGAAGGCCCCGCGCCTCCGACAAGTCAGCTTGGTGCTCGCCCGCCCTCGTCGTATAATGCGGCTTGCCCATCACGAGTCATAAAGGAGTGATTCGGCAATGTTCAAACAGCCTTCTTTCGGCGAGATGGAGGTGACTCTGGAACAGCCCGCCCGCGCCGTCGAGCCGGACGGCCCATTCAGAGTTGTTATTCTAGGAGATTTCACGGGCCGAGCCAACCGCCCGCCCGCGGCGCGAGGGGCGGGCCTCGCCCGCCGCGCGCCTGTCGAGATTGACCGGGACAATTTCGACGACGTGATGTCGAAGCTCTCGGTCGAGCTCACCCTCCCGATCCCCGATGACGATGGCTCCCGGTTCACTATCAGGTTCCGCGAGCTTGAAGACTTTCACCCCGACAGCCTGCTCGAAAAGGTGGAGCTGTTTCAGGCCCTCAGGCGGAAGCGGAAAGAGCTTAAAGACCCGCGCACCTTTTCAGAGGCCGCCTCGGAGATGCGGGGATGGGCCGACGCTCAGCCCGATTCTCAAACGACCCGGCCGCCGCGCCCCGCGCCGGCCGCGGATGCTCAGCCCGGCGGCAATCTGCTCGATCAGATATTGCAGAAAGCTGATGAAGGGGGCCCCGACGCGGCCCCGCCTCAGACATTCGACGACCTGCAATCCATGCTGCGGAAGGTAGTGAAGCCATACCTGGTCTCGGGCGATGAAGGAGAGCAGAAGAGGCTGGTGGCGCGCATAGACGAAGCCATAGGGGACCTGATGCGCGCGATCCTGAGCCATCCCGATTTCAAGGCGCTTGAGGCCGGCTGGCGAGCCCTCTACTTTCTCGCGCGGAATCTTGAGACGGGGAGCGACCTCAAGCTTTACCTGCTGGACGCATCGAAAGCAGAACTGGCTGAGGACCTTGCGTCCTCCGACGACCTGACGAGGGCCGGCCTTTACGGGCTGCTCGTAGAGCAGGCGGTCAACACTCCGGGGGCCGACCCGTGGTCGCTCATCGTGGGGGATTACCGCTTCGGGCCGACCCGCGAAGAGGCGGAGACTCTGGGCCGGATGGCGAGGATCGCGCGGCAGGCGGGCGCGCCCTTCATCTCCGGCGCGAGCCCGCTCGTGTGCGGGTGGGACTCGTTCGCCGAGCCTCCCGACCCCCGCGAGTCCAAGTCGAATACCGAAGATGATGACGCCTCCTCTTGGGCCGCGCTCAGAAGGCTCGACGCGGCCGAGTACGTCGGCCTCGCCCTGCCGCGCTTCCTGCTCAGACTGCCCTACGGGGCGGAGACCGAGCCCGTCACTCAGTTCGACTTCGAGGAGATGCCGGGCGCGCCCTCGCACGAGGACTACCTGTGGGGCAACCCGGCCTACGCATGCGCTTACCTAATGGCGAGAGCTTTCGAAGAGTACGGCTGGGACTTCAAGCCCGGCGTCATTCGCGACATCGAGAATCTGCCTCTGCACACGTACGAGGAGGGCGGGCAGCATAAGGCGAAACCCTGCGCGGAAACCCTGATGACCGAGAGGGCCGCCGAGTCGATCATCGAAAGGGGAATAATGGCCCTGGCCTCGATCAAGGACCGGGACGCGGTCCGCCTCCTGCGCTTCCAGTCCATCTCCGACCCTCCCTCGCCTCTCGCCGGGCGGTGGGGGTAGAGGGGCTCCCCCGCGCATGGAAATCTTATGAATGATATTAAGAGCCGAATCCCACTCCCCCCGGAGCAGTTGTTCAACCGGATAAAGCTGCCGGCCCGGCGCGACGTTCAGGAATCTATACAGGGCGTTTCCGTCAACCTCAGCATAGTTCAGGACTTCATGCCTCTGTCGGAAAGCCTTGAGTGGGAGTTGAGTGACCTCTACTGGGCGACCGAAGGCCTGCTGCCCTTCACCGGCAACGACGTGCCCTTCATCATCAATAATAATGGCCGCCTGTCCGAAGACGCGGCCGCCATCCTGTACGCGAATTGCGCCGAGTCGGAGTCGCTCGGTGATCGGATCGACGTGCTTGAGCTCGGGGGAGGCACGGGCCTGTTCGCCCGGTATTTTCTCGACGCATTCCGCATCATATGCGAGCAGGAGGGGCGCGATTTTTACGAGCGGCTCGTCTACCACGCCTCGGACCACTCGCACCGCACCGCCGAGCAGTGGGTAGAGCGCGGCCTCTTCGCGGGGCATGACGGCCATGTGATCGTGGGTACCTGCGACGCCACGAAGCCGTCGAATTTCAGAACTCTCGACGGCCCCGAGATTCACCCGGAAAACCTGCGGGCGATCTTCGCCAATTACGTGCTCGACGTTCTCCCCTCAGCCATCGTGCGCGCGGCCCCTTCCGGCCCGGAGCAGATGTGCATCCGCACACACATCTCGGACCAGGCGACTCTCGCCAACCGTTACCCGCGGTTCAGTCTCGCGGACGTGCGGGCGCTCGCCGCCTCGAAAGCGCCGGAGGAGCGGGCGCGCCTGCTCCCGATCCTCAACCTCTTCGACTTCGAGTCCGCCTTTCGGCCCGTCGCGGGAGGCGGCCTGCCCTACCTGAACGAGGCCCTGTCATTCGACAGTTCAATCGAGCGGGTGGTCCTGAATTACGGGGCGATTGAGTGCCTCGAAGGGTGCATGCGGGCGCTCGGGCGCGAGGGCTTCGTGCTCGTCAACGACTACGGGCCGGTCGAGCGCGAGCAGGCCGCCGGGCACGCATCGATGCAAAGGTTCGGCTCGTCAATAGCCGTGGGCATCAACTTCCCCTTCCTCGAAAATCACTTCAATAAAAACGGGATGGCGGTGGTGAAGGCCGAAGGGGACGAGGCGCGGCCGATCCACACGAGGCTCGTCTGCAAATCCGAGACGCCGCAAACGCGGGAGGCGTTCCGGCACCGCTTCGGCAAGGCTGCTCAGGAGCACTTCGAATCCCCCTCGGAAGAAGCCCGTCGGCATGCGGCGGCGGGCCGCCTCAACGAGGCGCTCGACAGCTACCGCGTCGCCCTCGAAAGGAACCCCCGCAACTGGCACTTGATCGGGGAGGTCAGCGAATTCGTCGCCCTGCAACTGAAAGATTTTCAGGCCGGGCTTGAATTGATCCGGGCGGCCATCGACCTGAACCCGTGGTACAGCACGTGGCTGTGGAACGTGCTCGGCGACTGCCTCTTCTGCCTGAACCGGTTCGACGACGCGCACGAAGCCTACTTGCAGGCGCAGAGAATCAATCCCGACGACGTGCGGACGAATTACAACCTGGCTTACACCTACCTTCAATTCGGGTCTTGCAGGGAGGCTCTTGAGGCGACGGCGCGAGGCCTCGCGAATGATCCGCTCGGGGCGTACCGCGAGCGGTTGCTGAACAAGCAGCAGGAGATTCTCGCGGCGATCTCGGCGCGGTGGGTGGGCGAGCAGGACCGCATGTTCAAACGGGCTTCGATATACACCTGAGGCGCGGCGGGGCCCTGGCGGTTACGGCACCGGCTTCCAGTTCTTCCAGCCCGTGTCGGCGAGTTCGAAGTCGGCCTTGAGCGCCTTCTGCATCGCCGCCACCTCTTCCTGTTTTATGTCCGTCTCAAGGACCGGCTTGAATTGTTTAAACTCCTTGCTGTTCGGCCCGGCCTTCATGGCCGCGGACTTGAGCTGCTCGGTCCGCGCCTGGGCGATCATCGCTTTCGTAACGGTCGCCGCCCCCGCCCATATCTGCTTCGCGGTCCCGACGGTGTACAGCTTGCCTTTGAGCCCGAGGTCCGACTTGTATTGATTCGGCTTGCCCGGCTGCGCCCCCCAGTTCATCTTGCCCTCCGAGTTGAGCAGAGCGGCGAGCGAGCGGGCCACGCTCACGAGGTCCTGGTTGTACGCCTGAAGGTGGATGGCGTCCCACATGCCGATGGCGAACAGGCCCGGCGCGCCGTCCACGGCCACGCCGTTGCGGGCCAGCCACAACGCCGACGCTTTCGCGCCATGCGCCTTCGTCAGCTTGTTGAGCCAGTAATCATCCTTCACGATGCTGCCGTCGCCCTTGACCCACTGGAAATCCTTGAAGCCGATGTCGACGGCGCGGCCGAAATTGTGATTGCTCTCGCCCGGCCCGGCCTTCGTCGTGGCGGGGTTGAGCCCGGCCTGCTTCGCGAAAGTCCTGCGGGCCCCGGCCGGGGCGATCCACAGGGCGATCTTGTGAGTCTCGTACATCTGCTGCACGAGGACGGCCACTTTACCGCGGAAGGTGGCCTCAAGTTCCACGGTCGCGCTTATCGCGTCCTTGCTCGCCTTCGACTCGGCTTCCGTCGCGCCGATGTAGACGGTCTTCGTGCCCTCTATCACCCTCATCTCCTTGTGCGTGGCCGGGAGCAGTTCAGCGAGCTTCTTGATGGTGAGGCCATCCTTGTTGATGGTGCCCGATTTTTCCAGCGCGGCCTTCGCGTCTTTGATGTCCGGCGGCGCGGCCAGTTTATAATCGGCCTGAAACGACGAGATCGCGGCCTTCGTGTCCTTGCCGTACGCGCCGTCGTAATTGCTCGAAAGGTACGGGGCGTTCTTGGCATTCTTGACGACGCGGAGCATCGCCTGAACCAGCGCCACGTCATGCGTGTTGTTCTTCGCGCCTTCGCCGACGCTGTCCTTTATATCCGGCATATCGGAATCCTCACCAGGTAGACGGAAAAGCCTTCGAGGGCAAAGCCTCGGGATATTTTGTCAGGGTGCAAGATAAGACGTAAGAGCCCCCGCAGTCAAGCGCCCGGCACTCACTGCAACCTCGTAACTTTCGGATCCAGACCGGGGGCGCAGCCCGTTATCTTCTTCAAGGTCCTGTCCGCGTCCCGCTCGTTCGAGGTAACGGCGGCGACGATTATCTTCCCCGCGTACTGGGAGAGCCCCTCGGCCCTCAACACGATGAATCCTTCGAGGCACTCCATGTTATCCGAAGCCGCGCGGCGGGCCTCCGCGACCGAGCCATAGGCCCCGGCGACGACGGCGAAGACCGGCGGAAGAGTGGCCGCCGCGCTCAACTCGTCGAGGCTGTTCCTCCGCGCGTTCCAGCGGTACGAAGTGATTTCCAGAGAGTCGGGCTCCTCGTCGGACGGGTAGGAGAAGCCCTTGAAGAACCTGATCTCCTGCGCGCCGTCTTTCGAATCCCCGACACCGACGTTAGACCAGGTCGGCCCTTCGCCCTCGGAGCCGGTCCACGCCCGGACGAGTCGCCTGCCCTGCGCGACGAAGAGGTAGTGGCGTCTCTTCAAATGCTCGAAGCCCGCCCTCTGGTGCACGAGCAGCCCTCTCAGGCCGGGGGCGAGGCCCACGGGGCGCGCGGCCACAGACACGACTTCCTGCGCCGAGCCGATGTCCCACATGGGGATTTCAGCAAGCTCTTCGAGCGGGTCGCCCGCCCCGAACCCGTTATCGACCTCCGCTTTCGAGATGTCGCCCGGCCCGGCATTCCAATCCAGGTTGAGCGTCGAGTAGACCCGCTTCCCCTCGACCAGCCTGACCTGAACCGGGCAATCCTTCCTCGCGCAGGGCGCGACCGACAGCTCGTAACTCAGGCCGCCCTCCGGTTTCACTTTGAAGGTGGATAAGACTACGCGGGCGCGCGAAGCCTTCGGAGTTTTTTGCGCGCCCGCCTCTTCGACGAGGCCGAACGAGAGGAAGAAAAAAGCGAGCAACAGGCAGGCGGAGAGTGTGTGAGCCCGGTTAATCGATGAGCGACTCTTCATAAAACACCTCGAAGACAGATCACTACCAATCAAAAAGCCGTACGGGATTAAGCGCGTACGTGTCCGTCACTTCGCCGTACTCGGTGAAGACCCGGAAGGGCTGCCTCTTCAGAAATGGCATCAGCAGCGCCGAGATCTGCTCTATCACCGGTTCCGGCGCGTTCTGCTCCACGAGGATGTAAGCGGGAGTGATTTGAAGATGGCCGACCGACCCGAGGAACCGCTCATACGAATTTCCGGCGCCCGTCCAGTCGCGGACCCTGTCGGCCTGGTCCGCGTTCGAGCAGACGAGGTAAACGCTCTCGCTCGTGGGGCCGCGGAGGCCGAACCGTTCGCCCGGCAATTTAACGACCGTGTTTAGACTCTCCACTTTCGAGATCACGTCCGTAACGTCGAACTTCTCATCCTCTGTTTTAGGGCGGATGCCAAAAGAATCAAGCATGATTCGCTCCGATCTATTTCCCCATAGGGACGTGCGTGCCGTTGACCCAGTTGGCTTTGAGATAAGCCTCCCCTTCCGGCGTGCCGGGCGTGACCCCCGGCGGGTAGACCAGCTGACCCGGAGTG
Organism: Blastocatellia bacterium; assembly: GCA_035634255.1. Taxonomy (GTDB): domain Bacteria; phylum Acidobacteriota; class Blastocatellia; order UBA7656; family UBA7656; genus DATLMR01. The sequence goes on from DASQDI010000107.1 coordinate 58,937, forward strand.
CTCGGCATGGCTTCGGTGCCGTCCACCTTGAATGCCTCGTTGCCGAAGCCAGTGTCGCCCGCCGGGTCTTTCTTCACGTATTTGGTCCCGTGAGGCTCCTTCATGTGAGGCATGTTCGGGGCCGCGTCCGGGAAGCCGTCGGGCTTGAGGCGTACGACTCCCCCGTCCGCATTCTCGTAGAAGACCATCCTGTAAGGGGTGACGGGCTTCTTCGTGACCGGGTCTATGGTCTGCACCTGCTCGGTCTTCACCCACTTGCCGTCGGACGAGACGGTCTTCCCATCGGGGGTCGTCTTCCAGCCGCCCTTGCCGGCAAGCTCCTTATCGATCTGGCCGAAAGACTTGTTCTCTATGTTTACGTCCCTGACCGACGCGCCCTGCTCGCCTTTGTAGAACTTCTCAAGGGCTTCCTTCGCCTTGTCGTCGAGCCCCTTGAATTTCTTTGACGCCCTCTCTAATGCCTCTTTCCCCAGTTTTTCGAGCGCCTCCTGGCCCCTCTTGAAGACCTTGTCGCCGACCGTCTTGACGAGCTTCTTAACGCCGGGGATCTTCCCCAGCCCGAGCAGGAGCACGTCGACGACTATCGCTATGCCGGCGGCCCTGATCGCGCACTCGACACAGGGCTCGGAGCCCCTGCGGTTTTGCTCGATCATCGTCCCGGCGAATGCGCCCACCGCCCCGCCGATCAGCCCACCCACGAATAACCCGACCGGCCCCCCGGCGAGCGCCCCGATTGAGCTGCCCAGCCCGGTCAGGCCGCCTTCCACGGCTCCGGCGACGGGGTCGCCACCCGTCGCCGCGGAGACGCCCGCGCCGACCGCCGCCCCGATGAGGGTCCCGGCCGCGACTATTCCCGCCGCTATGAGCAGCGGCGCAATCGTCCCCAGAGGGTCCGCGCGGTTCCAGGGGTCGTTGCGGGCGTAGCTGTAATTCGTGGCCTCCCACTGGTACCACTTCGGGTCCCGTGAGAGGTATGACTTCAGGTAAGGGCTGTAGTACCGCGCGTGGTTGTAGTGCAGCCCCGTCTCTTCGTCGTAGTAATGGCCGATCAGACGCCACGGCTGCCGCACCTGCGCCTGCTCCACCTTCGCCATGCCGAACGAGTCGTACACGGCCCGCCAGACCACTTTGCCGTCCGAGTCGTAAACTCGGATTACGGCACCGCGCGCGTCCGTCTGGGTCCAGTAGGTGCGCCCGTTCTCGCGGAAGGCGAGGGGCGTCACGCCGTCGGGGACGAAGAGGTAATCGCGGCGGACCGCCTGCGCGTCCGGCTGCTCCTGAAACTCTTCCCACAGCAGTTGATGCCCCGTCCACCCATAGCGCCACGACGAAGTGCCGTCCGTCTTCGTGAGCCTGCGGCCGAAAGCGTCGTAGGTGAACCGGAGCACCCTGTCTTTAACGCGGGCCTCACGCAGAGTGCCGTCGGGCGAGAACCTGCATTCGATCCAGCCCTTCTCGCTCGGCAGGCGCAGCATGTTGCCCCGGCGGTCGTAGCTGATTCGGTCCGGGCCGTGGCTCAAGGGCTCGTCCATCAGCCCGACGGAGATCGAGGCCGCCCCGTGGCCGGTCAGGTTCCCCTTCTCGTCGTAGTTGTAGCTGGTGAGGGGCTTGCCCGTCTGCGCGTCTATCTCGAACCGGATGCGGCTCTCCGCGTCGTAATTGAACCGCCTTGAAACCCGCTCCTGCGGCCGATTCCCCCACGAGTCGGTGTTCTGTACGAGCCGCTCGGACTCGTCGTACCCGTACGACTGCTCGCACAGAGTTCGGCCATACTTGTCGAGGACGTAGGCGCGGCCCAGACGCCCGACCTCCGGGTACTCGTGCCGCTCGACGCTCCCATTGCCGTAGCGAATCTCCGAGATCGTCCCCGCCGAGGAGTAGACGAAGCTGTTGCGCCTCCCCTCCCAGTCCTTGATCATGCTGATGCGGCCGTCGGGGTCGTACTCGTATTCGATCTTCTGGTCGTGAGGCGTGACGAGAGAAGTGAGCCGCCCGTCCGGGTCGTAGGCGTACCGGACCGCCCCCCTCGAAGTCTGCTCGGAGAGAGGGTTGCCCGCCCCGTCGAACGTGTGGGCTATGCGGTCGTATTCGTTGCGGGCAGAGAGCAGGTTCCCGCGGTCGTCGAATTCATATTCGACCTTCGAGCCGTCCCCCCACGTCACGGTCGAGATCACCTGCCGCTCGTTCAACGCCTGAACGACCTTCCCGCCGTCACGCGCGATTATGGTCGCCGCGTTCGACTCGGGGTCGAAGGAATATTTTTCGCGCGTGCCATCCGGGTAGATGATCGCTTCGAGCTTGCCATCTTCGTCGGTCTCGTAAATGGTCGTGTGCCCCAGAGGGTCCGTGATCGACAACAGCCGCCCGTCCTCGCGCCGGTTGTACCGCGTCGTCGCGCCCGCGCGGTCCGTTATGGCGACCAGTTGTCCCGTAGGGCCGTACGAGAGGCGCAGCTCTCTCTGGTCGGGATACCGGGCCGACAGCAGGCGATTATCGGCGTCGTACTCGACCGAATACTCATAAAGCCCCGGCCGGCGCCACAGGCGAATGTTGCCCCGCTCGTCGAGGCGCGTCTCCACGCGCTGGCCTCCGGGGTAGACGATTGCTGAGAGGTGGTCCTCGGCGTCGTGCTCGAACCTGTACACCGCGCCTGAAGGGGTCGTCAGCTTTTCGGGGAGCCCGTCGGGTTGGAAGGCGAGGCGCGTCTTGAACTCGCGCGCGTCCTTGATGACGACATCGCCGGAGGCCGCGTCGCGTTCGGCCGCGGCTCCCTTAGATTGCAGGTCGCGCAGCATGCGATCCGGGATTCGCGCCCGCGTCGGGGCGCGAAATACTTCCATCTGCTTGTGCCGAATCTTTAGCATAACTCTATTATGAACGGGTCACCGCTGAAGCCTGTGGAGCCGGAGCTTTATCAGATCAACCGGGCCGGGTGATCGACCCTCATGGGCCGATGATGACTGTGAGGTCGCCCTTGATAATCGTGTCGGGCGGCCCGACCGCTTCGAGAATGGTGTCCCCCAGCCGGCAGGCGGGCAGGTTGTTGATCAGGACGGTCTGCGAGCCGTTGATCACCACGCCCGGCCCGTGCGGAGGTATGGGCAGGGGGGTCGCGCAGACGTGGATATCTGCCATCCCGGCCATGCTCGAAATCATGCTGCCCATTGCGGCGGCGGCCGTCGCTTTGACCGTCTCTTCGGCGGCCTTAACGGCAGGCAGGCCCGGAGTCCCCGCCGCGGCGGCGGTGGCTATTTCCGCGGCCTTGATCGCCGCGTCGGAGACGGCTTTGGCGGCCGACAGCGCCCCGGCGACGGCGGCCGGAACGCCCCTCCACGCGGGCAGATTCCCTATCATCACATTCGGGCTGCCGGGCCCCGGCTGTAGGACGCCCGGCAGAGGGTGCGCGACGTTGTCCGTTACTCTCGCGGCAGGAGGCATATCGTCTCTCCTAAATCATTCATCAAGTCGATGGTCTTTAATCCGCCCTCAGCTTTTCGCGAGAGCGAATCTCTCTTCCTTTAACGAGCCATTACGCACGCTGAATTTGAGGGCCGTGTTCGGCTCCTCGCCTTCGAGGAGGTAATAGAGGATCGGGTCGAAGAGGTCCGACAGTTCGTCCGCGTTGCAGGTCGGCAGGTATAGGCGCAGCACGCGGGGGTCATAGTAACGGAAGTAGAGGGGCTTGCCCGATTCGTCGTAAACCATGAGAAACATGCGGAAGTGGCGGCGCATGGCTCTGAGGTCTTCATTCGTGACGACGAAGATGCCCCAGTGCTTGCCCCACCCCTGGCCGATGACCCAGTCAGTGAAGTCGGCCTCCGGCGCGAGGCGAACGAGGTAAGGCGCGACCTCCGCGATGTCGGGCTCGAGCTCCCCCCGGTAGAGGCAGACGTACTCGGGCTGGTCCGAATACAGCCGCATCAGCAGCCCCGGCACGGACGCCCCGTCGAGCACGGAGAATACGTTCGTGCCCTCGTCGGCGAAGAGCCTCTCGCTCACCGCCCGGACGATCTCTTCGCTCTTCTCAAACTCTTCCATAGTCCTCTGTCGCGCGAGCCGCATGGCCTTAAGGGCACGGCTCGACGAAAGGCGTCCCGTCGCGCGCGGCGTTCTGCATCGCGACCGCGCCCATCCCGTAGCTGTTCGGCGTGGGCGGCTTCTTCGGGGGCGGCAGCTCCTGAATCTGTCCCGGCACGCCCTTGTCGGCCTCTATCGGGTCCGCGGGCGTTTCGGGCGACGCGCCGGAGCCGGCGCCCGCCGAGCCCCCGCTGTTGATCAGGACGGGCATGCCGGAGATCGTGACGCCCGTAGGCCCGACGACGATGAACCCCCCGCCCGCCTTCAGGGTTATGCTCATCCCGGCTTCGATCACGACGTTCATCCCGGCCTTCAGGTGAATCTCCTGCCCGGCGTCGGTCGCGAGCTTCATCCCGATCTTCTCTTGCACGTCCACGCCCACCTTGAGCGAGACCGTGCCGTCCACCTTCTCGCTGTGGTCCCCCATCACGCGGAGGCTCTTGTCGCCCCCGACCTTCTCCCTCTGGTCGTGCTTGATGATTAGGTGCGAGTCCTTGCCCACCCACTCGAAGCGGTCCTTCTCTATCCGGATGTCCTTGTTGCGCTCCGCGTGGATGAATATCTGCTCCGACCCCTTCTTGTCCTCGATGCGGAACTCGTTGTAGCCCCCGCCCCCTTTAGACGAGAGGGACTGGATGGTGCTCTTGGTCTTCTCCGCCGGGAGGTCGTAGGGCGGCATCGAGTTGCCGTTGTAGACCCTGCCGATGATGATCGGCTGGTCCGGGTCGCCTTCGAGAAAATCGACGATGACCTCCTGCCCGATGCGCGGGAGGAACATCGCGCCCCACCGCTTGCCCGCCCAGTTCTGCGAGACGCGGATCCAGCAGGAGCTCTTGTCGTTGTACTTCCCCTCCCGGTCCCAATGGAACTGCGCCTTCACGCGCCCATACTTGTCCGTGTAAATCTCTTCGCCGGGCGGCCCGACTATGATCGCCGTCTGCGTGCCCTGCACCACCGGCACGGGCGTCACGCGCGGGGGGCGGAACGGCCGCGGGTGCGGGATGCACTGGAAGTGGTTCGTGTAGTCGAAGCTCTGCAGGGCGTCAACGTCCGAGCTGCGGTAATTCGTGCCCTGGTCGGACGCGTGATAGACCGACGTGATCACGTAAGACTTGTTGAAATCCTTCCGGTAGTGGTCCCGCAGAGTGAACTTGAAGCCGGGGATGAAGCCCCTGCAAAACCCCGACCCGACGACCTGATGCTGCGGCGTCTCCTGCTCCTCCATGCGGATGCCGACGAGCCGCTCGCCCCGGTCCCGCTTAACGTACTCTCCGGGGTAGTCGTAGACCTCCAGCTTGCGCTCGTCCTGCCCGCTGACGGCGGCCGTCAGGTCGAGCGTCGGCTGCTCGAAGTTGAAGTCGTTGATCGTGTACCTGCCGGACCGGACCTCCTGCCCCACGGTCCACTCGGTTATGACGTCCTCGTCGCGGTTCTCGCCGATGATGGTCTTGTAGGTCACGTCGGCATGGAACTTCGACGGCTTGAACTCGCTCGAATTGTTGGCGAGTATCAGGGTGTGCTTGTCGCGCTCGTGCTCGAAGAAGTAAAAAATGCCTTCCTCCTCCATCAGCCGCGACACGAAGTTGAAGTCCGTCTCGCGGTACTGCACGCAGTACTCGCGCGGGTCGAAATTCCCGTGCAGGCGGTTCTTGAACTCCAGCTTGTGCTCGTCGAAGATCATCTGAATGATCTCCGGCACGGTCTTGTTCTGAAAGATCCGGCAGTCGCTCGTGCGCGTGAGCATCCACAGGTGGGGCACCAGGGTCGCGTGGTAGTGCGCGAATATCTTCGGGGTCGTGCCCCCTTCGAGGGGCGTCGAGCCCGCCTGGTAGAACGAGTTGACGATGCCGTTGATGAACCGCTCCTTCCCGTCCGGGAGCGTGATGATGACGGTGGCCTTCTTACCGACTATGGCGTCGAACTGTATGGAGCGGTTCTCCGAATGGAGGTACAGGCTGAAATCGAACAGCCTCGACACCCCCTCCTCGCCCGAGAACCTTTGCAGGAGGAGAACGTCCTTACCGAGCGGGCTCAGTATCTTTATTATCCTGTTGTCCTGAGTGTACTCTCCCAACTCCTACCTCCGTTAGAAAGCCGCCTTCATTATCCCGAGGCCGAAGACGCTGTCCCGGTCCGTCCGCGCGCTCGCGCCCGCGCCGTAAGGGGTCCCGCGGTAGTTCCCGTTCAACCCGAGGTCGAGCCCGACGGCGGCCTGCCGGCTGTCAACCAGTTGAAGCCGCCCGGCGAGGTCCATCCTCAGCATCTCGCCCAGGAAGGATATCCCGAGCCCCAGCTGCACCGGGGCATTCTCCGGGTTGCGGGCGTCGGAGGCGTTCTCGAACCTGCCCGCCGCCCCGTCCATGCGCGCGACGACTTTGCCGAAGGGGATGAACATCTTCCCCTCGCCCGACGCGGCCTTGAGGGGCGCGTCCATCGCGTACCCGGCGAGGCTGAACCGGGCCCGCACCGGCCTCAGGTTCATGGACCCCGCGAGGTCCAGCTTGAAGAAGACCTTCGACGTGTCGAACCTCGTCCGCGTCGTCGACATGTCGAGGGTCCCGAGCGGCAGGTAGGTTATCGTGTTGTCCGTCGTGAGAGCCGCCGCGGGCTGCGCCACCTGCGAGAACGCATCGCCCGGCCGCACGACGTAGATCACCACGGCCCCGGCCACTATCACCCCCGACGCGACCACGTAAACGAGCTCCCTGACCTCGTCGTACCAGACCCCCGTCGGGCTGGATTCGAGAATCCCGACGATGGCCTCGGCGCTTTTCCTCAGTTCCATGAACCGGGGGCTGATCTTGATCTGGCGGATAACGTCCTGCCTCGCGGGCCTGAACCCGCGCTGGAGCAGAGAGTTGGAGAACCGGTTCGACTCTTCGTACGAGAAGGTGCTGGGCGTCTTCTTCACCGTCTCTTCCGCCTGGTATTCGAGGGCCTCCCTGATGACCCTGTGAACCTCTTCGAGCTTCATGGCCTGCACGAGGCGGGGCTCAAGGTCGGGGCCGCCTTCATGCTCGTACTTCATGCCGAGGACCACCGTGTCCGCCACGATGTCGGAGAGGCCGGCGCATCTTTCGGGCTCTACCATCTCATCTCTCCCGCTCCCGAGCCGATAAAGTGACAATACTAATCAAAGGCAAACCCTTCGGCAACGCGGCCCGCGACCCGCGGGCGCTCTACCCGGACGACTGCACTACGTAAGCCAGATGGTTCAAGGTCGGGACGAGCATCTGGCAGGTCATCGCCAGCTCCGACATCGCGGACGCGGAATGTTCCTGCGCCCCGAATTCCTCGACGACCCGGCTCGCCTCCTGCTCCCGCACGACTATGCCTTCCTCCGCGAGGCAGGCCGTCAGCGCGCGCGCCGACTCTTCGGAGGCCGCGCCGCGCTCCGCGACCTTCAGGGCGGAGATTCGCGCCGCGACGCGCAGGACCTTCCCGAGCGTGTGCTCGGGGAATCCCCCGACGCACTTGAGCGCGCGGGCAAGGAAAGAGGCCGAGCTCGCCGTGCTGCCGTCCGCTCTGATGGCCGACAGGACGAACTCCGCCTCCGACGAGGCGAGCTTGGCGAAGAGCGCGGGGTAAGCCCGCCCCAATACGTTGAGCATCCTGAGGACCGGGGGCGTCTGCCTCAGCGCGACCTCCATCAGGCTCCTGTTCCTGTTGTAGAGCAGAGCGACTCTGGCCGCGCTCAGGTGAAGGAAGAGGTGCCAGCTTAAGAAGAAATGGCTGACCACCTCTATCTCTCCGGGCGTGAGGTGGACGACCCCGGCCCCGCCTGAGTGGAGGGCCGGGAGCCATTCGTCCCGGACGAATGCGCCGGTCGGGCACTCGTAGAAGCTCTCCCCGTCGGAGTACCACACGTAATTTTCGGACGGGCAGGCGAGCAGCTTGGTCCGGCCCCAGACCGCGCCGGGGCGCAGCTCGATCCTGCCCGACTCACTGTTCACCCCGACGGGCCGGGCCGCCGGGAGAAGCTCCGACACCGCCTTCGCGGCGTCCTGCCCGGTGGCCGTCAGACGGGGGCCGCCCATGTCCGAACTCTTCATGACGGGTCGCTCACGAAATCTGATAGCTGAACCTGCCGCCCTCGCCGACGCCGATGTGGACCTGCGAGATCGATTCGCCCGAGGCCATCTTCGACAGGAACTCCCCGCTCATCTCGGGCAGTAGGGTGCGCGTGAGGATGTGATCGACGTTGCGCGCCCCGCTCTCGACCTCGCGGCAGCGGTTGGCGATCTCGGTGATGACCTCCGCGTCGTAGCTGAACTGCGCGCCGTGATTATCCAGCAGCCTGCGCTTGATGCGGCCTAGTTGCAGCCTGATGATCTGCTGCATCACCTCGTCCGAGATCGGGTAGTAAGGCACGACCACCATGCGCCCGAGCAGGGCGGGCTTGAAGACCTTGAGCAGTTCGGGCCTGATGGACTCGATCAGGGCCTCGGGCTCGGGCCTCGTATCCGGGTCCGCGCACAGCTTCATCATCGTGTCGGTGGCGGTGTTCGACGTGAGCAGGATCACCGTGTTTTTGAAATCGATCTCGCGGCCCTCCCCGTCTTCGAGTACGCCCTTGTCGAAGACCTGATAGAAAAGCTCCATGACATCGGGGTGCGCCTTCTCCACCTCGTCAAGCAGCACGACCGAGTAGGGCTTGCGCCTTACGGCCTCCGTCAACACCCCGCCCTCGCCGTAGCCGACGTAGCCCGGAGGCGAGCCCTTCAGGGACGAGACCGTGTGCGCTTCCTGGTACTCGCTCATGTTGATCGAGATGAGGTTCCGCTCGCCGCCGTACAGCGTCTCGGCCAGCGTCAGGGCGGTCTCGGTCTTGCCGACGCCGCTCGGCCCGACCAGCAGGAACACGCCTATCGGCCGCCGCGGGTCCGTGAGGTTCGCCCTCGCCGTCCGTATGCGCTGGCTTATCGCTTCGAGGGCGTGCGTCTGCCCGATAACCCTCTGTTCGAGCCGGTCCCTCAGAGAGAGGACCGTGTTGATCTCATCGGTGAGCATCTTGCCGACGGGAATGCCGGTCCAGCCCGAGATCACTTCGGCGACGGTCTGCGAGTTCACGCACGCCTGCATCAGAGGGGTCTCGCCCTGCACCGCCTCAAGCTCCCCATTGAGCCGGACGAGGTCCGCGCGCAGGGCGTCGAGGTCGAGGCCCGCGCTCCCGCCGGGGGGCTCGGACGCCGCCTCGGGGGCCGACGACGCCCCGGCCGCCGCCGCCGCGCTCGCCCCGTTGTCGCCGTCCTTACGCCCGCCCGCCTGCTCTTCGAGCCGCGTCCGGATCTCGCGAATCTGGTCGATGAGCCCCTTCTCCTTCTCCCACTGGTCCCTCAGGGTGGCGAGCCTCTGCTCGTAGCCCGACCTGCCCTCCTGCAATTCACTTATGCGGGACCTGTGGTCCGCGCCCGTCACGGCCTCCCGTTCGAGGGCGCCTATCTCGACCGCCATCTGATCGATCCGCCTCTGCGCGTCCTCGATGGCGGGCGGGGTGGCGGCCTGCCCTATGGCCACGCGCGCGCAGGCGGTGTCGAGCACGCTGACCGCCTTATCCGGCAACTGCCGCCCCGAGATGTACCGGTGAGACAGGGCCACGGCGTCGGCGACCGCCTCGTCGAGTATGCGGACCTTGTGGTGGTTTTCGAGCGTCTCGGTCAGCCCCCGCATCATTATGATGGCCTGCTCTTCACTCGGCTCTTCGACCTTGACCACCTGAAAGCGGCGCGCGAGGGCCGCGTCCTTCTCGAAATATTTCTTGTACTCGGCCCACGTGGTCGCGGCTATCGTGCGCAGCTCGCCGCGCGCGAGCGCGGGCTTGAGCAGGTTCGCGGCGTCGTTCTGCCCGGCCTGCCCGCCCGCCCCGATCATCGTGTGGGCCTCGTCGATGAAGAGGATTATTGGCTGCGGGGACGACTTCACTTCCTCGATCACGGACTTGAGCCGGTTCTCGAACTCGCCCTTGATCCCCGCGCCCGCCTGGAGCAGCCCGAGGTCGAGCACGCGGACCGCGACGTTCCTGAGGGGCTGCGGGACGTCGCCTTCCGCGACCCGGATCGCGAAGCCTTCGACGACCGCCGTCTTGCCGACGCCCGCCTCGCCCGTGAGGATCGGGTTGTTCTGCCTGCGGCGCGTGAGGATGTCCACGATCTGCCGGATCTCGAAGTCGCGGCCGAGGACCGGGTCGATCTCGCCCGCGCGCGCCCTGGCCGTCAGGTCTATGGTGAACTGGTCGAGCGCCTTGGTCTTGCCGCCGAGCGCCTGGCCCGCGCCCGCGCCCTGCTCCGCCTGCTGCCCCGAAAGGCTCACCGACTCCCTGTCTTCCGCCGAGCCCGAGGTGATGTCGGCCAGGTTCTTACGAAGCTCTTCGACCGACACCTTGGCGAACTCGCGGGAGGTCTCGCGCGCGAGCCGCGACAGGTCGTCGTCCGACAGGAGCGCCAGCAGCAGGTGGCCCGACCGGATCTTCTGAGCGCCGTAGTCGACGGAGGCGAGCAGCCAGGCCCGCTCGATCAGCCTCGGGAGGCGCGGCGAGAGCGCCGGCGTCCTGGCGTTCCCCGTCTTGAGCCGGTCGAGCGCGCGGATGAAGTCCTTATTCAACTGTGCGGCGTCCACCTCGTAATGGCGCGCGATCCGCTCCACGTCCGTGTCCTGCGACTCAAACAGCTTGATAAAATAGTGCTCAATATCGACATCGTAATTAGTCCGCGCCAAACATAACCCGGCGGCCCCTTCCAGGGCGCTGCGGCTTGTATCGTCGAGCCTGCCTATCAATGACTTCAAGTCTACGTTCATAGTCTCCTTCCTCCTGCCCGTTGTTAATTACCGATGTTGGTTCCGATCAATTCGCCACCGACAAAACTACCTGCCCGTCATCCTCATCGAAGTCCCGAGTCTTCAGCCACGAGGTCCACCCGAGCATGGGCCGCCGCTTGGCCCGCGTCGTGAGTATGCAGGCAGGCACCTCTTCAGCCTTCAGCACCGGCTGAACGTCGAAATCGAACTCCATCCCCGCGAGGAACCTGACCAGCTCCGAAGCGGGCTTGAAGGCATTCCCGGTCGGCAGGAATGCCGTGAACTCGTCGAACCTGAGCGGCCCCAGCCTCAGCCTGAACTTCGACTGGCTGTCCCAGACGCGCGAGCCCGCCACCGTGTTCACCCCGAGCTCGCTGTTGGCGGACCCCAGGCGCGAGAGGCTCTCGTCGTCGAGCCTGAGCCACTGGCCCGAGAACTGGACGACGCGCGCCGTGATCCCGAAGAAGTCCCCTATTATGGACTCGATGGCGCTCGCCGAGTGCGGCCTCTGCGTGACGAGGCCGCTGTAAAAGAGTAAAGCCTGATCCGGGAAACTCATGCGCCCGCGCAGGCCGCGGGTCCCCATGCCGATCATGTGGAACAGGAACTCCGTGAACTGGTCCGTCCCCCGCTCGTAGGTCATGGCGAACCTGTACTTCTCCCATGCCCTGTGGAAGAGCGAGATCATCCGGTGGTTGAAGAGGTCGAGGAAGTCCCAGAGCGCCGTGTCCTTGTAGCGCGTCCTTTCGAGGAGCAGCTCCGTGTAGTGACTGGGCAGCACGCCGAGCGGCCCGGTGAGCCCCATGAAAGCGACCATCATCTGGGGCGGGGCCTCCCCCCCGTCCTCGCCGTCGGCCTTGGTGATCTGGTGGATCTGGCTCGGCGGGAATTCGAGCGACACGCGCGTGCGGAACCTGACGACTTCGCGCGAGGGCACGCTGGTCCGCCCGACGGGCTGCCGGTCGGGCGAGATCATCCCCAGCAAGCGCACCGCCTGAAAGAACTCGAAGCGGTATGGCTCGTCGAGCAGCAGCTTCGCTAGAGGAGTATCTGGTCTCCTGCCATTGGCGGCCATCGTTTGAGAACCCCTTCGCGTTGTTTCGTCCTCGCCACAAGCTGGCTGAACGAATTCACCGAGGCGTAGAGCCCGAAAAATCTCTCCAGCACGGAGGCGAACAGGAGGATGCTGCCGCCGACGTACTGCTCTTCGTCGAATTCAACGGTCGTCTCCATCCCGCGCACGAAGCCCGTGCCGATGCGCGAGCCGGTCTGCCTGACCACGCGGCGGCTGGAGATGTCGCTTATCCCGGAAATCTGTTTGCGCGTGGCCGACGAGTCCATGAAGTCGTAGAGCAGGAGTATCTCCCTGATCGCGTCGGGCCTCGCCTCGCCGTCGCTCGACACAATCGAGATCGGGTTGAGCGACAGGTGCGAGATCAACCGCCAGTGCGCGCCCCTCCTGAGCGGCGGCCTCAGGGTCCCGGTCGGCTTCTTCAGGCAGTGCACGTTTGACAGAGGCGCGGTCCCCTCGACTTCGAAATCCCCCTCGCGCCCCCCGAACGGGAGCCGGGCCGGGAGGTCCCTGTTGGTGCAGACCGTGTGCAGGGTGAGGGTCTCGACCGGCGGCACGAAGGGGTTGAACTTCAGGTCGACGAGCGAGATGTAGACCTCGCTGCCGGGGTCGTTCGCCTTCTGCGACTGGCGGCGCGTCATGTACCAGAAGGTGCGCTCCTGCTCGCGCCCGTACGCATGCCTGTAGGAGTAGAAGGGCTGAAACTGCCGCGACTGCTGGAGGTAAGGGTCCGCCGTCGTCACCGAGTCAATCGAATAGACCTCCGTGGCCATCTGGCGGTGAACGTCGGGGATGACGTGGTACTCGCTCTGCTGGTGGCTGAGGTGGACGGGCTCGGCCACCTTGCTGAAGAGGTTGATGATGGGCGCGCACCCGAGTTGAAACGTGTCGCGGTCGACGACCGAGCGCGGGGGCGACACGTCGCGCAGGTAGATGATGACCTCGAACTGGTCCCCGAAGCCCGCCTCCACGGCCTTGTCTATCCCCGTCACGTCGAAGAAGAGAAACTTTTCCGGGAAGGAGAAGTACTCGGTGAGCAGGCGGTAGCCCATGAACGACCGCGCGTCGTACGGCAGCATCCCCTCGTCTTCCGAGAACCCGACGGTCTTCAGGCTGCCCGCGGGGAGGACGATGGGCGAGGCGGCGCGGCGGCCCCCCCCGCGCTTCGCGGCCGCGGGGCGCAGCTCCACCTGCGTCGCATGGTTGAAGATCATCTCGAACAGAGGGTAGACGAGCTGCGGCTCCCCGTTCAGGTAGAAGCGGAGGCGGTCGATGGGCTTAGAGTTGTCTTCGCCGTAAGTTATTTTCGAGAGCTGCGTGTCGTTGAGGCAGTGGAGGCCGATCTTTATGGCCGCCTGGTTCCACTTGCCTCGGGTGTCGACCGGGTCGAGCGATTCGAGCGACGCGCTCGCGACCTCGACCGGCCACAGGGTCACGGGGTAGCTGGTGCGGAACCTGCAGGGGGTGCCCTGGATCGGCTGCGAGTAGAGCACGGTCTCGCGGCCGAGGGTGTACCCGCTCGTGAGCTTGCCCTGCTCCGGGTCGAGCGAGAATTTCGCTATCGACATCGAGGGGATCGGCGCGAGGTAGTGCGGGTAGAGTACGTTGAGCAGGGACTCGGTGATCTCGGGGAACTCGTCGTCCAGCTTCAGGTGGATGCGGCTCGCGAGGAAGGCGACCGCCTCTATCATGCGCTCCACGTGCGGGTCTTCGCATTTGTCGGGTTCGAGCAGGAGGCGCGCGGCTATCCTCGGGTATTTCTGCGCGAACTCCGCGCCCAGCTGCCGCAGATAGACGAGCTCCCGCTCGTAGTACCCTAAGAGGTCATCACGCATTATTCTTCCTTAACGACGTAGACGCCATTGTTCAATTGCAGAGCCGTGTCGAAGGTTATAGGCTCGGGCGCGGGCTCGACCCTCAGGCGCGCGTCCACCCTAAAATGGACCATCCGCTGGGTGTCGGACGAAGGCAGCAGAGTCACGACCACGTCTTCGAGGCGGGGCTCGAAAGTGCCGATGGCCGTCTCCAGCACCCGGCGCATGTGGGTCTGGTCGGCGGGGTTATTTACGTTTATGTTGGTGAAGTCCGGCAGCCCGAAGGCCGCCAGAGAGTTGTTTAGCTGTTCGAGGTCGGGCGGCAGCCCGTCGGCCACCTTCCGCGTGTTGAGCAGCCATTCGAGGTCGCGCTTGACGGCCTGCTTCAACTGGCGGAGGCTCTTCGAGCGCGAGGCCACGGGCTCCCTCGCCATGCCGGGCTCGTAATCGAGCAGGCGGTCGAGCACCGAAGGGGTTATGCGTATCTCGTTATCGGTTCGCATCTTTATCGGGCGTCATCAGGCATCGGGGTCAGGTGTCTAGCCCCGTAGAGGCGGGATGCTCACAGGCGAGGGCTGCAGGCATCTCGCCCCTACGGGGCTCTCATAAAACGGGCGGCGCAAAAAGGCTTTAGACCTTCTGACTCTTCTTCAGGTCGTAGCCGGCCTTGATCGGGCCTCCGAGTTGTCCCTTGGCGTCCTGCTCCTTGTACTCGACCTCGACTTTAGCGAAGTTGAAGGAGATTGAATCCATCGGGATGTCATCGCCGTGGGCCTGCCCCCCGGTCTGGAAAGAGGAGACGAGCAGGTCCGTAAAAGTCCACTTGAGGAAGTCCTGCTGCTCGGTACCGGCTTTCCGGGCGGTCAGGATCGCGTCTCCTATGTGCTCGCCGGTGGCGCACTTCTCGAAGAGCTTCGGTGAGGCCTTGTTCGACTTCATCACGAAGTGAAAGTCCTGCATCTGGACTTTACCCGCGCCGCCGCCGCCGCCGTACGAGAAGCTGCCGCTCTGGGTCTCCCCGAACGACCAGGATTCGAGCTGAATCTCGTTCGGGTGCTTACTGTCCTTGCTCTCTCCCTCAACCCCCTTGATCTTCAAGAAATAGTCAACAGCCATATCAAATCTCCTTTCTCTACTCTTTACTGCGGGGGAACAGACTTTTCAGGTCGATGTGTTCCCGAAATCGAAAAAAGAAATGGGCGGGCGCGACGCGGCCCGAGCGCTTTGAGAGTAAGGCCTTGCCGCCGCCCGAAACCTGTTCACTGCCTCGCTGACGGAGGCAGTTCGGCCACCAGCCTGAGCGACACCGTCAGCTCGTCGAGCTGGAAGTGCGGCCTCAGGAACGCGACGGCCTTGTAGACGCCGGGCTTGCCCGGCACCTCCACCACGTCGACCCTCGCCTCTCTGAGCGGGTACTGGGCCTTGGTGGCGGGCGAAGCCGAGTCGTCCGGGGTCACGTAATTCTGTATCCAGCGGTTGAGGAAGGTCTCGCAGTCCTTCCTGGACATGAAGCTCCCGATCTTGTCCCGCATCATGGTCTTCAGGTAGTGGGCGAACCGGGACACGGCGAAGATGTACTGCAGCTGCGTGGAGAGCCGCGCGTTCGCGTTGGCGAAGTCCGTGTCGTACTTCTTCGCCTTCTGGCACGACTGCGCGCCGAAGAACGCCGCGTAATCGGTGCCCTTGCAGTGGACCAGGGGGATGAACCCGAGGTCCGAGAACTCCTTCTCGCGCCGGTCCGTGACGGCGATCTCGGTCGGGCACTTCAGGGCGACTTCGCCCTCGTCGGTCTTGAAGGTGTGGAACGGGAGCCCCTGCACCAGCCCCCCGCCCTCGACCCCGCGGATCGCCACGCACCAGTTGTACATGGCGAAGGCTTCCGTGAGCCTCGTGCCGAAAGAGTAGGCCGCGTTCCCCCACAGGTACTTCTTGTGGTCGGTGCCGTCCACGTCCTCCTCGAAGTTGAAGGACTCGGTCGGCACGGTCTCGGCCCCGTAGGGGGTCCGCATCAGGGTGTGCGGCAGGCAGAGGCCGACGTAGCGCGAGTCCTCCGACTCCCGGAACGAGCGCCACTTCAGGTACTCGGTCCGGTCGAAGATCTTCGCCAGGTCCCGGACCTCCGTGAGCTCGGAGAAGGTGTCCCACCCGAACAGCTGGGGCGCGGCGGCGGAGATGAAGGGCGCGTGCGCCCCGGCCGCGACCTGCGCGACCTTTTCGAGCAGGAGCATGTCCTGCGGGTGGTTGCTGAACTCGTAGTCGCCGATCAGGGCCCCGAACGGCGCGCCGCCGAACGTGCCGAACTCCTCCTCATATATCTTCTTGAAGGTCGCGGACTGGTCGAACTCGATGGCCTTCTCGAGGTCTTTCAGCAGCTCCTTCTTCGACACGTTGAAGACCTTGATCTTGAGCATCGGGCTCGTCTCGGTCTCGAACACGAGGTGGTGGAGGCCGCGCCACGAGGCTTCGAGCTTCTGGTAGTCTTCGTGGTGCAGGATCTCGTTGAGCTGCGCCGTCAGGAGCCGGTCTATCTCGGCGATGCGGGAGTTGATGGTCGCCTCGACGTCCTTGGTCAGGACCATCTGCCCCTGCATCACCTGCTGTACGAACTCAGCGATGATGCCCTTGGCGCGCTCGGCCTGGAATTCGTCCCTGGCGAGCCTGCCTTCGGAGAGTATCTTCGACAGGAGGCCGCCCCCGGCCTCCTGCTCCTCGGTTACGACCGCTTCGGATTTAACTTCTTCCTTCTTGCCCGCCATACTATTCCTCCTTTTTCTGACCGCCGGCGTCAGGTGCGTCAAGCCCCAGCGCCTGGCTGAGTTCTTTCTGAGAGCTGCTGTTCTGGATGATGTCCTGCAGAAGCAGCTCCAGCTTCTCGTTGCCATCCATCTTGGACAAGAGGTCCGACAGGCGCTTGCGCGCTTCGACCAGCTTGCGCATCGGCTCGACCTGCTGCACGAGGTTGTCGGGCTCGAAGTCCTCGATGCCGTTGAATTTCAGCTCGACGCCGAGCTTGCTGCCGTCGTCGGTCAGCCTGTTCGGAACATTGTAGGAGAGGCGGGGCTTCATGCCCGACATCACCTGGTTGAAGTTGTCCCGGTCTATCTCGACGAACTTCCTGTCCCGGACTCTCGGCAGGGGGTCTTCGGGCTTGCCGGAAAAATCGCCCAGCACGCCGACCACGAAAGGCAGCTCCTTCAATTCGATGGCGCCGCCGATCTCCACGTCGTAAGTGATGTGCACGCGAGGCGGGCGCACGCGACTGATCTTCTGTTGAATGCTCTCTCTCTTAGGCATGAGTCTCACTCCTTTCAAGCTTCATTACAAATAGTCTCAGGGTCGGACGCCGGGCGGCGTGGCTAGCAACTGCCTGTCTATGCGATTCGACGTGTCACCACGCATAAGCTCCTATTGCCGATCAGACACCGTTTTAACTTTTCTAATAGCCGCCGTCGGATTCGGATTTGATGCCGAGGGTCTCGCGGAGCGAGCCGAGCACGGCATCGTCTTTTATAACTTCCTGAAGCCACGTTTCCAGAGGCATCTCCCCCCACTTAATTGCGCGGGCCACTAGGTAAGAGACGGGGTTGTGAGGTTCCGTCCTGCGAAAGTATTCGGCCACCTGGGCGAGCCGCCTGAGCGCCTCCGCCCGCGTGCGGATCGGGCCGCTCGCGGAGGCCGGGCCCGAGCCTCCGTCCGCTTCGACCTGCCCCCCGGACTCCGGCGCGCTCTCGGCCGCGCCCGCCGGGTCGGGCTCAAGCACGCGCTTCTCCTTGACCAGCTTCTCGACGAGCGTGCGCACGTCGTCGAGCGACTTCTTGAGCGAGCGGATGCTCGGGGCCTCCCTGCCGAACTTCTCGTCCGTGACCTGCTCCATCGCGACGAACTCGTCCCAGCACTCGGTCACGGTCGCCCAGGCCTTCTCGTAGAAGGCGCGGCGGGTCCCGTTCTTCGCCTTCTCCCAATCTTCCAGAGTCACCTTCGGCCCCTCGGGGTCTCCGGCCTCGCCCTCGGCCGGGGGGGCCTTGTCGCCCTTCTCCGCGTTCGCCCACTGAAGGTACGAGTATTCGAAGGCGCTGCCGGACGAAGTCAGCGGGATATCTTTTATGATGATCGACAGCTGCGCGTCCATCCAGTATAGGGCGTTCGCGCGCGCTTCGAGGTCCCCCTCGTCGATCTCGGGGTAAAGGTTCTCCCAGAAGTGCTGCATGACCTCGCGCATGGCGCGGAACCCGTCGCGCAGGCCCGTGAACCCGTGGAGCTTGACGAGCGCCTCCGACAGCCACGCGCAGACCAGGAGGTCCTTCGTGCGCGTCGTGAGCGCGCCGGTCGCGAGCGCGATCACCTGATTCCAGTCGGCGACCTTCAACTCGTACTGCCACACCCCCTGCGCGAGGTTCTCGTCGGCGCGCCGGGCTTCTCGAATCTCGTCGTACAGACCGGCGTACTGCATGTTCTCGCCAGCAGGATTTTCGCCCGGTATGGGCGCGATCAACGATTCAAAGTCCAGCACCTCCGGCGATGAAAGTGTGGCGGCTGCTTCTGCTGCTGACGACATCCGGTTACGCCTCCTATGAACCCGCCCCGCCGAAAATGCAGGACGGCTCAATCTCGTCTGTATCTACTCTCGGGATTTCGAGATTGGATTTCCGAAAAGAGCTTTTCTCAACCACCTACGATGGAGCGGTCTGGGTGTTGACGGCCGCGGCGTCGAACTCGATGCTGCGGACCCCGAGCATCGGCCTGTCTTCGTTATCGACAAGGAAGAGGCGGAGCCCCGCGGGGATGTAAAGGTCTTCGCTCATCTGTTTCCAGTCTGTCATTCGGCCCAGCCTGACCTGATCGTTCGCGTGCTCACCCGAGCCCGCGTAGAGCACGGGGATGAAGACTTCTCCCAGGGTCCCGTCGGTCGCTTCGATCCGGGCCGCGATCCATATCAGGTCCCTCAGCTGTCTGGGCGGCTCGATTGAGACCTGCCTGATCTGCTCGAAGGGGAGCCACGTGTACTCGCCCGCCATTATCACTTCGAGCACGGGGCCGGTCAGGTCGTTATAATCCCTGAAATCGAGGAACTGATCCCCGTTGATCCGGCCGGTCAGCGCGGGCCGCTCCTCTTCGGCGCGGTCGAGCACCGCGCGGGCCTCGTCGAGGTTCCCTTCGCGGAGGCGGTTGATCGCGTCGAGGTGGAGATCCACGTAAGAGGGCGGCTCGGAGAGGAAGTGGGGCTGCAGCCCATCGGAGAAGAGGCGGCGGCGGTCGCGCTCGGCATTCAGGTTATTCCGGTAAACCATCACCCCGATCTCGGACTTGGCGCTCTGATGGCCTATGACATCCAGCTGCCTTTCGGCGCGGTCGAACTCCCCCGCGAAGCACAGCAGCTCGAACAGAAAGGTGCGCTTATGCATGTCGGTCGGGGCGGCCTTAACTTCGCTCGTCACCTGATCAATCGCCCCCTGAAGGTTTCCCGTCTCCAATAATTCCCTGGCCGTCGCCATCGTCTTCACTCCCTGGTCAATCTACCAACTTAAATATAGACGTAATAAACGCCTCGGCTTTTGCCGACTTACTTTCGGCCCCGTTAATTCGGCGTTAATTCGGCCCCTGGGGGGCCCGCATCTGCGTGAAGAGCCTCAGCTCGAAGGGGCTCGTGGCGCTCGAAGGCCGCAGGAGCGCGCGCACGGGCGTCGAGCCGACGTTCCATGACAACTGGTACTGGTTGTCGCCCGTCCGGGTCGGGCTCCCCGCCTCGAACATCTGGAACAGCCCCCACTCGCCGGGGAAGTTCAGGCTCGCGGGGGTCGCGCCGGGTTTTATGACCGAAATCTTCGCGCCCGACGTTCCGGCCCGCGCGGGCCACTGGAATTTCGCCGACCCCGGAGCCGTGCCGCGAGCCTGCACGCTGGTCCCGTCTATGTCTATCATCACGTCGGTCCCCGGCACCGGCTGAAGGATCAGCTCGTAGCTGACCTCCGGCTGCTGGCCCCCGGTCGGGAAGAGCGCGTCCCGCAGGCGCCGCGCGTTGTTGAGGTAATTGACGAACGCATCCGAGAGCTTGACCGCGCCCGACTCCTTCAGCTTCCACTGCCCCTGCGCCTCCTCGAACGACGTCGCCAGCTTGTCGTTGATGAACAGAGTCAGCTGCCCGTTCGCCGGGTTGAGGAAGCGCGCGAGGTCCGTCACGGGCGTCTGCGACTGCGAGGCCGTGAACGGGAACCCCGTTTCCAGGGAGCGGGCTTTCGGGTATATCTGCTCGCGCCAGCCCTTATCTATCTGCTCGTACCCGCCCCCGTAAAACATCGCGCGCAGGTTGTCGAGGGGCTGCTTGAGCAGCCTCGCCGCGTCGCTCGCGGCGGCCGTCTTGAAAGTGTCGAGGAGCCGGGAAACGTCCTGCTCGGCTTTCTGAAGGCCGATCTCGTCCTTGCCGGTTATGAAGGACTTCGCCGCCTGCTGGAGCTGATCTTCGGACTTGCTTTCGAGCGAGTCGAGCACGCGGCGCAGGGCCGCGCGGTACTGCGACGCCGGGGCGCTCTCCTTCTTGTCCTCGCCCGCGACGAAGGGGGTCAGGGGCCTGAACTCCTTTTCGACTTCCGTCGTCCCCGCGGAGCTTTCGCTCGTGCTCGAAAAGAAGCCCTTGATCCAGTTGATGAGGCCGCCGCCTTCGTCCGCCGAGAGGTTCGTGTTGCGCTCGACCTCGACCATCAGGAGCTCCATCGGGGAGTCGCTCGCCGACAGGACCTTGAATGCCTCGATGGCGTCGTCCTTCGACCTGTAGGGGCGGACGCTTACGCCCTTGATGAACTTCTGCCACTGCGACGTGTACTCGCGGAAGTACATCGACTGCAGGCGGGTGAGGTCGGCGCTCTGGTCACGCGAGGTCGCGGCCTGAGGCCCCATCACCCAGTCGTCCTTGCTGATCTCTTCGGCCGCCGTCTCCAAAGCCTCGCCCCAGTAGTCCCTGTAGCCGGATAGCGTAAAGCTGCCGGGCACGGCGTACGAGCCCGCGAGCACCCCGCGGCCGCGGTCCTGAATCACCCCTTCGAGCGTGACCGGCTTGACCTTCACGTCTATCTCGCTCGTCATCTGTTTGAATATCCGGTTGACCGCCGGGTACGCGGCCAGCTTCCGGCGGGCCTCCGCGACGAGCCTGTCGTCGGGCTTGTGCGTCGGGGCGTCGTCCCGGCCCGCCTGCCGCGAGTAGAACTTCAGCTGCTCTTCGGAGGCGAGCCTCATGTCGGGGGGCGCGGACCTCTTCCAGTAATCGCTCAGCTGATTGGAGAGGAACGTCGGCTCGACCCGCTCGGGGTTCGAAAGCATCAGGTAAGCCTTGAGCAGGTCGTAGTACCGGCCCAGGCTGTCTTCGGCCGTGGCCGCGGCCGGCGCGTCGCCCGCGTCGGCGATGAGCGACGGGCCCGCGCCCTGCGCCACGGCCCCGGAGGTGAAGGCCCGCAGGTCCGCTTCCATCGCGGCGACGGTCGGCTTGAAGAACCTCTGCGTCATCGAGTCGAAATATATCTCGCGCAGGTCGGAGTTGATGCCGTCCCCGGAGTAGAGCCCGAAGCGGAGGTAGAGCGGCGGCGAGTTGCGGTCGTAATCGTCGAGGTCCGCGAGGACTTCCCTCAACTCCTCGAGGGCTTCGAGCTCGACCCGCACCGAGGTCGCGTCTTTCTTCAGGAGGTCTTTGCCGATGTCGGCGGTCTTGATCCGCTCCACCTCGCTCGCGCGCGCGACGGCGTCCCTGATGAGAATCTTGTTGCCGACGAACGAGACGATCATGCCGATGGAGAGGGTGAGCAGGAGGGCCGCGCCGACCCCGAGCAGGATGTTTCGCAGGCGGTGGGGGTTCTGCTCTGCCGTCTGGAAAGAGGCCGCGAGGTCTTTGTCGCGCATCAGCACGTCTTTGAAGAAGTGCTCGGTGAAGTACCCTTCGCCTGCGGTCTGCACCTGCTCGGCCTCGCCGTCAGGCTCCGAGGCGCCCGCGCGCGACGGAGCCCCGGCCGAGGGCTTGCCGTTGCTCGGAGTGCCCGTGAAGTAGAAGCCGCGCATCAGGGGCTTCTCGCTGAAGGGGTTCGGCCTGAACAGGGCCGAGGCGAAGAGCCCGAGCTTCCTGCGAGTCTCCCCGAAAAATAGCGGGAAGTCGAAGACCCGCAACTGCTCGTCCGCGCGCGCGGGCGCGCCGAGGCGGACGAGGCGGCGGCGCATCAAGGCGTCGTAGAGGTAGTCGAACTCAACGTCGAACAGAGCGTGGGCGTTCTGCGACTGGTCGAGCGGGATGGTCGCGCCCCACACCTGCGCCCTCTCGGCGCGGGTGAATGGCCGGAAGAAATCCTCGAACCCTTTAATCTTATCGAGGTGCGTGAACACCAGATATACCGGGAACCGGTTCTGCGCGCGCCGGATCACTTCGTCGAGGCGCGCCCGGAGGGTCTTGGCCTGCTGCTCGATCTCGGGCTCGCTGAACGAGAGGACCCGCACGGCGCTGACGGCGATCACCATGCCGTCGAGGGGCCGGTTCTTCCGGTGCTTCTTCAGGAGCTCGATGAGCGCCGACCACTCGTCCTGGTCCGGCCCTTCGGTCTGGTACCGCCCGGCCGTGTCTATCAGCACGCTCGAGTCCGTCACGCGCCACTCGCAGTCGCGGGTCGGGCGCACTATATTCTGGTCCGCGCGGCGCTGGCTCGGGAGCGCCTGAAAATCGAGCCCCGCCGAAAGCAGCAGCGAAGTCTTGCCGCTTTCGGGGAGCCCCGACACCAGGAACCACGGCAGGCTGTAGACCGCGTCGGAGTTTTTCGCCGCCGCGAGCTTCGTGCTGCGGAGCCACTGGACGGCCTCCTCCGCGCTCCGGGTCAGCTCCTCGTAAGTCCGGGCCGGCGCGCTGAGCTCGGCGCGCGCAGCCTTCGGGGACGAGGATGCGTCCGCGGCTTCGAGGGCCTTCTGCTCGCGCTTCTCTTTCCTCTTGCGGAAGTAGCCGATCAGGATGGCGAAGGGCCAGGTCAGGAGGATGAGCCCGATCAGGATGAATCGCTCGGCGTAGCCCGTGAGCCCGAGGTAAGGCCCGAAGTAGTAGACGATCATGCTGGCGCTGCTGTACAGAGTCAGATAGAACGAAAGGCCAAGTGCGTATCTGAGATCGGTCCACCTCGAAGACATCACAAGCTCCCGCGAATGTCGCGTTGAGAAGGGGAGTAGAGCCGCTTTTAAACCCTACCTTCTCAAGTAAGGCCCTGCCGGTTATGAATGGGCTGCCCCGATCATACTATCATCGGAGCAGTTGCTCTTGGGCGGCACTGATGTCGCTGCGGAGCAGAAAATTCAGGATCATATAAACAAAGATAAAGAGCCCGACCGCCACGCCGCCCCCGATCATCACCCAGCGAGGGATGCCGGGGTCTTTCCGGGGCTCGGGCTGGTCCGAGACTTTCCAGTGCGGGGAGAGCCCGCCCGCCCGCAGCCGCCCCGCCCGCCGCAGGTAATC
The DNA here is from genome assembly GCA_035634255.1 of Blastocatellia bacterium. Classification (GTDB taxonomy): domain Bacteria; phylum Acidobacteriota; class Blastocatellia; order UBA7656; family UBA7656; genus DATLMR01. The sequence goes on from DASQDI010000107.1 coordinate 82,164, forward strand.
GGCCACGTTTTCGATCACGCCTTTGAGCTGCTCTTCATAATAAATGTTGTACTTGCCTTTGTACCCCAGGAGCATGCAGAGGTATAAGACTTCGATGACATCGACCTCGGCCTCGCTCTCGGCCGTCTTCATCATCTCTTCGAGGCGGTCGAAGAAGGTCAGCCCCGCGAGGTGCTCGCCCACGTACTCAAGCTGCAAGGGGTATTTCTCCCACTCTTCACGGAGCGGGAAGTCGGCGGTGAGAACCGTCTCGTCGACGAAAGCCGCGAGCGCGAATTTCACGGTCTGGAGGTGCCGGTCCTTGTACCCTAACGCCTCGCCCCGTTCTTCGACTTGCTTGAGGAGGCTGTCGACGACCCTCCGCAGGTCAATCGAGGGGGTGGTCAGGCCGGCCCTGACTCGCATGATCTCCTTGAGCACGGAGGAGGCCAGGCTCACTAGATTGTTGTCGGCCTGAGCCCGGCTGCGACTGAGACCCGCTTTTTGAGTCATCGTGCTCTGCATAGCGTCTTCGGACCGGCCGCCCTTAATAGAGCCGGGCGGCAGGGGCACTCTCCTCTATACGTAAACTCGAAGCCACAAAGTTTCGCGAGCGAAGATCAGGGCTTGATCGCGTACATTTCCAGCTTCACGTCGGGAAACTCGTCCGGCACGTAAACCGCTATCGTCTTCGACCCGCGAATCGTCTCCCAGTACGGGCCTATGCTGTCGAGCCCGAAGTAATGGAACCCCACGCGGGTCGGGATGGGCGCGGGCGGCGGCGAGGCATGGGTTAAAACGACGCCCGGCAGGGCCGACCCCACGACCGCGTCGATCACGTCGCGCGCGGCGATCTTGATGACCCTGGGCACGAGCTCTATCAGACGGCTCTCGGCTATCTGCGCGCGGACGCCGAGGAAGAAGGTCGCGTCTTTCAGCAACTGGTCATCCTGAACCCGCCCGACGTAGAGCGACTTGCGCACCATTTCGAGGGGGATGGGCACGCACCGGGTCGGGATGACTATCTCAAGCAGCTCGCGGATCTCGGCCGCGAGCTGGCTGAAGGTGAAGTAGAGGTCCGCATGCTCGTAGCGGACTATGTCTTTCGGGTGGCGGTCCGTCACGAAGGTCATCAGCTCGCCGGCCAGCTCCGCCATCCTCAGGTAGAGCCGCTCCGGGTGAACGAGGCTCGTGCGGAAGTAATGGGCCAGCTCCGGGATCGACGAATTGACCGTGTGCAGGAGCCAGAATATCGCCACCTCCGACGTGGTGAAATCCGCGAGAGAGCTCGCGCGCTGGCGGCGCTGCTCGCTCAGAGTGCTGCTCTTGGTTATCAGTATCTCCACTATCTGGCGGAGCATGTTCGTGAGCCACTGGGAGGCGGAGACGCCGAGGGCGGGCGGGATCCAGTTCTCCGACAGCGTGAGCTGGCCGGTCGCCGTGCGTTCGAGCTCGGCGATCTTGATCGAGCTGTAGCCCTCGCGCAGCTCGTCCCCGAACAGCAGCCTCAGGTTGCTCCGGGCGAACGCGACCTGCCGCTCGTTATCGCCCGTCGATTCGTCGGCCACGGCCCCGGCGTCCTGAAGGTAGCGGACCATCTGGCCGTCGCCGGACTGGGCCTGAAAGTTGACCGCGCCGATCCGCTTGGCCGGGACGGCGAGGTGGACGTCCAGTTTTTCGGAAGAGGAATCGAAGTGCCCCTCGACCGGGCGCGGGTGCGGGGTCGGGTCGGTCTGGGGGATGTTGAGCAGTAGCCCGTCGGGCATCACCGCCCGGCAGCTCAAGAGCTCGAAGTACCCGTTCGCAATCGATTCGCGGTTGATCTGGATGCTTAGCACCCCCCACTCGTACGGGGTCAGCGAAGACAGGCGAGAGTTGAGCAGTTCTTCGTAATAATTATCCCATTGTTGGAAGTGGTGAGGAGTGAGTAACATTCCCTCATTCCACACGACCTTTCGGTAACGGCTCATCAGCTTTCACCTTGAACTAAATATCTTGAGCGCCTCAGACACGGATTTCGCCGCGGCTTCGCAGGTAGATGGCAGTGATGGTCAAATGAATTACGCCGAGTTACATAAAAGCTATTTCAATGCGGGGTATCAGACAATTTCACACCCGGATCAAATACCTTGAATCCCTTTACCTGTCGCGCGAGGCGGCCTCCTCTTAGCGAATCGTCTCGCATTTTGTTTCATCGCCCAAATTTTGTCAACCGGGATTATGGCGCTCTCGCCGCGGAGCCTCACCCCGCGAGCAGGGCCAGCCGCGCGAGACGCCTCAGATTCTCGTCGAGGTTGCGGTCGAGAAAATCGCGCGCCCCCTCCCTACCCGACGCGAGCTCCTCGAGAAGCGCCGCGCGGTCGCGCGTCCCATCGAGCAGGATGAGGAGGTACCTCGCCGCGTCGTCCCCGATCCGCACGCTCGCGTGGAGCAGGTTCGTCACGACCGGGCCGAACCGAGCCTGCAACCTAGCCAGAGGGCTCGCCGCCGGGCGCTCGCTGACCTCGACCGCGATGGCGGGGGCATGTACGTGCAGCTCGACTACCGACGCCGCGTAAGTCTTCAACAGCAGCTGCCCGAGCACGAGGGCCTCTTCGCCGTCGTCAACCGATTCGGGTGCCGCTCCGTGCGACAGGCGCGCGCGCGCACCCGCGAGCAACTCGTCGAATCGCACGGCCCGCGGCCATGCGGCCCCGAGTTCCAGCAGGGCCGACTTTATAAGCGCGTGATCGGTCGTGATGGAAGCGCCCCTGTCGGACCGGAACTGCTCGACGGTCGCGGAGTCCAGCTTCGGGTCCCGCGACACCGGGCGCACCGACGACGCCACGTAGAACTCGCGCGCGCGGCCGGCCGGCATCGAGCGGTCTATCGCGAGGCCGGAGCGGACGAGAAGGGTCTGCCGAAACTTGCGGCACTTGAGAAAGTCCATGTATTGCTCGCGCGTGATCACGTCGCCCGCATTCACCGAGCGCATCAACTCCGAGAGATGCTGCGACAGGCTGCCATCTTCGACCTCGAAGAAGTCGGCCTCCGACAGGTATTGAAGCCCGTGTCTGCCGGCCCGCTCGATGAACTCATGGAAATAGACCGGGGAGTTCACTTCAGCAAGATCGTCGTGATAGAGCATCTCGTCGGAGAGCCGCGACAGGCGCTCGGCCTCGCCCCGCAACAGCAGCCTGTACATCTCGGAATCTTTCTGGGCGGCCGAGAGGAATTCGATGAAGGCCCTCGCCTGCGCGACCTGTTGACCGGGCTCGCGGAGGTTCCGCGCATGGAAGCGCATCATCTCGCGCGACATGTTTTTCAGGTGGCTGCCCGGATAGGTGTTGTAGCTCACGTAGGCGACGCCCTGGGGCGAGAGGTTGGCCCCGCAGATCGAAAGGACTTTATCCTGCACCTCCGCGGGGACCCACGAGTAAAGGCCGTGGGCGATTATGTAATCGAACTCGCCCATCCCCGCGCCTATCAGAGACACGTCGAGCTTGAGGAGCGAGATGTTCGTCAGGCCGAGCTCTTTGATGATGGCCTCGCCTTTAGCGATGGCGCGCTCGGACAGGTCCACCCCGACGAAGCGGCTCGACGCCAGCCCCATCGCCATCGGGATGATGTTGCCCCCGTCGCCGCAGCCGAGCTCAAGAACCCGGCAGCTTTCGACGCTCGCGGGCTCAAGCCCTAGCAGGGTCGCGACGGAGGCGAGGCGGTCAGGGTGCGTCTGGTTGTACGGGTACCCCGTGTATGAAACTTCGTCGTAGGTGTAAGGCGCGGCTCCCGGCATGCGGTCAGGCTCCTTGCAGCAATAGAAAGCCAGAGGTGTCAGGATGCGAGCGGCGTCGCCGCGATCCCATACTGGCGCGGGTTCTGTGCGATCACTCCGAGCGCGATGAAGTTCAGGACGAAGTCATAGACCTCCGCGTCGAGCCCCCCGCGCTCGTGAAGGTACCACACGTTGCGGTCCGTGAGAGGGTTGTTCACTAGCCGGCGCATCGTGGCGAGCAGAGGGTGAGATTTCTTGGTCCCTCCGCCCATCCTGTAGGCGGCGACCAGAATCAGGCTCTTGTCCGCCATCTCGGTCCCGAACGTGGCCTTGAGCGACAGCAGTTCCGGCATGATCTCTCGCGCGGTCGCGGAGGGGTCCGCGCTCTTCCGCCCCCCGTCCGTTTCCGCGAGCGCCATATAAAAGACCAGGTCGGGCTCGATGCCTTCGCGCCGCGCCTGCATCGCGATCTCCGGCGCGCGCCTGCTCAGTGAATTGAGCGCGCCCGCAAGCTGGGGCGAGGCGCGGTACGCTTCGATCTTCTTCCTCATCTCCGCCAGGGCCGCGGTCGAATTCGAGGGGAAGATGTATGGCCTGTCGTCTTTGCTGATGCGGCGCATGACGAGCACCGCCGCCCGCTCGATCTGCTCGGCTGAGATGGCCGACTCCGCTCCGGGGCCGGCACTCGACGCAGGCTTCTCGGTCCCGGTCCCGGCCCCCGTCGCCGGCCCCTGCGACGGCCCCCTCGACGGATCGGGGGGGCCGGGTTTCTCTAATGAATCCAGTATGTCGTCGCCCAGATTGCGGGTGCGCGTGGTCGTGCCGCCTTTGAAGAACACGAGCACGGGCACGGCGACGAGCAGGATCGCGACCATCGCCGCGACGGCGATGACGGGGGTGGTCGCCCACCGCGGGGCGGGCGCGTCGTCGGAAGCCCGCGACTCGTCTCCGGCCGAGTGGTTCTCTCTGCCTCCGCTTGCGGCCTTCGGCTTCGGAGTCGCGGCGGGCCGGGCCTCGTCAACGATGCTGACCCTGATGTCGCATGCGTTGCCGATTGAGATCACGTCCCCGTCACTGAGCCGCGAGGAGCCGCGCACCAGATTCCCGTTGACGAACGTCCCGTTGTGCGACCCGCAGTCCGAGATCTGCACTATGCCTTCGAAGGTCTCTATCAGCGAGTGCCGGCGCGACAGGCCCCTGTCATCGATGCAGAGGTCATTATCGGGGCTGCGGCCGATGGTGAGGCGGTTGCCGGGAAGGTCGACCTGCCGCGCCCGCCCGTGCTCGTCGATGACTGTGAGAATGACTTCAGGTTGCATCGTTCGATTGAGTATAAGTTGAGAGCGGCCTCATTTGAAGGCCGAAGGCCCACGGGGTCTCGCCCACTATCGCGGCGGCGAAGAACTTCGGCACGTACTTGATGTTCTCGTTCTGAAAGAACCTGTCCAGCTTGTTCGAGTTGGCGACGAGCGTCCAGAAATTCCGCTCCTTGTTTTCGCTGTTGAGCACGTCGTGCAGGTCGCGCCTGACCGAATCGGGGCTGCGGTTGTACCCGGCGATCCCGAGCGCCACGCTCATAGAATCCGACCCGAATTCGGATATCCGGTCCTTTATGTATTTGGCCGCGGCGGGGGCCATCTTCTCCGCGTCGCACCTGTCGCCGGGGTCCACCCCGTAGCCGCGCGCCGTGGCCGCCATGAACTGGAAAAGCCCCTTCGCGCCCACCGGGCTTTCGAGGCACTCGCGGTATTCGCTCTCGATCATCGGTATGTACAGGCCGACCACCGACGGCACCCCGCGGGAGTTGAACGAGCGGATTATGTGAGGCGCGATCTTTCTGGCCCTGACGAACATGAAGCTCAGGTCTTCGCCCCATATCCGGGTCGAGCCATTGTCCACGCGCTTCGCGTACGCCTCGACATAGTTCCTGATGTAAGGAAGAACGTCATTCGTAAACTGGTACTCGCGGTTCCCCATCATTCGGGAGACGTGCCTCGCCCTCTCGTACACGAACTCGTCCCGCTCGGCCTCCGACATCTGCAAATAGAGCCGCCTCCCGCCTTCACTCGGCGCGCCGACCGATGATGAGGATGAGGGGGCGGAGGGGGAGGGGTCCTCCCGTGGAATGGTGGGCGCGGGGACTGGCGACGACGGATTCGAGCTGCCCGACGGGTACTCTTGCGGGGCGACGCCGGCCTCGCCCTTCGCGGGCGTCTCAATCGGTTCTTCGGGCACGTGCGCCCTCAATCTCTTATCGCGCTCGCTGGCGCGGCCCGAGAAAAGGCTCACGCCGAGCGCGACCCCCCCGATCAGGAAAGCGGCGATGATCAGCGCGGCGGCGACCACCGGGAAGCGGGGCGAGTCGCTTCCAGCCCGCTCGGGGCTCGGTGCGGCCCCGCGACCCGGAGCGGAGATGCTCACTATAATGGTCGTGCGGTCGCCGAGGCTTATCCGGTCGCCGTCCGACAGGGGGGAGCCCGCCTCGGGGACGCCCGCGCCGTTGACGAAGCTGCCGTTGGTCGAGCCCTCGTCGAGAATCCAGACGCGGCCCCCTTCCCTGTAGATGGTCGCGTGAACTCGCGAAAGCCCCGCGTCGTCGATGCGGAGGTCGGCGGCCTCGCCCCGCCCTAGGCTCACGCGGTCCTTCGCCACGGGGACCGTTCTCGTCCCGTCCGAGGATTGAATTGTGAGACTAAGCTCGCTCATCACTCATCGATCATCAATCGTCGCGCATTAATAAAGGGTTGAAAGCGGCCGGGCGCTCAATCCGAAAGCTCTGGGGTTATCGGCGACAATGCCCGCGGCAAAGAAGCGAACGACGCGGTCGGCCCCGTCGCGGGGCACGACTCCTGATCTTACCAGAGACCAGAAATCCTTGCGAACGGCCGCGCCGGGGTCGGCCGCTTCGAGCTTCGCGTGCAGCTCCGCCGCCTGACCGATGGGCATCCCATAACAGGCGATGGCGAACATGAAGCCGTCCGGCCCGAAGATGTTCAACAGGTCTTTCGTGTACTGCGCGGCGATCTCGGCCGAACGCTGCGGGTCGGACAGAGTCGCCGCCGAGTCGCCCGCCGAGATGTACCCCTGCTCGACCGCGACCCGCCTCGGCACCCGCCAGAAGCCGATGCTCTGGCCCGAATCCGAGCCCGCGTCCCTGAACTTGCTTTGCGAGATCGCGAGGACGAAACCTAGCGGCACCGACACCCCCTGGCTGCCGAATGCGTTGGAGATCTGCCGCCGGTGCTGCGCCGCGCTGTCCATAACGTCCACGCGGTACTCTTCCGTGCGCAGGCGGATCTGCTCGGCGAACTCCCCGTCGAAGACGTAGAGGCTCTTGCCCGAAATCTGCGTGGCCAGAGTCCGCGACAGGGCGGAAGTGTCCACGCCGCCCGCGGGAGGCGGCGCGGTCGGGGCCGCGCCCCCCCCGTCGTTCAGAAGCTCGCCCAGATTCTGCTCGGGGTCTTTGGAAGAGAGATTGAAAGAGAGGATGACCGTATCGGATTGAGCTACCCTGTTGCCGTCTTCGTCTTCGACCGTGATCGTCAGGATGCTGTTGCCGCTTCCCAGGTTGCCGAAGCGGGCCTGTAAGCTCGCGGGGTCGAGCGTGACGTTGTACGGGGGGAACTCCGCGCTCGCGAACTCGACGCCGTTGAGCAGGTAGATGACCCGCCGCACGTCCGCATTTTTTTTCGCGTCCACCCGGATGATCTCCGGCCCGCGAATCGTTGTCCCCGTCTGCGGGCTGACTATTCGCACGGAGCTTTCCGAGCCCCCTCCCGTCAGGTAAGTGACCAGCAGAACCACGCCCGCGATGGCGGCGAGGGTGCCCCCGACGACCGCGAGGGTCAGGCCTATGGGCGGAGAGCCCCGGCGGTCCTCCTGTGCGGATGGCGAGGGGCTGACCGCCACCGGGCCGGTGCCGTTCCCCTCCGAGGCCGGCCTCCGCTCGCCGATAAAATACTCGACTGTGCCCGCGCCCCCTATCGAGATGACATCGCCGTCCTCCAGCCTGCGGCGGGCGGATACCGGCTCGCCGTTGACCGTCGTCCCGTTGCTGCTGCCCAGGTCGTCCAGATAAAAGCCGTCGCCGCGCTCCTCGATCACCGCGTGGTACCGCGAGACCCGCGAGTCGTCTATGCAGATGGAATTGTCGTAGGCGCGCCCGATTGTAGCGCCGCCGTCGAGCCGCATCTCTTTCTCGGGCTGGCCTGTGGACCTGATGAAAATCCTGTGGTTTGGCATCTTTCAACCGAGCCTGACGAGCGGTCTGATGACAAGAGCGGGCGGGCGGAGGGGCCGGGCCTGCCCCGCCTTCTCCGACTCATCGCCAATAGACTTTCGGAGCTTTTTTCGCCCGTGTCAAGGCGAAGGCCTGAGCTGGATCACCAGTTGAGCGTTGCCGTCGATATAGAGTTCGCGCGTGTAAGCCTCGTACTTGATCGCCCTCACGACGAGGGTGTAATTCCCGGCGGGGACGGGCCTGTTCAGGCTGAAGGCCCCCTCGCCGTTGCTGCCTCCCCACGAGAGAAGGTTCTCGACGGAGACCTCCGTGCTGCCCGCGGGGGTGAGCCCCACGCGAGCGCCCGCGACGGGCTTGCCGTCGGTTTCGGACTTGATGATCCCGCGTATGAGTACGGGCTGCTTCTGCACCGAGACGACCCCCTGAACGGGCCTGGGGGAAGAGCCGCTCGGGGCCTCCATGCCGCGAGTTTCGAGCTGTTCGAGCATGGCCAGGAGCAGGTGCGCGGGGCGCAGGAAGCCGACGGCCCCGTAGAATCTGAACTCATCCGGGAAACCGTCCCCGTTCTTGTCGACGGGCTGGCGGTCGGCGACGACTTTCGTGGGTATGCCGATCAGCTTGCCCTCGCTGTCGACCGCCGCGCCCCCGCTGTTGCCGTGGATGAGCCGCGCGTCCGTCTTAATCCAGTTTTCCAGAACGTCCGTCCCCTCGACTATCCCGGTGTTCACCGTGACCGACGGCCCACCCTTCTCCGGGAAGCCGATGATGATGAGATCGTCGAGCAGCTTGACCCCCCGCGAATCGCCTATCTCAAGCACCGGAAAATCGAACGGCCCGTCCGGGGATTTACTAGCGGGGTCCTTCACCACGCGGAGCAACGCGAGGTCGTACCGCTTGTCGATCAGGAGCGGTTCGAGGCGGTAGAGGCCCGAGTGCTGCGGGGCCTCGCCGGAGCCGGACGGCAGGCTGAAGTAGATCTCATCGTATGGCCTGATGGCCCTGTCTTCGATTATGACGTGGTAGTTGGTCGCCACCAGCCCGTCTTTGCGGATGACGACGGCGGAGCCCCTCGGCCGGGGCCTCTCGCCGGAAGAATCGGTCAGGCGGCGGACGAGCACGAGCCCGACCGCCGTCACCGCTTTGCGGGCATGCGACCGGGCCTCGTCAGAGAGGCCCGGCGTTTTCTGCGGGCCGCCCTGCGCCTCAAGCGCGCGGGGGAAGATCAGAGAGCTTGTCACGAAGAGGGCGAGCAATGCCAGGCTGACGCCTCCGAGAGCGTTCAGATTATTACCGATCTTACGCATACCACACCTATCAAGTGGCTGGCGTTTCCGCACGTGCCGCGTTGCGCTTGAGGCAGATTGAAAATAACGAGACGCCGCAGGGCCGGGGGCGGTCCCCGGCCCTGCGGCCGG
>DASQDI010000108.1:0-3300 GCA_035634255.1 Blastocatellia bacterium
GCAGCAGGTGAAGGCCGGGGCCTACACCCTGCGCTACGCGCTTCATCCCGCCGATGGAAACCACCTCGGCATCTCCGTATACCGAGACTTTCTCGTGATGTCTCCGGTCGGCGCGGACCAGAACCCCGACGCCGCGTTGAAATTCGATGAGCTCATGAAGTTGAGCGCGAAGACGCTCGGGTCGGTCCACCCGTCCCCGATCAGCCTCGTGTCGCCCGAGGGGCTGAAGAACTCGCCGGGCGTCGAGACTAACGACCACGGGAACCTCGTCTTCGTCGCGCGGGTCAAGACACAGTCCGGCGCGGACATGCCCATCGCCTTCGTCGTCAAGGGCGAGGCTGAACAGTAGCTCCATCAAAGTATGCGTCGAACTCTGAAGATAAAGCTGAGCCTGTCGGTCGGCCTCCTGTTCGCGCTTTCGGCGCTCGCGAGCGCCGACGGCCCGGCCCCCGATAAATTCAGAGTCGATCTCCCGCCCGGAATCCCATACGAGGTGTGGTCCTATTACGTGCCTCGGAACAACCCCCTCACGCCCGCGCGAGTCGAGCTCGGGAGGCGGCTGTTCTTCGACGCGCGCCTGTCGGTGGATAACACGGTCAGCTGCTCGACGTGCCACGACCCGAAGCTCGCGTTTGCCGACGGCAAGGCCCTCCCGGAAGGTGTGGGAGGCAGGCGCGGCACGCGCAATTCGCCCACTATATTCAACGCGATGTTCAACTCGGGGCAGTTCTGGGACGGGCGCGCGCAGTCGCTCGAAGATCAGGCGAAGCTCCCTCTCATCGACCCGAACGAGATGGGCAACGCCTCCCACGAGCAGGTGGTCGAGCGCGTGAGGGGTCTGCCGGAGTACAAAGAAGCGTTCCTGAATGCCTTCGGCGAAGAGGCTACCATCGACCTCATAGCGAAAGCCATCGCCTCTTTCGAGAGGACCCTCGTCTCAGGCAATTCCGCCTTCGACAGGTTCAACGCCGGCGACCGCAAGGCGATGAGCGACGCGGCGCAGCGCGGCTTACTCATTTTCCGAACCAAGGGCCGCTGCGCCATCTGTCACAGTTTCAACTCGTCGTTCCCTTTCTTCACCGACCAGAATTACCGCAACACCGGCATCGGCGTTAACCACCCTTCGTTCATGGGCCTGACCCGGCGGGCCCTTGAGTCGGCGCGCAACCGCGAGGGGGCCGACGCGCTCAGGAAGGCGTACGTCGGGGAAGGCGCGGCGGAACTCGGGCGGTTTCTCGTCACCGGGAACTCGCTCGACATCGGGGCGTTTCGCACGCCCTCTCTGCGCGACGTGGAATTGACCGCGCCATACTTCCACGACGGCAGCGCGAAGACGCTCAAGGATGTGATCCTTTTCTACGTGAAGGGCGGCAACGACAACCCGGTCCGCGACTGGCAGTTGGAGTCGGTCGACCTCTCCGAGGGCGAGCAGTCGGACCTGATAGAATTCCTCAAGGCGCTCACCGGCGACTACTCGCGGAGGCTGGTCGAGACCTCGGGGAGACTGTAGGGGCGGCCGCGAGGGACGCCCCCATCGGGCATCGCCACCCGCTTTATATACCGAGCAACTTCTTTATTCGCGGCGCGACCGCCTCCCGGATGGCCGGGTCGGAGAGCGCGTATTCGAAAAGGGTCTTGAGGTAGTTGATGGGGTCGCCGATTGTCAGCCACTCCCCGTCTTCGACCGGCTGAGTCACGACCCGCCCGCCCCGCCTGACGTACTCGCGCACGGAGTCGGTCAGCCACAACTCGTTCGACTTCCCGAGCGGAATATCGGACAGAATGCTGATGATCTCTTTGGAGAGCAGGAACCGCCCGAACATCGCGAGATTAGACCGGGCCTCTTCGCGCGAGGGCTTCTCGACCACGTCCTCCAGCTCGCTCTCGCCGCTGCCTTCCCGAATCTGCGCGATGCCATAACGGACCACGTCTTCCCAGGCGACCTCCTGCACCCCGACGACGAGGGCCCCGGTCGCGTTGTGCTTGTCGATCAGTTGCCGCGCGAAGGGTACGCGGGATTTTAAGATGTCGTCGCCGTATGCGTACAGGAAGCCTTCGCCGTCCGGTATGTGAGGCGCGGCCACCAGCAGAGGCGTCCCGTTCCCATAGGGGCCTTCCTGCGGCTGGAAGACAATCTCGATCCCCGCGAGCTTATCCGTGAACTCGTCGAGGCCCTTGTACTTCCCGGGCGGGGGGTCGTTCTTCAGGTCGTACTGCCGGATCAGAGGGTCGGGATTAGCCCCGGTTATTATTATGATCTTCCTGACACCTGAATCGATGAACTCTTCGATTATGAGGTGGATCGCAGGTTTATTAATTATTGCCAGGAGTTCTTTGGGGTAACCGAGCGTAACGGGCAGCATGCGAGTGCCCGAGCCCGCCGCCGCGATCACCCCAGTTTCAACTTTCATCTATTAAGGCTCCGTTCAGTTCCCATAAGCGCACACTGAAAGGTACCACGCGTAAGTTTCTTCCCTCAAGCCGGGCGACCCGCTATCTCTTGCAGGTCTTCATCAGCACGAAGGCGTCGCACTCTTCGGCGTAGTACCCGTCGAGCCGCTCAAGGATGAAGTAGCCGTGCTTGTCGTAAAACGAGAGGGCCGAGCGGTCTTCCACGGAGCATTCGAGGTAGATGGCGAGCGCGCCTTTTTCCCGCAGCCAATTCTCGATGTTCTCAAGCAGGAGGCCGCCGATCTGCTGGCGCTGCCAGTGCGGGACCACTTCGATTGTGATTATGTGACCGAGGTCGGGCGGTTCCCATATGCCGATGACGAAACCGACTATCGCGTCCCCCTCGCCCGGCTCGTCGTCTTCGGCGATGATCGTTTTGCAGTTACAGTTCTGGACGTAGTACTGGAGCTCGAGGTAGGAGTAGGCTATGCCGGGAGGGAAAGTCTCCTGATCAATGCAGAAGAGCCGGTCGAGGTCTGCGGGTATGAATGGACGTGTTTTTACCATAGATTCCAGAACGAAATCCGCGGAGATCAAACGCTTTGGAATATGTCTCGGGACGAAAACGTTAAAACAGGGCCTTGTAAAGGCCGCCGTCTATCTGCGTAACGGTTCCGGTAATATAACTGGCCTGCTCCGAGCAAAGAAACGTAATAAACGCGGCGAATTCTTCCGGTCTGCCCAGCCGCTTCATGGCAGTCTCGGCCGCCCACCTCGATTGAACTTCCTCTGCGGGAATACCTTCACTCCGAGCGGTGTGCTCGGCCAGCCGTTTCAACCTCTCGGTCAGGTGGTAGCCGGGACAAATAGTATTAACCGTAATGCCGAAAGGTGCAACATCTATTGAGA
>DASQDI010000109.1:0-36245 GCA_035634255.1 Blastocatellia bacterium
CGCTTATGGAACGCTTGCGCTCCTTGAGTTTTCGCAGGACCTTCTTCTCCGCTTTCCTCTGCCGCAGGTCGTATATGAGCGCCTTGATCTCCCCCTTGCGCTCGCTCAGCCTGCCGATAAGATTTTTTGTCTGCTCAGTCACCTTTCTGCTCCCTCGCCTTCTGTAAATGCAATCGCTATGCTGCAACGGAGAGAGATGATCGAGCCGATACCTGCCTGCTGGCGCGGCGAACGAGATCGAGAGCAGTCAATTGATACGACAGCCGTTTGGTTATCCAACACCGTGAGCGCAAGCATACGGCTCGCGCTCACGGCATTGATTCCATCTTCTTTAGCTCTGACTCTTCAGCACGCTCACGGTCACCGTCTTCGTGGACGAGTTACCGCTCGCGTCCGTGCTGGTTATCGTGATCGTGTAGACTCGCCCATTGCCTGAGCCCTCCCGCTCCGCGCGGAGCCGGACGCGGCTGGCGTCGACAACCTCCCAGTCGGGAGACGTGTCGCCCACCGCCTCGTTGCTCGTCACGCTGAGGGTGCTCGTGACCGGGCCGCAATTGTCCGTCGCGTCGTAGCTCACCGTCACCGTCACCATCTGGTGATTCGGCGGCCAGAGAACGGGATTGTCCACCGACACGCCCGAGATCACCGGCGGCGCGCTGTCGGTCACCGTGAGGGTGACCGTGCACGTGCGGGAATTGCCCGCCAGGTCGGTCGCCGTCACGGAGATCGCGTGCGGCCCCAACCCTACGGGGGTTCCGGCCTGAGGGCTCTGAGTCAGAACGATTGACCCGCCCGGAGTCAGGTTATCCGAAGCGGTGACGCCCGCCAGAACGTTCGGGATCAGGGCCTCGCAATTCGGTCCCGCCGGAATGCTGGCTGGCGCGGGGCACGCGACCGTCGGGGCCGTCAGGTCGATCTTCACCACCCGGCTCGCGAGGGCGCTGACGTTGCCCGCGTTATCCAAAGCCCTGACGTTGACCGTCGTTACGCCTTCCGCGCTCACCGTCACGCTGGCGCTGTCGCCCGGCACCACGCTCACTCCGCCGTCACCCACCCAGTAACGCAACTCCCTGATGCCGCTGCCTCCGTCGGTGGCGCTGAGGTTGACCGTCACCGGAGCCGAGTTGTTCCACCCGTTCGCGTTGGGCGCGGGAGAGGCCTCGGCCGCCGCGACCGGCGGGGCCGTGTCTGGGGCCGCCGCGAACGGGAAGAGGATCACGCCCGACCGCGCGGCGAGCGTCACGGTGACGTTCCCTCCGCTGACGGTGAACGTCGCCCCGCTCAACGCGTCGTGCAGGGTCGTGCCGTCGGCGAAGTGGGCCCCGACCGGGATGGACGCGGTGTTGCTGCCCGTCCCGTTGTTGAGCGCGACCACGGCCTTCTCAGACCCGGACGCGCGGGCGAAGGCATAGGTGTTGTCGTCCGTCACGGAAGGGGTCGTGTCGCCCGTGAGCAGGGTCTCGAACGAGCCCGTGCGGAGCGAGGCCCGCTCTTTTCTCAGGTGCGCGAGCGACGTGTAGTAGTCGATCAGGCTGCCGTCTGCGGGGCCGTAAACGCTCTGGTCGCCCGCCTCGTCGGCCCACGGGTAAGGGGCGCGATTGTACGGGTCGTCTTCGGGGCCATTGGGCCCGTTCGCCAGCGCGGGCGAGTTGAGGGCGGCCTCGTCTCCGTAGTAGATCATCGGCGCGCCCGGATAGGTGAACTGGAAGAGCGCCGCGAGCTTCAACCGCTCCCTCGCCTGCGTGAGCCCGCTGTCGCCCAACATCGTGAGCACGTAGAGAGCGCGGTTGGTGTCGTGCGAGCCTATCAGGTTGAGCATCGCCGCGGTCGCCTGCGGGGGGTAGTCTTCTCGCACGGACCTGAGGGCGCGGTCGAACTGGCTCGGCGAGAGGTTGATGATCGTGTTGTTGCCGTTGTTGTCATTATCGACCCAAGCGGCCGTGCCGCGCGCGAAGCCTATGACGTTCTTGCGGAAGCGGTAGTTCATGACGGAGTCGAGCTGGTCGCCCGCGAGGTACTGGCTCGCGTCCGGGAAGTTCTCCCCGATGAGAGGCCCGTCCGGCTTGAAGGTCTTGGCGAACGGGCGGAACTCGCGCCACCAGTTGTGCGTGATGTCGGTGGCGACATCGAACCTCCAGCCGCCCGCCCCGCGGTCATACCAGTGCTTGAGCACGCTGTCGTTCGAGCGGAAGAAGAAGTCGCGCACCTGCGGGTTGTTGTCGGTGAAGACCGCGAGGCTGTCGAAGCCGAACCAGCCTTCGTAATCCCCGCTCTGGGCCGGGACGTTGTTGTTGAAAAAGTTGAACCAGCCCCTGAAGGGCGACGCGAGCGACTCGGCCGCACCGTCGGTCGGGTAGCGGTGGTAGCGGTCGAAGTAGAGGCTGTCGGATGACGCATGGTTGAAGACCGCGTCGAAGATCAGCCGCATGCCGCGCCGCTCGGTCTCTTTCACGAGCGACGCGAGGGCCGCGTCTCCGCCGAGCGCCGGGTCGACTTCCAAAAAGTTATCGGTGTCGAAGCGGTGGTTCGAGCGGGCCTTGAAGATCGGGTTCAGGTACAGGGTGTCGAAGCCCGCGCTTTGCAGGTAATCTAGCTTCTCTTCGACCCCCTTCAGGTCGCCCCCGAAGAACTGGTTGCCGAAAGCGTTCTGGAACGGGCCCGGCGGGCGCGGGTCGAAGATCGCTTCGTTCCACGTCGTGCGCGGGATCACCATCTCTCCGCCATAAAAGATGGGGCAGCCGGACGTGGTGCCGGGCGCGCAGTAGTCGTTCGTCCGGTCCCCGTTGCGGAACCGGTCCGGGAAGATGTGATAGACGTTCGCCGAATGGAGCCACTCGGGCGTCTCGAAGCCCGGGTCGTAGACCGTCAGTTGGAACGAGGGGAAGGGCTCGTTGTCGTTCGCCTCGCCCTCGCCGCCCTGGTTGAGGTTGTCGTGATCGTCCGCGAAGGCGTCGCTGTAGAAGTCCACGTCCACCCCGTCGGTCACGCGGAACTTGTAGAAGAAGATCGCCGGCTCGTTCGGGGCCGTGAGCGTGCGGGTCCAGATGTCATAAAGGACGCCGTTCTCAACGCGATTTTCGAGGAACGACATCGGGAAATCTACCGGCCCCGAGGTCGTGTCCGTCGCGGGGTTGTAGTGGTAGACGCGCACGCTGACGCCGTCAACGTCGAAGTGGTCGGTGCGGAAGCGCAGGGTCACGCCCGTCCCAGCGGGCACGGCCCCGAACGGGCTGCGGTAGTACGGGTCGAAGGTGTCGTGGCGCAGGCCGAGGAAGTGAATGTCGTTCGTGTCGCTCGTGCTGTTGATCGAGAAGGGCTTCGTGCTCGCGCCGTCGGCCGTCGAAGAGACCGTGAAATATCGCGTGTAAGTGGCCGCGGTGCCGATGAAGGCTCCGGGGTTTTCGTTCGGCACCTGCCCGAAGACGAAGCCGCCGGGGGAGGTCAGGTAGCCGAAGAAGAGGAAGGAAGCGGGCCTCCCGCCTCCGGTGATCGCGGACCACGGGATGGCAAGCTCGCGGACGTTGCCCGGCCCCGAGGCGTAGTTGCCGAAGAAGGCGGTCTGGCCCGTCCAGCCGCCCGAGCCGTTGGCCCTCCGGAATTCTCTGTAGTCCTCTTTGAAGTAAGCCACGAAGTCGGCCCTGAAGGGCAACTGCGCGAAGCTGGTGTTGTCGTAGTTGAAGCCCGCCAGGCTGCCGTCTCCGTCATTGCCTCCGTTGACAGGCGACGCGGGGTTGATGTCGATGTAGAGCACCGACGCTTCGAAGAGGTTGGCGTTCGTGTTGGCGACGTAGAGGTTCGCATCGTCCCACGTCATGAACCACGTCTGGGCGGTGTTCGTGCCCTGCTGGTTCTGCCCGTCCGAATGAACCCCGTACTCGCCGGGGGCGATGACTCCGTTAACGGAAGAGGTGGCGAACTGCGCGCGGGCGTGCGGGACCGGCAGGGCCGACGCGGCCAGCGCGATGATTATGAGGACTATCGGAAAGCGACGCATAAACTCACTCCTTCAGGGGTGTGAAGCAGGATGACAAAATTTCGGTTGATTGACCGGGTTCGAAAGTCCGTGCTTTACATCACGCGGATTTCGGGACTGAAACTATAGCCGCATCGAGGCGGGGCGTACAGGCGCACAACAAAAAAAGAAGTTTTCGGGCGGGGCCAGCGGGCTACTCTCCCGCGTAAGCCCTCAGCACCTCTTCGTCCGGGATGGTTATCACCCGGCCCTCGACGGTGATCAGTTCGTTCAGCTGAAGGCGGGATAGGGCGCGCGATACGACCTCGCGGACCGAGCCGATGCGCGCGGCGACCTGCTGGTTGCTGAGGGCCAGCTCGACCATGACCCGCTTCCCGCTTCGCGAGCCCCGGGACCGGGCCTCCGCGAGCAGAAGGCTCGCGAGGCGCTGGTCCACTTCGTGGAGCGACTGGGCCTCGACCAGCTCGGCGCACTTGCGCAGACGCGCGGCCAGCAGCTTGAGCGCGGCGAGAGCGATGCCGGGCTGGCTCAGGCAGAGCTGCCTCACGTCGCGCTTGTCGATGAAGAGGACCGTGGCTTCTTCTTCGGCCGCGACGGTGGAAGGGTAGGCCCCCTCGTCGAAGATCGGGATTTCGGCGATGGTGGCCCCGGCGCGCTCGACGTGGATGACCTGCTCGCGCCCTTCCAGGCTTTCGCGGAAGGCGCGGAGCGCGCCCTCGACTATGACGTAAAGCCCTTTCGCCTCGTCCCCCGCCACGAACAACACCTCGCCGCGAGCGAGCCTCTGCTCGACCGCTCGCGCGGCGAGCGCCTGAAGCTCCGCGTCCCCCAGACCTCCGAAAAGAGTCGTGCGCCGCAAAGCGGCGATCTTATCGATCATCGGTTGAAATAATCTCACCGCTTCGGGCGCGGCCCCGCGCCCGGAACGGTTCGCGGAGACTTTCGCCCTATGACTTAAGTCACTGCGCTCGGGGACGGCCCGGCCTAGACTGTGAATCGAGAGTAAAGATTTTAAGCGGAGAAATATGATCATGAACACGAACGCGACAAGAACCGTGAGAGGACTGGCGGTAGAGATACCGGGCGCGACCCGCGTATTTGAAAAGAGAGGGATCGACTATTGCTGCGGCGGCGGGAAGTCACTTGGGACGCCTGCGCCTCGGCGGGCGTGGCGGTGGCCGACGTCATACACTCGCTCGCGGAAGCCTCCGCGCCGGAAGGCGCGACCGACTGCACGCGGTGGGCGTCCGAACCCCTGTCGAAACTCTCCGCCTACATCGTAGACAGGCACCACACCTTCACCAGAGAAGAGACGGACCGCCTTGAAGCGCTCCTCGCCAAGGTCTGCTCGGAATATGCCGGGAGGCGGCCGGAGGTCGTGCGCGTGCGGGCGCTCTTTAAAGAGCTTAAAGCCGAACTGACCATGCACATGCTCAAGGAAGAGCAGGTCTTGTTCCCCTACATCCGCCTCCTCGAAGAGGCCGCGACGGTCGCGGAACAGGCTCCCAGAGCCTTTTTCGGGACGGTTCGCAATCCGGTCCACATGATGATGGCCGAGCACGACCGGGCGGGCGACGTGCTGAAAGAGATTCGCGCCCTGACCTCGGACTTCACCGCCCCGGAGGGTGTCTGCGTCACGTACCACGCGCTCTACCAGTCCCTCGAAGGGTTGGAGAAGGACCTGCACGAGCACATCCATCTGGAAAACAACATACTCTTTCCGTGAGCCATCGAGACGGAAGGGTCGCTTGCCCTTGCGCTCGCGCGATGAGGTCTCTATGCGATACAAACGCCTTTGGATAGCTTTCGCAGTAGTGATGGTGGTTTCGTTCGCCGTGCTCGGGGGCGTCGGGGGCCGGATCGTGTCCGACGCGCCGCCGATCCCGGAGCGCGTGGTCACGACCGACGGCCGAGTGGTCCTCGATCACGACACGATCCAAAACGGGCAGGGGGTTTGGCAGTCGCTCGGCGGCCAGCAGATCGGCTCCATCTGGGGCCACGGGGCTTACGTCGCCCCGGACTGGAGCGCGGACTGGCTGCAGCGCGAGTCCGTGTTCATGCTCGACCGCTAGGCCGGCCTGCCCGAGTTCTCAGGCGGGGGCGCGAAGGGCTACGCGGAGTTGCCGCCGGAGCAGCAGGCGGCCTTGCGGAAGAGGCTGGAAGTCGCCCTCCGCACGAACACCTATAATTCAACGACTGGCGAGGTCGTCATAGATCCCGCGCGGGCCGAAGCCTTCGAATCGCTCTCCGCGTACTACGCCGACGTGTTTTCGAATGGCCGCCCCGAGTACGCGATCCCGCGCGGCTCTCTGGTCGATCCGGCGAAGGCGAGGGAGATGTCGGCCTTCTTCTGAAGGCTCCGGATTTTATGGCATCCCGCTCGATCAATACCTGCCTTATTCCGTCGCGCGGACCTGGCACACGCAGCTCGGCCTCTTCTGGATCGCGACCTCGTGGCTGGCGACGGGGCTTTACATCGCGCCCGCCGTCAGCGGGGTCGAGCCGAGGGTCCAGAAGCTCGGAGTCAACCTGCTCTTCGCGGCCGTGCTCTTCGTCGTCGGCTCGCTCGGGGCGAATGGCTGGGCATACGGCAGAAGCTCGGAGACGCATGGTTCTGGTTCGGCTCTCAGGGGTACGAGTACGTGGACCTCGGAAGGTTCTGGCAGATACTTCTCTTCATCGGTCTGGTCTTCTGGCTGTGGCTCATGTGGCGGGCGCTCAAGCCCGCGCTCAGGAGGGACGGCGAGAGCCGCTCCCTGCTCATGCTCTTCCTGATCGCGAGCATCGCCATACCGCTCTTCTACGGCGCGGGCTCAGGCCGGGGCATGCATGGAAGAGCTGGCCGGTCGCGATCGCGTTCTGGTGCATCAACATCGGGCTCGCGGCGATGGTCCTGCTGAGCCTGCTGCCCATCGGCCTGATGCAGACCTGGGCGGCCGTCGAGTTCGGGACGTGGTACGCGCGCTCGGCGGAGTTCCTTCAGACCGGCCTGATGGACAAGCTTCGGTGGATGCGGGTGATCGGCGACACCCTCTTCGCGGTCGGGGCGGTCGCGCTCGGGTGGTTCGTTCTCGGGCTCATCACCGGCCACTCGCTCGACGAGCGCGGCACGGTGGCACCCGGCGACTCCGAAGTACAGCCCGGCCTTCCCGAGCCCAAACTCGGCGCGGGAGATTGAAGGAAGTTTTCAGCTTTCGTTCTTCACCCCACGTGGGGCGCGGGCGCGACACCCGCGCCCCACGGAATCACTCGATCTCTTTATGAGAGAACCTGCGGGCGTTCGGCCCCGAGTAAAGGCCGACGGTCTGGCCCGTGCCGACGAGCTTGTACTTGTAGGTCATCAGCCCTTCCAGCCCGACCGGGCCGCGCGGGTGCAGCTTCCCCGTGCTTATTCCCACCTCGGCCCCGAACCCGTAGCGGTACCCGTCGGCGAATCGCGTGGAAGCGTTCAGGTAGACTCCCGCCGAATCGACCCCCGTAAAAAAGAGATCGAACGCGGCTTCGTCTTCGGTGATGATCGCGTCCGTGTGGTGCGAGCCGAACTCGTTGATGTGATCGATGGCCTGCCGGATCGAATCGACCACCCTGATCGCGACGACCATATCGCAGTACTCGGTGCGCCAGTCTTCTTCAGTCGCCCGCCCGACGCCGGCGAGGCCGAACTCATCGATGGCCCGGCCGTCGCACCTGACTTCCACCCGCTTCCCTTTCAGGCTCTCAACCGCGCGCGGCAGGAAATCGCGCGCGACGCTCCGGTGGACCAGAATGGTCTCGACAGAGTTGCAGGCCGACGGGTACTGGACTTTAGCGTCGAGGCTTATGTCCAGGGCTTTCTCGATGTCGGCCGACTCGTCCACGTAGACGTGACAGATGCCTTCCGCGTGGCCGAGAACGGGGATGTTTGTGTTCTGCTGGATGTGGCGCACGAGCGCGTTCGAGCCGCGCGGGATGATGAGATCCACGTAGCTCTCGGCCCCGAGCAGAGCTTCGACGTCTTCGCGGCTTTCGAGCAGGGCGAGAGCGTCCGACGGCATGCCCGCATGCTCGGAAGCCTCGCGGAAGGTGTCGAAGAGGATGCGGTTAGAGTGCTCGGCCTCGCGCCCGCCCTTGAGCAGCACGGCGTTGCCGCTCTTGAGCGCGAGCGCCGCGATCTGGGTGAGCGCGTCGGGGCGCGATTCGAAGATCACACCTATGACTCCGATGGGACAACTGACGCGATACAGCCGGAGACCTTCATCGAGTTCCGTGGCGAGAGTTATCTTCCCGACCGGGTCTTCGAGCGCCGCGACCTGAAGTATCCCCGCGACTATGTCCCTCAGCTTTTCGTCGTCGAGTTTGAGGCGGCGGTAAAGCGCCTGTGACATCTCCCCCGCTTCGACCAGAGGTAGCGCGCGCGCGAGGTCTTCCCGGTTGGCGGCGAAGATCGCCTCGGCCCTCTCCTCCATTCGCCCCGCCGCGGAGACGAGCGCGCGGTTTTTCTCTTCCGCCGACCGGCGCGCGAGGGCCGGGAGCGCCGCCCTCGCCCTCCTCGCCGCCTCTATGACCGCTTCCCTGCCCGTCGTCGATTGCATAGTCGATCAGCCCCTAAGAATCTATGTGTGAAAGTACAAATTGTCGCGCGTGATCAGGGCGTCGTAGTTCCGGTCCTCCACCAGCTCGTCTATCCTGTCCGAGCGCAGGCCGGATATTTTCCGCGCGTCGGCGCTCGAATAATTGACGATGCCGCGGGCGAATTCGCGCTCCTGCTCGTCGAAGACGCTCACCACGTCGCCGCGCCTGAAGGCCCCCCTCACTTCGACGACCCCGGCCGCGAGCAAACTGGCTTTCCTCTCGACGAGCGCGCGGCGCGCGCCCTCGTTGACGACGATGGCGGCCTTGATCGTGGTGGCGAAGGCGATCCACCGCCGCCTGCCGCGCAACCCCGGCTTCGGCAGGAAGAGCGTGCCGAGGTCTTCCCCCGCGAAGACGCGGGCGATCACGTCGGGCAGCTTGCCGCTCGCGATCACCGCCGCGCAGCCCGTCCGGGTCGCGATTCGCGCGGCCTCGATCTTGGTCCTCATCCCGCCCCTCCCGAGCTTCGGCCCGCCGGCCGACCGGCCCTCATCGACGAGGGCCTCCACCTCCGGCGTGATCTCTTCGACCACGGGCACGAGGCGGGCCTCGCTCGAATCGTTCGGGTTCGCCGTGTAAAGCCCTTCGACATCCGTGAGCATGAGAAGCAGGTCGGCTTCGATCTTGCTCGCGACGAGCGCGGAGAGCTTGTCGTTATCGCCGAAGTTGACCTTCATCAACGACCCCTGATCGACCGCTTCGAGCTCGGCGGTCGAGACGGTGTCGTTCTCGTTGATGATCGGGACCACGTTCAGTTCGAGCAGCTTGGTGAGCGTGCTCCTGAGATTCAGGTACCGTCGGCGGTTGGAGAAGTCTTCTTCCGTGAGCAAGACCTGAGCCGTGTCGATGCCGAGCTTGTCGAAGGCCTGCGAGTAGAGAGCCATCAGGCGGCCCTGCCCGACGGCGGCGCACGCCTGCTTGAGCGGGAGCAGGTGGGGGCGGCGCGGCAGGCGGAGTTGCTTGAACCCCAGCCCGACCGCCCCTGAAGATACGAGCAGCACTTCGCGCCCTTCCTCCCTGAGCTTCGCGACGGCCCCGACGAATGAGGCCAACCGGTCCTCGGCGATGCCGCCTTCTTCGCGTATGAGCACGGCCGTGCCGAGCTTGATGACTACGCGGCGCGCATGCGCCAGGGCTTGCCTGCGCTCGTTGATCGACAAATCCGTTCCCATCACTCGCGAAAAATCATCTCAGGCCCGGCCAAGATACCCTTCGATGCGGTCGAAGGCGTCGTTGAGCGTCTCTTCCCCGGCGAGGTAGACGAGCCTGAAGTAACCCATGGACGGGGCGGCCCCGAACCCCGAGCCGTGAACGACCAGCACGCCCGTCTCTGCCAGCAGGTCGAGCACGAACCGCTCGTCCGTCCTGCCTCTCAGGTCTTCAGTCTTCAGGACCATGTAAAACGCCGCCTCCGGCTCGACGCACGAGAGGCCGGGGATGCGCGCGGCGCGCCGCGTCGAGATGTCGCGCCTCCGCCTTATCTCTTTCATGAAGCCGGGGAGGTAGTCGCGCGAGCCTTCGAGCGCGGGGCGGATCGCGTACTGCGTGGCCGTCGGCGAGCAGAGCCTCCCGTCGGCGAGGCGGTTGATCGCGGAGGCCAGGTCGCGCATCTTTTCCGGGTGCGTGTAGCGCATCCACCCGACCCTCCAGCCGGGGACCATGTGGGTCTTCGACAGGCTTTCGAGGGTTATCAGGGGCGCGCCCATCTCTTGGGCGATCACGGACGAGGGCGAGGGCTGCTCGCCGAAGCACAACTCCCTGTAAACTTCGTCGGAGATGACGAGCAGGTTTCGCTCGACCGCCATCTCGATCAGCCGCCGGGTCGTCTCGTCGGGCGTGATCGAGCCGGTCGGGTTGTTGGGGTTTATCAACACGATTGCGCGCGTCCGGTCACTGACGAGCGAGCGCACCTCATCTACGGAAGGCCGCCACGCGCCCGACTGGTCGAGCGTGTAGTAGACCGAGCGCGCGCCCAGCTTGCTCATTATCGCGGGGTAGATGGGATAGCCGGGGGCCGGGAGCAGCACCTCGTCGCCCTCGTTCACCAGGGCGGTCAGGACTATGTCGGCCGCCTCCGACGCGCCGGAGGTGAGGATGACATCGGACGGGCCCGTGACCGCGCCCATCCTGCTCGCGTATTCGGCTATGGAGACCCGCGCCTCAAGGATCCCCGCCGAGTGAGAGTACCCGGTGAAGCCGTCTCTTATCGCGCGCGTTACGCTTTCGATCACGCAGTCGGGCGGGCGGAAGCCGTACCTCTGCGGGTCCCCGATGTTGAGGTAGATGACTTCGCGCCCCGTCTGCTCAAGGGCCTCCGCCGCGCGGGCCAGATTACGGATGGCGTAGTGGTAATTTTCGGTTCGCCTGGATGGAAAAATCATCGGGTTTTGGATTCCCTCTCTTTGCTCAATAATTCAACGGTTCCCTGATCGGCCGCGAAAGACAGAGCGGCGGAGCCGAGATTATTTCATACACAAGGGGCCGGGGGCCAGAGGACCGGCCCGCGCTTTCTTACGCCCGGCCGAGCCTGTAGAATTTCCACATGGCAAGAGGATGGGAAAGCAAAGCCGTCGAAGCGCAGATGGAAGCGGCCGACCGCGCAAAGCCGGAAAAGAAGGCGAGCTCGCCGGAGGAGGCCGAGCGGCTTCGGGTCAGGAACAGCCTCCTGCTCTCCCGGCAGGGCGTGCTCAAGGGCCTTGAGGCGAGCCGGGACCCGCGCTACGTGAAATTGCTCCGGGATGCCCTGGCCGATCTGGACGAGAAGCTGGCGCGGCTTGGGTGAGCGGCCTGCCCGACGGGAGAGGCCGCCCGGCCCGAGGGGTGAGAGTGGCTCAATCGCCGTGCGCGGTTCCTTCCGGCTTGTTGGAGATGACCTGCCCGTCAGGCATGATGATCGACTCATGATCTTCGGTCACGCGCTCGCCCTCTATCGTGATCTCTTCGCCCGAGGGCATCGGGACGGGGAGGTCGTCGAGGAAGCGCTCGGCGTCTATCGCCGCCATGCAGCCGGTCCCGGCCGCCGTGATCGCTTGCCGGTAGAAGGAGTCCTGCGCGTCCCCGCAGGCGAACACGCCCGGAATATTGGTCGCCATGGACTTCCCGGCGGTGAGGAGGTAACCGACCTCGTCCATGTCGAGCTGACCTTTGAACATGTCCGTGTTCGGCTTGTGGCCGATGGCGATGAACACGCCCCCGCACGGGAATATGCTCTCGTCGCCGGTCTTCAGGTTCCTGATGCGGACCCCCGTCACGCCCGTCTCGGGCGAGCCGAGGATCTCTTCGACGGCCGTGTCCCAGATGAATTCGATCTTCTCGTTCTTGAACGCCTTGTCCTGCATGATCTTCGACGCGCGCAGAGTATCGCGCCTGTGGATCACCGTAACCCGCGAGGCGTAGCGGGTCAGGAAGTTCGCCTCCTCCATCGCGGTGTCGCCCCCCCCGACCACGACTATGGGCTTGCCCTTGAAGAAGAAGCCGTCACAGGTCGCGCAGGCGGAGACGCCATAGCCCCCGAGCCCGTGCGGGGCCGGGGCTTCGCCGGGGATGCCCAGCCACTTCGCCGACGCCCCCGAGGCGATGATGAGCGTCTCGGCTTTGACCGTGTAGTCCTCGGTGTGGAGCGTGAACGGGCGCTCACTGAGGTCCGCCTCGCTTATGTACTGGACCAGAAACTCCGTGCCGAACCGCGCGGCCTGCGCGCGGAACTCGTCCATCAGCTCCGGCCCCTGAATCCCGTTCGAGAAGCCGGGATAATTCTCCACTTCCGTGGTTATGGTCAACTGCCCGCCGGGCTGAGGCCCCTCGATGACGAGCGGCTTAAGGTCCGCGCGCGCGGCGTAAATGGCCGCCGTCAGTCCCGCGGGACCCGAGCCTATGATCACAACGTCCCTGTGTATCAACTCTTTCTTTGTCAAAGCCGATCAATCCCCTTTCATCCGGCGGAGCTCAACCGCGAGCTTCTCTCGCACGGTTATGATCTCGAAATTTTGCGGCTATAGTATAACCAATCGCGTCTGCGTAGTCGAACAGGGCGGCCCGCGTGCTATAATCGGGGCTCACCTTCATGAAGCGCCATGCGCGGCCCGCGCGCTTTTGGGGCTTCGCGTACCGATCAGGCCGACTTGTCACTCGATTGAGCCGTCTGGTCACAATGGGAGGTTACCGGCCCGCCCGTCGGGCGATAATGCCTGATTAAAGACACATGTAAACGACTGAGGGAAAGCGGCAAAAGTAGCCATGGACGGCAACTTTCTCGCCGGGCCTGCGTAAGACATTCGGGTGCTTTTCAAGAGATCAACTTGATTCCCGCGGCGGGTCTAGTCATCAGAGATCGGCGCGACTCGCGCCGGTATGGCTCAGATAGGTACATCACATAAGCATTAAATTTGGAGGATTCCCCTAAATGATTTCACGATTATTTTGCGTAGTCGCCCTGATGACAGTCTTGCTTCCGCCTCTGGAAGCTTCGGCGCAAACCAAGCTGTTACGTTTCCCCGACATTCACGGCGACCGCGTGGTCTTCACCTACGCGGGCGACCTCTGGACGGCCCCCGCCTCCGGCGGGTCGGCGATCCGCCTCACGGCCCACCCGGGGATAGAGGTCTTCGCCAAGTTCTCCCCGGACGGCAAGTGGATCGCCTTCACCGGGCAGTACGACGGGGACGAGCAGGTCTACGTCGTGCCTTCGACGGGGGGCGTGCCCAAGCAGCTCACCCACTACCCGGCGCGCGGCCCCCTGACGCCGAGGTGGGGGTACGACAACCAGGTCTACGGCTGGAGCAGGGACGGTAAGAACATTCTCTTCCGGTCGCACAGGGACTCTTGGACCCTCGGGATCGACCACCTGTACACGGTCGCGGCGGCGGGCGGGCCGGCCGAGGTCCTGCCCATGCCCGAATCCGGCGCTGGCGACTACTCGCCCGACAACAACAGCGTCGTCTACTCGCCCCGCGCCCGCGACTTCCGGTCCGAGAAGCGTTACGGGGGCGGCCAGTCGAACGACCTCTTCATATTCGACCTGAAGAGCTACGACGCGAAGCGGATCACGACCAGCCCGCGCGCGGACCGCGACCCGATGTGGATCGGCTCCACGATCTTCTACAACTCCGACCACGACGGGCACTTCAACATCTACGCTTACGACATCCCGAGCGGGAAGACCGCGCAGGTGACTACGAGCAAGCAGTGGGATGTCCGGTGGCCCAGCTCCGACAACGAGGGCCGCATCGTCTACGAGATGAACGGCGAGCTTCAGGTCATGGACGCGAAGACGCGCAGGAGCACGCCCATCTCCATCACGGTCCCCGACGACGGCCTGGCGAAGCGCCCGAGCCGCGTCAACGCCGCGAGCCTGATCGAGGACATATCGCTCAGCCCGAAAGGCGAGCGCGCGCTATTCGTCGCCCGCGGGGACGTGTTCACCGCGCCCGTCGAGAAGGGGCCGACCCGCAACCTGACGCACTCTTCGAACGCGCACGACAAGTGGGCCCGCTGGTCGCCCGACGGCTCGCGCATCGCCTTCATCTCCGACGCCAGCGGGGAGGAGGAGGTCTACGTGATCGCGCAGGATGGCCTCACCCCCCCCGAGCAGCTCACCACGGGCGGCAAGGTCATGCGCTACGCGCCGGAGTGGTCTGCCGACGGCAAGAGGATCGCCTTCGGGGACAAGGACGGGAAGGTTCACGTCCTGACCCTGGCGGACCGCAAGCTCACCGAGATCGCGGACTCCCCCGGCGGGCAGATTCGCAACTACGTCTGGTCGCCGCGCGGCAGCTACCTCGCATTCAGCATGGTGGATAAGAACAACTATTCGTCCATCTTCATCTGGAACGCCGCGGACAACAAGCTGACCAGAGTGACCGACGAGCTCTTCAACGAGTACAGCCCCGTCTGGGACCCTCAGGGCAATTACCTCTACTACCTGAGCGACCGCGAGTTCACCGGGCAAATCTCCGCAATCGAGTTCAACTTTGCCCTGAACCGCGAGACGAACATATACGCCATGTCGCTCCGCAAGGACGTGAAGCACCCCTTCCCCCCCGAGAGCGACGAGGTCACGATCAGCAAAGCAGAGGGGGACGCCGCTCAGGGGGAGAAACCCGCGGCCCCGCTGGCCGAGCCGAAACCGGCGCAGGCACCCAAGCCCCCCGCCGACCTTGTAATCGATTTCGACGGCATCTCCACGAGGGTCGCGAGAGTCCCGCTGCAGGGGGACAACTACGACGGGCTCTCGGCCAAGGCCGGCCACCTGCTCTACACGACTGAGTCGGCCTTCTACTACGGCAGGCAGGGGGACCGCCCCACGCCGTTGAAGATATATTCGATCAAGGACAGGAAAGAGACGACTCTGGTCGAAGACACGCAGGGCTACGTGCTGAGCGACGACGGGTCGAAGGTGCTCGTGGCTCAGGGCTCGGGCTTCAACCTCTACGACGCCACGCCGCAGGGCGAGAGGAGCCGCAAGGCCGTCTCGACTTCGGGCCTGGTCGTTGACCGCATCCCGTCGGAAGAGTGGAACCAGATATTCAACGAGGTCTGGCGTCGTTACCGCGACTGGTTCTACGTCGCCAACATGCACGGCTACGACTGGGAGGCCCTGCGCAGGCAGTACCAGCCGTGGCTCCAGTACGTGGCGCACAGGTCGGACCTGAACTACGTCATCAGCGAGATGATCTCCGAGCTAACGGTCCAGCATGCCTACATCGAGGGCGGAGACTTCCAGAACCCGCCCCGCCCGAGGGTGGCCCTGCCGGGGGCGCGGTTCGAGCTGGATAAGAAGTCCGGGAGGTTCCGCATCTCGAAGATATTCGAAGGCCAGAACGAGGAGGAAATCTACCGCTCGCCCCTCAGAGAGATCGGCGTGAACGTGAGCGAGGGCGACTACGTACTGGCGATAAACGGCGAAGAGCTGAAGGCGGACGACGACCCTTACCGCCTGCTCAGAAACATGGCCGACAACCCCGTCTCCTTCACCGTCAACCGCGAGCCGTCGATGGCCGGCGCGCGCACGGTCACCTTCCGCCCGATCACAAGCGAGAGCAACCTGATATACCTCGACTGGGTGAACCTGAACCGCCGAAAAGTGTCGGAGATGTCGAATGGGCGAGTCGGCTACATCCACGTACCCGACATGGGAGGCGGCGGCCTCAGGGAGTTCATCAAGTGGTACTACCCGCAGCTCAGGAAAGAGGGCATGGTCGTTGACGTTCGCGCCAACGGCGGCGGCAACGTCTCGCGCATGCTGATCGAGCGGTTGCGCCGCAAACTGCTCGGGCTCACTTACTCGCGCACGTCCGATTACGCCAACACCTACCCGGACGCGACCTTCCTGGGGCCGATGGCCGCGATACTGAACGAGAACTCCTCGTCCGACGGGGACATCTTCCCGGCCATGTTCCGCGAGGCGGGCCTCGGGCCTCTGATCGGCAAGCGCTCATGGGGCGGGGTGGTCGGCATCAGCAACCGCGGGCCTCTGATCGACGGGGGGACCGTCAGCGTGCCCGAGTCCGGCTTCACCAACACGAAGGGCGAGTGGGTAATCGAAGGCTACGGAGTCGAGCCCGACATCGAAGTCGAGAACGACCCCAAGTCCGTGATCTCGGGGCGCGACCCGCAGCTTGAGCGCGCCGTTGCCGAAATCCTGAAGAAGATCAACGAGAAGCCCGTGAAGCTGCCCGCGAAGCCCGCGGGCCCGGTCAAGACGAATAATAATCCGTAGAGGTCAGGGGCCGGGGGCCGGGGGCCAGCGAGGCAAGAGATAATCGCATGATTCGAAACTCTCTTCCCCGCCCTGGCCCCCGGCCCCTGACTCCCGGCCCCCGCTCAAGGCCTCTTCCACGCGAGCATCATCCCGTCGCGCACCGTGAGAAGCACGTTCTCCA
Organism: Blastocatellia bacterium; assembly: GCA_035634255.1. GTDB lineage: Bacteria > Acidobacteriota > Blastocatellia > UBA7656 > UBA7656 > DATLMR01. Next base: position 16,465 of record DASQDI010000109.1, read on the forward strand.
CGCGCGGGTCCGCCTGCACGCGCTCGTTGAAGGCGACGATGGCCTTCGAGTCCACGTCCTTCGGGTCGAGCACTTCCCCGCTCCACAAGACATTGTCCGCCACGATCAACCCGCCGGGCCTCACCAGAGGAAAGACCGCTTCATAGTAGTTGGAATAATTCTCCTTGTCCGCGTCGATGAAGACCATGTCGAGCGGCTCGGATAGTGCCGCGATAGTGTCGAGGGCGGGGCCCATCCTCACTTCGATCTTGTGTCCGTCGGGGCTTTCGGCGAAGTACCTGCGCGCGATGGCTTCGGCCTCGGGGTTGATGTCGCAGGTGATGATGCGGCCGTCGTCGGGGAGCCCTTCGGCCATCATCAACGCGCTGTAGCCGGTGAACATGCCGATCTCCAGCACGCGGCGCGCGTTAGTCAGGCGCACGAGCATCTTCAGAAAGCGCCCCTCGATTCGCCCGACCTGCATCTGCGGGCTTCGCATCTTCTCATAGGTCTCGTCGCGCAAACGCTCGAACAACTCCGACTCGGGGCTGGTCTGATCGTGCGCGTATTTTTCCATCGCCTCGTCAACGATATTGAACATCGGTAGAATCTCCTGTGAATTAAAATCCCCAGATAATTTGAGAGTATAAACCCGAAGATGCCGATCCGCCCACCTGACGGGTTACATTGCCAGCCGGGTGAGTCGCTGGTAGAATTTCCGGCGTATGCGCGCTATGAAGCAGACAACGGCGATTGCGATGTTGATAGTCCTGACCATCGGGCTTTCGTACTCGCAGGTCTGCGACTTCACCTGCGCGCTCGGCAAGTGCGAGGCCCCGGCCTCCTCGAACAATCGAGAGCAAGCGGAGGCGGACCATTGCCATCAGGAGGGACCGGGCGCGGAGTCCGGCTCCGTCCCGCAGCCTTCTTCATCGCAGGGGCACAAAGGCGAGCGCGAATGCCCCGGTCACATCGACGCCTCGACCCTCCGACCGGCGGGCGTCCTCCATGCCTTCACTTCTCACGACAGGCAGGAGATCCACGCCCTGATCGCGCGAGGCTTTCAGGCCCTCAGCGGCTCTTACGCCGACTCGGGAGTCTCGAATAAAGAGCCTCCCCTCAGGCCCCCCCCGACGCGCTCGGTACTCCGCATTTAATCCTCCCGCTGAATTATCGGCACCTGATAGCCGCGCGGCTTTAGCCTGCCCCGCGATGCGTCCGTAATCTATCAAACAGAAATTATTCGGGAGGAACATGATGCACGCCTGGAAATTGCGCGCCTTCAAACTGACGGCCGTCTCTTTATTCGGCTCTCTCACGTTGTTTTTCGGAGTATCACAGCACACGACTCACGCTGGCTCGCTCTCCCAGAGCGAAGCGACTAACCCCTTGCCGCAAACCGACGAGACGGCGGCCCTGGGGCTCAATCACTTCATGGCCCACTGCGCGACCTGCCACGGCGATACGGGCAAGGGGGACTCGGCGAAGGGCAAGGCCGTCGGGGCGGCCGACCTCACCTCGGCGCGCGCGCAGGCCGGATCAGACCCGGACCTCTTCCGCGTAATCTCCGGCGGCAAACCGGGGACCGCGATGCCCGCGTTCGGCAAGACGCACAGCCCGGCGGAGATATGGCAGACCGTATCTTTCCTGCGCCGCCTGCCTTCACTCACGCCCGAAGAGAGGTCGAGGCTCGAAGCCAAAATCCCTCAGGACGCGCGCCACAGGCATGGCGATAAGGACTCCGGCCACGAGCATCAACACGAGCATCCGAAGGAGAAGGCCGGTCACGATCACGACCATCATGATCACGAGGGCGCGGCCCCGGCCAAAGACCAACCGCCCGCCGAAAAGCAAAAGACCGACGGCGCGAAGGCCGACGACGAGCACGCGGGCCATGACATGGCGTCGGACCACTCGGGGCATGCGAATGCGGCGGGCGCGGGCTCGATGATGAGCACGGTCACGGGCGGGCCGTTCAAATCCATGTACGCGATAGGCTCGGGCACGAGCCTGCTCCCGGCGTCGGTCCCCGGATACATGTGGCACTGGTCCGCGGGCGACTGGATGGTGATGGCTCACGGCGATATTAAAATAGGCGTCAATCATCAGGGAGGGCCGCGCGGCGTAACGAAAGCCGAGTCGCAAAACTGGCTGATGCTGATGGCCGAGCGCCCCGCCGGGGCCGGCCGCCTCATGCTTCGCGGGATGTTCTCGGCCGAGCCGTGGACCGCTCCCCGAAGAGGGTTCCCGGAACTCTTCCAGACCGGCGAGGTGTTTGAGGGCAGGCCCATCATCGACGCTCAGCACCCGCACGACCTCTTCATGGAGCTCGCGGCCGCCTACACTCTGCCGCTCTCCGAAAACGTCTCGATCCACCTTTACGGGGGCCCGGTGGCCGAGCCCGCGCTTGGGCCCGTCGCCTTCATGCACAGGGCTTCGGCGATGGAGAACCCGGCCGCCCCGCTCTCTCATCACTGGCACGACTCGACTCACATAGCGCACGGAGTCTTCACGGCGGGCGTGACCGCCGGCCGCTTCAGGATCGAAAGCTCGATCTTTCGCGGGGCGGAGCCGGACGAGGACCGCACCACGATAGATTTCGGCAAGCTCGATTCATACAGCGCGCGCGTCTGGTTCACCCCGACTCCCAACTGGTCGATGCAGGTGTCATACGGCTACCTCACCAACCCCGAGGCCCTTGAGCCGGGCGACCTGAGACGCCTCACGGCTTCCATCAGCCACAACCGCTCGTGGAGGGATGGCAACCTGGCGACGAGCCTGATCTGGGGGCGCAACGACGAATCGCACGGCGTGTCTAACTCTTACCTGCTGGAATCGACCGTGAACTTCCTCGACAAAAATTACCTCTACACGAGGATGGAGCTGGGCGATAAGATCGGCCTGCTTCAGGAGAACATATTCGGACGGCCCGGACTGGCCGAAGACCATGATGACGATCATGACCACGACGGCCGCACTATTCGCCCTAACTTTCACGTCATCGAGGAGCCGGAACTGCCCGGGGTCCATCACGAGGATACGTGGTTTCGCGTTGGTGCCTTCACTTTCGGGGGCGTGCGCGACATCGTCTCCAACTCGACCTTCCGCCTCGGCCTCGGGGCCGACGTGACCTTCTATCACGTGCCGGACGGACTCAAACAGGTCTACGGCTCGAGCCCAAAGAGCTACCACTTCTTCCTGCGCCTGAGGCCGGGCAGGATGAGGCATTGAGAGGCAGGGGCCGGTGGTCAGGGGCCAGGATTCAGGGGCAGGAAAGGGATTCTATAAAGAGAGTCTCGAATCCTTCACGAATCTGTTTCCCGCCTCGGCTCCTGACCACCGGCCACTGGCCCCTGCTCCCAGTATTCCATGTGCAGGCCGTGGCCTTCGACCGCGAGTGCCGCGGCATAGCCGGGGTCGATTGCTATGTCGAGAATAGACCAGCGCTCGACCTCGCGCGGGTCTATTCTCGTACCTAGGAGGGCCGGGGCTTCTCCCGGCGCGAAGGCGACATCGAATTTGTCGAGAGGCATCGAGAGCCCTTCCCCCCTCGCCTTGATGTAAGCCTCTTTCCGCGTCCAGCAATGGAAGAACGCCTGCGCCCGCCCGCCCTCAGGCAGCGAGCGCAAACAGGCCACCTCGCGCGCGGAGAAGAACCTCTGGGCGATCTCTTCGCTCGCGAAATCTTCGCGAACCCGCTCGACGTCGATGCCGATGTCGAGGCCGAAAGTCACGCCGGCCAGGGCGAGGTGGCCCGAATGCGAGAGGTTGAAACGGAGGTCTTTATCCGGGTCGCGAGAGGCCAGAGAGGGCTTGCCGTACGGGCTGTAAGAGAACGTCAATTCCTTCGGGTCTTTTTCGAGGTAGAGCGCGAGGATCAGCCTCAGAGACGCGCGGGCCACCGTGTAGTGATCGCGGTCTTTCTGAAAGTAGAAGCGCGCGGCCCTGTGCTCTTCGTCCGGTGAGAGGACGTGCGATAAATCTTCGACGCGGGCGGGCGCGCGGTCGAGCTCGATTCGCCACACGTGGACCTCGCGGCCCGCGAGCGCCGGGCGCGCGGGCGCGGGCTTCCACGGCGGCCCGGCTCCCTCAGATTCTTCGCGAATTCCCATCTCCTTAAGAGATGCATAATACAGGCTGCCCGCCCCCTCTTCCAGCGCGGGAAAATCGGAATTATTTTCGCGCGGACCCGGAGTGACCGCGGGCCAGCTCACCCCGTTACCGGGCCATCTCGTCACAAATGAGTGCCCGCTCGCGTCGCGCGGGGCTATCATCGGCGGGTGCCGCTCGCGGTCGTCGCCGGGCGCGCGGCAAATAAATTCCTCTTCGCCCGAATCATTCTCCGATAGATTTCGTATGGCATTCCGGCTTCAAAGAATCATCAAAGGAGATTTCGAATGAGACGAAAGATTGCAATGAGCGCCGCCCTGTCGCTGGTACTCGCGGTGGGTGTCGCGATGGCCGCGGCCAAGACCGACCTGACCGGCACGTGGGTCATGGACCCGAGTAAATCCGAGGGGCTGCCTCCCGGCATGGATCAGGTGATGAAGATCGTGCTGTCGGAAGACAAGATAAGCATCGAAACGAAAGTCATCACCGACCAGGGCGAGCAGGTCGTTAGTGACAGCTATGTGCTCAACGGCAAGGAAGTGGACTACAAACCATCCTTCGGGCCTCCCGAGATGGAAAAGAAGGGGAAGCGGACCGCGAAATGGACCGCCGACGGCAGCGGCATCGAGGTGTCCGAGGTGGCAACTCTTGAAACTCCCGACGGCCCGGTCGTTATGAATATGAAACGCAAATGGGCCATCTCGGCGGACGGTAAGACCATCGTCATCGACCTCGACCTCGACGGCCCTAACGGCCAAGTGCACACAAAGCGCACCTTCACGAAAAAGGCATAGCCCCTCCACCAAGCCATCCGGGCCTCCGCGCGCTCAGGCACAGGGCCTGCCCGAGCGCGCGGAAGCCCGCCCCCTCCATCCCCGCCATTTAAGACCGCAGGCACAGCACTTTCTCCACCCCACGCGCTCCGGCGCGGGTCGCCGGAAAGTTATGGCGCGCCATTTTCATGTATACACAGTTGTGCGATCTCGGGGGCCGTTTGCGCTATAATTGTGCGATCAGTGCCCCGATTGAGAGGATAAGGCTAGTTGTTTTACCGAACACGCGGCGGATCACGGTGTACGGAAGTGGGATACCGGGAGATGACTGATTCGATTCTTTAAGATCAGCCTATGAACATGGTCAACTATAAGAAGCGCCTGCCGAAAAGTGAGCCCCGAAGATTCCGTCAGAAAAATGTACCTCGCAGATGGCGGCACAGGTTGCAGCCCGACGCGCTCTCTCGCAAGCCCAAGGGGGTCCCGGACCTGTTCACGCGGGCGCGCAGGCTCTTCTGGTCCTGGTGGCCGTGGGCGGCGGCGTCCGTATGGATGATGGCCATCGGGCGCGAAGGCTCGGCCATCGGCCTTAGCATCATGGCTCTGGTGTCCTACCTCGCGGCCCCGCGCGAGCACCCCCCCAGCTACGGGCTCGATCACGAGTTTCCGGTCGCGTCCGACGAGTTCCTCGCGAGCGTGGCGGGGGCTACCGGCGTCCCCTTCGCCGGAGGGAACCGCGTGGAGATACTCAACAACGGCGACGAGTTTTACCCCGCGATGATCGAGGCCATAAATCAGGCCGAGGAATCGATCACCGTCGAAGCATACATCTACTGGGCGGGCACGATAGGCCTGATGTTCGCGCAGGCGCTGGCGGCCAAGGCGCGCGAAGGGGTGAAGGTCAAGATTCTGCTGGACGCGATAGGCTCGGCCACCATCGGCGAAGAGATTCTCAAGACCCTCGAATCGGGCGGGTGCCAGCTCGCGTGGTACAACCCGATTCACTGGTACACCATCGGCCGGTTCAACAACCGCACGCACAGGAAATCTCTGATCATAGATGGGCGCATCGGGTTTACGGGAGGCGCGGGGATCGCGGACCACTGGCTCGGCAGGGCCGAAGACCGGTATCACTGGCGCGACATCCAAATCCGGATCGAGGGGCCGGGCGTGATGCCACTTCAGACGGGCTTCGGGCGCAACTGGCTTGAGACGACCGGCGAGATGGCCACCGGGTACGTCTACTACCCCACGCAGGAGGCCGCGGGGGACGTGGCGGTCCAGACCATCATGAGTTCGCCCGAGACCGGCTCCTCCACCGTCCGCATCATGTATTATCTTTCGATCATCTGCGCGCGCGAATACATCTACATCGCCAACCCGTACTTCGTCCCGGACCAGGCCGCCATCGACACTTTGATCGAAGCGAAGCGGCGCGGCGTGGACGTGAAGATCATGGTGTCGGGCATACACAACGATAACCGGCTCGCGCGGCAGAACGGCATCAGGCTTTACGGCAAGCTGCTCGAAGCCGGGGTCGAGATTTATGAGTACAACCACACGATGCTCCACCATAAGACCATGGTGGTAGACGGAGTCTGGGCGACCATCGGGACCACGAACTTCGACAGCCGCTCGTTCGCGCACAACGAAGAGAACAACGTCTGCTTTTACGATGAGGCGCTCGTCGAAGAACTCCACTCCATCTTTATGGCCGACCTTGAGATTTGCGAGAAGGTCGAGCTTGAGGCCTGGCGTCGCCGGGGGCTGCTGACCAGAGTGCAGGGCATGATCGCGTCAATGCTCGCCGATCAGGTCTGAGCCTGCGCGGCCCTTCCTTTGCACTTCTTCTCAGATGACATCGTTCGGGTACGCGATCAGTACAGAACTATCGCCCGCGCGATGAATTTCCATACGGGTTCGATACAGTGCCGAATGTAAAGGAGGGGCTAAGGATATGATATCGATTTTAGGCTGGATAATTTTCGGATTGATCGCCGGAGTGATTGCCAAGATGATCATGCCGGGTAAAGACCCCGGAGGGATGATCGTGACGATCATCATCGGCATCATCGGCGCGATCATCGGAGGCTTCATCGGCCAGGCGCTTTTAGGTTACGGCCGGCGGGCCGAGGGCATCAATGAGATCAACGAGCCGGGCTTCCTGATGAGCCTCCTGCTCTCGGTCGTCGGCGCGATAATTCTGCTTGCGGGCTACAGGCTCATAAAAGGCCGCAGCATGCGGGCCTGAACCGGTGAATGGCGAGTAACCACTCGCCACTCATTACTCGCCTCACCCTTTCAGATCATAGAAGCGAGCCGCTTACCCGACGGCCTCCTCACGCGCGAAGAAGGCCGCATAGGCGCTCGCACCCATCCTCGCAGGAGTCATCCGTCTGCCCGGAGATGATCGACCGGTGTTATGCTACACTCCCTTCGATTGCCGCCCAGGTCACTTCTCATGTGGAGTCGACATGACTGATGGGATAACGAATCCAACTATCGAGACCGTTCTGGAAAGAATCAACGCGCTCGGCCTGAACATGGGCGAGCACATGGACACTTTGGGCGCGCGAGTGGAGAAGCTTGAGTCCGGAGTTTCACAGATGCGTCAGGACATCAAGACCGGATTTCGCAAAGTGGAGCGGGCGATAACACTGCTGGACAGAGACTTCCTTAGCCTCTTATAACGACAAGCCTCAGCCTTGCACGCGGAGGCGGTATGTCAACACGCTTTTTTCACATATCGCTCCTGCGGTGAAAGCCCTCAGAAATAGTGATTGAATTGAAGGAGCCTCTGCTGTATATTGCGAGCCATGCGGCAGTAGAGCATGAAGGTTCGGACTAAGCCTCGCGAAGGATCCTCACCCATAATTCCTCATGAGAGTTGCGGCTTCTCCCCGGAGAGAATAGGGAGTCGTGTAATGGACGCAATTGCGGAGAGGCGAAAGGGCCGGAGAGTGCCCGTCATACGGGATGTCTCGGTCGAGCTAGATTCGCCTAAGGTCACCTTCCAGGGCAAGATATTCGACCTGTGCGCGCGGGGAGCTTTTATAAACGTGGTCGCGGGCCTGCCCACCGGCGCGGTGGTGGACGTGGCGTTCGACCTCCCCACGAAAGAGGTGGTGAGGGCCACGGCCAGCATCCGCTACGTACTGCCGGGGCTCGGCATGGGCGTCGAGTTCGTGGAGATAGGGGAGGAAGAGTCGCTCGCCATCGAGCGGTTCATCTCGTCATACCTGAAGACCTGAGCGCGTCAGGCGCTCGCGCCCTTCTGATAGGCGGGCCGCCTGCTCGCAACGAAGAGGCGCACCCCCATGGCGGCCAGCAGCAGCAGGGCCGGCGGCGAGTAGGAGACCGAAACCGCCGCCCGCCCGCCGTAGCTGAACATGAAGACCATCCAGATGTAATACATCCCGACCGTGTGCAGCAGGCCCCACCGCCGGTGCCCCATCCACCTCACGGCCTTGTCCGAGGAAGTGGCCGCCATGGCCAGTATGAAGGCGTAAGCCAGCCCCCCTCCGACAAGCTCGGGGACCCCCGTCTCTCTGAGCGACGCGCCCCCGGTGATCACGGCGAGGGCGATTATGGCGAGGGCGTGAACGCCGTGCGACGCCGCGAAGGAGACGCCCACGTAGCGCCGGTTCCGCCGCAGCCATTTCGTGAAGCGCGAGGGCCAGAGCGCCAACAGGCCCGCGGCCGCGAAGGCGCCCAGGAAAAAGACGAACGACGTTTGCGCGGTGGACCTTATAACCAGATGAAGGCCGCGCTCGTTCAGGCCCGCGACCAGCAGCATCGCAGCCGCCATCGCGGCGACCGCGAAGGCCGCCATGACCGTTATGCTCCAACCTTCGAATAAGCCATATTGCTTTGCCATACGCTATTTATCGTCTCGCATCAGCGGGCGCGGCAAACGGCATTGAGGAAACGTTGAGAGACCCGCTCGCCGCGCCCCACCGCATGTGTTGTTAGCCCCCGCCGCCTCGACCGTCACCTCTTCCTCTGTTTGTTAGAACGTGAAAGGGGTTCGCTTGAAAGGTCTTTTCGGGCGCCTTGTTGTTCAAGCGGCCAGCCTAACAACGAGCGCAGGTAATTGGGGGCAGTTAGCCCCGCGCCCCGCGCCTTTTTTTTCCAGCTCAGCCTTTTGATCTTCCGACATATAGAAGGTTATTTTCGTTTCGCGTGTGCGAGTCATAATAGTTCTTGATACTGTAGCGTACAGTAACCCACACTGTGCCGCACAGTATAGCAGGAAAAGTCGCGCGAGACACAAGGGCGCGGCTGCGAATATGGCTAAGTAGATCGGAAAGATGAAAGAAATGAAGGGAGAAGACCTCACGGGAGCAGCGCCAGATGCTCAGCCCGAGCAGGCATATCAACCGCTCGCGTCTATTTGGGAAGGGACAGACGCGGAGCTGTTAGAAGAGATGCCCGACTTTTACCCGAAGAAGCCCCCGCAGCTTATCCCGGATGCAACGGTCAATGTCGGGCGCTTCTGGAGAGGAAGCACCGGCCTGTTATCGGGATTGATATTGATCCGGCCCACCGCCCTGACGTTATCGGAGATCATATGAAGATGCCCTTCAAAAATGACCACTTTGATGTGGTTGTCTTTGACCCGCCGCACATCCCGAATCAGGGCAAGGATCAATCCGAGGACTTCAACACTCGCTTTGGCCTCGTGATGAAATCACCAATCGAGACAGCCTTACAATCGCATCCGACGGAGCCGCGAAGCGAGTCTCGCATTGTTTTTTCAAGACCGTTTGTGGCCCTCTGATTCAAGATGTTATACAGAGAGGCCCTTCAACACTCGGGATAAATCCCGAGTGTTGAAGGGCCGGGAATTGGTGCTTACGCGCCGCCCGCGAGCTTGCCGATGAGGGTGAACAGCGGCAGGTACATCGCGATGACTATGGTGCCGATGGTCACGCCGAGGAAGAGGATCATCGCCGGCTCCATCAGGCTGAGCAGGTTCGCGATGGCCGCGTCGACTTCCTGCTCGTAGAAGTCCGCGATCTTCGACAGCATCGCGTCGAGCGCGCCGGTCTGTTCGCCGACCCCGATCATCTGGCTGACCATGACCGGGAACACGTCGAGCGTCCTGAGCGGCTCGACGAAGGTCTGGCCCTGCTCGATCCCCGCCCGGACCTTCATGATCCCCTCGCCGACGATTATGTTGCCCGCCGTGCGCGCGGTGATTTCGAGGGATTCGAGTATCGGCACGCCCGAGCTCATCAGCGTCGAGAGCGTGCGGCTGAACCGGGCGATGGCGATCTTCTTCATGATCGGCCCGAGGATGGGGAGCTTCAGGGTCAGGCCGTCGATGACGTGCTCTCCCCTGTCGGTCTTGTACCATGCCTTGAAGCCGAAGGCCGCCGCGCCGATCATCATGCCTATCAGCCACCAGTAGCCGGCCATGAACTGCGACATCGAGACGACCATCTCGGTCAGCCAGGGCAGCTTCTCGCCCGGCCCGAGCAGCCCCTCGAAGATGTTCTTGAAGGCCGGGATCACGACGATCATGATGACCGAGATGACCGCAATCGCGATGACTATGACCGCGACGGGGTAGATCAGAGCGCTCTTCACGTCGCTCTTCAGCTTCACCATCTTTTCGAGGAAGGTGGAGAGCCTCTGGAGGATGATGTCGAGGATACCTCCGGTCTCGCCGGCCGCCACCATGTTGGTGTAGAGCGGCTCGAACACCTTCGGGTGTTTCGCCATCGCGTCGGCCAGGGTCATGCCGGCCTCGACGTCCGCGCGGGTCTGAAATATCACCTTCTGAAAGTGCTTGTTGTCCTGCTGCTGCCCGAGGATCTCCAGGCACTGCACGAGCGGCAGGCCGGCGTCGAGCATGACGGAGAACTGCCGCGTAAACAGCGAGAGGGCCTTACTCTTCACCTTCTCGCGGCCCACCTTGGGCAGGCTGATGTCCCGCCCCTTCTCCCGCGCGCTGGTGAGTATGACCTGCTCGCGCCGCAGCATCGCCTCAAGCGCCGCGCGGTCGGTAGCCGTCCGCTCGCCGACGACTATCTCGTTCAGGCGGTTCCGGCCCTTAAAAACGTAAGTTGGCATCTTGCACCCTCTTTGTTGCTGTTTGATGGCGCGGGGGCATCATCCAGTCCGGGGCTACCGGCTGAGGGCTCGTCGATCGGAACACCGTTCGGGTCGCCTACCTGCCGACGCGGCCCAGAGGCGACATCGGCCGACCCGAAGGGGCGGGCCCGCCCGGCGCGCGGCCCGGCTGCTGCGGCTGCTGCAACGCCCCCATCCCTCGGTTGATCAGGTCCTGAAGCTCCTCCGGGTTCGACGAGCGGGCCATGGCCAGATCGAGCGAGATGTGCTTCTTGAAATAGAGGCTGGCCAGCGTCTGGTTGAACGTCTGCATCCCGTACTTCTCCTGGCCCGTCTGCATCATCGAGTAGATCTGGTGAATCTTGTCCTCGCGGATCAGGTTGCGGATGGCCGCGTTCGGGACGAGTATCTCCATCGCCAGCACGCGGCCCTGCCCGTTCATCTTCGGCAGCAGCGACTGCGTGACGATCCCTTCGAGCACCATCGAGAGCTGAGTGCGGATCTGCGCCTGCTGCCCCGACGGGAAGATGTCGATTATGCGGTTGATCGAGGACGCGGCCGAGTTGGTGTGCAGGGTCGCGAAGGTGAGGTGGCCGGTCTCGGCGATCCTGAGCGCCGTCTCGGTCGTCTCCAGGTCGCGCATCTCTCCGATCAGCACCACGTCGGGGTCCTGGCGGAGCGCGGCCCTCAGGGCGTTCGCGAACGAGTGCGTGTCGGCGTGGACTTCGCGCTGGTTGACGATGCAGCTCTTGTGCGAATGGAGGTACTCGATTGGGTCTTCGACGGTGATCATGTGCTCGTGGCGCTCGCGGTTGATCTTGTCGAGCATGGCCGCCAGCGTCGTCGATTTGCCGGAGCCGGTCGGCCCCGTGACGAGGATCAGCCCGCGCGGTTTTTCGCAGAGCTTCTCGATGACCTTGGGCAGCCCCAGCTCCTCGAACGACTTGATCTCGTAAGGGATCGAGCGGAAGACGGCCCCGACCGCCCCGCGCTGGTTGAAGAGGTTGGCGCGGAACCGCGACAGCCCCTTGATGCCGAACGAGAAGTCCAGCTCGAGGTGCTCCTCGAACCTGTGCTTCTGGGCGTCGGTCAGCACGGAGTAGGCGAGCTGCTTCGTCTCCGCGGGGGTCATCTCCGGGTACTCAAGCGGGCGGAGCGACCCGTGCACGCGCACCATCGGCGCGGAGTTCGTCGTTATGTGCAGGTCGGACCCGCCGAGCTCGATCATCTTCCTAAGTAAATCACTCAACCCTATCTCTGGCATAGTTCCTCCGGGATGGGGGCCGCGGCCTGCCTCTCCGGAAAGCGCGCGGGCTTCCGCCCCATCACTACTTCACCGTCTCTCGGACGATCTCCTCAATAGATGTAAGCCCCTGTCTGATCTTTTCCAGCCCGCTCTGCCTGAGCGTCAGCATCCCTTCGTCGATGGCCTTGCGGCGGAGTTCGAGCCCGGAAGCGCCGACCAGTATGAGCTCGCGCAGCTCGTCGGTTATCTCCATCACCTCGTAAAGGCCGACGCGCCCCTTGTACCCCGTGCCGTTGCACGTGGCGCACCCGCCGCCCTTGAAGGTCCTTACCTCTTTCGTCTCGCTTGCCGGGAAGCCTATGTCGATGAGCGCCTCGGTCGGGGTGTTGACCTCGACCTTGCACTCCTTGCAGATCCGCCGGACGAGCCTCTGGGCCTGGATCAGGTTCACGGAAGTGGCGACCAGGAACGGCTCGATGCCCATGTTCATCAGTCGGCTGATGGTGGACGGCGCGTCGTTGGTGTGCAGGGTCGATAGCACCAGGTGGCCCGTGAGCGCGGCCTTGACGGCGATCTCCGCCGTCTCGAAGTCGCGTATCTCGCCGACGAGGATGATGTTGGGGTCCTGCCTCAGGAAAGAGCGGAGTGAGGCGGCGAAGTTGAGCCCGATTGACTCCTTCATCTGCACCTGGTTGATGCCGGGCAGGTTGAATTCGACCGGGTCTTCGGCCGTCATTATGTTCGTCTCCGGCGTGTTCAGGCTTTGGAGCGCCGAGTAGAGCGTCGAGGTCTTGCCCGACCCGGTCGGGCCGGTCACGAGCACCATGCCGTAGGGCCGCGCGATGTTGCGCTGGAACTTCTCAAGGCTCTCGGGCTCGAAGCCGAGCTTGGTCATGTCGAGCCGCAGGTTCTCCTTGTCGAGCAGGCGGAGCACCATCTTCTCGCCGAAGATCGTCGGCAGGGTCGAGACGCGGAAGTCGAGCTCGCGCGAGCGGCCGTCGAGCCGCACCTTGATCTTTATGCGCCCGTCCTGCGGGAGGCGCTTCTCGGCGATGTCGAGCCGCGCCATGATCTTCAGCCTCGAAGTCAGGGCGTCGCGCATCTTCAGGGGAGGGTTCATGATGTTGTAGAGCACCCCGTCCATGCGGAAGCGGACGCGGAACTCTTTCTCGTAGGGCTCGATGTGTATGTCGGAGGCGCCGCGCCTGAGCGCGTCGACTAGGATGACGTTGACCAGCTTTACGACGGGCGCGTCCTCCGCCATGCGCTCAAGGTTCTCAAGGTCGATCTCCTGCTCGTCTTCGATGTCGAGTTGGTCTATGTCATCGCCGTAGTCGTGCTTGCTCGTCGTCTCCGCGACGAGGTCTTCCATGACCCGCGCGAGCTCCATCTCGCGCGACGTGCCGTAGTACTTCCTGATGGCCGCGGCCAGGGTGGTCTCGCTGACGACGACCGGCTCGACCGAGAGGCCCGTCATGAACTTGATGTCGTCGATGGCGAAGACATTCGTCGGGTCCACCATCGCCAGCGTTAGCGTCGCGCCCACGCGGGAGAGCGGCAGTATGTTGTAACGCTCGGCCGTCTCCTGCGGCACGAGCGACACGGCGCTCGCGTCGACCTCGAACAGGTCCAGGTTCACCGAAGGGACGCCATACTGACGGCTGAGCACGGCCGTCACCTCTTCGTCAGACAACATGCCGAGCCTGACCAGAGTCGAGGCGAGCCGCCCGCCATTGACCCTCTGGTAATCGAGCGCTTCCTTGAGCTGCTGAGGAGTTATGAGGTTGTCTTTAAGAAGGCTCTCGCCCAGTTTTGCCGACATAATTGCACAAGTCTTCTGCCCCGCTCTTATCGAAGAAGCGGCCGGCGCATAAACCTCTCAGACGCGGTCCCGGACTTCAAACGCCTGACAAAGCCCGCTCGTAAAATCGAAATGGGTCCAGCAATTTCTAACGTGAGAGCCAACAGCACAACGGTAAAGTGAGCTTGCGCTCGGGCTGAGAGAAGACAGTAAGGGGGGTGTTGCGACGACAGATACAGACCAGATTATTAGGGGCAATACCTGCGATTGCTTAAGCCCGGTCCGTCACCGGCCGCGAACCTCGCATCGCACAAAGCATTGGGAGGCGGAAATTCAACCAACCTTTACGACGGGTTCCTTTGTAACATCGACCGGTAGGCATGTCAACAATAAATAATTGAGGGCCGGGACTTAATCCCGGCCCCATTTCATTCGCCCCGGCGCTGGCCGCTTCGGCCCGCGATTCCCTTTTAAATCCGGCGAAATCCGAAGCGATTTCAGGCCCGCCGGACGCGCCCTCGCGCCCCGCTTTATTCCATGCGCATGTACCTGCTGTTGTCGAAGACCACGAAGATAAACTCGTTGCCGCCGGCCGACGCGCGCGTGATGCCTTCGGGCTTCAGCTTGCCTCCGAACCGGGCCGCTTCTTTGAGCGCGGGGCGGCCCGCGTCGCCGTTCCACTCCCAGAGCTTGAAGTCGGCCCTGTCCTGGCTCTCCGTCGCCCCCGCGATGATTCGGAACGCCTTCGAGCGGTCATCGAATTCGATGCTCCGGATGCCCAAGCCCCCGAGCGGCAGGCGGATCACTTCAGTCTCGGCCGCGGAGATGTTCTCGTAAGAGAAGGGGCCGCGCGGGTCGCGCAGCTTCATCGCGACCACCACCGCCTGCCCGTCCACGACGGGGGAGCGCAGGCCCAGCAGCAGGCGCTCGCCCCGCGGGTCCCAGGCGAGCCCCTCGATGTTGAGCCCGTCGTCCTTGGCCTTCCTGTCGGCCATGTCCTTAAGCTGGCCGACGTTCTCGACGAGGTACCTCTTCAGGTCGCTCAGGGTCTCCACCCCCCCGGCGCTCCGGCTCTCGGGGTCGAACGTGAACCTCACGATGCCATGCCTGTCGCTCCCCTTCTTCGCCTGCGAGCTGACGACGTAGAAGTACCTGCCGTCCGTGGTTATGCCTTCGAGGTCCTGGATGTCCACGCCCAGCCTGACGGGCCTGATGGCCCCCATCTGGTTGCCGTTCGCGTCGAGCTGCATCCACTGCACCTCGCCCGCTTTGCCGTCATCGACGAACAGGATGCCGCCGGCCCCCGGAACGCTCACGACGCCCGACGCTTCGAAAGTGCCGCCCTCGAAAGCCCTGTCCTTGTCGCCGGACTGCCCCGAAAGCGACGCGACCTGCGCGGACCGGGAGAGGTAGACGGCGATCCCGCTGGCCACGACTATGACTAGAAGCAGGGCGAAAAGATAACGGATGCCTTTGGAATTATTATCTTCGCGTTGATTTATTTCTTTCTCCATGGCTTTTCCCTTCGGTGAAAATTAACGGCCTACTTTGAAGGCTCGTCGCTGACTTCGACCTCCGCCCGCCCCTCATGGTTCGTAGTGAACGAAGCGGCCTCCTGCCCGTCGAGGTAGAGCTTGAAGGTACCGCCGGGGGCGAGTCTCTCAACGTCCAGCTCAAGCTCCTGCTCCGTCACGTCGTTCTTCGTCTCGACCTCGATCTCGGCCCGCCCCGCGGCGTCCGGGTCAACGCTCGTGCCGGTCAGAGCGGCCTTCCGCTTGACCTCGTTGCCAAGCGTCACCGGGTCGGAGAAGTTGCCGCTCAGGACCACCTGCTCGCCCGAGTCCCTGACCTCGATCACCTTAACGTCCGCCAGGCGGCTTATGGACGCGGGGAGCGGGTGATCGACCTCCTCCACGCCGCTGTTGACCACGCTGATCGCCGCCATGCCGAACACGAACGCCATCCCAAGAATCGGAAGCGCCATCTTCATTTTGTAACTCATGCCCTCTACCCTCCTTGTAACTCACCCTTAATTCTACAGGAATGCACATAAACAGAAGATTAACGGGCTCACTGAGCGGGCGCGGGGAGCGCGACGACGAAAGTGCTCCCGTCGCCGTCGGACCGGGCCAGTCCAAGAGAGCCGCCGTGCGCCTCCGCTATCCAGAGCGAGATGGAGAGGCCCAGCCCCGCGCCCGCCCCGCTCGCCGTCTCGGAGCGCGAGCGGGCCTTGTCGACGCGGTAGAACCGTTCGAATATGTGCGGCCGGGCTTCGGGGGGTATGCCCGACCCCGTGTCCGATATCGAGATCAGGTACTCGCCCCGAGCGAGGATGATGCCGAGGCGGACCGCCCCGCCCGGAGGGGTGTGTTTGATGGCATTCCCGAGCAGGTTCAGGAGCATCTGGCGCAGCAGGTCTTCGTCCCCGTGAAAAGGGAACTCGGACGAGGCGGCGACATCGACGGTAACGTCCTTCTGAGCGGCGAGGACCCTCCCAACGCGGGCGGTCTCTTCGATCAGCTCGTCGAGGTAGAACCGGCTCGCGCGGAGCGGGTACCGCCCGGCGTCCGCGCGCGCGAGCGTGAACATGTCCTCCACGATGCGGGTCAACCGCCGCGTCTGCTCGCCTATCATCTTTATCGCGTCCCTGTACTCGTCCTCTTCCCTGTGAGGTTTTTCCAGAGTCACGTCGGCGGCCGTGCGCATGACCGAGAGCGGGGTGCGCAGCTCGTGCGAGGCGTCGGCCATGAACTGGCGCTGCTGGACGAAGGCCGCGCTGAGCCGCGAGAGCAGCTCGTTGAAAGCCGCGGCGAGCCGCCCGAGTTCGTCGCGCGGGTTCTCGACCAGCAAACGCTGCTCAAGGTTCTTCGCGCCGATGCGCCGCGCCTGCTCCGACATCGAGACCACGGGGGCGAGGCTCTTGCGCGCGAGGAACCAGCCCCCGATGCCCGCCAGCAGGAGCGCGAGCGGCACGAGGTAATAAAGGATCTCTCTGAGCGATTCCAGCTCATCCTCTATTCTCTCAAGCGGCTGGGTGGCGAGGACTATGTAAGGCGTATTCAAAGGCGGGATCGTCACGCGCCGGACCGCCATGCGGTGGTGCTCCCCGTCGTCGTTCCGGTCTTCGACCGTGTAGAGGCTGACCTCGTCCTGAAGTATCAAAGAGGGGTCGGGCAACTGCGCGTAGAAGTCGTCACTCGAAGTATTCTCTGCGAGCAACCGCCCCGAAGCGTCGAAGATGGCGAGCGCCTGCTCGGGGTTGAACAGCTCCGCCGCCGTGCTCTGGGCCGCGCCCTCCGGGGTCTGCCCTTCCTCCTCGTCGTTGGTTAGGGATTTGATCGTGATCTGCATGAGCGCGCGCAGGCTCTCGTCCACGCGGTCGTGCAGGGCGCTCGAAAGCAGGCTGTAGACTCCGACGCTGAAAGCTATCAGCACAAACGCGAGCACGCTCACGTACCAGAGGGTAAGCCTTATTCGGACTGAATCAAGCATCCGGGTCGTCGTCCCCCGGCGAGAGCATGTACCCTTCGCCGCGTCTGGTGCGGATGAGTTTCAGGGGATGGGCTTCGTCGATCTTGCGGCGGAGGCGCTGAATGTATACCTCGATTAGGTTGGAGAAAGGGTCGAAGTTCTCATCCCATACGTGTTCGGCGATGTCGGAGCGGGTGACGACTTCATTCACGCGGCGCGCGAGGTATTGCAGGAGGGCGTACTCCTTAGCCGTGAGCTCGATGGGGACGCCCGCGCGCCGCACCTGCCGCGACCGCGTGTCGATGAAGAGGTCCGCGATTTCGAGGGCTTCCGAACGCAAGGCCGGGCCCCTCCGCAAAAGGGCGCGCACGCGCGCCAGCAACTCGTGAAAGTCGAACGGCTTCACGAGGTAATCGTCCGCCCCCGTGTCGAGCCCCTGCACCCGGTCCTCTACCGAGTCGAGGGCCGTGAGCATCAGTATCGGCACCGAGGACCCGGCCGCCCGCACCCGCCGGCAGACCTCGAAGCCGTCCCTGCGCGGAAGCATGCAGTCGAGAATTATCAGGTCATAGTCGTTGAGGGACGCCTGCTCAAGGGCCGCGTCGCCATCCGGCGCGATGTCAATCGCGTAGGCCTGCTCGCGCAAACCCTTGGCCAGCATCCGGGCCGCGTCCGGCTCATCCTCGACCAGTAATATTCGCACCCGTCATTCCCCTCCCCGCATGATTATATTGACCGGCAGGTCGATTTTGAATCCGGAAAGCGGCGGCGCGCCATCCGCGTGATCCGCTCTATCGAACGAAGCCGGTATTCAGACCGCCTTCCGTGTCGCACCCGCTCGAAAATTGTTGTACTATTCACGACCATGCCGGTATGGGTTATTAACTGGTTGCGGGCCGCTTCCTGGCCGGAGGTCTTTTTCGTCTTCTTCGTCGAGAACCTCTTCATATTCGCGCTCGTCATCGTGCTCGGGTCCCGGCTCGCGGCCAGATATAACTCGCGAAGGGTGGCGCTCCGCCCTGACTCGCTCCCGCGCGCGGAGGTGGCGGTCGCGCTTTGCAACGTCCTCCTGAACACGGCCATCACCGTGGCGGGATTGATCCTCTGGAGGAGGGGCGTGATCGAATTCAGGTCCGACGCCGGGGCGCTCGCCCTGACGGACGTTCTGATCCTGCTTCTGGTGATGGACCTGCTCATGTACCTGCTCCATCGCGTTGCTCACACGCGCGTACTCTATTCCATCCTGCATCAGTTCCACCACCGGTACGACCGCCCTCGCCCCCTGACCCTCTTCGCCCTCAACCCGGTTGAGAATCTCGCGTTCGGCACTCTATGGCTCGTCGTGATTTCAGTGTACGACGCTTCATGGCTGGGGATGTCGATCTACCTGGCCCTGAACGTGGTCTTCGGGGCCGTCGGCCATCTGGGGGTCGAGCCCTTACCGGAAGGGTGGGCCGGTAAGCCCGTCGTCAAATACATCGCCGGGGGATCGTTTCACGCCCAGCACCATCAGGACATAGGGCACAATTACGGGTTCTACACTTTAATATGGGATCGAATATTCGGCACCGTGCGGCCGGATTACGAGCAGAACTTCGGGCGGGTCCCGGACTGGGCGGAGAGGTAACCCGCACGCCGCGGCCCGAGCCTCGGCCGATTCAGAAAGCGCAACTATATGGGCAAAATACTGAAATCCATCACTCCCGACCTCGCGGCCTTCATAAAGGCTCAGCCTCTCTTCTTCGTCGCGACCGCCCCGCTCGCGGCCACGGGCCACGTGAATCTCTCTCCGAAGGGGCTTGATACGTTCCGCGTCCTGTCGGCGAACCGGGTCGCGTATCTCGACCTGACCGGGAGCGGGAACGAAACGTCGGCGCACGTGACGGAGAACTCGCGGATCACTTTCATGTTCTGCTCGTTCGGCGAGAACCCGCTCATTCTCCGGCTGTACGGGAAGGGGCAGGTCGTCCTCCCCGGCAGCGACCTCTGGCCCGAAGCGGCCTCGCACTTCCCGGTCTATCCGGGAATCCGGCAGGTGGTGATGGTCGATGTCGAGTTCGTTCAGACCTCGTGCGGCTTCGGCGTCCCGCTCATGGAGTATGGCGGGGACCGCGACAGGCTGTGCCGGTGGGTGAAGACAAAAGGGGAGGAAGGGCTTCGGGAATATCACCGGACGAAGAACGCGAAGAGCCTCGACGGGCTGGACGCTCCGCTCAGGGATTGAGGGATCGAACGCAACCGCCTATCGACATTCGGTCACTCGGAGTTAATATGCAGGGCCGGGCCGCGCAAGGAGCCTCTCGCGTCTAACGCCGGCCACCCG
>DASQDI010000110.1:0-54990 GCA_035634255.1 Blastocatellia bacterium
CGGGGGGCCGGGGCTGTAACAGCAGTCCCGGCCCCGTTTCATTTCAAACTATCTCTATAGGGCATTCATATACTTGATTCACCTTAATACCGAGCTAGGCTTTCTCCCTTTTAGAAGATGCTCTGGCGCTATCTTGAACGATATTGAAAATGATCCAGTATCGCAATCGCTGCAATTAGGTGAATCAACTATATCGATGCCCCCAATTTTACGTCAGGCGATTTATGTCCTCAGCTATTGCCAATTGCACAGGGGGGTAATCCGATATAAACCCATGATTAAGTCCGCGTACATACCGGGTATTAGTCTGAGGATCAACCCAGTACCAGTCTCTCGAATAAAGGTAGAAGTTATTCGCTCGCAGTACATATGCTCCATGTGCCTGATCCGGGTATAGCTGACGGATATTCCGGGCGCGAATGACGTTATTAGGAAGCACCCAAGCCGGCGTAGGGTAGTTGGGAATCCCCATATAGTCGACTACATCTATCGTACCAAGATAAGACACATAAACATTATACTTCGCCAGCTCTGCTGCGACATTCATAGCAGCATACCCGCCCCGGCTAAATCCGAATAGGACTATATTGTACCGCCCAGTTTTCAACTTACTTAAAATAAACTTGACTGCCTCTGCCATAACAGATTGCGTCTGCCGCATGTTCTTGGTTGTGCCATAGACATAGCGCTCATCACCCCGGCGGTCCGGGACCATTCTACAGATGTTATTTATAAAATTAGTGTCGCCTGTTTCTGGGCTGCTGTTGAATTGGCCTAATATCGGATCGCCCCCTGCGCCCGTGAACCCGATGATGATGCGTGGGTAAGCTACTAGATTGGGCACGGCTGGAAGCAATGATGTAGTAGGTAGTCTATCGCCATAATATGCTTCGGGGACCAAGGCTACCGGAATCGTAAGTGCCCCTTGAACCTGACGGCCATTACGAATTGCCCCATAACCCACAACGTGGTCTCCTCCACTAAAGCGGTAGCCAATACTATAGCCATACATCGGGACGGGTTGATTATTGATATACCAGCTCACCCTCTGATCGCCGGAGTGCCTTGGACGCGCATCAGGCGCTCCAAAAACCTCGTCATCACCAGGGTACGCACTCGGGGCTGCGCCCACAGGCCAGATAGTCACAACCTCATTAGGTATTGGCACGGTCGGGCTGCCGACAAGCTGAACGAGCTCATTCGCGTAGGCGCTCTGCCTGTGAAATATAGGAGAGAGTCCTAGGGCAGGGATGCCCAAGACAACGCGCGAAAGGAATTGTCTACGTTTCATCACGAATACTCCCTGATTAAATATAATTGGCTAACGCTGCTAGTGTGTTTGAACTCTAGCCCAAGCAGGAATGGCACCCATACAACCGGATCTGAGATTCGCGCATATGCTATATCTTACGCCCTAGTTAATCAAGGCAATCATGCACTCGATTCACCTAAACACCGAGCTATGATTTCTCCCTTGTAGATGCTGTTCGGGTGCTACTTTCAACGGGATCTAGATCACTGGGATTTGCGATCATTACAATCAGGTGAGTCAACTATATCGATGCCCTTTATAGACTCCCTCCCCTACCCTGAACCCTGACTCCCGGCCACCGCCCCCTACACCTCAATCACATCCTTGTAAGTCGGGACGACCGCGTTCCAGCCCAGCTCCCTGGCGATCTTATCCCGCAGGGCTTCGGCCGAATCGGGCTCGCCGTGCACGAGGTAGGTTGTGCGAGGCGGTTGCTTGAATCCTGAAAGCCAGCGCATCAACTCGCTCGAATCCGCGTGAGCCGACATGCTGCTGATGGTCTCAACCTTAGCCCTGACGGGGACTATCTGGCCGTGAATCTTCACCTCCCTTTCGCCTTCCTGCAACCTGCGCCCCCTCGTCCCAGCCGCCTGATACCCGACCAGAATGACGGTCGAGTTCGGGTCGGGGAGGTGCTGCGCGAGGTGATGCAGAACGCGCCCGCCCGTCGCCATCCCCGAAGCCGAGATGATGATGCCGGGGCCGGTCTGCTCGTTCAGAGCCTTCGAAGCTCCCCGGCCCGATACGAGGGTGAAGTTTTGCGTGGCGAGCGGGTTCCTGCCGAGGTTATTGAGCCGGACCATGTCCACGTCGTGATCGCTCGCGTGCTTCCTGTAGAGATTCGTCGCCGAAGCCGCCATCGGCGAATCGACCGCGACCGGGAGGACCGGGATTTGGCCTTCATCTTCGAGCTCTCTCAAATAATAGATCAGCAGTTGAGTCCGCCCGACGGCGAAGGCCGGGATGATGATCTTCCCGCCTCTCTGTGCGGCGTCGTTTATTACGCGCTTGAGTTCGTCTTTGGGCTCGCCCCCTTGGTGCAGCCTGTTGCCATACGTGGACTCGACGAGCACGTAATCGGCCTCATCCACCTGCGAGGGGTCGTTCAGGATCGGCTCGTCGTACCTGCCGACATCGCCCGAAAGGAGCACCCGGACCGGCTCGCGGCCCGGCTCGGTGACCTCCGCGAGCACGAAGCTTGAGCCAAGGATGTGACCCGCGGGGATGAAGGTGATGCTGAGGAGCTTGCTCACCTTCTCGGTCCGCAGGTAAGGGATTTTCTGTACCTGCTTCAACGCGACGCGCGCGTCCTTCTCCGTGTAAAGAGGGAGCGCTGGCCTGTGCCTGGAATAGCCTTTCTTATTGGCGTATTCCGCGTCTTCCTCCTGAATCTTTCCCGAATCCGGCAGCATGATCCCGAGCAGGTCGGCGGTCGCCTCGGTCGCGTAAGCCGGCCCCGTGAACCCGTCGCGCACCAGACGCGGCAGGTATCCCGTGTGGTCTATGTGCGCGTGCGTGAGGAAGACCCATGAGATGGACCGGGCGTCTACCGGCAGCGGCTCCCAGTTTCTTTGCCTTAACTCTTTCAAGCCTTGAAATAACCCGCAATCGATCAGAGCCCGGCTCCCCCCTACCTCCAACAGGAACTTCGACCCCGTAACCGTGCCCGTCGCGCCAAGGAATTGTAACTTTGCCATAATGCGCCCACATTACCAGATTCAATCCGCGCACTTCAATCAATTCACCCCCGGCGTGAGGCGCGCCAAAAAAAATTGCTTGACTTAATACTCTTTCGTAGTATGCTTAACGGCGTTAAGTGAATTCACAGTGTTAAAGGGTTGTTGAAATGGGTTTGAAAGAGCGTCGAGAGAGGCAGAAGGAGTCATTGAGGCAAGAGATACTCGACGCGGCGCGCGATCTTTTCGTGAACGAAGGCTATGAGAACGTGTCGATGCGGCGGATAGCAGAAAAGATCGAATATTCTCCCACCACCATATACCTTTACTTCCAGGACAAGTCCGAGCTTCTATTCAACATCTGCGAAGAGACCTTCGCGCGGCTGTCCAACCGGCTCGAAGAGATAACGAAAGAGGGCGACGACCCGATCTACTGCCTGAAGAGAGGGCTCCATGCCTACGTCGAGTTCGGCCTTCAGTACCCGAACCATTACAAAGTGACTTTCCTGAATCATCCGACGCAGAGCGTCGATAAAGAGCGGTACCTTCAGGAAGGGGCGATGGGCATGAACGCTTATAACCACCTTCGCCTCGGCGTCGAGCGGTGCGTCGAGGCCAACCTGTTTCGCGAGACCAACATTGATCTTCTAAGCCAGAGCCTTTGGGCCGCCGCCCACGGAGTCACCGCCATTCTGATCACTAAATGCAACTTCCCGTGGGCCGATAAGGAGAAGATGATCTCCCTCGTGATCGATAATCTCGTCGAGGGCTTGAGGGCCTGAACGTCGGCCTAATTTTTTTTGCTCCTGAAGTTAACACCGTTAAGAACCTGACGCACGTTAACGCAGGATAACGCGGTTAAGAAGAGAGAGCGATGGCATCACTGGCGCGGCGCAATCTATTTCACGACAAGGTGAGGCTGGGGGTGACGCTCACGGGGATCGTATTCGCGGTCGTTTTGATCACGGTGCAGCTCGGGCTTTTCGTAGGTTTCGCCGCGACGACTTCGAACATCATCGACCACTCGGGGGCGGACATCTGGGTGACGGCCAAGGGGAACAGGAATTTCGACCAGGGCGCTCCCTTCTCCGAGCGCAAGCTCTACCAGGTCAGGGGCACGGCCGGGGTCGAATGGGCCGAGAAGTATATCGTGCAATTCGCGAGGCTGAAGCGGTCCGACGGCGGGGAGGAAGGGGTCGGCATAATCGGGTTCAATCCCGACACGGGCATCGGGGGGCCGTGGCACCTGACGGAGGGGAAGGTCCGGGACCTGAAGGCCGCCGACACCATCATCATCGACGAGATTTACCGCGAGAAGCTAGGGGTCACTTCGCTCGGCCAGACGGTCGAGATAAACAATCACCGGGCGCGGGTCGTGGGGTTTACGCGGAACGTCCGCTCGTTCACGACCAACCCGCGCGTGTTCACCTCCTTTAAGAACGCCCAGAATTACGCGCGACTGAAGGAAGACCAGACCAATTACATCCTCGTCAAATCCGCGCCGGGGCTCGACGCGCAGGCGCTCAAGCGGGCGCTCGTCTCCCGCCTGGAAGATGTCGAGGTCTACACGAATTCCGAGTTCGCGAGGAAGACGCAGGTGTATTGGCTGTTCTCGACCGGCGCGGGGGTGGGGATTCTGGTGGCGGCTTTGATGGGCCTGATCGTCGGGGTGGTCGTGGTAGCGCAGACGATCTACGCGACGACCATCGACCACATCCGCGAGTTCGGCACTCTCAAGGCGATGGGCGCGTCGAACGCCTACATATACCGGGTCATCATCAAGCAGGCGATCATCAGCGCGGCCATCGGCTACGTGCTCGGGATGGGCGTAAGCCTGCTGGTGGTCAGGCTGAGCAGCAGCGGCGGCGCGTCGGTCCAGATGCCATGGCAGATGGCCCTGATGATGCTCGTGTTGACGTTCCTGATGTGCATAGGCGCGTCGATGATCTCGGTCAATAAAGTCACGCGGATCGACCCGGCCATGGTCTTCAAAGGGTGAGAGGGCCGGAAGGAGTCATTTAATGGAAGCGGCAATATCGGTTCGGGGTCTTACGAAAGTTTACTCGTCTGGCGCGGCGGCCGTGCGGGCGCTCGACGGGGTGAGCCTGGATGTTAATAGCGGCGAGGTAGTTCTGCTGATGGGCCCTTCGGGCAGCGGCAAGACGACCCTGTTGTCGATCATGGGTTGCATTCTGCAAGCGTCGAGCGGGAGCGTGCGCGTGCGGGGTCGCGAGGTCGTGGGGCTCACGGAGAGGCACCTCCCGGCCATACGGCTCCATCACATCGGGTTCATCTTTCAGGGCTTCAACCTCTTCCCGACCCTCACGGCCGGGGAGAACGTCGAGGTCGCGCTCGACCTGAAGGGCGTGCGGGGCAAGGAAGCGAAGAGGCGCGCGGCCTCTCTGCTCGCGCAGGTCGGGCTCTCGGATAAATACGGCAGCTTCCCGGCCGACCTCAGCGGGGGTCAGAAGCAGCGCGTCGCAATCGCGAGGGCGCTCGCGGGCGAGCCGGACATAATCCTCGCGGACGAGCCGACCGCCGCGCTCGATTCGCACAGCGGGCGATTGATTATGGAGATACTGAGGGACCTGGCGCACGACCAGGGCCGCGCCGTCGTCATCGTCACGCACGACAACCGCACCTTCGATTACGCCGACCGCAGGGCGCACATCGAGGACGGCAGACTGACCGAGCTGGCCGACCCCGGTATGGCTCACATACCCCGGGGCCTGCTCGCCCCTAACGATTCCGCCAGACCTTTCGCGTAAGCGCCGGAGGAAATCATGAGACGAACGATTATTTACACGCTCACAATCATCACGTTTCTCGGATCGCTCTCCGCCTACCTGATGACGAGGCGAAGCGAGGCGACTGAGGGGACGATGTCCGTGCTCGCTCAGCAGGCACAGCCCGCATTCGTCGCGGCCCCCGGACGTGTCGAGCCCGCCTCCGAAGAGATCAAAGTCAGCTCGGAGCTTCGGGGGAAGATCAGGTCCGTGCTCGTCGAAGAGGGGGACGGAGTGAAGGCGGGGCAGGTGCTCGCCGTGCTCGAAAACGACGACTATCGCGCCCAGGTCGCTTCGGCCGAAGCGCGCCTGAGGCAGGAGCAGGCGGAGCTCCGGCTGGTCGTCAACGGGGCGCGCGGCCAGGAGCGCCGCCAGGCATGGGAGTCGGTCAAAGAGGCCGAGGCCATGCTCGAAAACGCCTCCCAGGAGATGGCCCGCAGGCAGTCTCTCTTCAACAAGGGAGTGATCGCCCGCGAGGAAGCTGACAGGGCCGAGCGCGAGTACAAAGTCGCCAGGGCCCGTTTCGACGCGGCCCGCGAGAGGCACGCCCTGATCGACGACGAGGCGCGCGAAGAGGACAGGGCGAAGGCGCAGGCGGATGTCGCCTTCGCCCAGGGCCAGCTCGACGAGGCGCGCGCGCGTCTTGAGAAGACCTTCATCCGCTCGCCCATCGACGGGGTGATCCTGCGAAAGCACCTCAACGCGGGCGAGAGCGTCTCCGACATGCGCGAGATGCCCATCCTCACGGTCGGTAACGTCTCGACCCTGCGCGTCCGCGTGGACGTGGACGAGACGGAGGTGAGCAAGCTCCGGCTCAACCAGAGAGCCTACGTGACGGCTGACGCTTTCGGCCCCGAGAAGTTCTGGGGCCGCGTAGTACGAATCGGGCAGGTGTTGGGTAAGAAGAACATTCGCACGGACGAGCCCAGCGAACGGGTCGACACGAAGATTCTGGAGACGATGATAGAGCTTGAGGATGGGCGGAAGCTCCCCTCAGGCCTGCGCGTCGATTCGTTCATCATCGTCTCCGAGTAGGCGCGGGAACTCGCAGGCGGAGCCCCTGAAGGGGCCGAGCACGAGGGACCACTATTTCACTTTGCCTCCAGGCTAAAGTCTTAAAGAAAGGTTGAAGAAATGAAAAGCAAACTCAGCTCGATGTTATTCGCTCTCGTAATGTTACTCGGAATAGTCTCCGCCTTCCCCGCATTCGGACAGGAAGTGTCCCGCTCGATCAAGCTCAACAGGGATGGGAAAGTCGGGGACAAGGCGCTCGCCAAAGGCGAGTACACTCTGAAGTTCGCCGAAGACAAAGAAGGCGACGTGCTCGTGATGAAGGGCGGCAAGGAGGTCCTGAAGGCGGCCTACAAGATCACGCAGCTGGGAGCGCCCGCGCAGGACACCTCCGTCATTTTCTCCGCGGCAAGCGACGGGAGCTTTCAGGTCAAGCGGATCGAGTTCAAAGGCAAGACGGCGGCCCTGGTCTTCGAATAGGGCGGCCTCCCCCTCTCCGTTTTTGGGAAAGAAGCTTCCCATGAATGAACAGGGGGCTTTGCGGGCCGTCCGAGGCGGGTCGCTAAGCTGGGTCATTCGGCCATTTAACGCGCGGGACGCAGTGGCACACGGATTGAGACGGTAATCCGTCGAAATGGGAAAAGACCACGGCATCCCCACATACATCGAGTCGCGCCCGAGTCTCCGAGCGCGACTTGATGTATGGAGAGCCTCTGCTATCGCGCGACCCGCTCGGTAGGTTTGGTAATCGCGGGGGTGCCGTGTAAACTCCTATTTACGTTGGGCCAAAAGATTCAGGCATTGCGCGGGAGCCCGGTTTCGAATCGAGCGGCCCGGCCCGTTGGGGCTTCCGAAATTTATGAAACGACATCCTGAGCGGTGTCGTATGAGCCTGTGATTACCAGACCCGATACGCAATTTAAGGCGAATGGCTCTACTAATTAGGGCAGATTGCAATAACCGGGCGAGTGTCTGGATATTGTTTTTGAGAGGAATTTGTATGAACTCAGTTATCGGAATACTTGGAAAATGTAGCCGCGGGGTAGCGACCCTTTCCCTGGTCGCCCTGCTGGGGGCTTCGCTTCCGCTTCCGGCCTTTGCGCAGGAAGGAGTCGTCGCGAAGAGCCAGCAGCCCAAGCCCCCGGAGACTCCGCCGCAGCCGAGGAAAGACCCTCCGAGGACCGACCCCCAGAGGTCGCGCGAGCAGCAGGAAGAACAGGGGGAGGTTCGCCCCGGCCGGCCGACCGAGCGCGAGCAGCGCAACGTCCCGGCTCCGGGCCAGACGCCTCCGGGACCGACTCAGCCTGCGGCTCCGGGGCAGACGACTCCCGGCACCGACACACCGAGCACGCAAAATCCCATCACTCAGCCGCTCGCCCTGTCGCCCGAAGTCACGCGCGCCCGCGTAGGCGTCGACATCAATCAGGTCGCCCTCATGCCGCTTCAGGACGCCATCGCGATGGCCTTGCAGAACAACCTCGACATCGAAGCGTCGAGGCAGGGGGTGCAGGTGGCGCAGTACAGCCTCTATGCGTCCCGCGGCATCTACGACGTGCTCTCAAGCGCCGACATTCGGTACGGGAGCCAGACCTTCCCCGTAGCCTCGATCTTCGCGGGCGGCGACGCGAGTTCCGCCGTCACCAACAAGAATTTCATTTACAACTTCGCGACGACCAAGAATATCGAAAGCACCGGGGGCTTCTTCGACCTGACTTTCGACAACACGCGCAGGACGACCAGCGCCACTTCATCGACTCTCACGACGCAATACAACCCCACGGTGAATTTCGTCTTCACGCAGCCGTTGATGCGGAACTTCAGGATCGATCAGAACCGCCGCACCATACAGGTGCTTCAGCGCGCGCTCGACCGCTCCGACAGCGAGTTCCGCCAGCGCGTGATCGAGATCATCAGCTCCGTGCAGAGGGCCTACTGGGACCTCGTCTTCGCGATCCGCAACGAGCAGATCGCGCGCGACTCGGTGGAGTTGACCCGCACCCAGCTTGAGAACAACCAGAAGATGGTCGAGGCGGGGACGCTCGCGCCCATAGAGTTGAGGTCGACGGAGGCCGCGCTCGAAAGCCGCAAGGAGCAGGTCATCATCGCCCTGCAATCGATCACGACCGCCGAGAACCAGTTGAAGGGCCTGCTGCTCAAAGACCCGGCCGACAAGCTCTGGTACTCGACCATTGTCCCGGCGGACGAGCCGAGGTTCGGCCAGATCGCCTTCAACCTCGAAGAGTCCAGCGCGCTCGCGCTCAGGAACCGGCCCGAGCTTGAGCAGGTGCGCCTCGAAGCGCAGCAGAAGGAGATCGACATCAAGTTCTTCGAGAATCAGACGAAGCCCCAGGTCGACCTCGTCGGCAACTACGGGTCGACGGGCCTCGCCGGCACGCCTTCCGACCTGATTCGCGGTGGCAATCCCGGAGGGTTCGATGATGTCACCCAGGGGCTAATCACGAATCTGAACAGGGCCCTGAGAGACCTCGGCCGCCAGACTTTCAACCCGATCCCGCCTCCGGCGACTCCGGCGGCCACGGTCCCGAACAGGTTCAACGGAGGGTATTTCCAATCGCTCCGCGGGCTGTTCAGCAACGACTTCAGGACGTGGGAAGTGGGCGTCCGACTGAGCTTCCCTTGGCGCAACCGCACGGCGGAAGGCAACCTCGGCCGCGCCCTCGCGGAATCCAGGCAGATAGACGCCCGGCAGCGCCAGCTCGTGCAGAATATTCAGATAGAAGTTCGCAACGCTTTGCAGTCGGTCGAGGCGACCAAGCAGAGGTTCGAAGCGGCCCAGGCGAACCGCATCGCCGCGGAGGCCCAGTACAAGGGTGAGGTCGAGAGGTTCCGCGCGGGCCTTTCCACCAACTTCTTCGTACTGGAGCGGCAGAACGATCTTTCAGTGGCGAGAGGCAACGAGATTCGCGCTTTGACCGATTACAACAAGGCGCTCGCGGACCTTCAGAGGGCGACGGGCATGACCCTCATCAACAACAACGTGCAGGTCACGGCTCTCGCTCCGCAGAAGTAGACTCTATCCCCCCATCTCCTTACTGCTCTGTGAGGGCGGCTCAAAAGAGCCGCCCTTTTATTATTTCCGCGGCAAGCGGCACGCGCACCTCAGCCTGCCATGGCCTGAGGTGCGCGCTATGAATCGGTTTAAGTGGAAAAGACTGGGCGGCGGAAGAGGTTCAGCCCACGAGACTGCTGATCTGCTCGCGGTCGGCCGACGAGAGCCGGTTGAAATCGACCCCGAAGCCTTCGGTAAATTTGTGATAACTTACCACGCCTCTTGCGCTAACGTGATGACCATTGGGTAGGCGAAATTGCAGGCTGACGTCCGAGCCCGTTACCGCCGGCACATAACTCTCGATGAAAGCGCCGCGCGGAGTCAGCTCAAGAATTCTGCAATCGCGCCCGCTCCCGTTGACTTCGCATCTGGCCCGCAGGAATTGCTGTAAGACTCTCTCACTGTTCGTCCCTGGGCACACACCAACAGCACTCATACCGTCTCTCCTTTATTCTTCTCCCACTCTACACTTTGTCGGGCTTTTAAAAGCTATACAGGATACACCAGACTTCTCGCGGAGACAAGACAAAGGTTTATTAAACGGCGTATTCCGGCATTATTTATTTCTTGTTCCGTTCCGAGTTCGCCGCCTGGTGCGCTATCTCAAGCTCGCTGTCCTCGTAAGCCGACTGCTCGGCCACCTCCTCCACCGAAACGCCGGAAGGGCGCAGCTTCCCGTCGCCTTCCTTGCGCTCGTTCATTCCGGGCTGCTCCATCTCTTTCACGTTCATCGTGTCGTCGGACGATGACGTCGTTATATGTTTATCATCTCCTGGGTGCGTCTTTGCCCTCATACTTCCCTTCTCCCGATCTTTAGATTTATCAAATTGATTCAAGGTGCAAGGTCCGTGCCATCCGGGGCCGCCTCTCCGCCGGGTCCTCGGGCGAATATCGAGACGGATGTATGGTAACGCGCCATCCGTTAAACGCTTTTTATACGCTGCTGGCGAAGCGCTTCCGCCTTTCCCGCCCGGAGGCCGGGTTTGCGCGCTCACCCCCGGAACATTACACTCTTTTTTAGTATCCGGGCGGCAGGAGAGTCGATCTGAATTACCTTGCATTCGCATTGTGGGCCGTCGCCTTCGTGTGGCTTCTGGCCCTCGCATACAACCTTGTCAGCATCAGGACGGGGCCGAGGCTTACCCGAAATGGCTCGAGGGCCGGAGGCGCGGCCGATGCGCCTCTGGTGTCGGTGCTCGTGCCCGCCCGGAATGAGGCGGGCAGGATACTGGCCGAGTCGGTCCGCTCGATGCTCGCGCAGGATTATCCCAGGTTCGAAGTCATAGCCGTTGACGACCGCTCCAGCGATTCAACCCTCGAAATCCTCAGGGAGATTGCGCGGGAAGACGCGCGTTTAACCGTGATTCGAGGCGAGCCGCTTCCGGCAGGGTGGATCGGGAAGCCGTGGGCTATGGAACAGGCCCGGCGCGCGTCCGGCGGCGAGTGGCTACTGGCCACGGACGCCGACATGACCTTCGACGCTTCGGCGCTGAGGCTCGCCATGAATCTGGCCCTGAGTGAAGGGTACGACGCTCTGACACTCGCCCCCAACATCACTTCGAGCAGT
Organism: Blastocatellia bacterium; assembly: GCA_035634255.1. GTDB lineage: Bacteria > Acidobacteriota > Blastocatellia > UBA7656 > UBA7656 > DATLMR01. Next base: position 11,423 of record DASQDI010000110.1, read on the forward strand.
TTCTGGGGGAGGCTCGTCATGCCGATAGCCGGGTGGCTCATCCTGTTACTTTACCCGGTCTGGAAGGTGAACGACCCCAGGTCAGACGTGGCGCTCGGCATCGGCGGGTTCCTGCTGATGAGGCGCGCGGCGCACGATCACGTGGGAGGCTATGAGGCCATTCGCGCGGACGTGACGGACGACCTTAGCACCGCCCGCCTGCTGAAGCGCGCGGGTTTCAGACTGCACCTCGCCGCCGCGCCGGATTTGATTTCGACCCCGATGTATTCGAACCTGCGCGAGCTGTTCGAGGGGTTCGGGAAGAATGCCTTCGTGGGCTCGGGCGGGAGCGCCCTGCGCGCCATAGCCGGGGCGGTCGGCGTCGTCTCATTCACGACGGCGCCCCTGCTGATCGCCCTGGTCGCGACGGCGATCTGGTTGATCGACCCGCGGGCGGTCGCTCTTCTCCCGGTAGCGCTCGCGGGATTCGCCGCGTACCTGGCTCTGGTGGCCTCTTTCGTGCCGCTCTACCTTGAAACGAAGCTCCCGCCCGGTTACGCCTTCCTGAGCTTTCTCGGCCACGGCCTGATGGCCCTCATCCTGCTGAGTTCGACATGGCGAGTGCTGACGGGCCGGGGGGTCGTGTGGAAATCGCGGAACCTCTACGCCCCGGCCGCGGACGCGGAAGAATGAGGCGGAATACTCTGTCGCGCGGGCGCGGCGGTGAGGTATAATCTGCCCCTCACATTCTCAAAGGACAGGACGATCATCATGGCTTCGCGTGAGATTCTTCAACTCGGCAATCCGACCCTTCTTGAGAAATCTCTACCCATCTCCGACCGTTCTTCGAGCCGCGTCCGCGAGCTGGCCCGCGACCTGAGCGACACCCTCGCGAGCTTCCGCGAGGCGACGGGCTACGGTCGGGGCATCGCCGCGCCGCAGATAGGAGCGCTCAGGCGCATGATCTTCATCCGCATGGCTACCAATGGCTTTGACGGACCTCTGATCAACCCCGAGATCATCTGGGCGAGCGGCGAAAGGTTCGAGCTGTGGGACGACTGCTTCAGCTTCCCCGATTTAATGGTGCGCGTCTCCAGAGCGCAGAGCGTCCGGGTCAGGTACGAAGATGAGCGGGGCGCGAGCCAGCTGATCGAGGCCGAGGGGGATTTTTCGGAGCTGTTGCAGCATGAGATCGATCACCTCGACGGCATCCTCGCAGTGCAGAGGGCGGTGTCGCCTTCGGCATTCGCCACCCGCTCCGAATGGCTGCGGCAGAAGAGATAGAGAGCCCCTACCTCCAATATTCCAGACTTTTGCCCGAGCCCGCGAGTCTATAGAGTCGGGATCAACACGGGCCGACTCGCGGACGGGCGAAACAGGCGCAACAGACCGGGCGCGACGGGGCCGGCTTTTCGTCAGCAAAGGCCGGGATCGATCAGGCGACTTCAACAGAGATCGGCAGCGAATGGGACGAGGCTAACGCCGGGTCAGGCACGCCCCGAGGCGGGCCGAAGGAGGAGAGCGACATATGGCGACTTTGAATTTCGATGAGGCGGCTCACCTGCTCAGGAGGATGGGATTTGCCGGGCCTCCCGAAGAGATCGAAGCTCTGGTGCCGCGAGGGCGCGAGGGCGCGGTCGACCACCTGCTCAACTACAACCAGATCGACAACAAGCCTCTGGACGACCTGCTGGCCGCCAGCTTCGATTTCTCCGACCCGCGAGACAATCAGAAGTTCAACCAGGCGGAGATACGGCGGTGGTGGTTCACGAGGATGGTCCACTCGCGCCGCCAGTTCGAAGAGAAGATGACCCTCTTCTGGCACAACCATTTTGCCACCGCGCTCTCCAAGGTCGAGGAGCGGCTGATGTTCGTCCAGAACCTTACCCTGCGCGCCAGCGCCCTCGACCGCTTCGACTCCCTCCTGCTCAAAGTCTCGCGGGACCCGGCCATGCTCGTCTGGCTGGACGGAGTCACCAACATATTAGGCAGCCCGAACGAGAACTGGGCGCGCGAGCTTCAGGAGCTCTTCACGATGGGCATCAACGACGTGGTCACGGGCCAGCCGAATTACACCGAGGACGACGTGAAAGAGATCGCCCGCGCGTTCACGGGGGGCAAGTTCCGCGTGGTGAGGGGCAGCGAGGACCGGTTCAACCTCGAATTCTTCGTCGCCGCCAACCAGCACGACAACGGGGCGAAGACGATCTACGGGCAGACGGCCCAGTTCGATTGGGAGGACGTGATCGAGATCGTGTGCGCGAGGCGGGCGACCGCGCGGCACCTCGTGAAAGAGATATTCGAGTTCTTCGTCTACCCGCTAACTTCGAGCCCGGCGGACAAGGCGACCATCGAGAAATTCGCGGACGTGTACGAGGACGAGGACCATTCGATAAAAGAGCTGATGCGCGCCATCTTCGTCTCCGACGAGTTCTTCGGCGGCCGCGCGCGGTTCGGGCTGATCAAGCAGCCGGCGGAGCTTGTCGTCGGGGCCGTGAGGATGCTCGGCGGCCAGTACTCTCCGGGGACGTTCGACCGGCGCGGTGCCTCGAACGTCCTTTACCAGTCGGCCCGCGTGATGGGGCAGGACATCTTCAACCCTCCCGACGTGAACGGGTGGGACCTGCACCTGGGGTGGATAAACACCGCGACGGTCCTCGACCGCTTCAACTTCTCGAATAATTTCGTGAACAACCGCAGGACGGATCAGCCGGGGGCGTACGTGACCAACGAGCAGCTGGGCAAGTACACGAAGCCCACGGCCAAGAAGACCGTCAAGAAGTTCCTCTCGGTGCTCGGCCCGCTCAAGGTCACGGGCAACGCGGTGCCTACCCTGAAGGACTACCTCTTGAAAGACAACCAGGGCAACAAAACCGAGTTCGTGGTGAACGATCAGACCGTCGATTCGAAGATCCGCGGGCTCGCCCATCAGATCATGTGCCTGCCGGAGTTCCAACTGAATTAGGAGGAGAGCGATGCCGACAACAAGAAGAGAATTCATCAAGCGCGGGGCGGGGATGGTCACCCTCAGTCTCGTCATGCCGAAAATATGGCTTTCCGGCGCGCGGGCTCAGAGTAACTCCACGCGCAGGATATTCGTGGTCATTCAGCTCAACGGCGGCAACGACGGGCTCAACACCCTCATACCCTACACCGATCCGAACTACTCCAGCCTGCGGCCCGGCCTCTCCTTCCGCGACTCGGACCTGAAAGACGATCAGGGCCGGTCCACCATCATCTCGAATCAGTTCGGGCTCCACCCCTCGCTCGGGGAGATCAAGGACCTGTTCGACGCGGGCAAGGTCGCGATAGTTAACGGGGTGGGGTACCCTTCGCCCAACCTCTCGCACTTCCTCTCGAAAGACATCTGGGCCACGGCCAACCTGAACGGGGGCGCGGGCAATGGGTGGCTCGGCAAGTACGCGGACCAGTCGCTCTCGGGGCAATCGGACCTGTCGGCGGTCAACATCGGGGGGGCCCTGCCGAAAGCCTTCTTCGCCGACAGGGTCGTCGTGCCCAGCATCTCCAACTTCGCGAATTACACGTTCCAGACCGACCCGAGGAATCAGGGCGACCGGAACAACCAGATCGCCGCGTTCAACGCGACCAACGGCAGGACGTTCCCGCAGGGAAGCTTCCTGAGCGCGCTCGCCGGCACGGGGGTCGACGCCCTCGCGGGCGCTCAGGAGGTGTCCACGGCCGTCGCCGGATACACCTCCCCGGTCGCGTACCCGACGGGCGCGGGCCAGCGCGGCAACCAGCTCGCGAATGCGCTGAAGATGGCCGCCCAGCTCATCACCACTATCCCGGAGGCGAACCTGCTCTACGTCGAGTTCGGCGGCTTCGACAATCACGCCCGGCAGATCGGCTCGGACGCCGAGCCCTCGAACAAACTCATCGGCGATCATGCGATCCTCCTCAATGATTTCTCGGAAGCGGTGAAGGCGTTTTACGACGACATGGCCGCGCACGGGCTGTCGGACAACGTGGTAATAATGGAGTGGTCGGAGTTCGGCCGCCGGCCGCAGGAGAATGCCTCGTTCGGGACCGACCACGGGACAACGTCGCAGATGTTCGTCATAGGCAACCCGGTCCGCGGGGGGCTCTACGGGGAGCAGCCCTCGCTATCCCCTCTCGACCTTGACCGGGCCGGGAACATGGTCTTCAACGTCGATTTCAGGGCGGTCTATGCTACTATTCTCGACAAGTGGCTCGGGGCCGATTCTCGGACCGTGCTCGGCGGCAGCTTTGAAGACGTGGGATTCCTTGGGTAAGGGACGAGCTCATGCGCATCTTCAGTGTGAGGCATAAGATTCGGGCTCTGGTAATCCTGTCGGTGATAACGGCCGCGGCATACGCCAGCGTCATGGGGCCGGAGCCCCGCTACACCGGAGCGCCCGGAGACCTGGGCAATTGCACCACCTGCCATGACGACAGCACCGCCAACACCGGGAGCGGTAGCGTAAGCCTCGGCAGCACACCCTCCGTCTACGAGCCGGGGAAGAAGTACCGCCTCACGGTGACGGTCCGCCAGAGTAACAGGCAGCGTTACGGCTTCCAGTTGACGGCCATCGATAGGAGCGGAAATCGCGCGGGGACGTTCCAGCCCGTGGGCCCCGACACTCAGATGAACCCGCTCGCGGGCGCGGGGGGCAGGCAGTACGTCCAGCACAGGCAGTCGGGGACGCTTCCGAACGGCAACAACCAGCGGACGTGGCAAGTGGACTGGACGGCCCCCGACGGTGACATAGGCTTCGTCCGCTTTTACGTGGCCGGGAACGCGGCGAACGGCAGCGGCGACAACCGCGGCGATTTCATCTACACCGCCAATTCGCTCTCGGAGTCCGAGACCACCGCGGTCAACGTCGATCTGACTTCAGACCTGACGGGGATGAACCTTCAGCCGGGCTCGACTTTCCCGATAACATGGACCGCGACGAACCCGTCGAACGTGGACAGTTTCGAGCTCCGATACTCGACCGACGACGGAATGACCTTCCCGATCTCCAACCTGATCGCGACACTCACCGACGGGGAAGCGACCGGCTTCGAGTGGGCCGTGCCGGACAAGCAGACCACTCAGGGGCGGGTCCGCCTCAAGGTGACGACCGAATCCAACGCCATCCCCATCGAGATCGTGAGCGCGCGTTTTTCTATCAGCGGCTCGGGCGGCGGGACTCTGCCCGTTATAATGGGAGTGAGGATCAAGGGCAAGAAGCTCTTCATCGACGGAGAAAATTTCCAGATGGGGGCCAAGGTCTGGCTTAACGATGTAAGCCAGAAGACCAATAACGAGGCCGATTTTTCACACATGCTCCGCTGCAAGAAGTCCGGCAACCTGCTGGTATCCGGCGTCCCGGCCCTGTTGAAAGTCGTCAACCCCGACGGCTCGGAGTCGGCGGTCTTCGAATACACAAGGCCATAAGAATACCGTGCCACTTTAATCACCCGTTTCGTGAGAGCCGGCTCTTTTCTCCGGCCGCCTCCCCCTGAAGAACAGGCTTCCCTCCTCCGGCTCTGCCCTCCCATTCCTCTGCCTGGCACCCGCTGCGTCTCTCTTATATAATCAAGCACGAAATGTCTTAAGGAGATCCCAGGATGAGCCACATAACCGAAAGCAGCGTCAAGAAGATCACGGCCCCGCACATCCGCGCGCGCAAAGGCGGCGCGCCCATCGTCGCGTTGACGGCTTACGATTACCCGACCGCGCGGATGGTGGACGAAGCGGGCTTCGACATCATTCTCGTCGGCGACAGTCTGGCTCAAACGGTCCTCGGCTACGACTCGACTCTCCCCGTGACCCTCGACGAGATGATCGCGGCCTCGCGGGCCGTCCGGCGCGGAGTGAGGCGGGCCCTGATCGTCGGCGACATGCCTTTCGGTTATTACCAGGACAGCGTCGAGCGCGGGGTCGAATCGGCCATCAGGTTCATCAAGGAGGGGGGGGCCGAGGCCGTCAAAGTCGAAGGCGGCTCGCGGCGCACCCCCGTAGTCAGAGCGATTGTCGACGCCGAGATTCCGGTCATGGGGCACATCGGCCTCACGCCCCAATCGCTCCTGCGGATGGGCGGCTACCGCATTCAGGGCAAGTCTATGGAGTCGGCCCGCGAGCTGATCGAAGACGCACTCGCGCTTGAGCGCGCGGGCGCTTTCTCAATCGTCCTCGAAGGCATCCCGGCCGAAATTTCACGCATCATCACCGAGCGCGTGAGCATCCCGACCATCGGCATCGGGGCCGGGGTCGATTGCGACGGCCAGATCCTCGTATTCACGGACCTCGTCGGCCTCACCTTCGGCCACACCGCCAAATTCGTCCGGCAGTACACCGATGTCAAGTCGAGCATCGCGGAGGCGCTCAAGGGTTACGCGGACGACGTGAACGCGCGCCGCTTCCCCGCCGACGCGGAGAGCTATCACCTGCCCGAGGGCGTCGTCGTCGAGATCGAGGACGAGCACCCGCAGTCGATGCCTCCCCTCGGCCCGATCAATTAGCCGGTAATATTCTCTCTCTTTATCAAGAAGCGTATGGAGATCATCAATCGCATACCAAGAATGATGTCGATTGTGCGTGAGCTCCGGGCGGAGGGCAAGCGCATAGGGCTCGTGCCGACGATGGGCGCGCTCCACGAAGGCCACCTCTCGCTCATGAGTATCGCGCGCGAGATGTGCGATACGGTCATAATCTCCGTCTTCGTCAACCCCGCTCAATTCGGCCCGAGTGAAGACTTCGACCGGTACCCGCGAGACCTCGCGCGCGATGCCGAGCTGGCCTTCACGCGGGGCGTCGACCTCATCTTCGCGCCCTCGCCCGAGGACGTTTACCCGAAGGGCTTCTCGACCCACGTCACCGTCGGGGGGCTGAGCGAGAAGCTGGAAGGGGCGAGCCGTCCGGGGCACTTCAAGGGCGTGACCACGATAGTCAACAAACTCCTGAACGTCACGCAGCCCCACTTCGCCTACTTCGGGCGCAAGGACGCGCAACAGGTCATAGTCATAAAGCGCATGGTGGCGGACCTATCCATAGACACCGAGGTCGTCGTCGGCCCGACCGTGCGCGAAGAAGACGGCCTCGCGCTCTCCTCCCGCAACGTCTACCTGTCGATAAACGAAAGGAAGGCGGCGACCGCGCTTAGGCGCGCGCTCGAAAGGGCGAGGACCATCTTCAACGGCGGCGAGCGCGAGAGCCCAAGGCTGATAGCGGCCATGCGCTCGGTCATAGAGGCGGAGCCGCTCGCGCGGATCGATTACGTAGCCATCACCAACGCCACCAATCTGGACCCCGTAGATTTCATCCCGAACGACGAGCCGACACTGGTCTCGATGGCCGTCTACATCGGGACGACCCGCCTGATAGACAACATAGTCTTGAACGGGGAGCTGTAGAAATTGACGGGAAGGGCGGGGTCACCCGCCCCGCTCGCCCGACGGCAGTTCGATGATGAACCTCGCGCCGCGCGGGTAATTATCCTCGACCCAGATCCGGCCTTTGTGGTCGGCGATTATGTGGCTGACGATGGCGAGCCCGAGCCCGGTCCCCCGGTCCCGCGTCGAAAATTTCGGCAGGAAGAGTTTGTCGCGGTCGGCGGGCCTTATGCCGTGCCCCGTGTCCGTAACGGTCAGCCGAACCATGTCCTTCGCCTTGATCCATCTGGACTCGATCAGAATTCGCTCCGCCGCCTCCGACTTCGCCCCATTCCCATTGCCGCCCCCGTTGCCGTTGCCCGGCTCGCTCCGCCCGAGCGCCTCAAGGGCGTTATCGATCAGGTTCACCATGACGCGCTTGATCTGCTCCGGGTCCAGCTTCAGGGTCGGCAGGTCGTCGACGAGCCTGCACTCGATGCTCACGCCGTTGAGCCGCTCGTCGTAGAGGCTGACGGCGTCGCGCACGACATCGTTCAGGGAGCTATCGACCCGGCGCGCCTCGGGCAAGCGGGCGAAGCGCGAGAACTCCTCGACCATCCTCTGCAGCGCCGCGACCTCGCGGACGATGGTGGCCGTGCCTTCCTTGACTATCTCGTCGAAGCGGGGCTCGAGCTCGGGCCGTGCCGAGCGCTTATAGTTCCGCATGATGCGTTCGGCCGAAAGCTGGATGGGGGTCAGAGGGTTCTTGATCTCGTGGGCCATCCTGCGCGCGACCTCGCTCCATGCGGCGGCGCGCTCGGCCTGGATCAGGTCGGTCAGGTCTTCGATCACGATCACCCAGCCTTCGAGCGGGCCTTTCGAGCTCCTCAGGGCGATAGCGGTGGTCGCGGTGTGCAGGCTGCTTCCGTTGGGCCGCTTGAATTCGATCTCTGACTGCGCGAGGTCGCTCCGCTTCGCGCGCCTGCAAAGGGCCATCAGATGTTCGCCCTGCGGCCCGTCCACGAGGCGGTTCAGGGGCGTGCCGATCTCGGGCTTCTCGTTGAGCCCGAGCATGAAGATGGCCGCGCGGTTTATGGTCGTGACGCCCGCGCCTTCGTCGGCGGAGATCACCCCGGTCGAGAGGGATTCGAGCACCGTCTCGATGTACCGGCGGCGGTTATCGAGGGCGGTGTTCGAGCGGCTCAGCTCATCCGCGGCGCATTCGAGCCGCTCGCGGTTCTCGCTCAATTGCGCGGCCATCTGGTTGAACGAATTCACGAGGACCGCAAGCTCGTCTTCGGCGACGACCTTCACCTGATGGCCCAGGTCGCCGTGCGCGACCCGCTCGGTCGCTTCCGCGAGGGCCTGAATCGGCACGGTGATCCCGCGCGCGACCCAGAGCGCGAGCCAGCTCGCCGCGAAGATCAACAGGAGGGTCACCGCCGACAGCAGCATTATGTAAAGCGCCTTTATCCGCTTGATGCCCCCGCGCAGCCTGTAGAAGTTCTCATGCTGGGCGGCGATGTTCGCTAAAGGCTGCGTAAGCTCGGGCGGCGCGGTGCGGCCTAAAATCAGGGCGCGGCGGTCGTGTTCCGGCGAGCCAAGCCTGATCCCCGACAGGACGTAGATGGTCGAGGGCTGGCTCCCGTACGCCCGGTTCGCGTAAGAGTCCTCGCCCGACAGAATCTCTTCGTCCGCTATATTGAGCGCCTCCCCAACCTTTTCGGGCGGGAGCCGGTTCGAGCGGTAAAGGGTCAGGGTCCGGTCGCGCGAAGAGAGCCTCAGGAAATCGACGCCGTACTCCTCCAGCTTTTCGCGAAGCTGGCCCTGCACGCTCGGGCTCGTAAAATCGTCGCGCGTCCCGAGCGAGAAAGACTTCGAGATCGCGCGCGCGTTGGCGGCGAGGTCGAGCCGCGCCTGTTTGAAGTAGCCTTCATCGACCACGGCCTGCGCGTCATCGACGATCTGGCGCGCGGGCTCGCCGAACCACCGGTCGATGCTCAGATTCAGCAGCCCGTAAGCGAAGAAGAAGAGCAGCAAGGCGGGTAGCAGCGAGAGCCCGATGGCGTAGGCGACGAAGCGAGTCTTGAATTTCGAGCCGAGCCTGTTCGCCCTCCGCTCGCGCACCAGCTTGAGTATATTTCGAAGCAGGACGAAGAAGACCGTGATGAAGGCGAAGAAGTTCAGCGTGGAAAGCGCGTAGAGCAGCAGGGTTTCGCTCGCGGTGTCGGGGCTGACCAGGGCGCTGAGGTTGAAGCTCTGCGCGACGAGGATCAGCATGAGCACGATGACGAGGATGGAGAGCACGATGACCTTGGTCAGGCGTTTCCGCCCGCTCTCGGTCAGTTTAGGTTCTCGCTTCTTTTGCTCAGGGTTGTCCAATCGTGGTGCGCCTCCGCGCGGCGGCCTGTCCGCCTGTCAATCGACAGCAAATTCTAACAAAGGCGCAGGCCGCAATCAAAAGCCGGAACGGGCCGGGCGACGCAACGCCCGCAGGCGTGATGGGCCCGCGGAATTTGTCAAAGAGGTTAAAACATCTATAATCAGGACGGTGGAGGCGGACGATCTCTCTGTCAGAAAGGACTGCCCGCCGCGACCTGCCGCGCGAAAGATTATGGAAGACCGATCACCGGAAATGTCTGATCGAGTATCGATCCGCGAGCGGCCCGAAGGCTCGCCAATCATGTACCAGTCGTGGGGCAAGCTGCTCTTCATGCATTGGCCGATACCTGTCGAAGCGCTTCGGCCGCTGATACCCGAGCGTTTGTCCGTCGACACGTTCGACGGCAAAGCTTGGATAGGGTTGATCCCCTTCACGATCTGGAATGCGCGGCCCATCTTTATGCCCCCCCTGCCGTGGGCGAGCGACTTCCACGAGATCAACGTGCGCACCTACGTACACTTGGACGGAGTTCCGGGCGTGTGGTTTTTCTCGCTGGACGCCAACAGCCTCGTGGCGGTGCTGGCCGCCCGCACCTTCTTCCACCTGCCGTATTACAACGCGAGAATCAGCCTTGAGCAACGGGATAACACGATCACCTACTCCACGACCCGCCAGGGCGCGGGGCCGCATGCGGAGTTCAATGCCACGTGGAGGGTAGGCCCCGACTTGCCGGAAGCGAAACCCGGCTCGCTCGATTTTTTTCTTGTCGAGCGTTACTGCCTCTATGCGTCGGATGAAAAAAGCCTCTACCGCTGCCGGATATTTCATCGACCCTGGCCCCTGCAGGAGGCAGACCTTACGGCCTATGATTCCACCATGATCGAAGCGGACGGGCTCCCAACCCCCGGCGGCGAACCGTTGCTCCATTGCGCGGGGCCCGTAGATGTCGAGGTCTGGCCTCTTGAGGAGGTCTGAGGGGGCGCGGGTTCGGAGGGCGGCTTGATAGGTCGCGCCGCCGCACCTATAATTCTCGGCTTACGCGCGCGTCGATGCGGGAGACGGTATGCCTATTACCAAGACTGACGTTGAAAAAATCGCGGAACTGGCGCGGCTCGAACTTTCGAGCGAAGAGGCCGATTCCTTCACCGAGCAGCTCGGCTCGATCCTCGGCTACATAGAAAAGCTGAACCAGCTCGACACTTCCGACACAGAGCCGATGTCTCACTGCTCCCCGGCCGGCGAAGATTCGGAGTACGTTCGCCGCGACGACGTAGTGACGCCCAGCCTGGGCTCGAAGGCCGCGACCGAGAGCGCGCCCGACGCGGAAGCGGGATACTTCAAGGTGCCGAAGGTCATCGGCGGCTGAATGCAATGCCGTACTTAAGCGGTGGAGACTCACTTGGAACTGAGAAAGCTCACAATCGATTCGCTCAGGGGTAAGCTCGCGTCGCGCGAAGTGAAGGCCGAAGAGGTCACGCGCGCGGCCCTGGACCGCATAGAGGGCCTGTCCGATCTTAACGCCTTCATCTCCGTCACGAAGGACTCGGCGCTCGAAAGGGCTCAGCAGATCGACCGGGCGGCGGAAAAAGGGGAGCCGCTGCCCGCGCTTGCCGGAGCAATCGTCGCGATCAAAGACAACATGGTCATGCGCGGCGTCCGCACGACCGCGGGGTCGCGAATACTGTTCAATTACAGGCCGCCTTACACGGCGACCGCCGTGGAGAGGCTCGAAGCCGCCGGCGCGATCATCGTCGGCAAGACCAACTGCGACGAATTCGCGATGGGCTCGTCCAACGAGAACTCGGCCTACGGCGTGGTGAAAAACCCGTGGGACACTTCGCGCGTGCCGGGTGGCTCTTCCGGCGGCTCCGCCGTCGCGGTCGCCGCGGGCATGTCCATGGCCACGCTCGGCTCCGACACGGGCGGCTCGATTCGCCAGCCCGCGAGCCTTTGCGGGGTCGTCGGGCTCAAGCCCACCTACGGGCGAGTGTCGCGTTATGGCCTCATCGCCTTCGGCTCCTCGCTCGATCAGATCGGCCCCTTCACGAACTCCGTCGAAGACGCCGCGCGCGTGCTCGGGGTGATGGCGGGGCGGGACGAAAATGATTCGACGTCCAGCGACAAAGAGGTCGACGACTACTCTTCCGCGACGGAGCGCGACGTGCGCGGCCTCCGCGTCGGGGTGCCGCGAGAGTACTACGGAGAAGGCCTCGACCCTGAAGTGAGAGACAGGGTCGAATCCGCCATAAAGAGGTTCGAAGAGATGGGGGCCGAGGTCGTCGACGTGAGCCTGCCGAATACCGAATACGCCGTCCCGGTCTACTACCTCATCGCGACCGCCGAGGCCAGCTCGAACCTCGCGCGGTATGACGGGGTGCGGTACGGCTTCCGGGCGGAAGAGGCCAAGGCCCTGAAGCAGATGTACAGCCGCACGCGCGAGGAAGGCTTCGGGGCCGAAGTGAAGCGCAGGATCATGCTCGGCACCTACGCCCTCTCCGCCGGTTATTACGAGGCTTATTACGGCAAGGCGCAGAAGGTACGCTCCCTGATCGAAAAGGACTTCAGGGACGCTTTCGCCTCGTGCGATGTCATCGCCACCCCGACCGCCCCGACCCCCGCGTTCAGGCTCGGGGAGAAGGCAGACGACCCGCTTGAGATGTACTTATCCGACATCTACACGATCACCCTGAACCTGGCCGGGGTGCCGGGCCTGAGCCTCCCCTGCGGCTTCACGTCGGGCGGGCTGCCGGTCGGGATTCAATTGATCGGCCGCCACTTCGACGAGGCGACGCTGCTGGCGGCAGCGCGGAACCTCGAGCGGGCGCTCGGCGTCGCGAGGCTCGCCGACATTTAGAAAAGCTCTCCCCGGAGCGCGTGCGTCTCTTCGAGGTCTGTCACATTTGAAAGAAGGCGGGCAAGCAGAAACGAATAATACCACTCCCGCCTTCGGAGCCACGGACCTCCTGCTCCTGCTGATGACCGTGATCTGGGGGTCTAACTTCATCGCGATCAAATACTCCCTCTCGGACTTCAACCCGCTCGCGTTTAATGGGGCGCGCTTCGCCCTCGCGTCCGTGACGCTGCTGGTCGCCGCCCTCGCCACGGGGCACAGCCTGAAGGTGCCGAGGGCCGACGGGTGGCGGCTGTTCGGCCTCGGCATCCTCGCGAATGCTATCTACCAGTCCCTCTTCATAACCGGCGTCGCCAACACGCGGACCGGCAACGCCGCGCTCATAGTCTCAACAACCCCCCTGTTCACGGCGGTCATCAGCCGCCTGCGCGGGCAGGAGTACTTCACCGCCCGCGGAGTCATCGGCCTGCTGCTCGCCTTCTCGGGCATCGTGCTCATAATTCTGAGCGGTCGCGGCGAGGTCGGGTTCGGGGCGACGGTCTACGGGGACTGTCTGCTGCTCGCCTCGACGCTTTGCTGGTCCCTCTACACGGTGGGCGCGAGGCGGCTGGTGAACGAGCACGGGGCGATGAAGGCCACGACTCTGATGATGCTTACGGGGACGCCCGTCTTCCTTCTGATATGCGCCCCCTCCCTGCTCTCGCAGCAGTGGCCGGCGGTCCGCCCGGTCGCGTGGGGAGGGCTGGTCTACAGCGCTCTGCTGGCCATCGCCCTCGCGCACTTCATCTGGAACTATGGGGTCCGAAAGATAGGGTCGACCCGGACCGCGATCTACTCCAACGTCACCCCCATCGTCGCCATGCTCGTGGCGTGGCCGGCCCTGGGCGAGGTGCCGGTCGCGGGGCAGATAGCCGGGGCGGTGATTATTTTCATCGGGCTTTACTTCGTGAGGGGCGGGATGCGCGCGGCGGGTCCGCCGGCGGCCGCGGCGGAAGAACTGGAAGAGGTGAGCCTCGCGCCCGGAAGGAACTGAAGCTCACCCCTCGATTCATTAATCGATTCGTTTATTCGTCGACCCGTTCGGGGATAACTTCATTTGAAAGATAGGCCGACGCGGAACCCGACGTTGAAGGGGCTGTCGCTCGAAAAGACGTGGGTTCGAACTTCGAAGCGCGCCCCTACCCTCTCCGAGAACCAGTACTGCGCGCCGCCTCCGAAATTCCCGCCGCCCGCGTTCTCCCCGCCGCGAAACCCGAGCGACGCGCCTCCGGTCACGAAGGGCACGACCTTCCGGCTCGAATCATTCCCCTTGAAATGGTAGGAGACGTTCGCGGAGGCCAGCCCGATGCCGTCACTGAAACGGTTGAACCTCGTCAGGTAGCTCACTTCCCCGCCGGCCCCGAAGCCTCCGGCCACGAGGGCCTCGCCGCCCCCGCCCACGTTGAAAGTTGCGCCCGAGTCGGAGCGGGTGGAAACGCCCGGCCCCGCGAAGACATAACCCCAGCCCCGCCGGGTTCCATTATCCTGAGCAAAGGCCGAGCCCGAGATAGCCGCCGATAGTAAGATTGAAAATATCGTATTTCTCATACGGACGGTTAAGGCAATACGGGTGCCACGCGCGCCGCGCCTGTAGAAGAACGACTTAAGAGAATGGCGGTTGAGCGGGGCGCGTGAAGGCCGCAGTAAATTCCGGGCGATTGTACGGGATATCCTGCGCCGAAATGAAATGGGCGCGCCAGCGGGAGGCACGCCTGTTTTATCGGGCATACTTGTCGGGCTTATTTCAAAGTGTCATCTTCGGCGGGCTTCTTATCGACCGGCGGCCTGTCGGGGAGGTTCGCGATGCGCCAGCCGGTCGCGAAGATCAGTTTCGTTATGCGCTCCATCTTCTCGAAGTCGATCTTATCCAGGTCGTCGCTGCTCCTGTGATAATCCCTGTGAGGCCCCGTGAAATAGAAGATGATCGGTATGCCGTGCCTCGCATAATTATAATGGTCGGACCTGTAATAGAACCTCTCCGGGTCGTGGTCCTCGTTGTACTTGTAATCGAGGTTCATCGCCACGGTGTCGGCGTTGGTCTTCTCGCTCACCCGGTTCAACTCGGTCGAGAGCTTGTCCGCCCCGATGAGGTAGACGGTGTTGGGGTCGGAGAGGTCGCGGTCGCGCGAGTCGGAGTTGCCGGGCAGGCGCGAGCGCCCGATCATGTCGATGTTCAGGTTCGCGACGAGGCGGTCGAGCGGGACGACCGGGTCGTAGTCCGTGTAGAACTCGGAGCCGAAAAGACCGAGCTCTTCGGCAGTGTGGAGGATGACGAGGACGGACCGCTTCGACCTAGGCCCCGTGGCGAAGGCCTGGGCGATTTCGAGGACGGCGCTCGTGCCGGAGCCGTCATCGTCCGCCCCGTTGTAGACCTCCCCGCTGCTGCTCGTCTCAAGGTGGTCGTAATGCGCGCTGACGACCACGTATTCGTTCTTCAGCTTCGGGTCGGACCCTTCGAGCACGGCGACGACGTTGTGCGTCGGGGGCAGTTCCTTGACCGTGACATCGACCCTGACCTCGGCCGAGAGGGGGAGTTTCGCGGGCTCCAGAGGCTTCCCCTCCGGCTTTCGGAGGTAGGCTTCTTCCTTGCCCAGCGCCGTGGCGATGAGCTTGATTAAGACCGAGCCCGCCATGACGACCGGGAAGTTCCTCGCCGAGGGCTGGACGATCCCGAGCCTCCCGCGCGACAGGTACTCTCTGGTCGCGCTCCACGCCTGCAATACCCTCTGGCTAGGGATGGAGATGACGGCCTTCGCCCCGCGCGCGTAGGCGGCCTCCGCCCCGCGCTCGCCCTCGGGAATCCGCGCGGCCTTCAACTGCTCGGGCGCCCCGCCGGCGATCACGACTATCTTGCCCTTCACGTCGAGCCCGGCGTAGTCATCATGCTTATTCGACGGAGAGGAGATGCCGTAGCCCGCGAAGACGAGCTCCCCGCTCACGCTCGCGTCGAAGTCCTGCTGCGAGAGGAAGTCCTCCCCATACTTGAGCCGCTTCTTGAAACTGCTCCCGGTCAGGACTATGTCGCTCTTTTCCGAATCGACGCCCCGGTACCCGAGCGGCACGTTCTGAAGAAACGTGCCGTCGCGGGCCCCTCCGCGATAGCCGTACGATTTGAGCTGCGACGCGAGATAGTCCGCCGCGACGCGGAGCGACGGGCTGAAGGTGTAGCGCCCTCCCAGCTCATCCGAGGCGAGAAAACTCAGGTGAGTTTTAAGGTCCGCCTGTTTTATGCTGGACATCGAATTCGGAGGGGGGAGCGGCATGTTGGACGACCCGGCGGAGTGGGCCGATGCCAACGCCAGCAGGATCGTCAACGCCGCCGCTTTTCTAATGGGACTCAGGTACTTCATCCGGTATTTCCGCGCCTTTCGAATTAATCCTCAGGACTTTCTGACGACGTTTCCGTTCTGGTCGACGGGGCCGACGACGACGGTGGTCAACCGCCGGGGGTCCAGATATTTCCGCGTCACGCGCGTCACGTCATCGACGGTGATGCCTCGGATAATTTCTGGGTATCTTTCAAGGTAGTCGAATTCGAGGCCGTAGACCTCCGCGTCGATCAGGAAGTCGGCCACCTGCGAGTTGGACTGAAAGTCGAAGACGAAATTGCCCGTGAGGTACGATTTCGCGGTCTCAAGCTCTTCGAGGGTGACGGGCTCGGCGACGATGCGGGCGATCTCCCTCCGCAGGCCCGCGAGCGCCTGTTCTAGGTTGTCGGGCGAAGTGCCGATGTAGGCGATGAAGCGCCCCGAGTCTATGCCGGCGCTCCCGGTTATGTTGCTGAAGGTCGTGTAGGCGAGCCCCTGCTCGTCGCGCAGGATTCGCGGAATGCGCGAGGTGAATCCGGGGCTCGACCCGAGTATCGTATCCATCACGCGGAGGGTGTAGTAGTCGGGGTTCCTGCGGTCGATCCCCACGTGGCCGATGAAGATGTTGACCTGCTCTTTCGGGGCGTGGATGAATTTTTCAATCGGCCCCGCCTGCATCTTCGGGGAGGGCAATTCCGGCAGGCTCAGTTGCTCCGAGCGCTCCCACGGGCCGAACCTCTCTTCGACAATCGCCTTCACGGCCTGCTTGTCGATGTCTCCGACAATCGAAATCACGGTGTTATTCGGGACGTAGTACTGCCGGTAAAAGTCGATCATGTCCTGCCGCGTCAGGCCCCTGATCGACTCCTCATAGCCGACCGGGGGCCGGTGCTGCGGGGTGCCTTTGAAGACGACCTTGTTGAATATGTCCGAGGCCTGAACGCGCGGCACGTCGAGGCGGCTCTTGATCTGCGCGAGCCGCCGGTCGACCTGTTGCCTGATCTTATCCTCCGGGAAGGTCGCATTCATCAACACGTCCGAGATGATTTCGAGGCCGAGCGCGATATCTTTCGACAGGAGGGTGGCCTGCGCCCCGCTCGACTGGTACTCCCCGAACGTGCCGAGCCGCGCGCCGACCTCTTCGACCGCGAAAGCGATCTCCTGTGAGGTGCGCGTCTCGGTCCCCTCGTCGATCAATTCGCCCACGAGCGACGCGAGGCCCGCCTTATCGTCCGGTTCGAACCTGGACCCCGCACGGACCACCGCGTTGATGGCGGCCGAAGGCGTGGAATGATTCTCAGAAAGCAGGAGGACCAGCCCGTTCGGAAGCTCGACGCGCTCTACGTCAAGCTTCGGGCCGGCTTTGCGCGACGTGCCCTCGCCTCCGCCCGCCGCCCCGTCTTCAGGGGGGAGCGGGTTTGCGAGCTCCGGGCCGTCCAGCGCGTCCTCCGGCAGAGTTCCGGCCTGCCCTCCCGTGCGGAAGGCGGCTCGCCCGCCGAAAGGACCCGCGGGTGAGTTCTCCGAATTCTGAAGCCGGTGCGCGGGCCCGGACGCCTTCTCCGACTCATCGCCCGAAAGCTCCGGGCCCTTATCTTGTTCATCGTTAATCAGGTAGCCGACGGTCCTGTTGTCCCGGCTCAGGTACTTCCTCGCGACCCGCGCGACATCCTGGGACGTGACGGCGAAAGTGTTCTCCATCATCGTGCCGAGATACCTGTAGCCGCGAGACTCTTCGGGGATGCTCTCTCTGAATGCGATTGTCTCGAACTGCCCGAGTAGGATGGCCTGCTGAAGGGGCTCTTCGTTGCTCAGGACGAGGTCCGCTTCGATCTGCCTCCTGGCTTTACCCAACTCCACCTGGGACAGCTCCTCGTTCTTGAGCCGGTCTATCTCTTCGTAGATGGCCTGCTCCACGTCTTCGAGCTTATAGCCGGGCTTGAGCTCGGCTTGAACGTAGAAGAGCGAGGCGTCGATATGGTCGTTGTAGGTGGCCGAGGCCATCGTCACCGACTGGTCCTGATCGACGAGGCGCTTATAGAGCCGCGAGCTCCTGCCCGAGGAGAGCAGGGTCTCAAGGACGTGGAGCGCGTAAGAATCGGGGTCGCCGACGGCCGGGGCGTGATAGCCGATGAGCAGGCGCTCCACCTGAGTCTCTTTCTTGACGACCACCCGCTTCTCGCCCTTCTGCGGGGGCTCGACCAGATTCAGGGGCCTGACCTCCGGGCCGGGAGGTATTGAGCCGAAGAGTTCTTCGACCTTCGCGACCGCCTCGTTCGTGTCGAAGTCCCCGACGAGGACCACGGTGGCGTTGCGCGGGTGGTACCACTTGTCGTAATAGGCCTTCATCTCTTCTGCCGTCGCCGTTTCGAGGTCGTCGAACCACCCGACCGTCGGCCAGTGGTACGAGTGCTGGCGGAAGGCGGTCGCCCACACTTCATTTTCGAGGGCCTCCCACGGCCCGTCGAGCCCGATGCGCAGCTCCTCTTCGACGACCTGCTTCTCCGAATCGAACTCGTCCTGCGCGAAGGTCGTGTTCCGCATGCGGTTGGCTTCGATCTCAAGGGAGGCCTGCCAGCGGTCCGAGGCGAACGTGAAATAATAGGCCGTGAAGTCCAGCCACGTGAAGGCGTTGTTCGCGCCCCCATTCTTGAGGGTGATCATGTCGATCTCGCCGCGCCTGTACCTGTCGGTCCCTTTGAAGAGCATGTGCTCAAGGAAATGGGACTTACCCGTCTGGCCTAGCTCCTCATTACGCGACCCGACGCGGTACCAGATTATCGAAGCGACGATGGGCTTATCATGGAGCTCTTTCGTGATCACCGTGAGCCCGTTCGACAGGACATGCTTTCTCACCCCGCGGGTCGCGAAAGAGCCCTGAGTCTCGCCGGGTCGGTTCTTATCGGAGACGATTGTGGAAGTGGTCATACTTGATCTTTATTACTCGCGAAATCCTCAAATCTATAAAGCCATCTTAAAGCGCCCCTCCGCATGAAAGAGCGAGCAATTAACTATAGAGTCCGGAAAGAAGTAGTGTCAAACCACACCGCCCCTGCCCGCGCTCGGGTGCGCGCGCGCCCAGAGAATGCGGATTCCGTATCTTCTCGGCACGCGGGTTAAAACCTCGAAACTCTCTTAAGGACTTGATTTCTGGCTTTTCGCTGTGGATACTTGACCGTGCCTAAGAGGTGAGGGGAAGTACCTATTAAGCTTCAAAAATTCTGGCGAGTCCAATTTACTATTCAGCCAGTAGATTCGCCGGAGTATTTGCGCACTCGAACCCTCTCGACGCAGCACAGGGCGCGCAGCGACAGGATTGTAAGCAGATACCACGAATCAGCCGCCGGCAGTACGCGGTAAACAGGAGACAGATGACTAAGGCAGAGCTTGTAGAAGAAGTGGCGCGCGCGGCGGAACTGAATAAGCGCGACGCCGAGGTTATAGTGGAGACCGTCTTCGACTCGATAATCGGCGCGCTTCACAAAGGCGAAAAGGTCGAACTGCGCGGCTTCGGCAGCTTCCGCACGCGCGAGCGCGGCCCCAGGCGCGGGCGCAACCCGAAGACGGGCGAGCCCGTCGACGTGCCGGCCAAGCGCGTGCCATACTTCAAGCCCGGCAAGGAATTGAAAGACTTCTTCACGGACAGCCCCGACGACGGCGCGTCGAGCGCGGGCGAATCGCAGGGCGCGGCAGGCTCCCCTTCCGCCGATTATCAAGCCGGGGCCCCGGCCGGCGGCGAGAACAGAGAGGCGGCCGGCGCCGGGGAGGGGCCTGACGGCCAGAGCGCGCCCGCGCCCAACGAGAGGTCCTTCGGAGCTTCTTCTTCCGCCGACGACGCGACCGGGGCGGAGAATTCGGCAGGGGACCGGGCGGGCGACGAAGAGTCCGCCGGCGGGTCGAATGACGGCGAGGGCTCGCCATCAGGTCCGGGGCATTGAACCCTCCAAGCCGGGCTGGCGAGCAGCGCCGCCGCTCGGCGGGCGTCGGGTCGCTATCGTTTCGCGGGGGCGCATCGACCACTGCTTGTTAGGCCCCGCCCGGACCCGATGGCGGAGGCCGCGCGCTCTTCGTAAGACTGCACCTCACTACAACTCAGGAAAAATGGATAAGGATAAAGAAGAAAACCGCTCCGAAGACGAGCGGCGCTCGGGCGCGGACCGCCGCAAAGGGGAGAGGCGCGATCCCGAGAGGGCCTCGGGGACGGGGGTGCTCAGCACCCGGACCGGGCAGAGGCGCCGGCCCGGAGAGCGCAGAAAGTCGGACGATTCAAAGTAGGGGCGGGGACAAAGCCCGGCCCCCACCCATTCACCTTTAGGTCCCGGTCTCCCAGCTAGTCATGTATTCGAGCATCTCGGGCGTGAGCGAATCGATCCTGATCCCCATCGCCGCCAGCTTCAGCGAAGCGATCTCGTTATCGACCTCTTCGGGAAGGAGGTGGACCCCCGGAGTCAGCTGGCCATGATTTTTGACCAGGTACTCGCAGGATAGGGCTTGATTGGCGAAGCTCATGTCCATCACGGAAGCGGGGTGGCCCTCCGCCGCCGCCAGGTTAATCAGGCGGCCTTCGCCCAGCACTATAACGCGGTTGCCTGAGCTCTTCAGCTTGTACTCTTCGACGAACGGCCTCAGCTCCTCGCGCCCTTCGCTCATCTCTCCGAGGGCCACGAGATTCAACTCGATGTCGAAGTGGCCGGAGTTCGCCACTATCGCCCCATCGTGCATCTTCGCGAAGTGGTGGGCGTCGATCACGTGGCGGTTGCCGGTGACGGTTATGAATATGTCCCCGAGCGGGGCGGCCGCCTCCATCGGCATGACCCGGAAGCCGTCCATCACGGCCTCGATGGCGCGGATGGGATTGACCTCGCACACGATGACGTTCGCGCCCATGCCCCGCCCGCGCATCGCGACACCCTTACCGCACCACCCGTAACCGACGACGACAAGAGTCCGGCCCGCGAGCAGGATGTTGGTCGCGCGGATCACCCCGTCGAGCGTAGACTGGCCGGTGCCATATCGGTTGTCGAAGAAGTGCTTGGTCTGCGCGTCGTTGACCGCAATCGACGGCCACGTCATGCGCCCGCTCTTTTCGAGCGCGCGAAGGCGCACGAGGCCGGTCGTCGTCTCTTCGGTCGAGCCGATCAGCCTGTCGATCAGCTCGGGGCGCTCCTTGACCATCGTCGCGATAACGTCCGAGCCGTCGTCGATGATGAGCTCCGGCTCCGTGTCCAAAGCCATCTGCACGTGGCGGTGGTATGTCTCGGTCGACTCGCCCTTGATCGCGTAGACGGGGATGCCGTACTCGACCACGAGCGCGGCGGCGACATCGTCCTGAGTCGAGAGCGGGTTCGACGCGATCAGCACGGCCTCGACGCCCGCGGCCTTGAGGGCGCGGGCCAGGTTCGCCGTCTCGGTGGTGATATGGCAGCAGGCCACCATCTTCTTCCCTTCCAGGGGCCGCTCCTGCGCGAACCGCTCGCGGATCAGCCGCAGCACGGGCATCTCACGCTCGGCCCACTCGATACGCTTGCGGCCGGCCGCCGCCAGACCCAGGTCTTTAACATCACAGTTCGGCACTTGTGCACTAGTTGTCATCAATTCACTCCTGAAGGAAGCGGCCAGCAATCAGATATTGCAATCGACTTTGAAGACGATCTATTGCATACCGATCACCGGCCGCCCGATTTAATGATTGTCGTTTAGATTCCGGCCGCGCTCCTGAGCGCGTCCGCTTTATCCGTTCGCTCCCACGTGAACTCCGGCTCGTTCCTGCCGAAGTGCCCGTAGGCCGCCGTCTTCTTGAAGATCGGGCGGCGCAGGTCGAGGCTCTCGATTATCCCCCCCGGAGTCAGCTTGAAGTGCTCGCGCACCAGTTCCGAGATCTTGTCTTCGTCGACCTTGCCCGTGCCGCGAGTGTCGACCAGGACCGAGACCGGCTCCGCGATCCCGATGGCGTAGGCGAGTTGCACCTCGCAGCGGTCCGCGAGCCCCGCGGCCACGATGTTCTTCGCCACGTAGCGCGCCATGTAAGAGGCCGAGCGGTCCACCTTCGTCGGATCTTTACCGGAGAACGCGCCGCCGCCGTGCGCGCCCGCGCCGCCGTAGGTGTCGACGATGATCTTGCGGCCCGTCAGGCCC
The DNA here is from genome assembly GCA_035634255.1 of Blastocatellia bacterium. Classification (GTDB taxonomy): domain Bacteria; phylum Acidobacteriota; class Blastocatellia; order UBA7656; family UBA7656; genus DATLMR01. The sequence continues at coordinate 33,456 of DASQDI010000110.1, forward strand.
GTGTCCCCCTGCGGCCCCCCGATCACGAAGCGGCCCGTGGGGTTGATGTGAAAATCGGTGTCGCCGTCGATCATCTCGCCCGGCACGACCGCGCGGATCACATGGTTGATCATGTCTTCGCGTATCTGGTCGTTTGCCACCTTCTCCGAGTGCTGGGTGGAGACGACGACCGTGTTGACGCGGACCGGCTTGCGGTTGTGGTACTCGACCGTCACCTGGGATTTGCCGTCCGGCCTGAGGTAATCGAGCAGGCCCTCCTTGCGAACGTCGGCGAGGCGGCGCGTGATCTTGTGGGCGAGCATGATAGGCAGAGGCATCAGCTCGGGGGTTTCGTTGCAGGCGTAGCCGAACATCATGCCCTGGTCGCCCGCGCCCCCGACATCGACGCCCATCGCGATGTCCTGCGACTGGCTGTCGATGGCCGTGAGGACCCCGCAGGTCTCGCTGTCGAAGCCATACTTGGCGCGCGTGTAGCCGATTTCGCGGACCGTCTCGCGGGCGATCTTGTTGAAATCGATCCAGGCGGAGGTGGTTATCTCCCCGGCGATGACGATCAGTCCGGTCGTCAGAAGGGTTTCGCACGCCACGCGGCCGTGCGGGTCTTCGCGCAGAACGGCGTCGAGCACGCCATCGGAAATCTGGTCGGCTATCTTGTCGGGATGCCCTTCAGTGACCGACTCCGATGTGAATAAGTGCTGATTATTAGTACCCACTTAATCGTTGCCTCCTATCGGTAATATCCCGGCGGCGGGTGTACCTGTCATGGCGAGCCGAATGGCTAACGCTAAAAGTACGACAATCTAACAGACCCCTCAGGGAGTGTCAAGACAACGGCCGCCGCCGGAACGCGGGGGACGGGCCGGCCGATCACTCTCCCTTTCGCTTGACACCGGGTCCGCCTCCACCTACTCTAGCGCTCTAAAACTCACTGGACTTTACTGACTGGAGGCTTGATGAAGAGATGAACAAACCCGATTCCGACACCGCTCCGACCGCCCCTGACGCGCAGGCCATGCCGCCGCATGCCCAGGCCATCCAAATGGTCGGGGGGCTCGTCATCGCGCGGGCGATTTACGCCCTGGCTGAACTGGGCGTGGCCGATCACTTAAAGGAAGGCCCCCTGTCAGCGGACGAGATAGCCCAGGCGACCGGGACACACGCCCCTTCTTTGTACCGCTTGCTGCGCACGACGGCGGGCCTCGGCTTCTTCACGGAAGCCGCCGGCCGGTTCTCTCTCACGCCTCTGGGGGACGCCCTGCGGTCGGACGCGCCGGGCCATGCTCGGTCCTCGGTCCGCACTCTGGCAGGCCCCATCGCATGGGAGGCTCTGGGAGAGTTCCTCCACTCCCTGAAGACCGGGGAGTCGGGCGTGGAGAAAGCGTTCGGGAAACCCCTGTTCGATTACCTCGGCACCGAGCCTGAACAGGCGGCCCGGTTCAACGAGACGATGATCGGCTTTCACGGCGCGGAGCCTCCGGCCGTGGCCTCGGCCTATGACTTCTCCGGCGTCGGGAGGCTCGTCGATGTCGGAGGAGGCACGGGCAACCTGCTCACGACCGTCCTGCTCGCGAACCCGGAACTGCGAGGCGTGCTCTACGACCTGCCGCACGTCGCGCAGGAGGCGCGCCGCCAGATCGAGTCGAAGGGGCTGTCGGACCGCTGCGAGGTGACGGAAGGCAGCTTCTTCGAGTCCGTCCCCTCCGGCGGAGACGCTTACATCCTCTCTCACATAATTCACGACTGGGACGAGGCAAAGTGCTTGACCATACTCGGGAACTGCCGGAAGGCCGTCGGGGACGGGGGCAGGCTCCTGCTGGTGGAGATGGTGATCCCCGAAGGGGATGAGATGCACCCCGGAAAATTCCTCGACCTGATGATGCTCGTCTTCACGGGAGGGATGGAGCGGAGGGAGGGAGAGTACTCGGCCCTGCTCGCGAAGGCCGGGTTCGAGCTGACGCGAGTGGTCCCGACTCAGTCGGCCGTAAGCGTTGTGGAGGCGCGGCCGGTCTGAACGACAGAGGGGGCGGCAGGGGCACGCGGGCGGGTGTCGGGCCGGTGGTGATTGAACTTGAATGACGAGCCCGGCTATCATTGACCGAGAGCTTCTTTAATCGGGAGGAAGAGATATGGCCGGCTCAATCGTCTTCGCTGGGATAGCGCCGCACCCGCCTCTGCTCGTGCCCGAAGTAGGCGGAAGCCGCATCGGTCGCGTGGCCGACTCGCAACATGCCTTGCGGGAATTCTCCCGGATGCTCGTGGACTCGTCCCCCGACACCGTGGTTATGATCTCGCCTCACTCGCCCCTCGACCCGCACGCTTTCACCGCGCGCTCGACCCCCGAGCTATATGGCTCTTTCGAAATCTTTTCGGCGCCGCAGGTGAGGCTCTCTTTCGAGAACGACCTCGCGATGCTGGAAGCGGTCGAGAACTCCGCGAGGGCCGCGGACCTTCCCTTCAAGTTTTTACGCCGCGACTACCAGCTCGATCACGGCGCGCTCGTCCCGCTCTACTACCTTCATGAAGCCGGGTGGGGCGGGCCCGTGGCGGTGATCGGGTTTACCGACCTTTCGGTCCGCCAGCACGTCGCTTTCGGCCGCGCGATAAGGGAAGCGGCCCTCGCGTCGGACAGGAGGGTCGCGGTCGTGGCCAGCGGGGACCTGAGCCACCGGTTGATAATCGGAGGGCCGTACGAGTTCGAGCCAACCGCGCACCTCTTCGACGAGCAGGTCGTGGAGGCCATCTCGGGCGGGAACCCCGACGCCATCGCCGTGATCGACCCCGAACTGAGGCGGCGCGCCGGAGAATGCGGATACCGCTCGATCCTGATCGCACTCGGCTGCGTCGAGCACGAGGCCGCCAGCCCGCGAGTGCTCAGCTACGAAGGGCCTTTCGGCGTCGGCTACATGGTCGCCCTCCTGTCGAAATCGACCGAACCGCGCCATGCCGCATAAGGCGTCTATATTGAAAACGAATGAACATGGAGTTAAGACTCACCAACTCTGTCATCCGAAGCTGGCACCCGATGGACGCTGACTCCCTCGCGGCCCACGCGGACAACCCGAAGATATGGAAGAATGTTCGCGACGTGTTCCCGCAACCGTACACGCAGCAGGATGCCATCAGGTGGATTCAACTCGCCCGCTCACAAGTCCCCGAGACGCACTTCGCAATCGCCGTAGACGGTGCGGCGGTCGGGGCCATCGGGTTCGTACTCAAGAAAGACGTGTACCGCCGCTCCGCGGAGGTCGGCTACTGGCTCGGCGAAGACTACTGGGGCCGCGGGATCGTGGCCGAGGCGTTGCGCGCGCTCACCGATTACGCCTTCGCCAGCCACGACCTTTGCAGAATCTACGCGGGAGTTTTCGAGTGGAATACCGCCTCGATGCGCGTGTTGGAGAAGGCGGGCTATTCGTTTGAAGCCCGCCTGAGGAAGGCCGTCACCAAGGATAATATGACGGCCGATGAATTCGTGTACGCGACGATCAGAGAGTGATCGAGGAGGGCGTATGGGTACTCTGTCAAACACGGTTGCGCCGCCCGACCTTGCGCGCGCGGCGGTCGAGGGCTTCGTCCGCGAGCGGCTGGTGATCGACCCGCCCGCCATGCCCGAGGGCATTCTGGCCTTGCGCGCCGGGGCCTTCGTGACCATAAGGACGACCGGGGGGGCCTTGCGCGGGTGCATCGGGACGGTGACGCCCTCGTGCGGGACCATCGCCGAAGAGATAATTCAAAACGCGATAAGCGCGGCGATCCGCGACCCGAGATTCCCTCCCGTCGCGCCTGACGAATTGGGCGGCCTGACCTACGGAGTGGACGTGCTGATGCCGCCCGAGCCGGCGCGAGGGGTCGAAGACCTCGACCCCTCGATCTACGGCGTAATAATCGAGTCGGTGAGCGGGCACAGGCGAGGGCTCCTGCTGCCTGACATAACGGGCATCGACACCCCGGAGCAGCAGTGGCGCGCGGTCCATCAAAAGGCTGGCATCCCCGTCGGGGAGCCCGTGCGCGTCGAGAGGTTCAGGGTGACCCGCTTCGGCAAGGACTGAAGCTCAATCGCCCGCCACCAGAGCCGACATCACCCACCTCCCGTTCACCTTCGTGAAGGCGGCGCGGTAATCGACCGGGCTCCTCAAAAACCTGCCGGAGACGAAACCCTCTTCCCCGCCCGGCGTGATGATCTTCGTCCAGCCGCCGGCCTTGTGCGGCAGTCCGTCGGGAGCTTTAACGAGGTCGTACGAAAGGGTCGAGATGACCGCCGAGGCGGGGTCGGGCCTCTGCCTGACGTTCACGTTCTCCCCGGTCACGGCCATGTATTCGAAGGCGTCCAAGTCTTCGGGGAAATTGCTGTAAACGTAAGGGGCCCAGAAATCTCTCCCCTTCCCCGCCTCGCGGAATGACCCGCCGAGCCTAAGGATTTCAACGAGCGTTTCCCACAACTCGCTGTCGGGGTTTTCGGGCTTCCACTTCCTGCGGAACTCTCTCGCGCCCCCGTTGTCTCCGAAGCTGTTCCTGATCCGAGGGTGCACGGCGCTCATCACGAACTTCGTATCGCGCCTCTTCGCGGCCTCCAACAGTCGGTCTCTGAAAGCCAGAAAGGTCTTGTCCTCGGACGCCTCGTCGACCGGCATGAGCTTCCGCCCCTGCGCGCTCGCGACCGGAGGCGTCGCGAGACAGGCCGCCAGATAAAGCGCGAGCGTGGCGACGGATGCCATCCTCGGGAATGATTTCAGCATAGTTTTTGGATTCCGGCGGCCTCTTTACTAGTTGCACACGTTGAGGCATGGGAGCGAGGCTCCCGGTCACGCGCACTGGTAATCCATCTGAGTGCGGATTTTCTCTTTGACCTCCGGGCCCGCGAGCCTCTCGCAGAGGTGCAGCCCGAGGTCGAGCGCGCTCGACACGCCCCTCGCCGATATCACGTCGCCTTCGTCGACTATCCTTTGATCGACGACCTCTTCGCAAAAGGGGCGAAGGTCTTCGAATGACGTGCGGTGCGTCGTCGCGCGCTTGCCCTTCAGAAATCCCGCGGCCCCGAGCAGGACCGAGCCCGTGCAGACGGATGCCTTCAGCCTGCACCGCTCCGCCGTCCTGAGCCACTCGACGAATGCCGGGTCGCGCGCCAGCCGCCTCGTCCCGTAGCCTCCGGGCACGATCACGAGGTCGAACGCTTCGAGCGACCCGCCGACTCTCGTCGGAAGGATGCGGAGCCCCGCGCCGTCCGGGACATCTTCCGTGAGCGAGCACACCTCCCAGCTAAGCTCTTCGATGAAGCCCATAGTCTTCAGCCGCGTCACCGGGTCGAAGATGCCGACGAAGTCGAGCGCGGTCATCCCTTCAAATATGACGAAGGCAATTTTCATGACCTCCTCCTGATTTGCGCGGGCGGCTACCAGGGAATGGGAAAGAGTATCCAGGAGAGCAGGAGGCCGATGCCCAAAAACGATCCGAACACCTTCAGGCCATGAATGAACCGGTCCCGCAGGCTGTCATGACGGGGCTCTATGGCCGCGAGCACCGTCGCGGCTATCGCGGCGTAAAGCGACATCATCAGCACGTGCATCAGCGTTTCCTCCCGGCCGCAATGTCGTAAGCGTCATAGATCACGAGGTAGTTGAGCAGCCCCGCGAGGAACAGGAAGGTGTTGCCGTATTCGAAAGTCGCGGCCTCGGGGATGGGCGTCGTCCCGAACCCGAAAAGGTAAGAGATGATGTAGCAGAGGCCCGAGCCTACCTGCGCCAGGAACCACAGCACCGTTATCAGGTCGAAGTAGAGGGCCGAGGGCGTCTCGGCCGGGGTAGGCCAGAACAGCCGCCCGTGGAGCGCGAGGCCGAGCACGAAGGTCCCGGTCAGGAGCACGAGAAAGAGCAGGCCGCGCCCGAGTTTGCCGAGTATGAGATGGCCCGCGCCCGGTACGAGCCAGCCGAGCAGGACCGCCGCCATCCGCCTGCCCGCGGGGTAAGCTCTCGGGGCCTCGTAAGGGCTCGCGTCTCTGTAAACACGCGGCACGTCGCCGCTCAAATCATCTCTTGTCTGCAAGGCCAGCTCCTTTTGCGGATTTCACTCGAACAAGTGTAAGTGGCCGTCGCAAATGGTGTCAAGCAAGGCATAAATCTTATGCCGGTTTTAAGCGATCGGGTCGTGGATGCGTTAGGCGGGAGGGTGCCGGCGCGCTCGTGTCATCTCTTGATTTGACCGGTCCGTTGGGCTATGATGAGCACATCTCAAGTTATTGCTGAGGTAATTCAAGAATATGATAATTATCGTGGGCGGCGTCTCACGAACCACAACGCAAAGTCTTCCCGCGGGATGATTCCTCTCGGTCAATCTCCCGCCGCCGCTCGGAAGCGAGGTGCAGGATGGGAGAACGAACCACCAATCGCCAGATACTCAAGCTTAAAGCCGAAACCCTCACTGAACCTGAAATCAAAGAGGTGCTCGATTACATAAACATAATGGAGTCGCTCGGCGAACAAGCTTCAAGGCCCGACCTGTTCGACGATGAGTTATTGAACCTTCTGGCCGATGCTCTGGAGAACCGCCGCGCGCGGATGGTGAGCGAATGGGAGCGCGTGAGGCGCAAGGCCGATCATCGCGCGTCCTACTTCACGGCGGGCGGGCGGGGGCTTTGACAGGACGAGAAGATTTGCGGAACGAAGCCCGGCGCTCGACCGCCCCCTTAAGAGCGGGCCTTCCCCTTTTGCTTTTACTGGCCGCCTGCTGGGCCTTCGCCCCGGCAGGTCGGGCGCATGGCCCGAGCCAGTCAGCCGCCGATGAAGTAGCGCGCCTCTCCGAAAGGCTCAGGTCTTCGGACGAGGAAGAGAGGCGCGACGCCGTGATGGCTCTCTCGGCGTTGAGAACCCTGTCGGCAATCCCCCACATCACTCCCCTGGTAAACGATTCGGCCGAAGAGGTCCGCGCCGCGGCGATTGCCGCGCTCGGGACCTACGGCGACCCGTCCTCGGCGCAGGTCATCGCAGACCGGTTGGCGCAGGACAAGAGCATATTCGTGCGAAAGACCGCGGCCTACTCGCTCGGCAAATTGAGGACGGCCGCCGCGACCGGGCCGCTCGTCGCGGCCTTGAAAGACAAGAGCGAAGACGTGCGCGGCGCTGCGGCCGTCGCCCTCGGAGAGTACAGGGACGCGGCGGCCATCGATCCCCTGATGTCGGCCCTGTCGGACAAGAATGATTTCGTTCGAGGCCGCGCGGCCCGCGCGCTCGGGAACAACGGGCCGGCGGCGGCCGCGGCCGTCCCCCGACTGATCAGGCTGCTCGAAACCGACCGCGAGCCTTACTCGCGTCAGGAGGCGGTCGTCGCTTTAGGGATGATCGGGGACCGCTCCGCTATTCCCTCTTTGACGCGCGCCAGCCGGGACCCGAACCCCTACATCGCCGCCGCCGCCCTGTCCGCCATCCGGTCCATAGAAAAGAAGTAGAGGCCGGCGCGGAGGGCGCAAGCCTCACCCCATGAATCTTCACCGCGATGAAAAGAACGGCTCACCTTGTTGACGATTTTTGAGAACGGGGAATAGAATTCATTTCACCATTTCCGGTCTCGAAAGATCGAGCCCAAGGAGGAGAGTGTAATGTCATCAACCTCGCAGGCAGCCGGCGGACTCCCCGATTTGAACCGAGCTGAAGAACTCAAAAACGAGTTGGTACAGTTCGCCACCGCCGGGCCTCTGAAGAAAGAGTACGAGAGGCAGCACGAGCTTTTTTTCGAGCTCTCCGACCAGACGGACGAGCATGAAGAAGAGAGCGTGCTCGACTGGTTCCTTTTCGACTGGTTCGACGAGATGGGCGAAAGCGCCATCAGTCTGTTCCTGGACTCCCGCGAGGACCTGGGCGAAGAAGACCGGAAGATTCTGCTCGACTGGGAAGACTCGATTAATAGCGTCTTCGAGATCCGCTCTCTCAACAAGAACTCGCTCAAGCTGAGCGACCTCGAAAACGGGGACGAGCTGGACGTGAGGACTATAACCAACCTCACGGAGACGCCCTTAGAGCGCGGCCAGTGCATAGCCGCGCGCCTGCTCCCGCTCGGCGACAAGTTCATCCTCTCCGGCTTGCAGTTCATCATGCCCGACCGCGAGACGGCGATGGAAGCTCTTGAGATGCGCCGCGCGCTTGAGGCCCTGAACTCCCCCGAGGCGATTGAGAAGGCGCAGCAGGAGCAGGTCAGAGCCTTCTGCGAGCTGTTCGGCTGCTCGGAACTGACCGTCCCTTCGACCGAGCTTAATTCGACCCTGGGAAGGTTCCAGCATTACCTCTTCGCCGAGCGGCGCGACCCGGAGACCGGCCTCACGCAGGCGGAGAAGTTTCAGGCGGAGTTCAACCGAGAACTCAAGGTGCCCGACATGCCGCCCCTGCCTGATCAACTGAGGGGCCCCGTCGAGGTCACCATCCTCTGCGACGAGTTCGACGGCATCGTGCTCCTGCCGGATTACCAGAAGTTCAAGCGCGTGTTCGAAGGCGGCCGGCCCGAAAAGGAGGTCCCCGATTACCAGGACCTCGTGTGGATGTACATCAAAGACCCGGACATCCCCATAGTCGCCTTCGAGCGGATGGCGGAACAGTACCCCGACAGGGTTGAAAAGACTCTCCGCACCTTACTGGGCGACAAGAAATTTTCTATCGAGCACCTCTACGCGCTGCTGCTCCACTACAAGCAGCCCGTCGAGGAGTTGAGCGAGCTGGAAGATGACCAGAGGCTTTGGGACCTTCTGAACGGCAACGTCACGACGGAGAGCAGGCCCAAGGGTCGCGCGAAGAAGACGGCGGGGGCCAAACCATCCGCCAAAAAATCGGGCCGCGCATCGTCCGCGAAATCGAACGGCGGGAAGGCAAAGAGTAGTTCCCGGAGCCGCGCCGCGCAGTCTTCGGGAAAATCAGCGGGCTCTCGGAAAACGGCCCCGGCGAAGAAAGCGGGGGTGAAGAAAGCGGGCATAAAGAGCGCCGCGGGCAAGGCGTCGCCTGTGAAGAAAGCTCCGGCAAAGAAGGCCGTTGCAAAGAAAGCTGCCGCGAAAAAGGCTCCCGCGAAGAAGCGGGCCGCGAAGAAAGCGTCCGGCGGCGGGAAGGCCGCGGGTAAGAAAGCTTCCGCGAAGAAGAGATGACTATTGCGGAAGCTATCTCCGCATTCCTCGCCCGCGCGCGCGGGCGGGATGCGGAGAGCGACGACTTAACCACGCACTTACTCGCGCCGCTCAATCTTTTAGCGGGCTTTCTTTCCGACAAGGGAATCACCGCCCTGATCGATGTCACCCCGCCTGTCCTGCGTGACTTCATCTCACGCTGGTACGTCGAGGAGGCCACCCTCTCATCGCGGACCGAGGGCCTGCTCTACGCCGCGCCTGAAGTATCTAATGCGGTTTCAGGCCACCTCCCCGAGCCTCGCGAATTCCTGAGGGTTCTCGAAGCCTTCTTCCGATGGGCAGGCGCTCACGCCGAAACCGCGCGGCCCGAGGAACTGCTCGGCGTCGTGTCCGGGCTCGGGCCGACCATGCCTCGCGCCGTTGAGATCGGGAAGGCCCTCTCGCGTCACGTGATCGAGCGCGGGGGCGCGTTCTCCTTCCCCGAATTTCTGACCTCGTTCGAAGAAGGGGGCCAGAGCCAGTACGACATCGACGCGCCGGGCGACATCGGCGCTCTCGAAAGCTACTTCCGAATCACGAGGGTTGACGGAGCCCTGATTGAAGCGGAAGACGTGATAACGGGGGAGAGGGTGTGGCCCGTGCTCTTCCCCGAAGCGGTGGCCCGTCTCGTCGACCCCGGCTTCATCATCAACCTTGAGCTTGTCCGCTCGCCAAGGCTGTGGCGAATCGCCGATTGCGGCTTCACCTACCCGCCGGGCACGGAGATTTAGGGCGCGCCATGACCAGACCCGTTCGCAATTTGCCCAAGGCGACTGACGCCATATATACTCTTTGCGGCGCTTCTTCAAACGGGTCATCTCTTCATCCGGTATTGGATCAACTATGGTTGAGGGAAAAATTCTGCATCTGAGTGAGGCGAGGGTCGTCCGCGCTTTGCTCGACATCTCGAAGGAAATCTCGAATCTTCGGCCTCTGGAAGAGACGTTACAGCTAGTGGTCGAGCGCGTGCGCGAGTTGCTCGGGACGGACCTGGTGGCCATCGCTACGACCGATGACCTCGTGGGGAGCACGAGCTGGAAAGCGGTGGCGGGCGGGCGCACGGACGCATTCACATGGACCACCTTCGCTCCCGGTAAAGGGACCGCCGCGAGAACCATCGCCGCCCGTAAGACCATAATGCTGAACGGGGTCGGCCAGAGGCCCGACCTCCCCCTGGAAGAATTCCCCATCCATAAGGCCGAAGGCATTCGCAGCGTCATCGGCGTCCCGCTCTTTCACGGCCAGAGGATCGTAGGCGTTTTGATCGCGGGCTACAGGGGGGATTCGACCTTCGCCGCCGGACAGATCGAACTGGCGGAGGCGCTCGCCGGCCATGCGGCGGTGGCAATCGAGAACGCCAGACTCTTCACCGAGCTTGAGAATGCCAACAAGCGGCTGCTCGACGCCGACAGGCTGAAGACCGAGATGATCTTTGAGCTTTCGACCCCCGTCATCCCGGTCAGCGACAGTATTCTGCTCGCGCCCATCATCGGCACCTTGACCACGGACCGGGCACAGATGTTGACGCAGGCCATACTAAACAGAACCAGAGGCGGCAGGCCCGAGGTCATCATCCTCGACATTACGGGCATGCGCCTCATCGATTCCGACGCCGCCCAACACCTCCGCAACACCGTGGCCGCGGCGCGCGTGCTCGGCGCGCATTGCATCGTCACGGGCATCGGGGCGACTCTGGCGAGGAAGCTCGTTCAACTCGGCATCAATTTCGAAGGCATCGAAACGAGGCGCAAGCTGTCCGACGGCCTCAAACTCGCGCGCGACCTTCAGGCGGACCGGCGCTGAAGCGGGCCGCGTACCTCTCTCATCTTTTAGCAGGAGATTGTGCCGGTAAATCAACCCCGACGGGGGCGGCGCGCCGCCCTCTTCGTTTCCAGTTCGCCCAATAAATCGGGCAAAGGCAGAGTGTTGAGCACTTCCCTTTTAGTCAGCCCGGCGCGGCGGGCGGTCACCACCCCGTAGCGCATGTTGGAGAAGCCCTTCGCCTGATGCGAGTCCGTGCTGATGACGATCCCGACACCCGCCTGCGTCGCGACTCGGAGCCAGAAGCTATTCAGGTCGAGCCTGTAAGGGCTGGCGTTCAGTTCCAGACGGACGTTGAAATTCCGCGCCGCCCGGATCACCTGATCGAGGTCGATCTCGTATGGGGGCCGCTCGCCGAGGATGCGGCCCGTCGGGTGCGCGAAGACGTTCGGGTAGCCCGTCTCCATCGCGCGAACGACCCGGTCCGTGATCTGCTGCCGCTCCTGATGGAACCCGGCGTGGATGGAGCAGACTATCCAGTCGAGCCGGTCGAGGACTTCGAAGGGCATGTCGAGAGAGCCGTCGGACAGGATGTCCACCTCGGCCCCCTTCAGCACGCGGATGTCCTCATAGTCTCGGGCGACCGACTCTATCTCCTCGATCTCTTTCAGCAATTCGTCGGGAGTGTTGCCGTTCGCTATGGAAGTGGACTGGGTGTGGTCGGTGATGGCGATGTACTCGAACCCCGACGCGCGCGCGGCCTCGACCATCTCGCGCACGGTGTTCTGGCCGTCGGACCACTTCGTGTGCATGTGAAAATCGCCCCGGATGTCTTCGAGCGAGATCAAATCCGGCAGGCTGCCTTCGCGCGCGGCCTCGACTTCACCCGCCCCCTCGCGGAGTTCGGGCGGGACCGGCTCAAGCCCGATCCTCTTATAAAAATCCTCCTCGCTTGTTATTTCGAGCGAGGCCGCATCCTCCGCCTTCGACTTCCCCTTCTTCCGCCCGCTTCGCGCGGGGCCTAGCTTGAACCCCCTGAACTCAAGCCCTCGCGCGGCCGCCTCCGCTTCCAGGTCGCGGAGGTGCTCTACCGAGCCCGTGGTCCTGACGAGCGCCGCGTGGTAATCGCGCTCCGGGGCGACGTGCAGGACCAGGCTGACGCCCGACTTAGTTTCGGCCTCCACCCGCTCCGGGCGGATGGACTTCACGGAGTCGATCTGGGGGGCGGAGGCGAACGACGCCGCGAGGAGGTCCGGGTCGCCCTTGGCTAGCAGCTCGACGGAATCGACCATTTCCGCGCCCCTCCGAATCTGGCCGACCACCTCGGCCCCCGGCAGTCTCGCGATGATCGACCGCGCTAGCTCCTGCGCGTCGTTTAGGCGCAGCATGCCGCGCTCCGACTCTATGCGGGCGAGCGACGACTTGATCCGCTCCATAGTCTTCTCGCCGAGCCCGGAGACGGAGAGCAGGCCGCCCCCGTCGGCGAAGGCTTTCAGCTCTTCGAGGCTCTTGATCCCGAAATCTCTGTAGAGCAGCTGGGAGGTCTTCAGGCCGATCCCCGACACGCGCTTTAGGTCGAGGACGGATTCTGGGACCTCTTCCTTCAGGGATTCGAAGAAGGACGAGGTGCCGGTCCGGAGCACTTCGAGGATCTGGCCGCTGATCGACTTGCCGATGCCGGGGATCTTTTGAAGCTCTGAGGCCCCGCCCCTCGCGGCGATCTCCGCGACTGGGGCCTCAAGTTCTTCGATGGTCTCCGAAGCGATTCGGTACGAGCGCAGCTTGAAAGGGTTCTCGTCTTTGAACTCGAGCAGGTCGGCTATGCGCCTGAAGACGCCCGCCACGTCGCGGTTATCGACCGATATCTTCCCGTCGTATCCTTCGCCTGCGTCGTTCATGACATAAAGCTAGACCCGCGCGCGCAAGAGGTCAATATGGATTTGATGGAGAGACTACTTCATGCTTTTTCAAGCGCCGCGAATTTCGCGACGAACTTCTTCTGCCCGTAGCCGGGGAAGCTGACGGTGAGCTTCGCGTCCTCGCCCGCGCCTTCGGTCCTGAGGATGACCCCGGTCCCGTAGCGCGCATGCTTCACGCGCGCGCCGACGCGGTAATCACCGGAGCCCGGCTTCTGGGACTGCCCGGCCCCCTGCCCCGCGCGCGGGCGCGGCTCTGCGGCCCCCTCCACTTTGCGCTTGAAAAAGTCCTGCACGCTCTCGACCGAGTTGTAGGTCTTCCCGGTAAAGTTGGAGCTTTTTTTGACCGGGCGCGCGGCTTCCCCGCGCAGGGCGGAGGCGGCCTCGCGGTTGTGCCGCGTCTCCGGCCTCTCGGCGAACCCGAGCCACGACGGGCCGGGCGAAAGGTTCTGCATCAGGTCGAGCGGTATCTCGTTCAGGAACCTTGACGGCTCGGCGGAGTGCTCTTCGCCCCACGTCCGCCGCTTCATCGCGTGCGAGATGTAGAGGTCTTTCTGCGCGCGCGTGATCGCGACGTAGCACAGCCTGCGCTCCTCTTCGAGTTCCTCGTCGCTCCCCGCCGCCCGCGAGTGCGGGAAGAGCCCCTCCTCCATGCCCGCTATGAAGACGACCGGGAACTCGAGCCCCTTCGCCGCGTGCATGGTCATCAAAGTGACGCGCGCGTCGCTCCTGTACTGGTCCGTGTCGGAGACGAGCGCGGCGTGGTCGATGAAATCCCTGAGCGTCTCGCCCTGCTCTTCGGCCTCCACCGCGGCGGTGACGAGCTCTTCTATATTGAGCAGGCGCGACTCGGCCTCCTCGGTCTTCTCGTCCTGGAGCGCCCTCACGTAACCCGTCTCGTGCGTGGCCGCCTTGACGACTTCCGAGACCGTCTGCCCGGAAGCGGCCCTCTCCCGGAGCCCGTCGATCACCTGCAGGAACACGTCGAGCGAGGCCGACGCGCGCGGGCCGAGCGACTTCTGCCCGACGGCGATGCGGATCGTCTCGTAAAGGGAGACCCCCAGGTCCTTCTGCATGCGGTGGAGCGAATCGAGCGTGGTCTTCCCGATCCCGCGCGGGGGCGAGTTGATTATGCGCCCGAGCGCGATGTCGTCGTCCGGGTTCAGGGAGAGCTTCAGGTAAGAGATGATGTCTTTGACTTCCGCGCGCTCGTAGAAGGAGAAGCCCCCGACGATGTTGTAATTGATGCCCCTCCGCCTCAGGGATTCCTCGAACAGGCGCGACTGTGAGTTGGTGCGGTAGAGCACGGCGACCTTCGTGTCCGGCGAGCGTCGCAACTGCTCCTGTATCTTCTCCGCGACGAAGGACGCCTCGCCCTCGCCGTCGTAAGACTGGTAGTAGCGAATCTTCTCGCCCGCCCCGAGCTCTTCGGTCGCCCTGAGCGTTTTCGGCAGCCGCTGCTTGTTGCGCTCGATGACGGTGTTCGCGGCGTCGAGGATCGTCTGCGTCGAGCGGTAATTCTGTTCGAGCTTGATCATCTTCGTGCCTTCGAAGTCATGCTGAAAGCCGAGGATGATGTTGAAGTCAGAGCCGCGCCACGAGTAGACGCTCTGGTCGATGTCCCCGACGACGCAGAGGCTCCGGTCCTCCCAGAAGTCCTCCGGGGTCACGCCCCCGCGTTCGAGCTTCTCGGTGCCGACGGTGATGAGCCGCGCGAGCTCGTACTGGATGCCGTTGGTGTCCTGAAACTCGTCGATCATCACATGGCGGAATCGCTCGTGGTAGTAAGCGCGGACTTCGGGGATCTGCCGGAGCAACTGGACGGCTTTGATCAGCAGGTCGTCGAAATCGAGCGCGTTCGCCTGTTGAAGTCTCTGCTCGTAGATCCTGTAAATCTGCGCGATCTTTTCCGTGCGGTCGCTGGCGTAGTCGCTCTGGTTCGTGTAAGCGACCGGGGAGATGCCCCGGCTCTTGGCCCAGCTGATGGCCGAGAGGGCCTGCCTCGGGGTGATCGACTTGTCGTCGAGGCCCAGCTCCTTGATTATCGCGCGGGCGACGCGCGCCTGGTCGTCTTCGTCGTAGATCGTGAAGTTCCGGTTGTAGCCCGCGCCCATCCGCTCGATGTCCCTGCGTAGTATGCGGACGCAGAGCGCGTGGAAAGTGGAGATGAGGGGCGACGAGACGCGGCGCTCGGTGTTGAGCATCGCCTCGACGCGGGACTTCATCTCCTGCGCGGCCTTGTTGGTGAACGTCACGGCGAGGATGCGCTCGGGCCGCACGCCCCCGGCCTCGATCATGTGGGCGATGCGGTAGGTGATGACGCGCGTCTTGCCGGAGCCCGCGCCCGCCAGTATCAGGATCGGGCCGTTGGTCGTCCTGACGGCTTCGAGCTGCTGCGGGTTCAGTTTGTCGAGGAAATTCATATAGGGGATTTACTTGATGAGGCTCTGGACGGCCTTGAACTGGGGCGAGTCCGCGGTCCGCATCAGCTCGAACAGGGCCATCTCCAGGTTCGAAGGCACCCCCCCGGCCTGTGTCAGGCGGGCGAGCGCGATCTCCTTGCTCTCTCTCTTCCTTGAGGTTATGCAGTCGACGAGGAGGTGGACTTCGAGCCCCCTCGACAGGAGGTCGAGCACGGTCTGGGCGACGCAGATGTGCGCCTCGATCCCGCAGACGATGACCTGCCTGATGTTTCGATTCGCGAGCTGCGCCTGGAAGTCTTCGGCCCCGCACGAGCTGAAGCATATCTTCTCAATGGCCTTCGACTCGGGCGGCAGGTGGGCGAGGATCTCTTCCGCCGTGTGCTTGAGGCCGCGCGGGTACTGTTCGGTGACGATTACCGGCACTTCGAGCAGTTGCGCGCCCTGTACCGCCTTCCCGATGCGCGCGGCCACCTCCCCGAAGTCCTGCATCACGGGCCTGAAGGCTTCCTGCATGTCGATCACGGCGAGTGCCGAGTGCTCGCGCGAGAGCTGGCTGATGTGGTTCATAAGCTTTCCCTGTTTCTGTATCGCTTCCGAAGGTCAAAGACCGCTTCCCAAGGAATATAGCAGCCGCACCATGGCTGCACAACCTTCCGAAATCGGAGCGCCGGGAGGCCGACCGGCACAGGAATCCCATCGGTTCTCCGCCCGGACCGGACGCGCGCTCCGGCAGAAATCCCGTTAACAATCCATCGCATTATTGCCTGGTGCCCGGACTGGCATTCGGCGCGAAGGCGAGGCAAGACGGCGGAGATAAAACGACCGCTACAATCCCCAGGCCCAGACCGGGCGCTCCGACCAGCGCCGGAGCGGAAAAGCGGCAGAAAATCTTGACCCACACCAGAGGGGTCGCCGGCCGCGTTTAGGATGCCTGCTCCATTCGCGCTATAGCCAGAGTCCAGGGCCAGAACCCCATGTCGCATGCAAACGTGTTGAAGGTTTTCCGTGAGACCCCGTTCGACTGCATGCGATCTTGCAGCTCCTTATACTCTATTCCGCAGAAGACGTAGGCGGGCGCATATCCGGGCTGTAGAAGAAAAGCGTAGCACTCGTTATGAACGAACTCTTTACTTAACCCCGTATACCCCGACGCCCAGTTTATGAACTCCATGTAGCTCTTATTGCCGAGGTTTATATCCACGTCGAAGATGGCGCGGAGGAGCCTTATAATAATCCATACCCGGGTCTCCAGTTCGAATGCTTTTACACCCAATTTCTTATCAATTTTCTTACCCTGCTGGAGCCGGGTGAATAGATTCAGGTAGCCACTCTGGGAATCGCTGAGCTCTTCGCGATCAAGCAGAGACGCCGCCGCTTCGTAGAACTCCCACTCCCGATGAAAAGCTACGGCCTCAAACACAGGGATCATTAAGGTGGTGGGGATGAGCAGGAGCTGAGATTTTTTGACCACGTCCGCCCTGGTAATCTGATAGGCGTGCGCGTATTCGTGCACGAGCACGTTTAGCAGAGTCAGCAGCGAGTGGTTACGGTCGGGGTTAATATAAATCTCCGCCGTCGGGTTTCCTGACAACAGGTTGTAGAACGAGGTCCCGGCGCTCGTTATGATACGCTTCAGGTGTTGGTCGGCCTCTTTAAGCGGCGGGTCGTCCTCCGGGCGGGCCTCCTGAATGAAGTCCAGCAGGTAAGCGTTGGCCGCATCCATCATGGCCTTAGCTTTGACCAGGTCGTCATCTCCGACGGGAAACTTCTCCCCAATCTTCTCGTAGGCGTGTTGAAGCGAGCAGGAATCGGTAAGCCCTAAGCCCTTCGCTATCTCCCTGGTGAGGCCGCTCACGAGGTCCAGTTCGGTACGCAGCATCAGGAGCGCCCTTTCCTTGATCTCCTCCGGCGAGAACGGCAGGTCGAACAAGTGCTTCATCTGCTCGTGGTACCTCGGCGTGGGCGAAGGCGGTTCGTCATGTTTCTCAAACAAGGCGAGAAGGTGAGATGTGTCGTCCGTCAGGATGCCGTCGACCAGCATGCCATCAACGCAAAAAGAGCTTATGAATTCATCGATCTTTGCCTTCACGCTTCGGCATTCGGCCCGGAGCTCGGCGCTTCGCACAGCGACCGGGAGGCTCTCCAAACTCGAAATATTAGACCCGAGGAATCTCGCGTAGTCGATGCAGACCCTGCGCATCTGTACGGAAACCTTTTTGTCGGCCCAGAGGTCCATCTCATGCGCGAGCGATTTTTTCACGTCGCCCAGAAAGGCTTTCAGGGTCGACGGGTCATACTCTTTCTTCAGGAGCAGGTACCAGAGGGCCAGGGCGCAGTCGGCAACAAACTCTCCCGGTATGTCGGAGTAAAAAGTCTCCTCGATGCAGCCCAGAACCTTCTCGGCGCAGGAGCGCAATTCATCGTCTTTGACCTGTGATGCACCCGATCTCAATTGCGAGATGAGCCCCCGCTGCCCTTCAAGCCACTCCTCGGTCGGGATGATCAGCTTGCCCGCGTACTTGTTACCGCCGAAGCCGCTTGCGTAAGCGGAACTCGGGAAGCTATCGGCCCACAGTTGGACTATCCCGTTAACTAAATCTTCGTTGCTTTTTTTTGACATGACGGATCCTTATGCATGGACGCAACCGGCCATAGAGAGCCCTGCCTGTCTCATAAGTTTATAAGCGGCCAGTTTATTCCTGCGCCTCACCGGTGTCAACATGTCGCCCCGGCATCGTAATATTTCGGTTCCCGCCTTGACTCGTAACGCGATGATAGATACGATGTCACCCCGCCAGCCGGATGAGTACTTTACTACTTAGGAGTATACATGATGACTAACCGCGAACGCCTGGAAGCCGGAAGGGTCATTTCTCCGGGTGCTAACCTGTCGCCTGAAGCGGAGGCGGCAATCGATAATATGACCGACGAGCAAGTGGAGGATTTGATAGCGGCGGTAACCGGAATGCGTCAGAGTATAGCTGACGTGGGAGTGCCTGCCGCGATAATACATCACCACCCGATTTAACGAGGTATTAAATCATTAACTAATCAGGGAGGGCCGGTTCACGCGGCGCGGGCCCGCGGCTTGACCCGTCGTGTCGTTTATCCCCTGCCCCGGCGGGATCACAGGCGTCGCCGCCAAAATCGCTACCCGACATGGTCTCTGAACGCTCTGGGGATCGCCAAAGACAGATACCGACCGCCCTGTTCGATCATAATGCGTTTCGCGACGATGTCTCGTAAAGCGGCGGTCACGTCCGACAGGCTTAGGGGTTCTTCCGACTCCATCTTACACATCCCGAGTACCTGCTCCGGCGTCCTTATCTGATCACACGCCGCGTAGACGAACTTCTCCAGCCCTCTGAGTAGAACCAAAGAATGGGTGGCGATGGGCCGCGAATCCCACACCATCAGGGAGCCCCCCGCCTCGGTCCAGAAGAGGGCGCTGCTCCGGCTAACCTCCTTCCACCGCTCGACCTCGTCGCTCACCGGTTTCGTGTAAGCCGCCACGTCGACCGGCTCTTTGTAATCGAAAGTGAAGAAATAGGCCAGATTACTTATAGCCTCCGAGGGCAGCGGGTACACGAACTCATAAGCGGCGTATGGGAGAACGTCCTTGAACCCCAGCTCATCCGACTTCTCGAAGTTGGGGCTGAACCTATCTACTCTGATAGACGCGCTTCCGTTCGGGGGTTGCAAATGGGTAAGTAGTGGGATTACCTGCGCCATCTGCCGGTACGCCTCGGGCCGCTCGCCCGGGAAACCCATGATCAGGTTCCAATAAACTTTGATCCCCAGCTCTTTACACCACTTCAGGAGCTGTATGTTCTGGAGCGCGCTAACCCCCTTGCGCATGATGCGCAGCACTTCGTCACTCAGGCTCTCAATGCCCGGTTGGATCGAGGTGATGCCGGCTTTATGCAGCAGACGGAGCTGGTCCTTCTTCAAGTTCGATTTGACTTCATAGAAGAGATTGACGCCCAGTTTTTTTTCCGCGACGGCGGGAATGAAATCGTTGAAGTAGCCCATGTCAAGGATGTTGTCCACTACGTTTACATCATGGCCGGGGTAAGCTCTCGTCAGGCTGGTAAGCTCGTCCAGAGCCCTGCGAGCAGACTTGCTTCTATGGGTCATCGTCTCGCCATTGAGTCCACAGAAGGTGCAGTGATGCTTCTCCCCCCACCAGCAGCCTCGCGAGGTTTCGAACAGCAGCACCGGCCTCTTGCCCAGGTTCAGCCCCGCGTCCCCCAGTTGTTCGAAGTAGTCGTCATAGTCCGGGACCGGCACCTGATCCAGATCGTTTATCACCGGGGTATTCTTTAACGGCTCATTGAGAATATTAAACGGTGAGCGGGCACGGCAGAATACGCCCTGCATGCCGGATACGGGGCGATTTGCCAGGACCCTTTGGACCAGTTCCGGAAATGCGATGTCCGCCTCCCCGGAAACGACCGCGTCGATGAAGCCGAACTGCCGTACCATCTCGTAGCCCATTACTGATTCGCAATTCGGCCCGCCGAAAACGATAAACGTGCCGGGGCTCTCCTGCTTGATCAGCCTGGCTAAAGACAATGAAGCGAGCTGCTGTTCGAAGAGGCTGGTGAACCCCACCACCCTGGGTTCGAGGGCGAGGACTGAATCGAGGCAGTCCCTCAAAAAAAAGGGGACCCGCTCGCGAGCGGATAAAATCTTGCTGATGAAATCCCCGTCCAGGGCGTAACGAGATTCGGCGGGCTCGGGCGAGTCATCTACATGGCGACTCAGGAATCGATCCACGTACTCCTTGACCGAGTCATCCGTCTGATGACCGAAGAGCGCGTGGGAAAAGATCCATTCGCCGAGCAGGTCTATCGTGCAGGACATATCGGAAACCTTCGAGTACAGGGGCTCTCCGACCAGCCTGGCGAAGTCGAGGTTCAAATAGAGCACCCTGGCGGTGACATCGACCGGCTTCAATGAAGACTTCAGCAGCCCGAGCCCGATGGAGGGAGAGAGCAAGGGGCCGAAAGGCATATTAATGAGGGCTACTTCGACTGGTTCTGGCATTACACCTCCTCCAACCGTGACGGGTTTACAGCCGCCGGTTCCGCCCGAAGTCATTCGATGGGAGGTAACCCCTCTTGCCTGGGACCGGGGAATGGGCTATGCGTTGCCGATTCTACGCAAGAGGTCCTGGAACCGCGGGTCAGACCGCAGCGAGTCGAAACTCGGATCTATTTTTATAAACAACAACCGCGCCGAACGGGTCTCGTAAGCCCTCTCAAGCCACATGAAGGCTTCTTTCTTCTTACCGAGCGCGCCGTACACGGAAGCCACCGGGGTGGGGTCGAAATACTGCTGGCTATATGCCCTGTCGATCTCGTCCAGGATTTTCTGAGCCTCCCGCGCATTCCCGGTCGACGCCAATAACAGGGCCATCGTTATCTTGGGGGACCTCTGGCCTTTGGAGAGCTTCACGGCCTTGTCCAAAAAAGTGCGGGCCTGACCGTGATGCCCCCGGAGCAGGTGGGCCCAGCCGAGAGCCTCGTACGTGTAGCAGAGATTCGGGTCCAGCTCTATTGTCTTATTAAGCTGCTCTATGCCCTCTTCGTACCGGCGTGCCGCGATGTAGGTATAACCGGCGCTATAGTTGATCAGCACCGACAGGGGGTCGAGTTCCAGAGCGCGCTCCGCTTTTGCGACGGCCTCGTCCATGCGACCCAGACATTTCATCAGGTGGCTGTAAGTGTTATATGCCCCGGCCAGGTTCGGGTTATACTCAAGCGCCTTATTAATTTCCGCCTCCGAGACCGACCAGTTCCAATCGTAAGTGTAGCTTATGGTGGCAAGTGCGTAGTGCGCGTCGGCGATGGTTTCATCCAGTTCGAGAGCCCTGGTCGCGTTGAGCCTCGCCTTAGCCATCATCTCTTGCGGGGGCAGAAAATTGGATGCGAGGGCGATATAAGAGTAGGCGAGACCGGCATACGCCTGAGCATACTCCTGGTCCAGGCTGATGGCCTGCTGATAGTAATCGATGCTTATGAGCAGGTCTTCCTTGCTGAGCCTGTTCCAGTGGGAGCGGCCCCTGAGGTAAAGTTCGTAAGCCTTGTTGTCCTGGGTGTGTTGTCTCCTGACCGAATCCTGTTCTTTCCCCGTAAGCTTCAACCGCAACTTGTCCGCGACGTCCACCGAAATCCTTGAGGATAATTTGGTGAGTTCCGCCAATTTGTTTATATACTGACTGCCCCATAACTGTCGGTCGTCTTCCGTGTCCACCAGTTCCAGGCTTATAACGACTTCGCTCCCGCGCCGGGCCACCCGGC
>DASQDI010000111.1:0-30520 GCA_035634255.1 Blastocatellia bacterium
GGCGCATGACTACCGGTACTTCCCCGAGCCCGTCCTGCCGCCGCTGACGATACCGGAGGCGCGGGTCGAGGAGTTCCGCGCGCGCCTCCCCGAGTTGCCCGAGCCGCGCCGCCGCCGGTTTCTGGAGGAGTACGGCCTCTCGTTCGACGAGGCGGCGCAGCTGACCGACTCGCGCCAGACGGCCGACTACTACGAGGCCGCCGCGCGCGCGAGCGGGAACGCGAAGGCCGCGTCCAACTGGATATTGAACGAGCTGGCGCACGAGCTTAAGAATTCGGGCGACGACATCGGCCGCAGCCCCGTGAGCCCCGAGTCGCTCGGGGAGATGGTCCGGCTCATCGACGCGGGCGACATCAGCGGCAAGATGGCCAAAGACGTTCTCGTGGAGATGTACAGGACCGGGCGCGGCGCTCGGGAGGTCGTGAAAGAGAAGGGCGGCGGCCAGGTCTCCGACGAGGGCGAGATCCGCGCGCTAGTCGGTCAGGCCATCGCGGCCAACCCCAAACAGGTTGAGAGCTACAGGGCCGGAAAGACGGGCCTGTTCGGCTTCTTCGTCGGGCAGGTAATGAAGCTGAGCGGAGGGAGGGCCAACCCTCAGCTCGTTAACGATCTGTTGAAGCAATATCTTGAGGAGCAGGGGGGTAATGAGAGTTAAGTCTTTTCTGGCGATGGCCGCGTGCGCCCTCGCCCTCGCGGCGTCGATCTCTTGCGACAGCGGGGCGTCCGTAACCAATGACGAGCTGGCGGTCATCGAAACCAATTATGGCCGCGTCATCCTCGACTTCTTCCCGCAGGAAGCCCCGAAGCACGTCGCGAGATTCAAGGAGCTCGTGCGCACCGGGTTCTACGACGGGATAAGGCTACACCGGATCGTGAAGAACCAGGGCGGGAAGCCCGTGGCCGTTCAGGGCGGGGACCCGAGCACCCGCAACCCCGACAGGACGACGTGGGGGTCGGGCGAATCGGGCCTGAGCCCGGTCGCGGCCGAGAGGTCCCCGAGGTTGAAGCACACCCGCGGCATGGTCTCCGCCGCCCGCAAGCCCAACGACCCCGACAGCTTCACGAGCCAGTTCTTCATCCTGTCGGCCGCGGAGCCCGCGCTCGATAACGAGTACTCGGTCTTCGGCCGCGTGATCGAAGGGATGAACGTCGTCGACACGATAGTCGCCGCGCCGACGTTCCGGGGCACCGAACAGCCCATGGACGCCGTGGTGGTAAACAAGACCTACCTGATCTCGAAAGACGATCTCAAAACTCTTGACCGGCCCTGACTCCGGGCCGGAAGCGGCGGAAAACAATTATTCTTGACATACGGGGGCTCCTGCCGCACTCTTGTAGCCGCTGTAACTTTTCGACGGAGACGGGGATAAGAATTGCACCTGGCGCGTGTGATAGGCACGGTGGTCTGCACCGTAAAGAACGATGGGCTCGAAGGGCGGAAGCTTCTCGTCATACAGCCGCTCGACGGCAAGCTGAGAGACCATGGGAGGCCGATGGTGGCCATCGACTCCGTGGGCTCGGGCAAAGGGGAAGTGGTCTTCTGGTGCAGGGGGAAAGAAGCCTCGTTCCCGTTCGACCCCCGCGAAGTGCCGACCGACTGCACGATAGTCGGCATCGTCGATTCCGTAAACGTGGAGCAGCCGGGGGCGCGGCGTTGATCGCGGTGATAAGTAGATGATACTTGCGAGAGTTGTGGGCAACGTGGTTGCCACCCAGAAAGACGAGCGGTACGAAGGCGGCAGGATCATGGTCGTCCAGCCGATTGAGCCCGACGGGTCGGACGCCGGGGCGGAACTGCTCGCCCTCGACTCGGTCGACGCGGGGGTCGGCGACACGGTCGTAGTCGTTCGGGAAGGGTGGTCGGCCTCGACCGCCTCGACTGGCAGGCCCGGAGCAGCTATCGATTCCGCCATCGTCGGCGTCGTAGATTCGATTCAACTGAAGTGAAAGTGATCGACCCAAACAATACGGACGCCGTCAGGCGCGTGCTAGCGGGCCTGTTGGAGAAGCTGGAACGCGGCTCGGGAGAAGCCGCGGCGGGCGGCGCGAACAACCTGTTTGTGTTGATGCTCGGGCAGGTCGATTCCGAGCCGAGCGGATCGAATGCCCCCGAGCCCCGCAACCCATCCGGGGTCGAAGGCCGCACCCTTACTCACCCCGGTCTTGAAAAGTTCACAGTCGTCGAAGGCCATCAGACGGATTCTGCCCCCAGAACATGTTTTATGGAGCCCGGCCGTGCCTGCGTCAACTCCGGCGCGTGCGAGATGCGCGGTTATTGACAGAGCGTCCGCGGCGGGGCTATGGCTCATGTTTTAGGGGGAGTTTATGGGTAAATTGTCTAGGCTTACCTATACGGATTCCTATGGCGAATCCCGCACGCTGAACCTGTCCGGCGGCCCGGTGAAGATCGGGAGGCTGGGTGACAACGATTTATCATTCGATAATCCCTACATCTCCCGCCATCACGCGGAAGTGATCTTCGACGGCCAGCGGTATTCGATCAGAGACCTGGGCAGCACTTCCGGCACCTTCGTCAACGACGAGCCGGTCGAGCAGAGGGCGCTCGACGACGGGGACCTCATCCGGCTAGGGCGGGGGCGGGGGATTGAGCTCTTCTTCTCCGTCGAAGAATCTATAGAAGAGGCACTCTCTTCCGCGAACGATTCGATCAGCGGCTTCGACCCGGTGCGGGTGCTCGCCCCGGAAGAGGCGAGGTTCATCAACACGGGCAAGCTGCCGCAGTCCGGCAAGCTCGGCCTCGAAACGGTGGACCGCCTGCGCTCCCTCTACGAGTTCACGAGCGAGCTGCTCACGGCGAACTCCTTCAAAGACCTGAGCGACAAGCTGGCGGCCTTCCTCAACCGGACTCTGAAGGCCGAGCGGTGCGCCGTGATGATGCGCAACAAGGTGCGCGACACGTTCGACGTGGCCGCCTTATACCCCACCGACAGCCGCATGAACCCGAGCCGCAGCATAACTAACAAGGTCTTCGGCGAGAACGTCGCGATCCTGAGCTTCGACGCCCGGAGCGACGCGCGATTTTCGGCGGGGCACTCGGTGCAGCTTCAGTCGATCCGCTCCGTGATGTGCGTCCCGATAGGCTCCAAGACCCGCCTGTGGGGGGTCTGCTACGTGGACAACCTGACGGCCTCGCGAGTCTTCTGCGAGGAGGAGCTCGAGTTCCTCGCGGCGGTGGGCAGGCAGGCGGGGCTCGCGATGGAAAATCTCTACCTCATGGACGAGCAGCGCCGCTCCCTCGAAAGCTTCATCCGGACCCTAGCGGCTTCGCTCGACGCGCGCGACGACAACACGGCGGGCCACTCGGCGCGGGTCGGCGCGCTCTCGGCCGGGATCGCGCGCACGATGAGCATAGGGCCGAGGGAATCGCGCCTGATATATTACGCGGGGCTCCTGCACGACTACGGCAAGATCGGGATTCGCGACGACGTGCTGCTGAAGCCCGCGGGCCTCACGCCCGAAGAGTACGAGCGGGTCAAGGAGCACCCGCAGCACACGTTCCGGCTCCTGTCGAAGATCCGCTTCCCGGAAGACCTCTCCGAGATTCCTTTCGTCGCTGCGGCCCACCATGAGCGGTGGGACGGGACCGGCTACCCGCACGGGCTGAAGGGCGCGGACATCCCCCTCGGGAGCCGGATAGTCGCGGTCGCCGACACCTATGACGCGCTCACGGAAGAGCGCTGCTATCACTCGGCCTGGGAGCCGGAGCAGGCTTACTCCGAATTGAATCGCTTCTCCGGAGTCTACTTCGACCCCGAAGTGATGGAAGCTTTCACGGATTACTTCACGAAGGAAGTGGAGCCGCGCCATCGGCGGCGTCACCCGGCTTTGAGCGCGGAGCATAGGACCGAGACGAGCATCCCGGTGGAATGAGCGTGTGTTATGAATCACCTCCGTCTAGATCAGGAGGCGCGTGGTCCGGCGTTCCCGCTCTCTGCTTCACGATGGAGTTGATGGTGCGCGCGAGGCCGTCGAGCATGGCGAGGCCGACCCGGTCCCCGCGGTGAAAGACTGCGTTGAGGACCTGCCCATTATATTTGTACCGAATCGTCAGCATGTAATCGTGCCGTTTCGCGTCCGGGAGTCTCCCGCCCGGAACGAAGACGGCTAACGGCCCGACCATGAACCGCCATTTCCGCGAGGCCCCCTGCCGCCCGCCTTCTTTAATCGAGCTTGTGTCCGCCACCCTTGCTTCGATGATCGAATCGGCCTCGATTGTGAACGACCTCGAACCGGGCATGAGCTCGTTGACCATGATGCCGGAGGGGGTGATGGTGAGCCTGACCGCCATCTGATCGTCGAAGCGTTCGATGCCGTCGACGTAATCCACCTCGGCGCGCGTGGACTCGAAGCTGTTCAGGTTTCCGCGATTTATTATGGGGATTCCGCACCAGATGCAGCGCTTCGCCGCCGCCCCATTCGTGCGCCCGCAGCCCTGGCAATTTACGGTGGTCGGAGTGGTCATAAGAGAGAACGCCGGCCGGCCCAAACCCTTCGAGTTGACCCGATGTCCGCCGCCGGGTAGTCTCTTTCCTCGCAAGATTGAGCGAGCGGGGAGATTATAGTGGCCTGGCTCAACAGACTTCAACTACCTTTACTGACCCTTGGGTTGATTACGTCGGCCGTACTCCTGCTCAGGTTCGCCATCGACTTCTCCTCGCAGATGCCGATGCTTCTGGCCGTGCCGTTTTGGCTGCTCGTGCTCGCCGCCCTTCTGGTAGCCGGGGCGAACCTGTCGGGCCGGGCGGGCGGCCGCCACGGCGCATTGCGGGAGCGGGCGCGCCCATTCTTTCTGAGCGCCATACCGCTCGGATTCATCGCCTCTTCTCTGAGCTGCATGGGGTTGACTATCGGAGGGTGCTCGCCCGGATGCACGGTGATTAAGCTCGCGGTCATCCCGGCCATGGCGCTCGCCTGTGCCGCCTATTATTTGGGGCGCGGGGAATGGCTGCTCACGATCATACCGGCGCTTTCATTGGCGGCCCTGGTGCCGCACTGCCTCTGTTACAACGTGGGGAATGGGTGGTGGATCGATAGGCTCGGCGCGAGCCCGATCTGTTACGTCTGGGGGGTCGCGGTCACTCTGATCTCGGTCGCGGCCCTGAGGACGGGGGCGCTAATCCTGCCGTCGCTCGCCCTGTGCGCTTCGATCATCGGCGGGTCCCTGGCTTTCTTCGTCAGCCATCACTTCTTCCATTACCCATGGTGATGAAGCCCCCGGCCGGGGCCGGAGGCCGCAACCTTCCGCGGGAAAGATTATGAGAACGATCTCCGGAACAGTTCCTCTATGGCCCTCCTCCCGTTCTCTTCCAGCAGCCGCGTGCCGGTGCCCGTGAAATGGAGGCAGCCGATCACGGGCAGGTCGTCGCCCGCGCGCCGGGTCCAGTCGGTGTTGTTCCAGGTGAACCACGCATCCTTGGTCTGGTCGAAGACGTGGAGAGGCTTGTTGCAAAGCTTGGCGAATTCAGCGCCCCATCCCGTGCCGCCCTTCACGGTCTTGTCGTCGAGCACTTCTCCGATCACATAAATCTCCTGCCCGCTGTTGATCTGATACCAGATGCTTTGAAGGATTTTCCGAAGCACGGGGCTCTCGGTGTAGCGCCGGTTCATCAGGCGCGAAACGTACTCAAGGCTGACATCTCCGTTGCGCAGCTCTTCGTGATTCAGGACCCGCAGACCGCGCGAGCGAACGATCTTGTGCCCCTCGAAAGTGAAATTCACCTCCTCGATCCCGAACTTCTCGGCATTCTCCCCGAAGGCTGCCTCGGCCCCCGGAGCCCCTCCGCTGAACAAAATACATTCTTCCTTCTTCATCTTTTTTCCTTTCTTTCAAAGCCCTACATCCACTTGTGTCACTGCCCATTTTATGCGCGCTAATCAAACTAAAAAATCTACCATGCCATGCGCCCGGAGGCTATTTAAAAGGAGGCCCTTCGCGCAGACCCGTCGCCGGCGTGCCTGCCCAATCGATCTGTCGGGCGCTGGATGGCGCCAATGAAAGAGGCTGGCTCTGACTTCCGATTGCGGCGTGAATGGGAGGGGCGCGAATTACATTTAATGCTGTTTCCTGTTGCGCCGGGCTGCCCTCAAGCCCGCCTTATTTGCTCAAGGTAAAAAAATGGGCAAGCCTTCTGGAAGGTGCTTCGCCGTTGCAAGTTGAGTTTGGATACTGTATAAACGCGCTGATGCGTGAGAAAAGCGCGGCATCCTGACAGACACCTGAACCGCACCATCTTAAGTCCTGACTCGGCATCCAAGGGAGGGGTATCATGTCACCCTCACCGCAGGAAGTAACCCAGCTGCTCATCGACTGGCGCAACGGCGACCGGGACGCCCTGGATAAGCTGATGCCAATCGTATACGAAGAGCTGCGTCGTCTGGCTCATCGGTACATGAGCAGAGAGCGTCCGGACCACACGCTTCAGACTTCGGCCCTTGTTAACGAAGCATACCTGCGACTGGCGAATCAAAAAAATGTGGAATGGCAGAACCGCGCACACTTTTTCGCCATCGCCGCCAACGTTATGCGCCGCCTACTGGTCAATCACGCCCGCAGCCGCGGCTACGCAAAGCGCGGCGGAGGGGCCCGCCAGGTGACCCTGGACGAACAGGCTCTGATGTCGCGGGAGCGTGACGCGGAGCTGGTAGCGCTGGACGAAGCGTTGGGCAGGCTCACGGCCATCGACCCGCGAAAGGGCCAGATAGTGGAACTGCGGTATTTCGGCGGGCTGAGCGTGGAGGAAGTAGCGGAAGTCCTTGGCATATCAGACATCACCGTCAAGCGGGAGTGGGGCAAGGCGAAGGCCTGGCTGTATCGTGAGCTTAGCCAGGGGTAGAGTTATGAATGCTGAGCGGTGGGAGCAGATCAACCGATTGTGGGACGAGGCGCTGGGCGTCGAGCCCGATGAGCGCGCGGCCTTCCTCGATAAAGCTTGCGCCGGTGATGAGGCATTGCGGCTGGAAGTCGAGTCTCTGCTTGACGCGCACCAGCGTGCAGGGAGCTTCATCGAGGCGCTCCCATTTGAGGTGGCCGCCGACTTGCTCGCCCGCCAGCAGTCCCAGTCAATATTAGGCCGGAGCATAGGGCCCTACAGAGTTGTGAGCAGGATCGGGCGCGGCGGCATGGGTGAGGTCTACCTCGCCCGCGACGCGCGCCTGGGCCGACCCGTAGCCCTCAAGCTGCTGCCCCCCGACTTCACCACGGATAAAGACCGGGTGCGTCGATTCGAGCAGGAGGCGCGGGCCGCGTCGGCGCTTAACCACCCGAATATCCTTACCGTCTATGACGTGGGGAGAGTAGACGGGTCACATTTCATAGTTACGGAGTTCGTGGAAGGCGACACGCTGCGCCAGCGCCTCGCGGCAGGGAAGATGAACGCGCGCGAGGCGCTTGAGGCGGCTACTCAGGTGACGGGAGCCCTCGCGGCGGCGCATCAGGCGGGGATAGTCCATCGTGACATAAAGCCGGAAAACATAATACTGCGGCCGGATGGGTATGTGAAGGTGCTGGACTTCGGGATAGCTAAGTTGACGACTCCGAGGGCTCTGCCCACCGATACTGAAATGCCCACCGCGGCGCAGGTATCGACTGACACAGGGAGGCCCGTCGGCACGGTCAGCTACATGTCCCCCGAGCAGGCGCGGGGGCTCAGTGTCGACGCGCGAACGGACATCTTCAGCCTGGGCATAGTGCTCTATGAAATGCTGGCGGGCCGCAGGCCGTTCGAGGGCGAAACGGCGGGCCACGTGATGGTTTCGATACTGGAAAAGACGCCCACGCCGCTAAAACAACATTGCCCCGAGGTGCCCGACGAACTACAAAGGATCGTAACTAAAGCTCTGGCGAAAGACAGGCATCAGCGGTATCAGGCGATACAGGACCTTCGAACGGACCTGGCGAGGCTGAAAGAGACGCTGGAATTTCAGGCCAGGTTGGAACAATCCGTACAGCCAGTTTTAATGGGTGAAGCCGTAGTTCGGACCGGCAGCGGGCAGGAGGCGGGAGCAAGCCGGGAAGATCACCCTCCATTAACGGCCGGCGGCAGGCCACTCAGGAACCTCGATGGCCGGCCCAACAATCTCCCCGCGCAGCCGACGGCGCTCATAGGGCGCAAAACCGAATTGGCCGAGGTCGAAATGCTGTTACTGCGGGAGGATGTGCGCCTGGTGACGATGACCGGGCCGGGCGGCACGGGCAAAACTTGTCTGGGTGTGCGTGCGGCGGCGCACCTGATCGACCAGTTTGAAGGCGGAATCTGTTTCGTTTCGCTCGCCCCTATAAGGAAGCCCGCCCTCGTCGCCTCCGCCATCATCGGCGCTCTGGGGGGCAGGGAAGCCGGGGGCAAGCCTCTGATAGACAGCCTCAAAGAGCACCTCAGGGACAAGCAGATTCTCCTGCTGCTGGACAACTTCGAGCAGGTCGTTCCCGCCGCGCCGCTGGTGGCGGAGTTACTGTCGGCTTGCCCCAGATTGAAAGTGCTGGTGACCAGCCGCATGGCCTTGCGTCTGCGGGGCGAACAGGAGTTCGCCGTCCCACCGCTGGCGCTGCCCGACCCCAAGCACCTGCCGTCGCTCGAAATGCTGTCGCGGAATGCGGCGGTCGTCCTGTTCGTGCAGCGCGCGCGCGCCGTCAGGCGTGACTTCGTGATGACGGACGAGGGCGCGGCCGCGATAGCACAGATCTGTATCCGACTGGATGGCCTGCCTCTCGCAATAGAACTGGCGGCGGCGCGCATTAAGGTGCTTTCGCCGCAGGCGATACTTGAGCGGCTCAGGAGCCGTCTCAAACTGTTAACGGGCGGCGCGCAGGACATGCCGCCGCGGCAGCAGACAATGCGAAAGGCCATTGCCTGGAGCTATGACCTGTTGGACGAGGCCGAGAAGAGACTCTTCAGACGGCTCGCGGTCTTCGTGGCAGGATTTACTCTCAGGGCGGCGGAGGCGGTGTGCGACGGGGCGGGCGGTCAGGAATTGGATGTGCTGGACGGAGTGTCCTCACTGGTGAACAAAAGCCTGCTGCGGCAGGGGGAGCAGGCTAGAGACGGGCTTCGCTTTATGATGCTTGAGACTATCAGAGAGTACGGGCTGGAGCGGTTAGCGGAGGGCGGAGAGGCGGAGGAAGCGCGGCGGGCGCACGCGGCTTATTACCTGAGCATGGTGGAAGACGCGGAGCCCGAGTTGAGAGGGCCGGGGCAGGCGGAATGGCTGGAGCGTTTGGAGAGCGAGCATGACAACTTGAGGGCGGCGCTGCGGTGGTCTAAGGAGAGCGGGGAGACTGAGATGGCGTTAAGAATGGCCGCCGCGCCGAGGCGGTTCTGGGAGATACGCGGCCACCTGAGCGAAGGGCGCGGCTGGCTGGAAGAGATGCTGACGCTGGCCGACTCAGAGCGCGCGTCGCCGGCTCTGCTGGCAAAGGCGTTCTACGCGGCGGGGGCTCTGGCGCGTTGCCAGGGTGATTACGACCAGACGGTAGCGCACCTCGAACGGGCGCTGGCCTTATACAGGCGTGTGCAGGATAGATTGGGTATTGCGTCATCGCTTAACAGCTTAGGGATGCTGGCGCATGATCAAAACGATTACGGTAAAGCGATGGCGCTCCTTGAGGAAGGCCTGGCTTTACATAAAGAGGTGGGGGACGAGCAAGGCATAGCGATCTCGCTTGAGTACTTCGGGATAGTGGCTCTCGACCAGGGCAATTATGAGCAATCGGTAGCGTTCCAGGAGGAAAGCGTCTCGATCAGGCGAAAGCTGAAGGACAAGCTTGGGATAGCCACGTCGCTAAACAACCTCGGCGTTGTAGCCCTGGATTACGCCGACTACAAGCGCGCGACGCCATTATTCGAAGAGAGCCTGGCCCTGTTCTGTGAAATCGGAGACAAGCTCGGGATAGCCTCGTCGCTCAACAACCTTGGAGAAATAGCGCAATGTCAGGGTGACTATGACCGGGCGGCGGCTTTTTATACCGACAGCATGACCTTGTTTCGAGAGGTGGGAGATAAACGCGACATCGCCACCCTACTCAGTAATCTGGGAGATATCGCGCGGTACAGGGCTGATTACCGGAAAGCGGCCGCGTTGTACGCGGAGAGCCTCACGTTGCGCCAGGAGGTGGGCGAAAAATGGAACATCGCCTTTTGCTTCGAGGGCATGGCTTACGTCGCCCTTGCGCTGAATAAGCCGGAGCAGGCCGCGCGATTGCTGGGCGCGGCCGAAGCGTTGCGCGAGGCCGTAGGCGCTCATATGCCGCCAAGCCGTCAGGCTGATTATGAGCATAACATTACCGCTGCGCGCGCCGCTCTCGGCGAGGCAGACTTTAAGGCGGCATGGTCACAGGGCCGGTCGATGGGGCTGGAAGAATTAACCGCGTGCGCGTCAGAGATACTTCTCTTCACTAATTCGTGACTCAGCGTTCGTTTAAACAACTGAAGGAGGCTCCTAAAATGAACAAGAACTTCGTTAGACATTTCATGTTCGTCGCCCTGTTGGCTCTCTTTATCATAGGAAGTATGACCGTTGCTCCCGGCCCTTCGTCTGCTGTCACTGCGCCGCCCGGTATTGTCAGAGTTAGCTCTGAGACTTGCTTAAGGAGTCTTGGCTGCAATAATTTGGAGATTACAAACATTAATGTGGCCACATGCCTGGGGCCGCCGGAAACCTTCCGGTTTTCCTTGATTGGCGGTACCCGCCTGCCTCGGACAGATCCTCCGTATTTGGTTAGCGTGAAAGACCCTCTCGGCAATCCGGTTACTGTGTTTTTCAACCGGGATGATTTCGGTCGCGAAACCTTTACTTTCAAAGGCACTTTGGCGGGGATTTATCCTATAGAAGTCCGGGACGCATCAGAATGCGTGCTTGAGTGCGCTTTCGTCACTACCCCATGCTGCACGTTAACCCAGGAGGAGTACGCTAACAGTCAATTTCAGTTGAATGATTGTAACGCGCAGCAAATAGTTAAGGGTTTAATAGGCGATCCTAATAGTGACTGCTCTTTTTTCTCATCACCCGGACGCCCCTCCGGACCGTTGACTGTAGGGTCATTCGGCCTCGTGCCAACATCGGCAGAACTCACCTTCAACGAAGGCTCAGAGGACTGTATCTTCCAAAGACTGCCCGCGTCTGGGAGTCCAACCAGATTGCCGGCCGGATTACACGAGGAGATCAACCCGGATACCTGCCAGACCTCACCCGAGCTGCCGCTAAACGACGACGGCAAATTCCGAAATGAGCTCCTCGGCCAGGCCATCGCGCTTTCATTGAATACGAGGCTGGACTTTGACATAGGCAATCTAGCACTTTGCAACACTATGGTTACACGCAAAGCCATGCCCCGATTCGGATTTGTAGGAAGAGGGGGGGAGATGTTCGGCCCAGGTCCAGACCTCGTCGTCACTATCCCAAAAGAAGTCATCGAAGCTCTCAGTAATCTTGATCTGGAGCCGGAGGTTGATGGATTGCTTGAACTGGCGAACCGCGCTTTGTCCGGGAATACCGAACTCGGCGGCGCGAGCCTTTCGGCCATAACCGCCGCGATAGAGTCGATCAACCGGGGCTTCAATCAGTGCTCGTATCTGGTCGGATGCTTCGACACCGATGTCTGCTTACAGGATGACACCAGAGGGGATATTCTGTCGCTTAACACGGCTACGGGAGAGTACCAATTCACCAGGTGCGGGCCTGCCGGTTTCGCTATCCACGGGAAGGGCACGGTAAAGATAAAAGGCAACACGCTGACCCTGGAGCACAACTCGGCTGACCGTAGGGTAGTTGTTCGAATCGATACCGGCATCAGAAAAGGGACCGCGGCAGTCCAGATCTTCCCGCAAGGGACAACGCTCACGATAACGGACAGGAATACGGCTGACAACGCCTGCGCTTGCCCTTAAGGATGCCGTTGCAGCAGACAGCCTTGCAACAGATTGAGTTAAATTAAATCGCTCGCACTGTGCCTGGCGATCTACACGGGCTCCATCTCTTTGGTGCCCGCTTTTATGTGAGTGAGCTCGACGATGAGAGAGGTGAGTAGCTGTTTGAGCCCTCCCTGAGTGCATATGCTGAAGAAGGCTCTCGACTCCGTCCTCAACGCCTGAATAATCGCGCTGGAACCGTCACTCTTTACCATGCCTCCCAAAAGGACCACGTTGCAGAGTTGGTCCCCCAACGACCCCCCTGACAGGGTGCCGCATTTCTGCGCGGGATTGATAACCGAGAATCGGTATCTGCTGTTCTCGGTCCGTATCAATAATTCATCGTTCGCGCTCAGGTCTTCGAAATCTATCTCATTGGTGTGGGCTCCTTGAAAAATGCACTTGATGCGCGCCATATTATTCGCCTTTTCTTCGCTGTGATGCGTTTCCATTTTAGCCTGCTCCTTTCTCTATTTTTGCTTCCTTCACTCACATAAGCCGGAAACAGAGCGAATCGGTATCACCCATTTAACTTTTCGATGAGGATTTAAATAAATCTGCGTCTTCCGAAAAAAATCTCGCAGATGATGATACGGATTGTCCGCGTTTCCTGCTTAAGGAGATGAGGGCAGCGAGGCGCTCGCCCGCGGGCGAGTTGGTGGGAATACCAACTCCACTAATCAATAGCCGCAGACCCATAAGCAGAGGTTGCAGAGAATCAACAATTCATGACTCTGCGTAAGTTTGAACGACCGCCGGAGGGAATAGAAATGAACATCAAGTTCGCTCGGAATATTTCAGGCGTTACCTTGTTCGGCCTCTTACTGTTAGTAAATTGGAGTGCCGGACCTGTCCACTCAACAGCCGCCAGCCCGCCTACCGGGATTGTTAGAGTGTCGCTTCAGGATTGTATACCCAACGCTCTTCAAGGGTGCAATCAACTTCAAGTCATAGTCATTGCGCCAAAAGAGTGCCTGGGGCCGGCAGCAGGCTTCAGGTTCGAGGTGCGTGGCGGGACCGGGCCGTTCGAGGTAAGCGTGACCGGGCCTGAAGGAGATCCGGTCGTCCCGGTCATCACCAGGGATGACGGCCGCGAGGGCACGTTCGAGAGCGTTTTGGCGGGCGTGTACATGGTAAGAGTGAGGGACAGGAATGGATGCGAGGCTGTATGCGGCAACTCTACCGTCCCGTGTTGCTCGATCACTCAGGAGGAGTACGGTGATAACCAGTTTCAGTTTAATCAGGATGGTATTTTCGAAATAATTCATTATGAGCTCATTCCCCCCGGTAGACCGTTGAGGGTGGGTTTTCAGGGAAATGGAACCCGGTCGCTCGTCTTTAGCGAGGGCTCGGAAGCCTGCATTATCCAGAGATTACCTGCGAGAGGAGCCCCGGCCGCGCTACCGGAAGGGCTCGGACATGCGACCATCAATGCAAGCACCTGCCAGACCTGGCCGCCGCTGCCGCTCAAAAAAGACGTGTTTCGGAATACGCTGCTCGGCCAGACTATCGCCCTGTCGTTGAATACGAGACTCGATAATGACCTGGAAAGCCTTGCCATCTGCAACACTATAATCACGCGCAAAGCGATTTCACGCCATCCTGGCGGCGGTGTAGGCACCTACGTATATGCCGGCAATAGAGGTAACAACGATGCGATTGATCCGGCTGCTCCGATCCGGGTCACAACCATCCCAACTAGCGTCACGGCTGCGCTGTCGGCCCTAGGCATTCCAGCTACGGTGAGAGGTTTGCTCAAATTAGCTAACCGCGCGCTGGCCGGTAAACCCGACTTAGGAGGCGCGAGCCTCTGCGATATTAACAGCGCGGTAACCGGAATCAATACGGCCTTCGACGGTTGCGCCTTCATCGCCGAGTGCTTTAATGCCGATGCCTGCTTACAGGATGATACCAGCGGCGATATTCTGTCGTTGAATTCGGACACGGGAGAGTATCGATTCACCCGGTGTGGTCCCGATGGTTTCACCATAACAGGGAAGGGCACGGTGACGCGCCAGGGCAAAACGTTTACTCTGGAACACAATTCGGTTGACCATAGAGTATTGGTTGAAGTCAATGCTAAGCGCAGGAGAGGAACCGCGACAGTTCAGTTCTTTTCGCTATCGACAACGTTCACGATAACGGACAAGAACACTGCTAACAACACCTGCTCTTGTCCTGGAGATGGAGAATGTCGGTAGCAAGATCGCGTTCGCCTGGGAGCACGCATCTTGGGTGCTCCCAGGCGAACCTATTTTTAAATCGGTAACTGGAAGTAATTGGCCGCTGTCCCAGGCTACTCATCTCAGCACCTTCCCATCCCTACTTACACAACGCAGACACAGAGCAGACTGGCGTCACCCATTTAATCTTTGGTGAAGGTTTAAATAAATCTGCGCCACGCGAAAAAAATCTCGCAGGTGATGATACGGACTGCCCGTTTTTCCTGCTTAAGGAGATGAGGGCGGCGAGGCGCTTGCCCCACGCAGTGGCGGAGCGGTCGGTCGGGAGACCACTTCCACTAATCAATAACCGCAGGCCGATCAGTTTCAACCGGCCTCAGATAATCGAAAGGAGAGAAGGCCATGTCAAACGCGGACAGAACCAATCGAGTCACGGTTACGGACATCGAAGCTCCCGCATCATTGGTGACCGATGCCGAAGCTCAGAGCGTCGCCGGCGGGGTGATGATGGACCCGGTCACCGGGAAGACTTGTACAGAGCCTCGTGGGGGCGGACGGGGTACGATAGAATTGCCGCCTCTTAAAATCCCGGAATTTGACCCCTCAAAGATCTTCGCCGGCATTAACAAATACTTTGGCCGATTTAATCTCCCCTAAGGAGTCGGATGCGTTAATGCGATCACTTTAGGCGGTGGCGAAGCAGTTGATCGAGAGATCAATTCCGCTAAGAGGAACTTGGAGGCCGGTTCGCTTCAATCAGTCTCAGATAATCGAAAGGGAATATAACCATGTCAAACACGAACAAAACAAATCGGGTCGCAATCACAGACATCGAAGCCCCGGAATCAGCGGTGACCGATGCCGAAGCTCAAAACGTCACGGGCGGTTCTCTGTCTCTCCTATGGCGATCTTTCAGAGTCGGCTATACGATTGGGACACTTATAGATCGGAAGTTCGGAGTGAGCACCACAGTGGCGGACAAAGTGTATAAATGGACGCACTAGTGAAAACTAGCAGTTGTGTAGTCTGCGCCATCTAATTAGAAGCGGAGCGAGGTTAGTAAGCTATTTCTCGCTCCGCCTTTTCTGAGGCTGAGAAAATTATGACTACCGGATTCAACTTAAACAAACTCAAGGCGCTGCTCAAGGACACATCTGCCTTATCCGGCCTGTCTGATGAAGCGCTGGGGCAGATCGTCGGCCGCTGCGAGTTTATCCAAATCGGTCTTGGGCGAACCGTCTATAGAACAGGCGATGAAGCCGGTGCTTTCTTCATTATCTATTCAGGGCGGGTCCGCATACTCGATGATAAAGCGCGGGGCGAGCAGATTACTCTGGACGTTCTCGAAGCGGGAGATCCTTTCGGTGAGCAGGAGCTGCTCGCGAACTCGCAACGCTTATACACGGCAAGGGCCGCCGGAAATGTCGCCCTGCTGAAATTGAGCAAGGAAGATTTCAATCATTTGCTCGGCACCAATAAGTCGCTCGGCGAGAAGCTGTCCAAACACGTCGATAACGCTTCTGTTCGCTACTTTCTCAAACTCAACACTTCGTTCTCATCTCTATCCGCGCCAGAGATCGGTAAGCTGTCATCTTTACTCCGGCCGCAACAGTACGCGGCTAATCAAACTATTATCAAAGCGGGCGACAATGATCAGGCCCTTTATATACTGCGCGACGGAAGCGCGAGGATGGTCAGTGAAAATGCCGGGCAGGATGCGATCCTCTGTTTTACCCCCGGCGATCATTTCAGCGACACGTCACTCTCATCAACGCCGGGTAACGCTTCCGCCATTATCGCAAACGAGAACTGCTCGGTATTCTGTTTAGACCGCAGCGACCTCGACTTAGTCATCTCGTCCGCGCCGACGATAGCGGAAGCCATCGTTAGCGGCACGGCAGTCGGCACCCGCCCCGTCGCGACTGACCCCTCATCAACCGGCTTTGAGTTCCAGCCCGCGCCTACGCCTGAAGAGGGCGTCTGCCCCCGACGCCGCGCGCGCCGCTATCCGGCGCTGATGCAGGTGAGCGAGACGGATTGCGCGGCGGCTTGCCTCGCGATGATTCTGCGCTACTACGGCAAACATGTGAGCATCA
Organism: Blastocatellia bacterium; assembly: GCA_035634255.1. Classification (GTDB taxonomy): domain Bacteria; phylum Acidobacteriota; class Blastocatellia; order UBA7656; family UBA7656; genus DATLMR01. The sequence goes on from DASQDI010000111.1 coordinate 16,201, forward strand.
ACCGGCTGCGCGAGCTGGCCAATGTGGGGCGGGACGGCGCGTCACTCTACGACGCGGCCGCGGCGGCGGAGGCACTGGGGTTTCGCACGCGCAGCATCCGCGCCGCCGACCCGAGCCTTGATAAGATCGGGCTTCCTGCCATAGCCCATTGGCAGGGCTTCCATTACATAGTGGTTTATGAGGTGACCCGCGACCACGTAGTTGTCGCCGACCCCGCCGTGGGCCTGCGCCGCCTGGCTCGGGCGGAATTCGCGCGGGGCTGGACGGGCTACCTGATCCTCCTGACCCCGACTCCGTCGATAGAAAACGTGAAGGAGTCGAAGACCGCCTTCGGGCGGTTCCTCCCTCTGCTCATGCCCTACCGCAAACTCCTGTTCGAGATTCTGCTCTGCTCCTTAGGGCTCCAGCTGTTCGGGCTCGCTTCGCCAATCTTCATGCAGGTGATCGTGGACAAGGCACTCGTTTACAAGAACGCGAACATGCTCAACGTCCTGCTTATGGGCATGATAATCGTCGCCGTCTTTCAGACGGCAACCATGGGGTTGCGCCAATACCTCATGGTCCACACCACTCGGCGCATCGACCTGGAGATGATGGTAGCCTTTTACCGCCACGTCCTCAGCCTGTCGATGCGCTATTTCCAGGACCGCCGCGTGGGCGACATATTGAAACGCTTCGGCGAGAACGAGAAGATTCGCGAGCTGCTCACGGGCCGCGCGCTGACCGTGGTCCTGGACTGCGTGATGATCGTCGTCTACCTGGGCATGATGTTCTACTACAACGTGAGCCTCACTCTGGTCGTGCTCGCCTTCATCCCCGGATACGCGGGGCTGACGTTCGTCATGACGCCGATCATGAAGCGGCAATCGCGCCTCTCCTTCGAGCGGGCGGCCGAAGCCGAGTCGCACATGGTTGAATCGGTCACGGCCATCGGCACGGTCAAGGAGACGGCGGCGGAGCGCGCGATCCGGTGGAAGTGGGAGGGGCTGATGATTAAGGCCCTCAATGTCGAGTTCCAGGGCGCGCTCACGAACATAGCGGCTTCCTCGGCGGGCAACATCCTACAGACTCTCAACACGACTTTTCTACTCTGGTATGGCGCGCATCAGGTGATATCGGGCGACCTGTCCTTAGGCCAGTTAATGGCATTCAACGCGCTCGTCGGCAACGTGACGCGGCCGATGCTCGGCATGATAGAGCTGTGGCATGACCTTCAGGAGGTCAACATCGCCTTCGAGCGTATTAACGATGTCTTCGATTCGAAGCCCGAAGACGATCCCGCGGAGAAGATGCTGATAAACGTGCCGGCGATGCGCGGGCACATCAGGTTTGAAAACGTCACTTTCCGCTACCCGACCCGCGGCGATAAGAACGCCCTCCAAAATATCTGCCTCGAAATTCAGCCGGGGCAAACGGTCGCGCTGGTGGGCCGCAGCGGGGCGGGGAAGACCACTTTCGCGAACCTTCTGCTGCGCCTGCATGAGGCGAACGAAGGGAAGGTCCTGATAGATGGCCATGACCTGCGGCAGGTGTCGCTCAGCAGCTTGCGCTCGCAGATAGGCGTCGTGTCGCAGGAGGTCTTCCTGTTCAGCGGGACGATCAAAGAGAACATCGCTTTCGGAGCGCCTGACGCGCCGCTCGAAAGAGTCTCCGCCGCGGCGGCGTTAGCCGGGGCGCACGAGTTTATAAGCAAGCTGCCGCTGGGCTACGACACCAGGATCGGCGAGCGGGGCCAGAGCATGTCCGGCGGGCAGAGGCAGCGCATCGCCATCGCTCGCGCCCTTTTCAAGGAGCCGCGCGTCCTCATTTTTGATGAGGCCACCAGCGCCCTCGACACGGAGAGCGAGCGGGCCATTCAGAAAAACTTCGACACCATACTGAAAGACCGTACCACGCTCGTCATTGCGCACCGCCTCAGCACCGTTCGAAACGCTGACCTGATCGTGGTCCTGGACAACGGCTTGATCGTCGAGACGGGGACTCATGACAGCCTCATGAGGCAGGGGGGCTTGTACTGCCACCTGAGCAGTCAGCAGATGGAAGCTTGATCGCACAAAGGAAGGGCCGGCCATGAGCTTTCAAAAACTTTTAGGGTTAGGGATCGCGCGAAGATTGTCGAGCTTCTTAAGGGCAGGCGGGTCGCCCGCGCCGCAGGAACTCGACATGACACCCGAGGCGTCGGATTTACTCACCCAAATGCCGTGGTGGGCGGCGCGCGGGCTCGTTTATGTCATCCTTTCCTTCGTCGCCGTCACGTTGCTGTGGTCGTATTTCAGCATGATAAGCGTGGTCGTAGAGGCGCGCGGCAGGCTGATCCCCGAGGGCAATGTCCAGCCCGTACAGGCTCTGGCGAACGGGACTGTGCAGGCTGTCCGCGTGCGCGAGGGGGAGATGGTGAGCCGCGGGCAGGCGCTTATGCACCTCACGCGGGAAAGCTTCGGGCGGCAGGCGAGGGGCGAAGCAATCGGAGTCGGGTCCGCCCCCGTGCTGGCGACCATAAGCGCGCCCGTGGCCGGGATCATCACCCGTCTGGACGTGAATAGCCCCGGAACTCTCGTGCAGATGGGGCAACAGGTGGCCGCCATCGCTCCTGTGGGAGCCCGCCTCGTCGTCGAGGCGCAAGTGCTGAACAAAGACATCGCTCTGGTCGAGAGGGGGCTGGAAGCGAAACTCAGGTTCGACGCCTTCCCGATCCAGGATTACGACAGCGTGTCGGGCAGCGTTGTCGAGGTCTCCCCGGACGCGCATAACGATGAGAAGCTGGGCTCGTTTTATAAAGTGGTGATCGCGATCAGGCAGACGAGCATCCCCGGTAAGAGTAAGCCCATCGCATTACGGCCGGGGCTCTCGCTGACCGCCGAGATTATCACGGAGCGCAAGAGCATCTTATCTCTCTTACTGGAACCCTTCCGTAAACTCAAAGCCGGAACGTGAGGCGGCGGTTATCTCGCCGCGGCCGTCGCCCGGAGCGCCGGGCCATGGGCGGGCCGGGTTTTTCAGGCGCGGAGCGCCTCCCGACCGATGCGGGAGGGCGGAGTATAAAGATGAACATAGGCGATTACATTGCCGTGAGTATTGATGGCGAAGAGCTCGCTTTGCGGGATGTGTTGACGGCGGCAAAGTTTAAAGGCGCGTTGAGTTTCCTTCAACACGCGGCCGAGACGATACTGGTCCGCAGGGAGGCGCGGCAGCAAGGCATAGCGGTGTCGGATGAAGAGTTGCAACAGGCCGCGCGGGATTTCCGCGTCGCCAATGGCCTGTACAAAGCGGAGGAGCTGAATGGATGGCTGGCCGCCGCGCGGTTGAGCGTCGAAGAGTGGGAAGCATCCCTCTTACAGCACGCCCTTGCCCGCAAGTTACGTGATGCCTTGACCGCTCACAAAGCGGAGCCTTATTTCATCGCGAACAGGCCCTCGTTCGATGTCGCCTTTATATCTCATATCCTCGTAGGCGATGAGGACCTCGCCAGAGAGCTACTCGCGCAGGTCATGGAAGATGGGGCGGACTTTTACGCGCTGGCGCGGGAGCATTCCACGGACGCTCCCACAAAAGCCGCGAGCGGTTACTCGGGCCAGGTCAGCCGCCGGGACCTGGGCGCGGCGGCCGAGGCGGCGGTCTTCGCGGCGCGGGCGGGCGAGGTCGTCGGCCCATTCAAAACGTCGCGAGGGTGGAGACTCATCAGGGTCGAATCCGTCAGGCAAGCCTCGCTCGATGAAGAGACTCGCGAGGCCATCAAATCCAACCTGTTTGAAATGTGGATGACTGAACAGTACAGCAGCTCGCGCGTGAGCATGCCGCTGCTGGAAGATGTCGATTTGGAGAGAGAGCCATGAAAAATAATAGAGCGAAGTATCTCCTGATAAGTTTACTGATCTTCTCCTGTGTCTTATTCGCGATTTACATGACGAGGAACGACGCGGAGAGGCACGGCGGCGACACGCGGGGGCCAGCCGAAAAGGCCGGGAGCGGCTCCCAATATATCGGGGTCGAGGTCTTCGAAGTCAAACCCGGCGAGGTGACAGGCGAGCAACTGGTCCCGGCGGTGCTCATGGTCGAATCTACCGCCGGGCTGACCGCTCAACGCGACGGCGTGCTCGTATGGCTTTGCTGCCAGGAAGGGGCGGCAGTGGTAAAGGATCAGATTATCGCGCGCTTGAGCGACGACGAATCACGGGCCAATTTCCACCAGGCCGAGTTGGAACTGCGGCGCATGAAGATCGAGGGGCAACAATCGGAAGCCCTCGTCAAACTCAACGTGAGCGACTTGGAGCGCCAGAGTATGTTGTTCAAGTCCGGCTTGATCAGCCGGCGAGACCTCGATCAGGCGCAGTACAAGCTCCTCACCGCGAAGCAAGACCTGGAGAAGATACGCTTCGGCATTCAAATAGCGCAGGCGCGGCTTGAGGCGGCTAATGCCGACATGGGGAAGAGCGACATCCGCGCCCCCTTCGCCGGAATCATCACGTACCGTAATGGCAGTATTGGGGCGAGCGTGGCCAGGGGCGAGAAACTCTTCGAGATTTCAGAAGCCGCGCCGCTCGGGGTCAAATTTCAGATGCCGCACACCGAGCGTAAACAGCTCGAAATCGGCGGCCTCGTCGATATCGCGCTCGCGGACGGCGATCAGGTTATAGCGCAGGCGCGCGTCCAGCGCGTTGACCCCGTAGTCGATTCTTCCACCAATTCACTCGGGTATTTTGCGGACGTTCTCGGCGGCGCAGGGCTCATTCCCGGAATGGCCGTGTATGTTCGAATCCCCAGGCACCCGGCGGGCGAGACTTTATACATCCCCCGCGCGGCTTTCGCAGCCGACGCCGCCTTATATCAGGGCGCGTCTACCGAAGTGCTGATCCTCGACGGGAACAAGTGCTTTTCCCGCGCGGTACTGGTGAACTCCCTCGAAGGCGATCAGGTTGAAATCAGGTCCGGGCTCGCCATAGGTGATCGCGTAATACTGGCCCCGCCTGTCGAGTTGAAGCCGGGTGATCTGGTCGAACCGAAAACAAGTTGAAGTGATGGCGGGGCCGGGGCGAATCCGTTCACCGGCTCATTGATTAGTGTCTGTAAAGAACACGTCCCAGGCCCAGCGGCCGAGCTGCGCTCCGGGCGAGTCGTAGACCTTCGCCCGGTAGCGGAACCAGTTGCCGTGCTCGTCGCGCTTCTTCTTCTCTTTGTAGTCGAGGTCAAAGGTGGTGACCCCGAGCGAAGGCAGGGTGAAGAGTTCTCCCGCCTCCGAGGTGCCGTTGTGGTTTACATCCTGCCACAGGCGCAAGGAGGCGAAGATGATGTCCCGGCTGTCTATGCGGCCATCGCCGTTGCCGCCGTTGACGGGCCTGTCGTACTCGGCCAGAGCGAGGAACCCGTTGGGTTCTGTCGAGGGCGGTTGCGTCGTGAAGTTGCCGAACAATTCGGCGCCATTATCTATGGCCCCATTGCCGTTGCGGTCGAGGACGAGGAACGCTTCGTCTACTCCTGCTGCCGTCCAGCCGATGCGCTCGGCGTTTCCGTTGGGCCTGAGGTCGAAGTTCACGCCATCGGCCGCGCTGGTTAAAGCGAAACCGTCTCCCCGAATGTCTACCAGAATCGGGCTGCCGGGAGGGCACTCAAGCGTCGGGTCGGTAGGCTCGAAGCTCCCCCCTGACCCGAAATCCTGCTCACAACCGGCGACTATAATCACGCAATCTGTTGTCAGCTCCCAAATTCTGTTGTCAGAGACTTCGCAGATGTTACATTGCCTCTGAACGCTGAATGCCTCGGTGCGGCTGCGAACCCTCTTCCTCCAGAAAATCTCCTGCGCGGTCCAGTCATACCCGGTGAACGGCTCGTCGAACAAGGGCCAGCAAATCGCGTCCCCGCAGGGCGTCGCGCCGGACGGTACGCATTCTCCCGCGCCGACTATGAGGTCGGTGGTCCGCCAGCCTTCCGGGTTGTTGCTGAAAAAAACGTTCCACCTTTCGAACTTGCCGACGATGGGGCAGGAGGTGTCGATCTGCTCAAACTGGAGCTCCCAGGAAGTAACCTCACAATCCGCTCGCGTGATGACGGGACAGCATAAAACTATCAAGAGAAGTGAGACTGCTCTTTTCATAAGGCCCTCCAGAGAAACGCCCGCAGGGGTGCTTACATTTCGCGCGCGGGAGTAAGGCTATCTTTGTTGGGACTATACCGGGGAACTATTTTTATGTAACGCGCTTTAAGGTCTTTGACTAATCGCCTGATCTGGTCGCTCGAAGCGGGGTTAAGGTCTAATGACTGGACCTCGTCCGTGAGGTCTTGTTTCCCGGTGTGTAAACCGTAGCGAACATTTACCGGGAGGGGTTCGCTTTTTCCGTCAGGGAATGAAGAGACTTTCTCTTTCAATCTGCCCCAGGCTGAAGGCAACTGAAACTCCGAGGCGTCCTCTATCTCTTTGAGAGCCGTAAGGAACCGCCTGTACTGCATGGCCTGCCCCAGGCGGGTTTCCGTTATGGCCCTGACATCATTCACGTTCCCTTCGCCGGTCCCATCATCAAATACTACGGCCCGTATCCTGAATTCCGGCGTCGGCGTCCCCGGCGAGAGCGGGTAAGTCTTGGTGCAGGTATTTCCCGGAAGGACGAACTTGCTTTCGTCGTGTATGAACTCCTCCGTCACTTTATTCCTCCCGAAGGCCACCACGAAGGCCGTGATGGGCTTATCGGAAGAGTTCTTCAAGGACAGGTTGATGAACCTGTCCTTTACGCTGGCTTTGCTGACGACCTGCAAACTCTCGGTTTCGTTCTTTATTTCTACTTCTGCCTGCGCGGAGCCTTTCGCTTTTGTGGAAGAGTCGTCGGGCGTAAGACCTCTTATCCCTAATATGGCCGTGAAAGATAAGGCGGTGAGGAGGGCTAAAGTCCGGAGTCTCGTAGAGAAATGATCCTTCCCCATAAAAGCTTCTCCTTAATTTTAAGCTCCACCGGAAGCGGCGCTCGCGACGGCTACAAGCGCCGGAATTGAAACTTAAACTACAATGACCCAGTTGGGCTCAGTATAGTTAACTGACTTTAGGTGTCAAGAAAAATCGTGTCCCGGACCGGCGGCGCGCCCAGTCGATAGCTCGGGGACGGCGATTTTTTTTGCCCGACATATTCCGAAGCGATGACGGGATGTCACCTAACTCTCTCCTTAGAAAAGCCGGCGCAGGAAATGGCTTTACGATGGCTTTACAGTCGAGGCTTTCAATCGAGATTCAGTACAGAATCTTTATCGCTGGGAAAACCGGGCCATTTGATATCACAATGCGTAATTCCGCGTCAACAAAAATCTCTCCCCTCGCATCAACGATGTGTTAGCCCATCACTTCGATGGAGCGGGCGCTTCGGAGATGGGAGGGGCATTGGGGCGGCAAACGGAAAGGGGTGTGCGTACCTCCGCCCGCTGTGCCGCCATGTCATCCGCGCCGGCAAGGGTCATGTAAATGAACGCCCGACCGGAGCCGTTTACAAAAAAGATCGGGCCGGGGGATTACTTCGAATCTTCTTTTATCTTCTTCGCGACGTTCTTAGCGATGTGCTCCGCCGCGGACTTCATGCCGCTCCATGCGTCGCTTTTGTCCGAGGCTATAGCGCAAACAATCGCGCCTGTTTTGATATTTACTATCTGAATACTGGCCCTCACGGCGTCGCGCCCGCTCCCGAAAATCCTTTTAGACCACCCTGCTTTATCGCGCTCCGAGCTGCCTGTCATTTCATAATCGGCATTCTCTTTACTGGCTACCAGTATGACGGGCACTTTCTTCTTTTGGAAAGCGGCGGCTATGTACGTTTCAAAGCCCTCCATCGGCTGGACGTAGACCTTCGCCCCGGCAGGCAGTCGTGTCATATCTTCCTGTGCCGCCGGAGCGATTGCGACAAACAGCGCGAGAGCGCATAACGCAGCAAATGATTTTTTCAATGGAACTCCTCCTGGTTTTAGATTTGATACTCTGCGGACCTGTTTATACGGGAAGAACTGATTCAGGCAGGGAGGGTATATCACAAGCGTTTAGCGACTTCAACAAAATAGTAGGGCCGGGACGCGCCTGACATGAAATCTATCTGCCGAAAGTCGCGAGTTGGTTCTCGGTTCGGATGGCTCGCGCGAGGGGCGCGCCTAACGAGGTGATGCTCGCGGACCGGCGGCGTGATTCCGGTGGCCGTCACACATTTTTTTCTGGCTTTATTTAAAAATCACTTTACAATACCGCGTGAAAGAATCGAGATCGCGCCGAAGACGAAACGATTCCCGGTCCCGTACCGATTGGAGCTGAAACTCACTCATGGCAATGAACCCGGAGAGATTTGACGCGCACGTCAGGCGTCTCGAAGAGCTGGCGGCCCGCAGTCCGGGGACTTACAAGTTCCGGGTCTTCATGCTGGCCCTTCTCGGCTACGCCTACATATTCGCCGTGATCGGCGTCGTGCTGACCCTCGGGGGCGGCATCGTCTGGGCCATGGTGACGAAGGGCGTGGGCTTGAACTGGTTAGTGTTGAAGGCGGCCATCGCCCTGCTCGCCCTCGGGGGCATCATCCTGCGCGCGCTCTGGGTTAAGCTCTCCCCGCCGGAGGGGATACGCCTCTACCGGAAAGATGAAGAAGCGTTGTTCGATATGATCGATTACATTCAGGGGACTCTGAGAGCGCCTAAAGCTCACGTGGTCCTGCTCAACGACGATTTCAACGCTTCGATCTCCCAGCTCCCGCGCCTCGGGGTTTTCGGGTGGCACAGGAACTACCTGACCATCGGCCTGCCCCTGTTGCAGGCCCTGTCGCCGAAGCAGTTTCAGGCCGTGCTCGCCCACGAATTCGGGCACCTGTCGGGAGCGCATGGCAGGTTCAGCAGTTGGGTCTACCGGGTCCGCATCTCATGGTTCCAGTTGATGGTTCGGCTCGAAACGCAGGAGCATTGGGGGTCGTTCATCTTCGCGAGATTCTTCGAATGGTACGCGCCTTATTTCTCGGCCTACTCCTTCGTCCTCGCGAGGGCGCAGGAGTACGAGGCCGACCGGCTCGCGGCCGAAATCTCGGGGAGCGGGAATGTGTCTGACATGCTCGTTAAGCTTGAGGTCAGCGGCGCGTTCTTTCAGGAGGAGTTCTGGCCCTCGCTCTACCGGAGGGCGAACGACGAGGACCGGCCCTCTCCCGCCCCTTACACGGAGATGCAGATAGAGTTGTATTCCGGCATGAGGCCGGATAAGGCTCAAAAGTGGCTGAATTACGCCCTATCGGTGCAGACCAACAGCCTCGACACGCACCCGTCTTTATCGGCCCGCCTGTCCGCCCTCGGGCAGAAGCCGGGCCTGCCCGAGCCCGCGGAGCAGAGCGCCGCCGAGTACTTCCTGAAGAAGTCTCTGGTGAAGCACACGTCCACTCTGAACACCAACTGGAACGTCCGAATAGCGGAGGCGTGGAAGGAGCGATACAGGTACGCTCAGGAATCGCAGAACAGCCTGCGGGAGCTTGAGGAGAAGGCGCGGAGGGAACCTCTGACGGTCGAAGAGGCGTGGAAGCGGGCCGCCCTGACCGAAGAGTTCCGCGACACGCAGGCGGCATTCTCGCTCTATCAAAAGGTGCTGGACCTGAAGCCCGAGCACGCGGAGGCGCTCTTCTCCGTGGGGCGGATACTCCTGTCGCGCGACGAAGCCGGGGGCATCGATTATATAAAAAGGGCCATGCGCCTGGACCGCGACCTCTCCTATCCCGGCTGCCAGGTCGTATGCTCTTTCCTGATCGAAAACGGGAGAGAGGAGGAGGCGAAAGTCTTTTACGAATCCTCACTCAGCCAGCCTCCCCGGTTTTCGCAGGCCGGGTGATGCGGGGAACCGGTTCGACCTGTAGTATAATGCGCCGGGAACGGAGGTCCGAATCGGAGGTGATCTATGGGAGATGAATACCCGCGCCGGGCGCTTTCGCAAACTGATCGCGCAGGTCTTTTAATCGTCTGCGCCGTGTCGATACTCTGCCTCTCTCAGGCCATACTAGCGCAGTCGGGCCGCCGCCCGCCGAAGAGGGAGCCCCCTCCGCCGTCCGCCCCCTCCGAACCGGTCGGCCCTCCCGAGCATAAAACTCCCGCGGAAAAGCCGCCCCCGGCCGCTTACCTGATCGTCGGTGGGGACAGGTACAGCGCTTCCATCAACATCCTGCCGAGCTACGTCGATGAGGCGGTCGATTCCTGCGTCAAACATCTGAGGAAGTCCCCGAGCCTCGATGTCAAAGCCGGCGGCACGATGACGAGGATGGACGCCATCGAGAGAGCGAAGAGGGAGAAAGAGGCCCACGTCGTGTGGCTTGAGGTCAGGGTGGAGGGCGACCGCACGGACGGCGTCTCCGTCGGCTACACGGTCTTCGAGCCGCAGACCGCGCGGGTGAAGAATTTCGGGCGCGTCTACCTCGGCAGCCGCCGCGCGGGGAATGGGAGGGTCGGCGTCGGGGTCCCTTCGGTCATCAAACGGTACCCGCTCGACCACTACCTGAGGGAGGCCGGGGAAGACGTGGCCGACCGCGTGATGGACGTTTTTCAGGTCCCCCCGCCGAGGCGATGACCGGAACGCCCGCGCGTTATGGGGGTCGTAAGACGGGGGCGCCGCTTAGCGCCGGTCGTTCCCTGTGATACTTTCATGCCGTCGTGAGGATAGATAAATACGAAATCCTTGAAGAGGTGGGAGCGGGCGGGATGGGGTCCGTCTATAAAGCCGTCCACCCTCAATTCAAAAAGTACGTCGCCATAAAAGAGATCCGGGCCGAGCTCGCCGACAATCGCGACATCCAGCGCCGCTTCGAGAGGGAGGCCGAACTGCTCGCGCAACTGCCTCCCCACCCGAATATAGTCACCGTCCGGGACGCGCTCATAGAGAAGGGCAACCTCTACCTCGTGATGGATTTCATCGAAGGGCGGACGCTGGCCGACCTCGTTCGTGAAGGGGGAGTCGGCCCGGAGTATGGCGCGCGGATACTGGACCAGATGCTTTCCGGCCTTGAGGCGATTCACCGCCGGGGCATCGTGCACCGCGACCTGAAGGCGGGCAACATCCTCATCGATCATGAGGGCACGGCTTACATCAGCGATTTCGGGATCGCGGAATTCATCAGCGGCCATAAAGAGTTTCCGCCCATGGCTTCCGCCAAGTGCGCCGCGCCCGAGGTCGTAGACCCGTCTCTGGGGCGGGGCGCGGCCGAAGAGCAGGTCGACATCTACGCGGCGGGCATGGTGGCTTACGAGATGCTTCTGGGCGAAAACCGCTTCCGCGATGCATTCCCCGAGGTTTATAATGGCTCGCCTGAAGGATCGGCCCATAGATGGTTAGACTGGCATACGGACACGGCGCGCCACGCGCGGAATTTGAACGAGCTCGACCCTGACATTCGAACGCCGCTCGCCGGCGTGATCGAGAGAATGATGGCAAAGGACGTTAACGAAAGATACCGGAGCGCAGGTGAGGCGAGGCGGGACCTCGCGGCCTTCCTGAATGAATCCGGGGACGCGCGCCACAGGCGTTACGGCCAGGATTCGGATGACCGGACCATGCCGCTCGACCGGACGCGCGGAGGCGGGCCCGCGGGAAGGCCCGCGCCCCCCCCACGCTTCCCCGACGAGCCGCCCCCGCCTCAACGAGCGGCCCCGCCGCCGAGCCCTCCGGGCAGGCTGCGCCGCATCCCTTCATGGGCATGGTGGACGGGCGGAGGGGTCGCCCTGCTAGCCCTAGTCGGCTTCGTGCTCTTCTTCGTACTGCTCAGGGACCCCGGATTCACCCTCGTCGTCCGGGGCGCTCCGCCCGGCAGCGACATCTACGTCGATAACGTTCGCAGGGGGGTCACGCGGGCGGACGGCACGGTGAGGGTGCCGGGGCTCGGGGCGGGCAAGCGCGTCGTGCGGGTGTCGCACGAAGGCTTCACCGACTTCAACACGTCGGTCACGGGCAAAGACGGCGAGACCAAGTCCGTCATCGCCGAGCTGACCGCCTCGGAGACGAAGCCCTCGGTCCAGACGGAGATAGACTACAACGGCCCTATGATCTTCATCCCCGCCGGCGAATTCATCATGGGGAGCGACACCAACGACCCGAACGAGAAGCCCGCGCACAAAGTGACCCTGCCCGATTTTTACATCGATAAATTCGAAGTGACCAACGCTCAGTACAAGAAGTTCTGCGACGAGACCGGGCGGCCCATCCCGACCAACCCATTCTGGGACAACACGTACTTTCAGGAGAACCCCAACTCGCCCGTCGTCGGCGTGAACTGGAACGACGCCTCTGAATATGCCCGGTGGCTGGGCAAGCGGCTCCCGACGGAACAGGAATGGGAGAAGGCCGCCTCCTGGGGCCCCGAGGCCCAGAAGAAGCGGCAATGGACCTGGGGCGACACCCCGGACCCGAGCCGCGTCGGGCTCGGGCTGAACCGCCCGTCGCCCGTGGGCCAGATGGCTCCCGGCGCGAGCGCCTATGGGGTCCACGACCTCGCCGGCAGCGTGGCCGAATGGGTTGACTCCTACTACCAGCCCTACCCCGGCAACCAGACCCCCGACCCGGATTATGGCACCCGGCACAAGGTCGTGCGCGGGGGGCACTTCAGGAGCCCCATCGACGAAGTGAGAACGACTATGAGGTTTCACGTCCCGCCTGAGTTCACGCGGGTGGAGAGAAAAGAGCGGACATGGCTCACGGGCTTTCGCTGCGCGGTATCGGCTGACGATCCGAAGCTGCAACAGTTTCTCAGCTCGCGCACAGTCGGGCGCTAGTCGCTCGGGGAGGAATTTTTATGCGACCGCGAACGTTCAGTTTCTGTTTGATGGCTGTCACTATCGGGGGGCTGTTCGCCCAGGCCGCTTTCGGCGGGCGCGTCATGGCTCAGGCCGAAAAACTCACGTGGGACCGCGAGACGAATGTGCCCCGCGTCGCCAAGAAGAACCGGAAGCCGGCCCGCCCCCGCCGCGCGGTCGAGCGCGCCCCCCTGCTCACGCTCGAATACCGGGTGATGAAGCAGGACGAGGAGCTGGTCCCGAGGGAGGCGAATCCGCAGTCCGTTTTTTACACCGGCGACCGCCTGCAAATAAGGATCAAGGCCAATCAGGATGGCTACCTCTATATAATCCAGAACACGGAGAAGGGGGATGGGCAGATCATCTTCCCTGACTCGCGAATCGACGGGGGCAGAAATCTCGTCAAGAAAAATGAAGAGCACGTCATCCCCGCCCGCTGCGAGAAGCAGTACATAGACGAGCGGGGGAACTGCTGGTTCTGGATGGAGCCGCCCGCCGGGAGCGAGGTCTTTACCGTGATCTTCAGCCGCGACCTGATCACGGACCTCTCCGACAAGCTCATCGATCCGGGCGGCAAGGTGAAGCGAAAGGTCATCGATGAATTGCTGGCCGACTCCGCCCAGACCCTCAAGCGGACGAGCCGGCCGAACCAGAGCGCGGCCAAGGGCGGGGGCGCGGGCCAGTTCATTATATGGGTGACTAATACCAATCGTAAGGACAACGAAGAGTTGATAACAGACATCACCCTCCTGCATAAGGAGAGGGAAGGGAGCCCCGGCAAATGATATTCATAAGAAGATTCGCAATCGCATCCCTCATCGCCTGCGCCTTCGCGTCGAGCGCGGCTCTGGCGCAAAGACCGAAGCAGCAGCCGGCCAAGCCGGGCATGAATGCCCGGTCGATCAGGGTGGCCTATGACACGGGGAAAATGGACGCCCTTCGGATCATCGTCTACATGGTTCAGGGGAACAGCCTCGTCCCCATCGACCCGAGCCGCAGCTTCAAGAAGGGCGACCAGATCAAGATAGAATTCGAGAGCAACTTCGACGGCTACGTCTACTTCGTCAACGTGCCCCCGAGCGGCAAGAAGGCCGTTATCTACCCGGACGCGAGGGCCGGGGAGAACAGCAACATGATCCGCGCGCGCCAGCGCTACGTGCTTCCGCAGTCCGTGCCCCTGGAGTTCATGGACGACGACAAAGGGGTCGAGGTCATACAGGTCATCATGTCTCGCCAGACGATCCCCCTGTTCGATAACGCGATCAAGAACTCGAACGGCGAGCTCGGCGAGACGGCGTCGAGCGCCGCGGCCGAGCTTGTCGGGATCAACTCGAAGAGCGGCATCAACGTGGACAGCAAGCCGAAGGATTTGCCGAGCGGCGTGCGCGGCAGGAGCGTGAGGCTCGCCCCGCCCAAAGACGGAGACAAGACCGGAGCGGTAGTCGCCGTCCCCGACACCAAGCTGAAGCCGGGTGAGGTGGCGATATTCGAGATTCGCCTCCTTCACACGTAACCGGCACGGCACCGCGCCAGAGAAGGTCGATAGGCGGAGCTTGATAATCGA
>DASQDI010000112.1:0-39734 GCA_035634255.1 Blastocatellia bacterium
GAAATACGCGTTGCTACTCAGGTGTCCGGTGAAATATATCAATTCCAACAATCTGGCAAGAATTCCAACAACAATTGATGGATTTATCTCCGAGGTCTTTCACCCAACTATTGATGCTAATACCCCATTATCAGGAATCACGATCAACTTGGATTCTTACCCGAGAAGTTCGTTTAAAAGTGGGTACGCTGAGTTTACTCTCATAGCATTGGATGTGAATGAGCTGGAGTTTCTGCCGATATTGATTGATAATTCAGCTAGAATGAGCCATGACCTAATGCTTAACAGTATTTTGCGTGATCAACTTATGGATTACTATTCGCAACTTTAATGGCTGATAACGCGGAGAACCAGATGGAAGACGAGAAATCCGACGAGAATAACTTCAACCTAGAATCTAGCGTTCTGAAATGGCAAATCGAAACAGCCGCTCTTATAGACGGTAAGAGAGAGTTAAATCTTATCCAGCTAGGCAGTAGTGAAGAGTATATTGAAGTGAGGCTTGCAAACTCTAAAGATGAAATATTTGAACGACAATGCTTTCATCAAGCGCTTGAGAATATAGTTCGCTCTTGGCGGCCTTCAGTGTATGAGGGGGAGTATACAACCAACCGAATACTGGAACTCATTGCCGTGTATCGTCCCCGTGATGGTTTTGTCAGGCTGGTAGAGTATTTGCAGCTATTGATCAAGTACGAGCGCCAAGAAGGATTGGGAGCGGAACACAAGGCGAAATCTGATCTGCACTTAAAAGCCCTTATCGCGCTTGAGAGCTATTATCCTGTTGCTCCTAGACCATCAGACGACCGAGACCTAGCTTTTAAGGCTTATATAAAGATATTGCAAGAAGATTTGGACAGCCCAAGGTACGCGAGATATGTAACTAGACGATTAATAGAATTGGGAGTGATTGACCTCGAAGAAACCAATTTCGAGTACCTGTTTGAACATGGTTTAGAGGTCATCGGTGGGTTGATAGATGTTTTGCTAGAACCGGAGATGTATAATGCACACAGAAAAACGTTTACTTTTATATTTGCCCACTGCTTGAAAGTTCCCAATGGTATTGATTTCTTCGCACAATTGTTACAAGAGAAGGGTGCGGCTCTAGATTTCAGCCAAGAAGGCCCTATACTGAATATTCATAAAGATTCCTTCATCATAGAATTGCCGAATGCCGCAGTAAGGGAATACATGATGAGATTTGTTTTTGGTAGCGAGGCGGAGCGAGGGCGAAAAAAATTTGAAGCAGTAACGTCTGCGAATTAACCCAATGGTTCATCAAGTTGAAGTGGTATGTTTACAAAATACGGTATAAGAATAGTTTTTCTAACATGCCAATTCTTGACCATTTGCTTTGACTCAATCTGAAAGAGGGTCAGCATGGATCACGATCTGAAACAAATAATTAATCAGTTTTCGAAGAACCTGAAATGGCAGATTGAGGATCTTGAGTTAGAGAAACAAGGTTTTACAATAGACCTTTTCTTTGACTCAGTCGATGTTGAGTTTTCGGTTCTTGGTATGCAAGGGGTTTATGACCCGAAAAAAGATGCACTTGAAAGAATATTCTTCGAGCCAAGGACGTTAGTCAATTGTCTGGCCGCCGCCGGGTGGCTCGGGCCAATCCATTTACTACCCCCTCACCAAGCCGAGTTTTTAACCGGACTTAACTTAGATTTTGGTATTGGCAAAACCAGAAATGATCCAGAGTTTTTTGCCAAAATGTTCCTCAGAGCAGTAAGAAGACTGCAAGATCCCGAAGAAGAGGCCGTTTCCGTTGACGAACTTACCCCGAATGAACTCTTGGAATTTGTGAGGGAACATGCAGGGTCCGCAGTTAATACTTTCAAAGCAATCCAGTGCATTCGAGGAGGCACTTGGGAAGCTCGTTTGGCCAACATGAAGAAAAGACAGTTGCTAGAGCTCTCAACTCCAAGCGCTGACTTCAATTCTATAATCAATTCAACTACCTTTGACAAAATCCGGGGCATTTTCAATAAGCGACGAAAAAATAAAACCCCAAGCAACTTTGCAGACTCTGTCGCGACCTGTATTCTCATCTTGCTTATCAAAGCTATTAAAGATAATGGTTCAAAAAGAGTTCCTCGCTTCTTTGATTCAGCAGAGTTATTCCGTGAGGTTGCTAAAGAATCCGGCCTTAAACAGTCCTTTACATTTCCTGTAAGTGCAGAGATAACAGGCACGGTAATAAGAGACGCAGAATACTTTATTTACAAATCTATTTTCAGACCTGACCAGAACTCATCGTTTCAAGGAAAAAAGGGCTCTGTTCCTTCCTTTGATTTGTATGAGTTAAATTCGCAACTTGATCAGATACTGAAATCGGGATTTGACGTGAATACATTAAAGGATGTGAAGCTTGCGGGAACTCCACTAACGACAGTAATCGAAGAGCTAAGCACATTCTCTTTCTTTGAGAATGTGTGGCTGCCATTCTCGGCCAAGATTGAAGCACAAGATGCTTTGCAAGAACTCGGGAAAACAAGTCGCCAGTTAAAGAAAGAGGCTTTTAGAATAGGAGTTGAACAAGCAATTATAGCAACACAAGAAGCTCTGGCAGAAAATGTAAGAGAGTATCAGAGAGCAAGTTCAGTATGGACACAGTTAGAACGAGTAGCAAAAACTATCAAACAAATTAAGAAAAGCGAAAGATCGCACCTGGATTACTTCCGTGATTTTCGTTTACTAAGGTTTGGGTTCCCTAGAACCATAAATGCTCGTATGTATCAAGTGTTCGATGCTCTTCTCAGCCAGGATGAGGAAGCGGAAAAACATGCTAGAACCTTCATTATCAGCGTCTTTTACGAGCGAAACATTGATCCTTGCAAAGACTATGAAGATATTATGGTGATCACTGCTGTTCTCTGGGTAGCAAAGCTGGACGAACAGATAATTACACTTTTAGATGGATTTCCCTCAATCCCACACTTCTCTTTAAAGATGGTTTATGCCGCTGCTGCTTTCCGGTCAAAACAAAGAACGGACCGCGGGTTAGAATTCCTTAGAGATTTAGAAGAAGAATACAAAGCGAAAGCCGGTAATAAAGAAAGCCCCGATTTAGCTGTTGGTATTGGCTATTTATATTTTCACTTATTGCTGTATCAAGGCTATGACGCACCCTGGCGCAATTCTGGCGACATAGAAGAGTTAAGCGAAGAGCAAAAACTCTGGATAGAAAAGTCAATTCTGTATGCAAAGGCTGCTTACAGTCTATTAAAAGAAAGACATCGAAGTATAAAGAAAGTCTATGCTCTTAATCAGTGCTTATATTACTTAGTAGAGGGAGCTGGTGACAATCGAATGGATGAAATAGATGACACTGCAAAGGAGCTTGTTTCCTACCGATCCAACAAGGAGCTATGGCAACATACGTTTAACGATACCCTTGCTCGGTACCTTCATAGAAAGGCCACTCAAGCGCCTAACGAAGCTGAATGGCGTAGGCTCTTAGAACAAGCTTTAAGGAATAGTGAGCTTGCTACTAAAGGCACTTACACGGACGAATTCGTTGAGGGGTACATAAGTGTTCTTGAAGTTGAAATGGCAGCGGGTTTCGGACGGGAGGATGAAGCCCTAAAAACCTGAAATTAGATTGTGGTTGGCGAATTAGAACGTAATCTCCTGGCGTGAAGCTAAACATTATAAGTGTAATCGTTTAATCTAACACATCTGCATTGATTGATAATGTAAATTTATATAGAACTATTGACGAGTTGTTCTAGACCTTTTGACAGCAACATTGACAGCAGACAGCAAAGATCAGCACAACACACAAAAGACACCACAGCACTTAAGTTGTTTATTTTTGGACCCTACAACACGCAGCAACACGCTTGCTTCTAATTCGTAAACCGGAGGTCAAGGGTTCGAGTCCCTTCGCTGGCTCCATAAAAATCAACAAATTGTAGGCCGCCGGCGGGCGGCTTTCGTGTTTGTGGACATATTCGTGGACAGATTGGGCACTTAAGCTCAAGGATCTCAGTATTTCCAGATAGTCGAATTACTCGGGTTCAGGCTTTCGGGACATCGAGCTGTTCATATAGATAATGAATAAGCCATGAGGATTCACTGATGGCTTATGATTGAGGTAAGCTGAGAGCTTAAAATCTTAAGATTTGGAGAGTACGGCTTTGGTTTTATTGATCCTCCAGTAGCCAGTATCTGTCATTCGGTGCATGGAGGTCTTATCTGGAGGATAGCTCTGCCAATATGTCAGTTACTATTTGACGAGCCATTCTATCGCGAATGCCCTCGTCAGCATGTGAGCCCGGCCATTTTCGAATGATCCTTCCTCTCGAATCGATCAGGACATGGTAAGGTACGACCATTGTGAGAAATGCTTTCGGCAACTCTTGGTCCGCCTTCCATATAAATGTCTGCGCTCCTACTCCACTCGCATCAGAGTACCTGAAAACGGATTCGGCATCTGGGTAAGTAAAGGAGGTAATGTAATACTGCGTGCCTGAAGGAGAGAGATTTTCTCGGATATATTTCATCTCATCTTTAGCTAAAACGCACATGCCACAGTCGGGTGTGATAATGGCGAGCACTACCGGCGTCGAATCGATTAGATTTGCAAGACTCTGGCCATCCTTTCCTACTAGAGAAGATAGATCTATGACTTCGCCTACTTTTAATCCTGTGTTCGTTTCATCTTCTAACCGCAGAACCGGGCTGAAATCGAAACCCTCGATAACGCGAGCGGCGCGCTCAGGTACGAGCGAAGAGGTGATAAGCATTGAGGTAATAAAGGCCGCGACACACCCTATCAGAAAGAATAAATTCTTCCAAAATGTATTACCTTTAGTTCTTACCATCAGTCTTGGCTTTCTGAGAAGTGGCTTGGCTTTTCGACTTGTTTGTAACAGGCTCGATTCTTTGCACGGATGATTCAAGCAGTCCGAGACGCAACCCTATGCGTCTGGTTGGTAATTCTACCGACGCGAGTGCCGCTCGTAAGCCAATCTCATCAACGTCGAGCAATACCGCAGGCAAAGCGATGGGCTGCCATAATTCTTCAGGAGGGTCTGAAGAATCGCCTGCTTCCATAGATGCGTTCCGGTCCGCGCGGTTTATTGCTGTTATGGCCTCACTGAATAGGCTTAAAGCGTCTTGCGGCATCACCGTAGAATAGAGCTGGGTCAAGAGAATGTATGTGTCGGCTTTTTCCAGTAATTCGACTTTATCTAATCCGGTACGCGCCTCTCTCATTAGCTCCAACGCACGGCTACGATTAGTCTCAACTAATTTTTCAGCGACAAGTACCTGAACCATCGGGCGTAGGTTCGCTGGAGTTGCACTGATGACCTGCTCCATCGCATATAGGTCACTGCGCTTGAGGTGATCGAGCGCGGCTATTAGGGCAAAGTCCCAGCGTGCCTGTGCCCAGGTATCGCCGAGCGTCTCCCGCGCCTCGATACTCATACCGTCGAGGATGTCGATGGCCCGTGCGTTCTTCTGCTGATCTTTAGCAAGGAAGACCGCTCGCATCCAGTAATCGATTCGAGCTTGCAAGTTCGGAGCCTTTTCAACCAGCTCCAAATAATCCTCAATCGTTTTTGGCTGTATGCTCTTCTGTAAATCTGAAGCGCGCTGGCGTGACGTTGGGCTTAATTGAGGCTGGCATTCTGCTAATGCGTTGCGTACCAGCCCGGCCCGCAACGGCAGCAAGCTATAAAATTGCTCCATGAGCGGAACGGCCAGCGAAGCAAGCTGGCATGCTGGAACTCTCGCCTCCGCAGACGTGGAATAGCGCAGCAGGCCATCAGCAATTGCATTCAACAATCGCACGCGCAATTGATCAGACGGGACAGTGCCTTTGAAATTTGGATGAGTTGAATGTGGAAAAGCTGCCATAACCAGAGAACTGAGCAACTCTCGGTCATAGGCAACCTGGGCTATCTGCAATGCTTCGATAAAGAGCGAATCCGCCATCTGAGAGTTGCGTGCGCGCAAACCCCAGAGCAAAGAAGTGAGTTGGTACGATTGACCTGTGCGTAGAGAGGCTTTCCCTAGTTCAAAAGCCTGTTGCGTATTGGTGTCAAGCAAAGTAGAAGCCGCCTCACTGAGGGCTTGCGCATTGGCGGCGCGCTCACTTGCGTCAAATCGGTCCAAATCGACTGTGAAAAGCTGCATGAGCCGCGCGCTCAAAGCTTTATCTTTCTGAGCAATGATGGGGAAGATAGCTCGGGTTACTTTCATCCGCTGCTGGCGTTCTGA
Organism: Blastocatellia bacterium; assembly: GCA_035634255.1. Classification (GTDB taxonomy): domain Bacteria; phylum Acidobacteriota; class Blastocatellia; order UBA7656; family UBA7656; genus DATLMR01. The sequence continues at coordinate 6,244 of DASQDI010000112.1, forward strand.
CTTTGTTTCCGAGTCACTAGAGGCAATGACTACATCAACAGCCTTCCGCATCCAGTCACGCGCACGGTGCGTATCATGCCTCCACCAGGTATGGGCCATTCGAGTCCATAGCAAGGCCTTATCATAAGAAGTAAGCTTAGCGGCATCCGTAAGCAGATCATCCGTGATCACGAGAGAGCGTTTGCGCCAGGTATCCTGTTTTTGCGCTTCTTGTGCGTAGTAGGATGGACAGATCACGAGAAGGACGAGGCTCAGACAAGCAAATCGGATGAGACTCTGCATAGTGGCACATACGTGGATGAACTGAAGCTGCCGCTGTAGTTTGAAATAGCGTGTCAGTCTCAGCTTTATTAAGAAATAACCTATTACGCACAGCCTAAGGTTGTATCGGTTCAATTCCGCCGCCACCGCCTTCAGAATCGACTTTGCTGCAATTCGGGGCGCTACATTTTCCTCCCTGATTCCCGCAGAAACACTTCCGTGGAGAACCGCTCGACATGCAGCCCCAGCATATACAGTTTCCAGATTCCTGGACCGGGCAATAGTAATCGGCTGAAACAGTTGCTGATTGCGTTGGAAGGGCGAAGGCAATTCCTAAAAAAACTGATGCGACGAAAAAGAATATTTGCAGCTTCAGCTTTGATTGTACCTTGGTCATTTGAACTCTCCTCCAAAGGAAACCGGTCGTCAGTAACGGAATAGATATTCGTAGAAAAGGGGAAACCTGCTTACAATTGCTAAGTTTTTGGTGAACTCTTGTTAGGCCCAAGCCTAATTGACTCATCCACTAATTAATAAAAAACTCTATAGTGGTTCGACTTTCTCGATTCTTAAGCTAATTGCAAAGGAACGCGGATAGAAAGTAGCATAAGCAACCATACGTGTCTATAAAAACTATACTCATCAAGCAAGACCTGGAACATTCTTTAATCATTTAAAGGTGAAAGCAAAAGGCCAGAGTCTAAAATCCACAGGGATAGCTGATTGCGAGTTGACCAAATTAGAGGTAAAGCCTCAATCGGGTTTACCTGGTACTCTTCTCCGACCTCAGAGAGCGGACGCAAATGGTGAACAGGGATATGTCCTGCGCCTCTCTTGGGAACAGTATTCATAAACCGGAGGTCAAGGGTTCGAGTCCCTTCGCCGGCTCCATATATTCTATCACTTACAGCTTCTTTTTAGTTATTTTTTTTGCTCATCTACACTTAAATAATAGACACTGGGAACGTATCTTATTCACAGTTTCCCATAGTCTTTTGTCCTATCTGCTTTAAATTTTACTGTGAGTTTTCAGGCGAACTTAGCTTAAAGAGTTCGGCTGTCTGCGTTTGTTAGTATGGAGGCGCATCGGCATACTCAGTGATGATTTTATGTATAAGGCAACATCAGTTGCTCATCGTCTTTCTTATGAAATGTGAAGACAAGCTGCCCCGTTTCGCCATACAACACGTGAGGTAATTGGTACTTTTCTGGATTAGAAACTAGAACGCCGGGTCATCGCCGTGCCTACGATCACCCTTGATGGTGATTCCGATGGCGTTGCGCCAGCCTCGGCCGGAACATCTTACGCCGGGAAATTCTCGGGCAAACGCACGCACCGAATCCTCAAGTGCGTCGGTCACAACATACCTCAGGAAGCCCTGCGGGCCTTCGCCAAAGCAGTGGTCGAAGTCGGCGGCTACTGAGCGGCGATTTCAAGTTAAATACTGTATTTCAAACGACCGCCGCCCGCCGCCGTGAATCATGGCGGCGGGCGGCGGTTGCGGTAAGCACGGGTTATCGGTTGACGGCTATTGCGCGCTCGACCGGAACAGCAGGCGGTTCGCCGTGCCGGAAGGAATGCCGCTCAGCCGGCTGGTGGTGGCGTCATTAACTATGGCGTTTCTCACGGTAGCCGGAGACGCGCCGGGGTTGGTTTGCAGGAAACGGGCGGCGACGCCCGCCACGTGCGGCGAAGCCATCGAGGTCCCGCTCAAAGTGGCCGACGCCGTGTCGCTCGAAAACCACGCCGATTGGATGCTCGAACCCGGAGCGAAAATATCGACGACGCTGCCGAAGTTCGAGAACGAAGACCGGGCATCGGAAATGGTCGATGACCCGACCGTGATCGCCTCGGAGACTCGGGCGGGCGAAGAGTTGGCGGCGTCCACGTTCGAGTTACCGGCGGATAGGGTGTAAGTGACGCCTGCGGCAATCGAGTTGCGCACGGCCGTGTCCAGTGAGGAGGAGACGCCGCCGCCAAGGCTCATGTTTGCCACGGCAGGTTTGATGTGGTTGGACGTCACCCAGTTCACGCCCGCGATGACTCCGGAAGTCGAGCCGGAGCCGTTACAGCCCAGCACGCGCACGGCGAACAGGCGGACGGACTTGGCAACGCCGAACGTCGAGCCGCCGACCGTCCCGGCGACGTGCGTGCCGTGGCCGTTGCAGTCGTTGCTGTTGCGACCGTCGCCGATTGCGTCGAACCCGACGAAGGCCCGGCCTCCGAACTGCGTATGGGTGCGGCGGATGCCGGTGTCGATGATATAAGCGTTGACGCCGGAGCCGGTCGCCGTGTAGGAGTAGGTGGCGCTGAGCGGCCGGTCACGCTGGTCGATGCGATCCAGTCCCCAGGGCGGGTTGCTCTGGGTCACATGTATCTCCATTATTGAATCCTCTTCAACGAAGTCAACCGAAGGATCCTGACTCATCTTGAGGGCCTGCTCCTCCGACATCTGGGCGGAGAAGCCCGTGAGCGCGTACGAATAGAAATCGGTGACCAGACCCCCATACGTGTCAGTAAGGCTATTCGCTGCCTTCAGACTGATAGAGGCGTCGTCGGACTTATCGGCTTTAAGTACTACGATGTAATGGCCCGGTATCGGCTTCTCCTGGCGGAGAAATTTTCCGGTCTCTATCGGCTTGGCGTCCTGATTCTGGGCCAGCGATGGCACCAACCCCATCGACGCCAGACAAAGCATGAGCAGGGTAAATAAAGAGAGTCTAAGCTTCATGGTTTTCTCCTCCTCTTGGCTTCACGTTGTTGACAAGGTGACCCAACGAAGGAGGATGCAGGCATCCTCCGTTGAGTCACCGCCTATTAGAGCACTTGTCCCGGTACAGCCGTTTGTTAGAGTTTAACTACTCGCCGGCATTGGCCTGCCGGGTAAGGGAGAAAAGCAGAACCCGTAAGTGAGGATAGTTATGATCAACCAAAAATCAGCCACCTGTTTAATCACCCTCTGGCGGAGTGATCAGTCGAGCGCCCCGTAGCCGCGTCCTTAAGATGGGCCGCCAATGCAGGGCAACTCATCAAAAAACCCGTTCACGTGCTGAGGTGACGGCAATGTAACATTAGCTTCATTAATTGTCAATTACGAAGTTATTCCGTCATCGCTTTAATTATGGGGTAGGAGGGGAAGGGCCGCGACTCACCGGAGGCCCATCGCAAAGATGTCGTGATTGCCATCCGGGGACTGTTGCCGGCAGGCAAAACGCCGGGGAGAAATGGCGCGGCGAAAAGGCGCGGAACAGAAGAGACGGTCGAGGTAGGCGAGGTCTACGTCGCCGGGCGAACGGGCGGCCCCCTGCCCGCCCTTGCGTCAGTTTTGCAACTGCCGGTACCGTTCATCGAGCCGCTGTACTACGTCTTCGATCTTGCCGGCCATAGGCAGGTCAAGCTTCGCTAAAGCGCGGAGCGTGGCGAGCATGCTGTCGTAAACGAAACTCGGGTGAATTTTCTCGGGGTTGAGGAACTCTTTATAAATATCTTTAGGGTCTTCCTTCTCATAATCGAGCAACAGACTTACGAGAGCATGGTCAGCCAGAAACCAGCTATCGTCGCGGTGTAGCTGCCGCCTCATCTCTTTCCTTACCTTTTCAAGCTCGGCCCGCGCGTCGATGGGTTCGAGTTCCGGGTACTTCACCGCCGCGGATGGGTCGTCGTAGAAGCGCGCGTCGAGAAGAATCTGGCTCACGGTCTTATTCAGCAGATTGTAGGTGCTGACGATTCCGTATTCATTGTTAGATTCTACGCTCTCCCCTTCCCGATATTTCCTGATCGATTTTAAAAGCAAGTCGGCGCGCGTGGAATCGTCCTCCGCCGCCAGCCCCCAGCGGCGGTAACACCCGCCCTGAATGCCATAGCTATCGGCCAGCCTGCGCGCCAAATCGAACTTATATGTCGACATACTCGCCGATTGGAGTTGTCCCTTGATAAGGGAGGTTGCCTCTTCGAAAATGCCAATCGCTTCCTCGTAACGCTCCCGGTCACGGAGGCGCTTGCCTCGGGTAATGAGCCTGTCTATATGTTCGAGGCTGTTTTCCATCATTTGATCCCTTCGGACATACTGTAAAGCTCCTCAATCTTATCATCTATCTCGTCGCGAAATCTTTTATACTCGGGCCACTTCGGCAGCCATTGCAGGACTTTCTCCCCCAGGGTGATCAGATGATCCCTGACTCCCGGCTTAACACCGATCTCTTCGGAGTATCGATTTAAAAAGTAATACCAGGCGGCGATCCCTCTCTCCGCCGCATTCCTCTGGAGTTCCATCGCGAACTCGGGGTGGGAAGAGAACAGGGCCGGGAATTTACCGGCGCTTTGCGGGTCTTTCCCGAGCTGGATTTCGATACTCTCCAACAGTTGTTCGTGAGGCGACCTTGTTATTGGCTCCTGCTTCCAGTAGTACGACCCTCCGGCTATGCTCCGGTAGGTTTCGTCGTGCTCGAGGCGCGAGAAGGGTATCGGCTCTCTCTCCCTCTTAATATAAGATTCGTAACTACTCCATGCCGTGATGAACGGCGCGAGGCCCTGCGGTTTCGTGTAACTGATGGGGGCCAACAGGTTCTCCAACTGCTCGTGTTGTTTGAGCTGAGGTTTTTGGTCCGGGCCGTCGGCCAGGCCATTATCGATCAGGGAGACCGGCCCGATGCTTGAGCAGGCGAGCCGCACCCCGAGTTCGAAGAAGACGTTCGGCCGCCAGAGTGTCCAGTCCACGATACAGAACCGCGACCAGCGAATGTGCTCATAAAGCGCCTGCCCGACCAGACGGGGAGAACTCATATCCAGCATGCGGACGGGCCCCCTCGCGGCCACGGTTAAAATACCGTTGGCGACAAGGCGGCGGTTCTCTTCATAGATCGGGCGAAAGGGGCAGAGCAGCAGGACGGTATCCTGCACGCTCTGCCCGGAATGGATGGCCGGCGCGGCGCCCTCCGGCCTGTCCGGAAACATGGCCTTAGGCTCGGGGCAGCGGACCGCGTCGTACACCGGCAGGTCCAGGTAGGAAGGGTAGTCAGCCAACTGAGTCAGGCCGTCCAGAATCGCCTGCCCGAGCCTGTTGACCGGATGTCGCGGGCTACTTATTTCGTGATCCCCCGGCTCAAGAGAGATGAGCTTGGCCTCCTGAATATTGAACGGCAGTGCCGACAGGTGCCTTTCGTTGACCTCGGTCGAAGTGGTCGTGATGGTAACGCCTCGCCGCACCACCGCGCGGATGCCCAGCATGAGCATGACGGCGGGCTCGAAATCCGTCACGTCGATCACCATGAACGGGGCTTCGCAAACGGCCTGAACAAATTCGAGCCAGCGCGCGCGATCCTCTAGCGGCTGCGTTATGTCAACCATCCTGGGCTCTTCGATAATATCCATAACCCCGGCCTGAGTGATCTTGCTCTTGATCGCGGCGGAGACCTGATACTTCAACTCACCCTTCCTGCTTTTCTGGGCCTCGGAAACAAGGACGAGGCACCAGGGTTTATCGGGGGAAGGCAACAGCCACTTAGGGGAGATGGAGGTGAGAAATCCCCTTGACCGAACCAGCAGGTCGATCGGCACGGCGGCGAGCCGCCTGGCCTCGAAAGCCGGCAGGTGAGACTTGATGATCCCGGCCAGCTTCTCATCGACGAAGACAGGAGCGCCGGAGATTCCCCGCCAGCCATTCCCCGCCGGCGGGTTATCAACATCTAAATCCAGGTCCCGCAAGCCCTGCCCGCCGCCGCCCAGACCATAGAGATTCCCTTTTAAACCGATACTCTTCCATTCCTGGCCGCCCTCCCCCTTCTGAATCGCGGCTATTGGATAGCCGGCTGATCGCCATTCTTTATCTCCCACGTCTTCGTTTTCATCTTCTTCATCTCCCGCATCTTTCGCGGGAGGGGGTTCGAGGAATTCCAGCGGCTTTACGCCCGTCAGCGGTTCATCAACCCTCAGCAGGAGGGCGTCGAGCTCCGTATCACGCCAGACCGGTTGCAACTCCGCACTCCTCCACTTTGAGGGTTGCGACTCCACAAAGATACTGATCTGTTTCGCATTACCGTCGGCCAGCACATGATTGGCGGTCAGGACAAGATCGTTTGTAGCGAAATACCCCGTGCCGTGAACATAGCTCGGCGGCCCGCCGGGCGTCTCCACGGTACTTGTAATCTTCACCAGCCGGTTCTTATCGAGTCCGCTCATTCTTTAGTTAATCCCGAGGGCGCCTCGTCAGTCTCCGCACCCACAAGCACTCTGTCGCTCCCATCAGCGGCGACGGGGACGAGCGTCAGTTTGAAGGTGTGCGCGATCTCGTTAGATTTCTGGAACTCGCCGCCGACTTTAACATAAAACTCAATTCCGCCCTGGCCTTTCTTCGCGTGCGAGACAGCGACTTTCAACTCCAACTCAACCTTCTCGGTCTGGAACATGATTGCTTGTCCGGCGGAACTCTTTTGGGCAGCCTCCAGCTCCCGCCGCAGGGCCTGTATCATGTCGGCCAGAGGGATGTCGGCGTCATTTATTTCTCCCTTGTCTTTGCTCATCTTGTAATCTCCTGACTATGGACGTGTGCCTTTATGAGCAGCGGGCATTCCGGCTTGAATGAACAGGGTATGCAAATCTTCAGGCCTTACCCGCTGCCGAAGCCTTTGCTGCATGAGCCTGCTTCAGTCTCTACGGGCCATATTATACCGCTAATCCCGGCCCTCACCACATTAATGAAATTGGGTATGCAGGCGGGGCCGGGCCGCTGACAGGAGTCGGCGGGCGCGCCGCAGAGCGCCCGGAGAGTCGGGGTGTTAGAATCAATCTGATGAAATCGACCCGGCGACATGAAAGCCTCATACCCCTTTCGCGGGAGCACCAGTATGGGCTGATGCTCTGCCTGCGCATACACAGGGGGCTGCCTCCGCACGGCGATGGCGAGACGTGGGCCCGCGCGAAAGCCGCTCAGGCCGCGCAGTTTTTCGCGTCGGACCTCGCGCCCCACTTCAAGGCCGAGGAGGAGGTCCTGTTCCCCGCGATGCGAGATTTCGCGGGCGCGCCCGAGTTACTGGGCGAGCTGATCTCCCAGCACAGGAGACTTGAGACCCTTGCCGAACAACTCCAAGGGGCGGAGGGCGCGCGGCGGGCGGAGACGCTCGCCGAGTTCGCGGACATGCTTGAGGCGCACATCCGCAAAGAGGAGCGCGAGCTTTTCCCTCTTTACGAGGAGCAGGCCGGCGCAGAGCTCGCGTCTGAGGTGGGGAGGGCGATCAGAGATATTATCGGCGACGCCTCGCAGCCGAAGAACCCGGAGCTACTCAGGTAGTTCGCCCACTTCCGCCGCGACCCGCGTCGCTGCCGAAGGAGTGGCCCCTGGTATAATGACGAGTAAATGCCGGGCGGGCCTCATCACCTGGTTCGCCCTCCGGCAGCGGCTACGTGCGCGAGAAGGGGAGATGAAGCGCAGGATCACAGGCTACGACAAAGACGAGCACGGCGATTGGCGGGCGGAGCTTGAGTGCGGGCACTACCAGCACGTGCGCCACAGCCCTCCGCTTGTCTCGCGCGAGTGGGTTCTGACCGAAGAAGGTCGCGGGTCGCGCCTCGGGCTCGAACTCAATTGCAAGCGCTGCGACGAAGAAGCAGGCGATCAGGAGCCATAAGCTAATGCTTCGAGGGGGAGACTTTGAGACCCTCCCCCTCGAAGTTCTGAAGGCCGGCCGCTAGCGGTCGAAGGGACGGCCAGATCACGGTAAGAGAAATTCTTACCTATCTCCTCCTTCAAACGAATGCGAAGTCTTCAGAACCCGTACTGGAAAAATATGTTCACGCGGTTATCGATGCCGCGCCTGAGCCCTTTGAAATCGGTTCGCCATCGCAGGTAGTCGGCCCCGATCAGGAAATTACCGCCGGGCGTGATCCGGTTGGCTAGGTAGAATGCGCGGTTGCGCGTGCGGCCTCTGTCGGGCAAGTCCTCGTCGACCGGGTCGTCGGTCGTGAAGCCCGGATTGAAGCTCAGGTAGCGCGAGGCGTTTATGGTCGCTTCGGCCCAGCCGCCGCGCCCGCGTATCTCGCGGCCATTCGTTATATTGAGGCCCTGGCCCGCGCCCCCGCGCGTGTCGCTCATGTTGCGGCCCCACCAGCCCTCCCCGCGCACGGCAAGGCGGCTGAGTATCGGGAGCGTGAAATCAAGGTTGAGCAGTTGGCTGCGAAATTCCGTGCGGCCGAAGACGGGGCGGGCCGTCTCCATGAAGCCGTAGAAGCCCGAGACGCCGAAGCTCGCGCTCCTGTCCTTTCCGCGCGGGTGCGAGTAGCCTACGCGGGCCTGGAAGTTCGGCAGGGCGGCCTCCTCGCCATCGCGGAATCCGTTATTATCTAGGTCGAGCGAATCGATTGCGCCGGTAAGACCTATGCCGCCGATCAACGAGAACTTCCCGTCGCCGGCCTTCGGCTCGTAGGCCGCGCGTAGCTGCGGCCTGCGGTCCCCGACGTTTCCGGCGTTCCACATATTAGTGTCGTTATTGACCGTCGGGAGGAGCGGTGAGACCACGTCCCAGGTCTGGCCCGCGAGGACCGAGAAGTCCGCCCAGTCCAGCCGCAGGAATGCGTGGCGGATGCGGATGATCTGGCGCGACTCGGTCCCGCCGTTTTCAAAATCCGTCTCCAGCCTGCCCGACAGCTTGGCGTCGCCCAGCCTGCCGACCCGCGGGCCGGAGTAGTCTATCCCGAAGCGAGTGAGGCGCGGGTGCATGGAGAAATCGCCGTTGTCCGCCCCGCCCGCAATCGGATCGGGGGACGTGATGAAGAAGGGGGTCTGAGTGTTGTTGGGGTGCTGACTGTCGATGTCGAGATCGAGCCGCAGGAAGCCATAGAATTTTATCCGGTTCCCCTCCCCGACCAGGTCGGACCAGCGCACCGTCGGGTTGCTGTCCGTCTGAGCGGGCTGAGAAGAGGCCGGCGCGGGCGTCGAAGCAGGCAAGGAAGCGGCCGCCGGGGACGGGCCGTCCTTCTTCTGCTGAGGCGGGCCCGACTGGTCGAGTCTCGCCCTGAGGTCCGTGACCATCTGCATCAGTACGCGGTTCTGATTCTCGATCTCTTCGACGCGGCGTCTGAGGGCCTCCGCTTCGGTGGCTGCGCTTTCCGCCTCTTTCTTCGGGGGCTTCTCCGCGCCGGCGGTGACCGCACTCACCTGAGGCGCGGGGTTGGTTTGAGCGGGCGGTTGAGAGTTCTGCGCCGGGGTGGTGCTGAAGAAGATTGAAAGGATGCCGCAGAGCGCGGCGAGACGCAAAGTGTTTCTCTTCATAACGACGAGTGACTCGCTTTCCGGCTCAGGGAAGCAAGCCGCCTCGTCACTCTAAGGCGAAGTGATCTCCGGCGAGCTGCCCCCGAGCCCGCTGAGATGCGGGTCTCTAACGATCCCAAACTGGGACGTTGTCCGGCCCGCTCAATTATTCCGCTTTTGGCATCTTCGGTTAGAACCTCTCGAAGGTGCCCGGTGTGGATAGCCAGCGACGTTCATAAAATCCATGCCCCGACGAAACGGTTAATTTATCACCCCTCTCTCCGACAGTGCTCGGGAGCGCGGGGGAGCGTGATTGTCCCGAATCATAGACCATAGTCAGGCGGCGGCTCAAGGTATGAGGTGAACTCTCCCCGCAGCCGCGGCGGATCGCGGGGAGAGATTTCGTCCGCGTATCAAGCAACCTTGTGCGCGCGCCTACATCTAACGCGGCACGGTGAGACGTGATCGGGAATTACGCTCACGATGGCGTTATCCTGCGCAGCCGTCCCGACGGCAGCTCCCTGTACTCAGGCTGCGCAAAGGCGCGGAGTGACGCATCCGCGCCGGTGCTGTCGCAGGATCAATCTTTATGAAAAGAGGGACTCCGGTCTCTACAAAACGTGCGGCAACTCGGTTGCCCAGGGAGAGGTGTGTCTATGCGACTCAAAATAGAGAATGTCTGCCTGGCTCTGATCGCGGTGGCGGCCCTTTGCTTTTCCGCCCCCGCGCGGCCTCGGGAAGATAAGACCCTTTCGCCGTATTTCTTTGTGCAGGGGGACCACCGGGTAGATCACTTGCCTCTCAAAGATACGCGCGTGGAGATAAACGTCTCGGGCATCATCGCGGACGTGACGGTGCTGCAAACGTACCGGAACGAAGGCTCGCGGCCGATCAACGCGCGTTACGTTTTCCCGGCGTCCACCCGCGCCGCCGTTTACTCGATGCGCATGCGAATCGGCTATGAGGTCATCGTCGCCAAAATAAAAGAGCGGGAAGAGGCAAAGCAGGAATTTGATAAGGCCAAGCAGGATGGGAAAAGCGCGTCCCTGCTGGAGCAGCAAAGGCCCAACGTATTTTCGATGAGCCTCGCCAACATCATGCCCGGCGATCAGGTCGAGATCGAGCTTCGCTACACCGAGCTTCTGGTGCCGACGGATGGGGTCTATGAGGTGGTCTTCCCAACGGTCGTCGGGCCGCGCTATTCCTCGCAGCCGGATGCCGGCGCGCCCTCCGAAGGCCGCTGGTTTAAAAGCCCGTACCTGCCCCTGGGCGTCAAACCCACGAGCCCGCTCCACATCTCGGCCAGGATCTCGGCCGGCGTCCCCATCCAGGAACTCAGCTGCCCTTCGCACCAGATTCTTCCGCAATGGCAAAGCCCGAGTGTCGCCCAGCTTGCGTTGGACGAGGCGAACCCTTTTCAGGGGGACCGCGACTTCACACTGCGCTACCGCCTGACTGGGGATCAGATCGCCTCGGGCCTCGTCCTCTACGAGGGCGAAGACGAGAACTTCTTCCTTTACATGGCCCAGCCGCCGGCGCGAATAAGGAGCGCGGACATACCGGTCCGGGAGTACATTTTTGTAATAGACGTTTCCGGCTCGATGGACGGCTTCCCTCTGGAGACCGCCAAACACCTTCTGCGGGATCTGATCGGGCAGATGCGGCCCTCGGACATGTTCAACATCGTTCTGTTCGCCGGGGACTCCACGGTCCTTTCCGAAGAGTCGCTCCCCGCGGACCATCAGAACATCTCTAAGGCGATTCAGTTGATCGAACAGCAGCGAGGGAACGGGGGGACAGAGCTTCTCGCGGCAATCCAGAGGGCCATGAGCCTGCCCCATCAGGCGGGCGTCTCGCGGAGCATCGTGCTCGTGACGGACGGCTACATCTCCGGGGAGAAGGGAGTCTTCGATTACATACGCGGCAAGGCGGGTCAGTGCAACGTATTCTCCTTCGGCATCGGCTCGTCGGTGAACCGTTACCTGATCGAAGGCGTGGCCAAGGCGGGGATGGGCGATGCTTTCGTGGTGACTCAGGCGGAGGAAGCCCCGGCGGTCGCTGCCAGCTTCCGGGACTACATTCAAAGCCCGGTCTTAACCAACATTCAGTTCCGCGCCAGCGGGTTCGACATATACGACGTGCAGCCGTCCTCACACATCCCCGACATGTTCGCCCAACGCCCCGTGATCCTTTTCGGAAAATGGCGCGGCCCGGTGAGCGGCACTTTTGAAATACGGGGGAGGACAGGGCAGGGGGATTACCTGACTCGTCTTGATGTCGCGGGGGTCGGGCCGGACGAGGCCAACCGGGCTTTACGTTACCTGTGGGCCCGGTCCCGCATCGCCGAGCTTTCCGATTACGGCTCCGAAAATTTAGACGAAGACCAGATCGGCAGCATCATTTCACTGGGGTTGAAGTACAACCTGTTGACTCAGTACACGTCCTTCATCGCGGTCCGCGAAATCGCGACTAATTTTCAGGGGCCGTCTAAAGATGTCGATCAACCGATTCCCCTGCCGAGGGGAGTGAGCGACCTGGCGGTAGGCGTGGCGGTGGAGAGCGGGAGTGAGCCCGAGCTCATCTGGCTGATGGCCGCGTCCTCAATGATCGCCCTGATCATGATCTTCCGCAGGCGGCGGGGCCTCGTATGAAAAAGATGTTCGCATGGGACCGCATCGCTCCGTGGGCCGTCGTGCTGCTCTGCGCGCTTGCGCTCAAGTTATACTACTCAAGCGCAAGCGCCAACGAGCTGCGATGGATTCTCGCCCCCACGGCCGCCCTGGTCGAGCTGGTCAGCGGCACCTCGTTCGAGTTTGAATCGTACGCGGGCTACATCAGCGAGGACCGCGGTTTCCTGATAGCCCCGTCCTGCGCGGGGGTCAATTTCCTGATCGCCGCCTTCCTGATGCTTTCGGCGAGAAGGCTGTTGAGGGATAGATCACAGGGCAGCGCATGGGGCTTCATCCCCGCGGCGGCCGTGACCGCTTACGGCGTAACGCTCGTCGCGAACACTGTCCGCATCGCCATCGCAATGCGGATGGGCCGGCTGTCGGAAATTACCGGCCTGACCTCCGAGCAACTCCACCGCGCCGAAGGCATCTTGGTCTACTTCGGTTTTCTGCTGCTGTTGTTCGTGGCGAGCGAAAAAATTATTAATGGCAAAACCTCTAGCCTGTTGCGGCGGCCCCTCTTCCCGCTTCTGGCCTATTACGCAATAATGCTGGGGGTCCCGCTGGCAAACGGAGGGTACCGCCGGGGGGCGGGCTTCCGGGAGCACTCGGCCTTTGTCTTACTGATCCCTCTGCTGCTGGTTCTGACATTCTCCGCGCTCCGCTGGCTGCGCAAGCCGCGCTACTCGCGCTCCGGTTGAGCGCCCGTCAGATCGAATGCCGCCGTTAATGCCATCCTCTTTTCACATCTGAAGGGGAGCGGCGTCGTAGATATTCATCCGCGGAGGTTCGGAGGCCAGTTCCCTCGCGGCCTTCACGAAATCGCGCGACTCTGGTACGGCGAAATGCGCCGCCAGGGTCGCGCGGTCCGCCCACTCTTCCAGAAAGACGAGGCGCAGAGGGTTCTCCGCGTCCCGGTGCACGGCATGCGCCATGCAGCCCGGCTCCGCTCTGGAACGCCGCACATGCTCAAGGCTGAGCGCGAGCAGTTGGTCCAGAGAGTCCGGCCTCGCGACTATGCTTCCCGTAACGATTATCATCTGACTTTATCCCCACTCCTTACTCCCTACCTTGAACTGCCGAATAAAACAAACGGGGCCCAGTAATACGGGTGTTCTAACGGAGATTCGGCGGCGGGCTTAAATGGAATCTTGCCCTTTTCTTCAACGATTTTAGGCCCGCGCGAACTGCGCCTTCTCGCGCCCTCTTCAGCCGAACTCTTCCCGTTCAGCAAATGCAATTGAGCCTGTCGTAAAATCTCCGATTTCGGCGCGGCGGGGTTTTCCCGGCGGAGGCGGTAGAATTCCGACATCAGTTTAGAAGTCCCATCATCAGAAACTTTCCACAAAGTCGCTATCACCGAGCTCGCGCCGAGACGTTGCGCGAGCTCGGCGAATCCGTCAATTTCTTTCCCGTTCGCGTTAGGCTGTTGTGCCGCCGTCTCGCAGGCCGACAGCGTCAGCAAATCCACGCCCTCGAAGAGGTTGAAATTCAGTTGCATATCGATTAGCGAGAACTTACTGCCATCGCCTAAGAGCAGGAAGGAGTTTCGCGCATCGCCGGGCTGAAAACTGAAGTGGCTGGCGATGTGAATGAGGGCAGGCTTAGTTTGCGGGATCGTCAGGAATGCCTGCCGAGTAAAAGCGCCATTGAGAAAAACCCGGCCCTTAAAGAGACCTTCCTGCCTCGTCGCCGCGTCGCCGAAAATAGTAGAGATCTCTCTCGTCACGCCCGCGAGCGGCGAAAAGTCACCATGGGCGACGGAAGTGCCGAACCCCACGCCCTCCGCCCATGCCCTCGGCTCAATCAAGAACCTCTCCTTCCGGGCGCGGGTGAAGACTGCGTTTTGATATTTTTCGATTAAATACTCTTTTTTCTCTGCGTCGTAAAGTGCGGCGACCGGGATGTAACGCATATCTCCGCTGAGAGACCACAGTAAAACATCAGGCTTGTACTGCGCTAACTCCGCCTCAAGAGTGTTAGTAAAGTTGTTTAATTCCACCTTCTTGAAGATTCCTCTATAAATCATTGAACCGAGGGGGCGCGGGTCAAAATTCGGCGAGCGTAATGAAGCAAGGAAGTCCAGAATCGTTTCTTCCGATTGTTCGGCCGATAATTCCCCAAGCTTTCTCTTCGCCCCCTCCTTCGCTTCTTCTAATTTCTTCTCCACTTCTTCTTTAGAGAGGAGGCCTGCCCTCGCCTGTCTTGCTATCTCCTGGTACAGGCCGGAAGAACTATTCTGCGCCTCCTCGAATATGTTCCTGATCCAGAATCCCTTGATGCTTTCAGGGGTGATCAGCAGGACGTTCGTGGAATCAGAGCTAAGATAAATGGTCGCGTATTTCTTGCCGGTCTTAGAGTGCAGTTCGCGTAAGGCGAGCTGCATATCCGCCGTGTCAGGCACCTTTCTGGCTATGTCTTTTTCCGAGGCGGGGGCGCTGAAGTTTTGTTCCAGCCTGCTGAAAACGGCTTTTAATTCATCAGCCGCCGACCGGTAATTTGCTTCGGGGCGGTCGCCATACTTAACGGTAATTCTCTCGACGGCGCTGTCGAATAATTGCGCGTTTTCGGCCTCGCGGTAAGTCAATGCCAGCCTGGCGGGTATTTGATTTTGAGTCAGCTTAAAATCAAAAAATTCCTGGTCGCGGCTCAAATTAATAACTTGCTGGGCTTCCTCTAAACGCCCTTCGGAAAAGAGGTCTCCGGCAAGTGTGTCGTACGCTTCTTCGAATTTTTTGGTAAGGTCCTGTTGGGTCTCTTTATCGACAGCTTTCAGGGTTTGCCTTAATTCCTGTATCGAGTTGAGCATCTTCTTTCCTAAGAAAATGGCGAGCCTGTCATTCTTACCCTCATAAATCACATTCAGCCCCTGATAGGCAATGGCCTGAATGAGATGATTGTTGCGTGCCTTGGATATTAAAAGGGCCTGCCGCAGATAATTTGATGCTCTCTCTTCAATCGCGCTCATTTCTTCTTCGTCTGCCGATTCTGAGGCCGCTTCAGGAAGCCCCAGCCCCAGCCATACGAGAATCTGCATTTCGACATCTCTGTCATTAATTTCCTTGAAAAGTGGCAGGGCTTCGCGCTCGGCCCTCTCAAAAAGCGCGCTCCTCTCATCGTCATCGATTGAGTCATCAGTCAGGTGATTGTAGACAGTCCTTGCCCATATCGACGCTTCGTTCAACCTGTCTTTTTTCGCTCTAGCTTCCGCCAACTCCTGATTATAACTCCCGCCCTTATTCCCTTCGCTGCTGGCCCTCAGATTAATAAGATTAAGTAGTTCTTCCGAGCGCGTGTCGCCGAGGCTTCTGGAAACCTTCAACGCCTGAGCCATGTAGGTTCTAGCCTTTTCCTCATTTTTAGTAAAAGCGTAAAGGGTGGCCAGACTGGCGTAAAGCGCCCCAACCTCGGGCTCATTCCCGGCGGCCTCGAATAGCTTTAATGCTTCACTGAGGTAAGTTTCAGCCTTACTGAAATTTTCCAGCCTCATGAGCGTGTTGCCGATATTCATCCCGGCAACCCCTTCCCAGTATTTGTCCCCTAAAAGCCGCCAGATTTTTAGGCTTTGCTCCAGATTTGCAATCGCCGTAGGGAAATTCTCACTGTCGTTAGCAATGAAGATTTGGTTCGCCCCTTCCAATAAATTTTCCGCCTGAGCCCGCTGGCTATCTCTCTCGCTCGCCTGATCGCTCAACGTCGCGGTCATCTCATACCCCGCGCCCGCGTTTGATTTGGTTATCTGTTGGGCGCGAACGACCAACGCATAAACCCCGTCCTGTCGGGCGATCAGAGTCAGGGACTCCCGCATAAATCCATACCCCGAA
This sequence comes from Blastocatellia bacterium, assembly GCA_035634255.1. GTDB lineage: Bacteria > Acidobacteriota > Blastocatellia > UBA7656 > UBA7656 > DATLMR01. The sequence goes on from DASQDI010000112.1 coordinate 22,240, forward strand.
TTAGCCGCGGCGGAATCTTTCTTCTGGTCGGCGGCCCGGACGATAACGGCGACGATATCCGTTCCTTTTTCCAGGAAAGTCACCCTCAATACCTGACCTTGCTTAAGCTCGACTCCGTAAATGTGAAATTCCTGACCCAGGACTTTCCGCTCGGTCCTTTCACCTACCACCAGTTGTCTAACGTCCGGCTGAATCTCCTGCGCCGAGGCCGGCAGACTGAAGATAATAAAAGCCACGAAAACCTGAAGTTTGAAGAGCGAAGAACGGCTGAATAGAAGTGAAATATACGAGCGAATGTTCATGGACAGTTCCCCTTTCAACTTTGCCTAACGTTATCAATACTCCGCCGGCGTGCATGGCGGCCCGACGGCGAGATCACGCGGCCCAGCGAGCCTGTTCTATTTGTTCCCTTTGAGCTTTCTTGCCGAGCCTTGCGGACCACAGGCTGCGTCACATCACAGAGCCATCGAGCGGGAGCGCTCTTCTCAAAAGTGAGACGGACAGAGCCGTCGTTCCCGCGAAGGAAATCCCTGCTAGCACGAGGGGCACCCTTTCAAGATGGCTGTTATACACGCGGAGGCGTAACACACGTTCAGTTACGGATATTACGCGATTAACCTCTATTATTTCAAACACCACTCCTGTTTCTCGGGCATAACACTTTGGCCGACCGGGCCGCGCCCCGGTCGATGGGATTCCTTTGTCAGGCGCTCCGGCTCCGGGTAAGGAGCGGTTGTCATCTACTGCACGGTGAAATAACATTGCGGCGAACGGGAAGCGTCACGGTATAAGGAAGGAGGCTTTGAAATGCCCGAGTGGTTCAAACTCTTCGGCATCGCGATTGTAGTCGTGGGGCTGGCGCTCCGCCTGCGCCCGACCCTGGTGGTGGTGTCCGCCGCGCTCGTCACGGGGCTGCTGGCGGGCATGCCTTTATTTTCGAGCGCGGGCGTTTTTGAAGGCGTGCCGTACCTGACCAGGCCGGGGCAGGAGGGGGTCATCAACATGCTGGGCCGAGCGTTCACGGACAACCGCCTGATGACCTTGTTTATAATCACCCTCCCGGCCATCGGGCTCGCCGAGCGTTACGGCCTGCAAGAGCAATCCGGGCGCTTAATAAAACGAATCCGGGCCGCGACCGTCGGGCGGCTCGCCCTGACCTACCAGCTCTTCAGAATCCTCCACGGACTTATGGGCATAAGGCTCAACGGCCACCCCGCCTTCGTTCGCCCCCTCGTCTTCCCCATGGCCGTGGGGGCGGCGCAGACGCAGGCGAAGGCCGCGAGCGCGGACGACCTCCCCCCGAAAGACGTGGAAGAGATTAAGGCCGCGAACTCCGCCGCCGAAAATTACGGCAACTTCTACGGCCAGAACCTCTCGCCGGTCCAGCCGGGCATACTGCTCGTCTTCGGAGTGATGGCGGGCCTCGGCTACACGGTCAGCGTGTGGAGCCTCGTGCTGTACACGCTCCCGGTCGTGGCCGCCTCCGTCATACTTGCCGCCATTCAATTCCTCTGGATCGACCGGCGGTATAAAAAAGAAGCGGCTCGGGGTTCAGAGCCGGAGCTTGATGAAAAGACGGTGTCCGCATGACCACCTTCGCCCTCCCTCCCGCAACCATCGCCGGGTCAATCTTCAGCCTCGACACGGTCTACGTGCTGACGGGGCTGGTGCTCTTCGTCTTCGCCGCCCTGACCTTCGGCGACAGAGCCAACCCGAAGCGCTTGGGCTCCGGCTTCTTCTGGCTGATACTGGGGATAATCTTTGTGGCGGGCAGCCTCATGCCGCACTGGGCGGTCGGCCTGCTGGTCCTCGTGATGGTCTCCATCGACGGGGCCGGCCGCATAGGTCGGGGCGACTACGGCGAGAACGATCCGGCGGAGCGGTCCGAGCACGCCGATAAACTTCGCAACCGCGTCTTCATCCCCGTGCTCGCGATCCCGATCATCACCTTCTGTTTCGCAATCGCCTTTCGTCTGCTCGGGCTCGACGTGAACAGGGGCGCGCTCGTGGGCCTCGGGCTCGGGGGGGTCGCGGGGATGGTCGCGGGCCTCGCGCTCACGCGCGGCTCGGCGCGCCAGATGATGAACGAAGGACGCAGGCTGAACGACGCCATGGGGGCCGTGAGCATCCTGCCGCAGCTGCTCGCCTCGCTCGGCATCATCTTCACGGCGGCAAAGATCGGAGACCTGATCGCGGGGGGCATTAAAACGGTGATCCCGGAAGGCAACCTCTTTCTGCTCGTGCTCGCCAGTTGCCTCGGCATGACTTTGTTCACCGTCGTAATGGGCAACTCGTTCGCGGCCTTCCCCGTCATCGCTTCGGGCGTGCTCGTGCCCCTGATCGTGAAGCCTTTCGGAGTGGACCCCGCCATGGCCGCCATCATAACTCTCACCGCGGGCTCAAGCGGCACGCTGATGACTCCGATGGCCGCGAACTTCAACATCGTCCCCGCGGCCCTTCTCGACATGCGCGATCAGTACGGGGTGATCAGGTTCCAGCTGCCGTTCGCCCTGACGATCTGGAGCTTCCACGTGCTCCTGATGTGGGCCATGATCAAGCTGCTTTGAAGACGAGCGCCGGGCTATTTGAGCGAGCGGTTCAACTCTTCCAGGTAGGCCGCCGCCGCGCGCGCGTCCCGGCCCTCGCCGCTGAGCGCGGCCACGAGAGAGCTGTAGACCGCGTGATGCTCGCGGCCCACGTCGTCTCCGGGCGCGAGCCGCGCGTTTAGCTGGACGCGCGTGAGGTCGGCGGCGACCCCGAGCGCGCGCCCGTCGAGCGGCTCGAATTGAAAGTACATGACTCCGCAGAAAGAGTAAGGCCCGGTGCTATCGACTTCGGGCAGGGCGGGCGTCCGCGCGCCCTCGGCCGGCGCCTGTCTCGGGTCCTGCCTCGCGGCCTCTCTGGTATCGGCCGCGGCCTGCTGCTGGCCCGAGGTCGCGAGCGTGCCGGTTTGAACGCCGCCCGCCATCACCTGCCGGCGTTCCGGGGCGGTCCCTATCCCCCCCTGCGTCCCGACCAGCACCGCGCGCACGCCCTCGCGCGCGAAGGAGCGGCCCCGCGCATTCGTGACCGTCAGGCGGCCCCGCAACTCCAGCCTCTGATCGACGAGGGCCGCGCTCGCGGGGGCGTAAGCGAACCTGTAAGTCGGGCCCCCCGCCGCGAAGGTGCCCGCGAAGCGGCCGGCTCTGAGCGAGGCGGCCATCGAGTGAATCTTCGGAGCGGGCGGGGCGCCCTTCCCTTTCCTTTGCGGCTTTGTCCGCGCCGGGCGGCCGGTTATACCGAATGCCATCGATCACCTCTCTTTCACAGGTTGCCGCGCCTGTATTCGTCGGACATGTAATCGCACGCGCGCATGGTGAGCGCGAGTATCGTGAGCGTCGGGTTCTGGTTGGCGCACGTCACGAACGACGCGCCGTCGATCACGAAGAGGTTCTTCACGTCCCAGCTCTGGTTGAATTTATTGAGCACGGACTTCTTGGGGTCGAGCCCCATGCGCGCGGTCCCGAGCTCGTGGATGATGCGGCCCGGAGCGGTCATGCGGCCTCCCGACGTGACCACCTCCGCGCCCGCCGCGCGCAGTATCTCTTCGCTGGTCTGGGCCGCGTCCCGCGCCATCTCGCGCTCGTTGTCGGAGTACTGCGCGTGGATTTTGAGCACGGGTATGCCCCATGCGTCCACGACCCCGTTCGGGTCTACCTCCACGAAGTTTTCGAACCGCGGCAGCATCTCGGCCCGCACGGTCAGGCTGACGGGCGAGGTGTAGTAGTGGCGCACGCGCTTTTTGAAGTCGCTCCCGAAGCCGGAGATGACCGCCGGGTTCTTGGAGAAGGCCGGGAATACGCGCGCGCCCGACCCGCACTCGAACCCGTAGCCCCGGATGAAGCGCGACTGTTTCGTCCCTTTGCTGATGTTGCGGAAGCGCGGGATGAGGAGCCCGGTCGCCTTGCCGTCCTCGTTCACCGGGTCGCGGTTCGCCAGTATGTTAAAGTACCCGGACGCGCCGATGCCCCCGAAATGGTCCATCAAATAATGGCCGAGCGCGCCCGACGAATTCCCGAGGCCCGAAGGGTGCTGCCTCGATTTCGAGTTCAGCATTATGCGCGTCGATTCGAGCGTCGAAGCGGCGAGCACGATGATCCGGGCGTAGGCTTCCCGCTCCTCGCGCGTGACCCGGTCCACGAAGGCTATCCCCTTGGCCTTGCCCGTGTCCGCGTCGACGAGGACCTGGCGAACGATGGAGTTCGGCCTGAGCGTCATCCTGCCCGTCGCCTGGGCCACGGGCAGGGTCGAGGAGAGCGAGTTGAACATCGCCCCGACGTCGCAGCCGTCGCCGCAGTTGCCGCAGTAGTGGCATTTGAACCGCCCGCGCATGTGAGCCTTGGGCGGCCCCGTGAGCATCGCGACCCTCATCGGTATTCCCGTGCGGCCCGTCTTCCGCGCGCCCTTCCTCAGGAGCTGCTCCCCGCAGTTCAGCCGCATCGCGGGCATGAAGTTGCCGTCGGGCAGTTGCGGCAGGTTGTCGCGCGAGCCGCTCACGCCTATGAACTCCTCGGCGCGGCCGTAGTAAGGCGACATCTCCGCGTAAGAGACGGGCCAGTCCTCCCCGAACCCGTCGTGAGTCGCGGCCTTGAAATCGAGGTCCGAGAAGCGGTAAGACATGCGGCCCCAGTGGAGGGTCTTGCCGCCGACGATGCGCGCGCGCACCCAGAGGAAGGGCTTGCCCGGCTCGGTCGTGTAGGGGTGCTCCGTGTCATTCACGTAGAAGTGGCGGCTGAACTCGCCCGCGGTCGTCTGCATCCACTGCTCCTGCTCGCGCCATCCGGGCGGGCCGAAGCCGCGGTACATCGACTCGTAGGGCCAGCGGTGCCCGCTCAGGTCGCGCTCGCGGTTGACGGGCGGCCCGCCTTCGAGCACCAGGACTTCAAGCCCCCGCTCGGTCAGTTCCTTCGCGGCCATGCCCCCCGCCGCGCCCGACCCTACAATTATGGCGTCGTATATTTTCTGCTTTGCCAATCTCCCCTCCCTGCGCCCGAAGACATAGTCGAAAGTATTGCGCGAGACCGTAACATAGCGATAAAGGCGAATCAAGCCTGCGCGGCTTGCCACGGTTCGCGATTGATACTATTATGCGTGCAACCCGGCCACGAACGCGGTTGGAAAGGGACAGAACAGGAACGCAAAGAGAATCCCGGGTCCGGGATTTGAGGCTCTGATTTTACGCGCGAGGCTCGATAAAGTAATGCTCAATCGCAGAAATTTTCTGAAGCAGGCCGCCGGGAGCGCGCTCTTCGCCGCCGCGCCGGCCCTACCTCTGACCAGACGGCAGGGCGCGAAGGCGGGCGGGGTGCGCTTCAGCGTGTGCATAGACATGATCCTGACCGAGGTGCCGTTCCTTGAGCGGATGGAGCGGATCAAGCGTCTGGGCTACCCGGCCTTCGAGTTCTGGGACTGGAAGAGCAAGGACGTCGAGGCCATCGCCCGGAAGAAGGACGAGCTCGGCCTCGAAGTGGCGACCATCATGGGCTCCGGCTGGAAGCACATGAACACGGAAGAGGCCCGCAGGGCCTTCGTCGAGGAGATCCGCAAATCGATAGTGGCCGCCAAGCGCCTCGGCTCGAAGACCATGATCGTGACCACGGGCCTCGAAGACAAAAACATCCCGCGGGACCAGCAGCGCGCCGGCTACGTGAGCGCGCTCAAGGCGGCCGCGCCTTACGTCGAAGAGGCGCAGCTCGCGATGGTGCTTGAGCCGCTCAACACGACTGTCGACCACCCCCTCTACTACCTGACGACGGCGAGGGAGGGCATCCAGATCATAGACGAAGTTTCGAGCCCCGCGGTCAAGCTGCTCTTCGACATCTACCACCACCAGATCATGGAAGGGAATATTATCCAGGATATTAAGCGGAACATCGCGAAGATCGCCCACTTCCACGTCGCGGACGTGCCGGGCCGCCACGAGCCGGGCACGGGCGAGATCAACTACGCGAACGTCTTTCGCGCGATAGCGGAGTCGGGCTTCAAGGGCTTCGTCGGCCTCGAATTCAAGCCGTCGCGCGACGCCGAAGAGGCCCTGAGGGAAGTGCTGAAGATAGGGAGCAGATGAGATGTCCAAGGCAACAGTCTACGACGCGATAGTGGTCGGCTCGGGCGCCACCGGCGGGTGGGCCGCCAAGGAGCTTACGGAAAAAGGGATGCGCGTGATCGTGCTCGAAGCGGGCCGGAAGCTCGACCCCATGAAGGACTTCACCGAGCACGCTTGGCCTTACGAGGTTAAGTACCGCGGGACGGTCGGCGGCCGCACGCTCTACCGCGAGCGCCAGCCGATCCAGTCGAAGTGCGGCTCCCTGTCGGAGTACACTCGCCACTTCTTCGTTGACGACGTGGACAACCCCTACACCACGCCCGACCAGAAGCCGTTCGACTGGATCCGTGGGCGGCACGTTGGCGGGCGGTCCGTGATGTGGGGGCGGCAGGTCTACCGCCTGTCCGACTACGACCTGAAGGCCGCGAGCCGCGACGGGTACGGGGAGGACTGGCCCATCTCTTACGCGGACCTCGCGCCCTACTACGACAAGGTCGACCAGTTCATAGGCGTGAGCGGCTCGGTCGAAAACATGCCCCAGCTCCCGGACGGGAAATTCCTCCCCGCGATGAAGATGACCTGCGGCGAGTGGGTCCTGAAGAGGGCCGTCGAGAGCAGGTGGAAAGACCGGCGGGTGATGATCGGGCGCGCGGCGATCCTGACGCAGAACCACAACGGGCGCGCGGCCTGCCACTGGTGCGGCCACTGCGACCGGGGCTGCACCACCTCGTCTTACTTCAGCAGCCCCGGCTCGACCCTGCCCGCGGCGGCCAAGACCGGACGCCTCACGCTCAGGCCGAACTCGGTCGCGAGCCACATCATCGTCGATAACAAGACCGGCAAAGCCTCGGGCGTCGCCTGCATAGATCAGGTCACGAAGAAAGCCTTCGAGGTCTTCGGCAAAATCGTCGTGCTCTGCGCCTCGACCATAGAATCGACGCGGCTCCTGCTCAACAGCGCGACCCGAGAGCACCCCGAGGGACTGGGCAACTCGTCCGGCGCCCTCGGCCGCTACCTGATGGACCACACCTACTCGGTCAGCGTCGGGGGCGTCGTCCCGAGCGTCGCCAACTTCCCCTACAATTACGACGACGGCAGGGCGAACGGCATCTACATCCCGCGGTTCCAGAACATCTCGGACCGCAACCCGAAATTCATTCGCGGCTACGGCATTCAGGCGGGGGTGCAGCGCGGAATCCTGCCCGCGAACGTCAGGTCGATTCAGGGCTTCGGGTCGGACTTCAAGAAGCAGGTGAGGGAGGCGAAAGCGCCCGCGCCGTTCTGGATGGCCGCCTTCGGAGAGATGCTGCCGCAGGCGGAAAACCGCGTCACCATCAACAAGGACGTGAAAGACGCCTGGGGCATCCCCGTCGCGCACATCGACTGCAAGCACTCCGACAACGAGCGGGAGATGGCGCGCCACCAGATCGAGGCGCTCAGGGAAATGGCCACCGAAGCCGGTTTCGAGATGCTCTGGGGCAACCCCTTCCTCGCGGCCCCCGGCCTCGCGATCCACGAGATCGGGACCGCGCGCATGGGCTCGGACCCCAAGAAGTCCGTGCTCAATAAATTCAACCAGAGCTGGGACGTGAAGAACCTGTTCGTCACCGACGGCGCGTGCTTCGTGTCGAGCGGCTGCCAGAACCCGACGCTCACGATGATGGCCATCACCGCGCGCGCCTGCGATTACATCGTCGACCAGGCGAAGAAGGGCGACCTGTAGGAGGCCCTCAGGCGTCCGTCACCCGACCACTTCGGCCACGGTGCGGACCGCCTCAAGGCTCGTCGTGCCGCAGATGAGGGTCTTCACCCCGGCCTCGCGCCACACGGCGAGCTGGTCTTTGATGCGCTCGCGCGGGCCGCAAAGGGCCACCTCGTCGACCAGCTCATCCGGCACGGCGGCTATCGCCTCGTTCTTCCTGCCCGAAAGGTAAAGGTCCTGAATGTTGGAGGCCGCCTCTTCGAAGCCGTAGCGGCGCGCGAGGTCGTTGTAAAAATTCTTCCCCCGCGCGCCCATGCCGCCGATGTAGAGCGCGAGGTTCGGCTTCACCTGGGCGCGGCACGCATCGATGTCGTCGCCGACCACGACTCCCACCGTCGGCGCGATGTCGAAATCATCCAGACTCTTCCCGTCCGTCCTCTTCGCGAAGCCATCTTCGAGCGACTGCCTGAAGACGTGCGCGCGACGCGGCGAATAAAATACCGGGAGCCACCCGTCCGCGATCTCCGCCGCGAGCGCCACGTTCTTCGGGCCGATGGCCGCGAGGTATATCGGGATGTTCGCGCGCAGGGGGTGGACGATCAGTTTGAGGGGTTTGCCGAGGCCCGTGCCGCCCTTCACCGGGATGTCGTAATATTCCCCGTGGTGTTCGAGCGGCCGCTCGCGCTTGAGGACGGTCCGCACGATCTCGACGTACTCGCGGGTGCGGGTCAGGAGCTTCCCGTAAACGACCCCGTGCCAGCCCTCGACCACCTGAGGCCCGGACGCGCCGAGCCCGAGCAGGAACCGCCCCCCGCTCAGGAGGTCGAGCGTCACGGCCGTCATCGCGGTCATCGCGGGCGTGCGCGCGGGCATCTGCATGATGGCCGTCCCCACGTTGATGCGCTCGGTCTTCGCGGCGAGCCACGTGAGCGCGGTCACCGAGTCCGACCCGTACGCCTCGGCGGTCCACAAGGAATGATAGCCGAGCCGCTCGGCCTCCCGCGCGAGCGCGATGTTGTCGGCAGGCCCCGACCCCCAGTACCCGAAATTGAGTCCCAATCGCATGCCGAGCCCTCCTTATTCCGCCACGGCCTTCGCCTCGACCGCCGCCTCCCTGTCCGCCGTCCTGTCCCTGAACGTGAGGGCGAAAAAGAGCGATATCGCCGCCGCCAGTACGCAGGGGATGTACCAGATCGTCTTCCAGTCCTTCACCCCGTTCACGGTGAAGGCGTCGACGACCTGGCCCGCGAGCACGGTGCCGAGCCCTATGCCGACGCCATAAGTGATCAGGGCGATGAAGCCCTGAGCGCTGGCGCGAATCTCTTTCGGGGCCTTCTGGTCGACGTAGATTTGGCCCGTCACGAAGAAGAAGTCGTAGCAGATGCCATGCAGCAGGATGCCCGCGTAGAGCATCCACTCCAGCGCGCCCAGGTTGCCGTTGGCGAAGAAGGCGTAGCGGACCACCCACGCGAGCATGCCGATCAGCAGCATCTTCTTCACGCCGAGCCGCACGAGGAAGAAGGGCATGAGGACCATGAAGAAGACTTCCGACATCTGCCCCATGCTCTGCTTGGCCGCCACGCCCTGCATCCCGAGCTCGTTCAGGTACAGGTTCGTGAAGCTGTAGTAGAAGGCCAGGGGGATCGAGATGAGCAGGGAGCAGAGCACGAAGATGAAGAACGACCTCTCGTTGAGCAGGCGGAGCGTCCTGAGCCCCAGGACTTCGCCCACGCTCACGTCCTTGCCGACGTTCTGCGGGGGCGTGTTGGGCAGGGTGAACGAGTACACCCCGAGCAGGATTGAAGCGACGGCCGCCATCTTCATCGGCACGGCGCTCTTTTCGATGTCGGCGTAATAGTTGAACTGGATGAAAGTGATGACGAGGCCCGCGGCTATCCAGCCGACGGTCCCCCACACGCGCACCTTCGGGAACTGGGCGTCGGGGCTCTGCATCTGTCGGAACGAGACGGCGTTGACCAGGGCGAGCGTCGGCATGTAGGTGAGGTTGTAGAGGAAGAGGCCGAGGATCAGGGGCCCCGCGGCCGTCAGGTCGGCCGAGAAGTAGAGGATGAATGCGCCCGCGAGGTGCAGGGCCCCCATGACCTTCTGCGACGCGAAGAAGCGGTCGGCGATCAGGCCGATGAAAAACGGCGAGATGATCGCCGCGATGTTATTCATGAGGTATGCGTACGATATCTCAGTGCCCGAAAACCCGAGCTGCCCCAGGTGCGTCCCCAGGGTGACGAACCACGCGCCCCAGACGAAAAATTCCAGGAACATCATGATGCTCAGACGCCAGTAGGTTTTCCCGTCCATACTTCTTCCTTCCCTGTTTCAAGTTAATCGATCGGAGTCAGCCGCGAGCTACTTGATCTCTCTGACGCGCACGCTCCGGTACCACACCTTCGAGACCGGGTCGTGAGACTGAAGGCCGATGTACCCTTCGAGCCCGCGAGAGCCTTCGAACTCGTTCACCTTCTGGCCGTTCAGGATCACGGTGTAGCGCTGCCCGACGACCGATATCTCGTAGAGGTTCCACTGGCCCGCGGGCTTCGCGGCCCGCGCGGTCGCGGGCGAAAAGTCATAGATCGAGCCGGTCTGGTTCTTCAGGCCCCTCTTGTCGCAATCGTCTATCTGGATCTCGTAGCCGTTATGGACCGAATACCACGGGTCCTCGGACTTTTCGGGGAAGCGCACGAAGACGCCGGAGTTGCTGCACTCGGTCCCCACCTTCCACTCGACCTGAAGCACGAAATCGCGGAACGTCCGCGCCTCGTACCAGAGCAGCCCGAGCCCGACCCCGCCCCGCGAGGCCAGAGCTCCGTCCTCGACGACGAAACTGCCTTTGCCGATCATCTTCCAACCCGCCAGGTCTTTGCCGTTGAACAGCTCGACCCACTGCTTTTCGCCCTTACTCTTCCTGGGGGAGTCGGCCTGCGAGCTTGCCCCGCAGAGCAGGAGAGAGAGGGCGGCGACTGCAAGGATTCCGGACTTTGATTTGAGCATGGTTTTATTCAGGAAGCCCGTCGGGCCCCTCCTATTGTGATGTAAATTTAATCTGATACGCGAAGCTGAAAGCGCAGACGGATCGCGCGTCCGGATACTACTTCATCGCCCTGCTCATTTCAAGTAACCGGCCCGGCCGCCGCTTTCCGCCCGCGCCCGTCTTGTGGGATAATCGCCCTTCGATCAACCGCCCGGACGGAGCTTCATTCGCTGGAAGACACGCCCGAAAAACTGGCCGAAGAGTTTCTCAACCGCCACCGGGCGTCGGGCGTTTACCTGCGCGACCGCGTGACGCGCCTAGCGGAGCTCGCGACAGGCCCCGACCCTTCCGCCGCGAAAGCGGCTACCAGAGCCATTTTCACGTCCCTCGTAGAGCCCCTCGCCGACTCGTTCGAGCCGGACTCGGCCCGGCTTTACGAGCGCCTCTTCGCCCAGATCATTCAATTCTGCCGCCGGACTTCACAGGGCAGGGGCCTCGACCGCGCCCTGTCGGAATTCGGGCTTGAAAGCGAGGAAGACCTGCTCGCCCGCGTCTCTTCCCTGCGCGACCCGTCCCGCTTCGGCCGGTGGCGGGGCGCGAAAGGCGTCAGGCTGGTCATCATCTTTTCGCGCGTGACGCTCGGCGCGGATGTCGCGATCACGAGCGCCATAATCGAAAGGCTCAGGCGGGAGTTCCCCGAGGCCTCCCTCGTACTGGTCGGGGGGAGGAAGGCCGCGGAGCTGTTCGGCGGCGACGCGGGGCTGTCGTTCCGCGAGATCGATTACCAGCGCTCGGGCGCGACCGTCGACAGGCTCCTGAGCTGGCTGGACCTTCTGAAGGCCGTCGAAGAGTTGACGGAAGGGTTGACCGAAGGCGAATACCTGGTCGTCGATCCCGACAGCCGCCTGACCCAGCTCGGCCTGCTGCCCGTGAGCCCTGACGACAATCACCTCCTGTTCCCCAGCCGCGAATACAAAGCGGCCTCGGACCTCTCGCTCGGGCGGCTCGCCTCCGACTGGCTCGACGAAGTATTCGGGGAAGCGGCGCCTGCCTCCCCGCGCGTGAGCCTCCATCCCTCGGACCTTGAGCTGGCCGAGGGCGTGGTGAGCAGGATGAGGAGCGGCAGCGCGCGCCCGGTCGTCGCGATCAATTTCGGGGTGGGAGGGAACTCCCTCAAGCGCGTGGGCGACGAATTCGAGTGGGGGCTGGTAAGACGCCTGATCGAAGGCGGCGCTTGCGTGGTCCTCGACAAAGGTGCGGGCGGGGAAGAAGAGATGCGAGCCGACCGGGTCATCGAACACTCGGCGAGTGTCGCGCGCGAAGGCCGCCCGATCCGGGTGATCGAAATCGACGAGGCGGGCCTGGGCGGCCTGCTCGCCTCCGATTGGGAGGGCGCGGACCTGCTGGTGTGGAGCGGGCGCGTCGGGATGCTGGCGGCGCTCATCGGCGAAAGTGACCTGTACATCGGCTACGATTCGGCGGGGCAGCACATCGCGGCGGCTCTGTCGGTGCCGTGCATCGATGTCTTCGCGGGCTACGGCTCCCGGCGCATGCTCGACAGGTGGAAGCCCGCGGGCCATGCCGAGTCGCGGGTGATCCCGGTCGAGGCGCGCGCGGCCCGCGCCGACGAGCAGGCAGTCCTTTCCGCGGTCCTGAGCGCCGCCCGAGAGATGCTTCAGGCGCGCTGATTGTGATCGGATAAGCCGGTGAAGGCGGCCGCGATAGCGCGGCGCACTCACAAGTCATGACACGTTGACAAATTAAGGAGCGCGAAATATATTCCCGTGTGTTAAGTTACTTTCCCGGAAGCGAACCATCGCTTCCATAACGTCGAGCACCCTTTTCGTTGAATGGATTATGGTTGTTTGTTTGCGTTAGAGGTGCGGTGATTCCATTCTCATTGGCTCTGCGCAAGCCATTACAAAGCCTACCGGAGCATAAGCGATGAGCTACCAGATAGAGAGCCTCTTCATACTGCGATATTTTATTGACCGGGCGGACGTGTTAGCGAAACTCATGGGAAGTCTGGGGGCCGTATTCCTCAGGAATTTACTGAGGACGGTGGACCAACTGGATGATTACGGCGCGACTATAGATTTGCAAAGTGCCGTCGATAATCTCCTCGATCTGGCTCTCAAAAGCCCGGCCCGTCAGGTTGCCATAGAAGCGAGGAACGAGGCCGCCCGCGCCAAAGAAGACGATGACCCCGCGCGCTCCATCGACATTGATGACCTGCCTTTAAGGGATGGCACTTCTTTGGATTGCAGATCAGCCAACGTCGGAGCCGAACCTTCGACCGGCGGGTCGGCCGGGGACCCGGTCAAAGATTTAATTAAAGAGATCACCCTCAGCCGATCTTCGCTTAACGAAGCGGCCTTAAGGAGTGAGCGTACTGCCCGCGCGGCGGCGGCCAAGCCCCCGGAAACAGAGAGGCGAATAAGCGCATGGATCAGTGACCGGCCGGGGCCTTCGCACGGGCCGCTTAAAGCAGGTGAAGCGTGTACGCTCAGTTTCAAAGTAGGGAATCCCGTAAAACAAAGCCTGATTGCCGGCCCCGGCGCTGCCGTCCCCTCCGCCGACATACCCGACGCCGGGTTGGGGACCGAGTGGGTGGTTACGTCCTCAACGGTCGAGTTGGCTGCCCTGTCACCGGATACCGTTACGGAATCTATTCGGGCGGACGGTTCAGTGATGTGGTCGGCCAGGTTTCCCCTCCACATACCTAAGGAAGGAGAAAGCCGGGTCATCGATCTGGGCATCACGCCGCAGTCCGGCGCGGGGGCGCAACTGGACGTGATCATCTACGCGCGCAGAGAGATATACCGCCAATTTAAAGTTGAGCTGGATGTTGCCGGGAAGCGCGGAGCTATACCGGCTTCGGAGGCGGCCGCAATAGTAGATGATCTCGTGCATGTTCGAGCGGCGGACCTCGACATCGATACGACGCACGAGTGGACCACTCCGCCCGGAGAACTGCTCGTCACGGTATTCGGCACGATGACTCACGTCATGGGCGACGCCGGATCGGAGAACGTCAACCTGTTCACGCCGTGGTCCGGGGTAGAGGCTATGGTGGCAGGCCCCATACTCAACGTGCGCACGGCCGCCGAGAAGTTCCGAGGAGTCTGGGAGAACTACCTCAACAGGATCGACCCCGCCGACCTTCAGGCCAGGCTCAAAAACTTTAACCCGCAATATGACTGGGCGCACCTGAATTACTATAACGACGGCGATCATGAGCAGCTATGGGATAAGGTGAGCTCCGGCCCGGAGCTATGGGACCTCGCGGCGGAAGGGTACAACCTGTACAACTCATTCTTCCCCGCAGGCTCCGACCTCAGGAGGTGCCTCGACAAGATGACTCCGGGTGAAAAGCTCTCCATCACCTGGTTGCCGACGAGCGGCTCGGGATGGATATCGCACGTGCCGTGGGGACTGATGTACGCGAGCCCGGTCGCTCCGGGAACTCCGGTCGACCCCCTGCTATTTCTGGGGCTGCGGTACCGGATCGGTTACACGGCTTATCAGGTTCAGGCGGCGTCGAAGGCGCTCGGCGGCCTCAATCAGGTGGGCGGAGCCAACCTGCTCTACTGGGGGAACAGCGCCGGCGACGCGACAGGTGTAGAGGCCCGGTGGCAGGAGCAGCAGTTCTCCACATGGGCTAACCAGATATTCGCGCCGTCGTCGGCCAGCACTGACCGGAAGGCCGATTTGCTCAATATGCTGAGCGCGCCGCCCGCCTCGCGTGTCGGGGTCTTGTATTTTTTCTGCCAGTGCAGCGTGGGCGACGGCAACGCCCCCGTGCTGCGCTTCGGCAACACGATCCAGAGGTCGGACATAATCAGGCATACGGAGCTCGGCGGCGGCGCTCTCTCTGACCGCCCTCTCGTGTTCGCGAATGCCTGCACGACCCTGAGCGCCGACCCTTACCTCGCGAACGAGTTGGAGAAGGCTTTCTTCAACCGGGGGTGCCGCGCCTACATCGGGACCGAGTCGAAGGTCCCCATCCAGCTCGCGAGCCGGTTCGCTTACACCTTCTTCAGCTTCTTCTATCGCAGAGTGGACCCGGAGCCGATGGCCGCGGGGGAGGCGATCTCTCAGGCGCGCCTGTTTCTCTGGACCCAGTTTAAAAACATAGGCGGATTATTTTACAGTTACGTCAATCAGTACGACGTTTTCATGGCCGAAGAGTCTGAAGTGCACGCGCTGCGGCTTTAAAGGAGAAGAGTGATGACGGAAGAAACGATAGAGCAGTTCCTCCTGGCGGCACCGGAAGACCGCCTCCGCATGGCGGCCGACGACGGCAACGCCGACGCGCTGAAGCAGTACTTCGGCCAGCAGGCTTACGAGGAATACAGAACGCTCGCCGCGCGACTCGACGAGCAACATCTGGGCGTAAAGTCAGCCAAGAACCTCGTCTTCATCCCCGGAGTGATGGGCAGCCTGTTGAAGAGCGAGACCAAAGGCGGCATCTGGTGGATTGACGTTCGCACACGTAATCACATAGACGATCTAAGGCTCTCGCCCGATGGGCTTGAGGACGCCGACCCAAATAACCAGATCGCCCCATGCTCGACGGACCCGACGTACGAGCCGTTTCTTACGGCCGTCCTTGAGCGCGACGACTTCGGGCATGTCGTCTTCCCTTATGACTGGCGCAAGCCTCTGATCCTGAGCGCGGACTCTCTGAAGGATCGTGTGTTGAATCTTTATGATACCAATGGCGGTCTGCCGGTCAACCTCGTCGCCCACAGCATGGGCGGGCTGATGCTGCGCGCCACTTTGATGAAGCACGGGGACGAGCTGTGGCCGAAGGTCGGCCGCATAGTTTTCATAGGCACTCCGCATTACGGCTCGCCGGCCATAGGCGGGTACGTGAAGAATCACCTGTGGGGGTTTGAGTTGCTCGCCCTGATGGGTAAGTACCTGACCCCGGACACGTTCCGCTCGCTGTGGGGCGTGCTCAGCCTGCTGCCGGCTCCCCGAGGCGTGTACCCCGGAACCCGGCAGGGCGAACCAGAACAGTGGCATTCGGGCGATCCGTCAGATCCTTACCAACACCCGTGCGCCAATTTCGACCTTTATGATGCGGACAGCTGGCGTCTCGGCCTGACCGGAGAGAAGAGGGATCGATTCCAGACCATCCTGACGGCGGCGGCGGATTTTCACAAGCAGATGTATGACGCGCACGAGAAGCTCAACCAGGATTTTCGGGACCGCATGCTGGTGATCGCGGGCGTCGGGTACAAGACGCTCTTTCGGCTCGCATACGAGCCGAGGTTCTTCGGGGTGTGGGAGCGCATGGAGAAAGTTACCAGCCGCATAGAGAATGATCCGCACAGGGAAGGGGACGGGCGGGTGCCTCTAGCTTCGGCCGCGCTTGAGAACGTGCAGATACGCTACTCGAAAGGGGTCCACGGAGGGTTGCCAAACATCCCTCAGATATACAGCGAAGCTTTCCGCTGGCTTAACGACGAGCCTTTACAGCTTCCGGATTCCGTCAGCGGGGCTTTAAGCCAGCACCTTGCGGCAGAAGACGAGCGAAGCGCCGCGCCTCACCTTGACGGAACGTCCAGGCAAATCCCATTCTCGGACGATCCAGGGCTATGGAACACCCTGCCGCCCGAGCAGGATCATCTCGAAGCGCTCGATTCAAAGCTCGACCAGGGACAGGTCCCCGAGTTCATCAACGTCCGCCTACTTTAATGAAGACTGCGCGCAAACTCCTTTCAGGAGCCCTTTCCCCTCCGGTCGTTGATTATTTGTAGAACTGCTTAGCAATCAGAAGAAGAACAGGCAGAACAAACTAAAGAAGCAAGCGTTTAAAGTGCATTTACCAGACCGAGCAAACGCGCTCGAATATATGGAGCCAGCGAAGGGACTCGAGCCCTTGACCTCCAGTTCACGAAACCTTATACGCCCGCTGCTGAAAGAATGTGACACCCCTGATGACCTGCTCGAACAAAACGGCCTTCTACAGCAGTTGACGAAAGCTCTCATTGAACGCGCCCCCTTTCGAATGTTCTCCGGTCGGCTGTTGAGTACCTGCTGCCCGGCGGGCGCGCCGAGGTCGAAGCCGGACCTGGTGGCGATCACCACCCGACCGCGGAAGGGTTCGAGCGCCTCGCCTACTATCTCCTGATTCTCCGCGCCGTAAATCTGGGCGGTGTCGAAGAACGTCACGCCGCGCTTGAAGGCCGCGCCGACGAGCTCGACCGCCCGCCGCCGGTGGCAGGGCCGTAGCCGTGACTCAGACCCATCACGGAGCAATCTGCGCAGTTGGGAGGCGATTCGTATTCCGCTTGCTGAATCGTCTTTTAACTATCTGCTATTCGGGGCAATTATTGGGGGCGTGATCGGAGGGAGTGCGGCGTACTTTCACTTTAGGCGGAAAAACGCCCTAAATACGTCGAGCTCAGGATCAGGGGTAAATATTAAACCAACAGAGCTGGGAGCAGGAAATCACATTGCGGAGCGAATAAGAGAACTCTCTGAATTAAAGGACAAGGGTATATTGACAGAAGGCGAGTTTCAAGCGAAGAAAACAGAATTGCTAAATCGGCTCTGATGAACTGACGCACCTAACGGTATAAAGAAAGGGCGCCCACCTGTGATAGCTTGGAACTCAACAGTAACCAATCTATCCACAGGAGGCGCCTATGATTGACATCAAGTATGTAGCCTTTGATGTTCACAAAGCAACTATTTCCATAGCTGTTCTC
>DASQDI010000113.1:0-14537 GCA_035634255.1 Blastocatellia bacterium
CATCTCGGGCCGCGCGTGCCCCTGACCCGCCGCGCGCGCTTCGGCGGCCGCGCCCCCGTCGCGCAAAGCCCTTTCGGCGACGGAGCGGGCCTCTTCGATTACCGAATCGAGTCCCCTGACCGACACGATGACCTGCGGCGGGACGTGGCCCGACAGGATGCGTTTGAATACTTCCACGCCTTCGCGCGGGCTTATCTCGCCCGCGCGGGCCGGGCCGTCGGCCGCCGCCGCTTTCGTCTCCGGCGCGCGGCCCTGCGCCTGCATCTCCGCCAGAGCCTTCAACTGCGAATCAACGTCGTTCACCCGCTTGGCCGTGTACTCTTCGATCTCAAGCAGCTCGACTCCGTTCTCGTCCATGATCACGATGTCATAGGCCATCGTCTCTCTCTTCGAGAAACCCTGGTCCTTGAACCTCGCGTAGCTGTACACCCTTCTCGGCAGGTCCCCCTTGATGGTCAGCCTCTTGTAGGAGAGAGGCAGGTAGATTCCCTCATCGGCGAGATGTTTTTTAGCGACTCCGGTCGCCGCGTCGAGCAGGGCGGGGTGTAATTTGAAGTCCTTCAGGTCGGGGTTGAATTCCTCTGACAGCTCGAACATCGCGAGCAGTTCATTATCGCCGACGCGCACCTTTTTCATGTTGTCCCACCGGGGACCGATGCCCGTCTCTTTCTGGTCTTCGTCCTCGCCGTTTATCTCCCTCCGGTTGCACCTCCGAAAATATTCGTCGAGGTCGTGCTTTCGGGGAGGCTCCTGATCGACGAGCGTGACCGTCCCGAGTGCGTGGTCCTGCCACGAGCCCGGCCCACCTCCCGCGGGATCGAGCCTGCTCCTGATGCTGAACCTGTGGCCGCTCCCGTTACTCTCGATCTTCGTTTGGACGACGACCTCCTCCCCGTCCCCCACCCTCAGAGGCATCAGGAAGAAGGCGTCCCTGATCTCGACGGCTTTCGCGCGCGCTCTATCTTCCGAGACGTTTTCGAAAGCCGCCCGACCCATCTCAAGGTACGCGGTGCCCGGAATGACCGGGTTGCCGACGATCCTGTGCTCATCCAGAATCCAGTGCTTCATGGGGCTGAATCTGGTCAGGTAAGTCTCGCCGCCTCCATCCCGCCCGACGCGGCCATCGAACAGCGGGTGGGCGATGGCTTCACGTTCGAGCCGCTCATCGACCGCCGGGCTCGCGGGCCGCTCATTCCACCGCGCCAGCATGCCGACCTCGCTCCACGAATCCCAGTTTATGGAGAGGTCGAGCCGATTCTTCCTCGCCCCCGAGCGATGGGCGAATGCGTCCAGGTAGGCATTCGCCGCGCAGTAATCGACCTGCCCCACCCCGCCGATGATCGAGTTGAGCGAAGAACAGAGCAGGAAAAAATCCAGCTCCCGGTCGGCGAAGAGCGAGTCGAGCACCGTCGTGCCCGCGACCTTCGGGGCCATCACGCCTTCTACCGCCGAGGGCTGCCTTAGATGAAAGACTCCCCCGCCCGCGACGCCCGCCGTGTGAATGACTCCGTTGATCTCTCCGAATCGTTTCGTCGCCCGCTCTATGGCCGCTCCCATCTGCTCCCTGTCGGAAACGTCGGCCTCGATGACCATCACTTCCGCGCCAGCTTTCTCGATCTCATCAAGACCGGCTATGCGTTTCGCGATTCCATTATCTTTGCCGTTCTGCTCAATCCAGCTGGCCCGGTCCTCTTTCGCCGGAAGGCCCGAGCGGTTAACGAGGACGAGCTTGGCTTTGACCGTCTCCGCCAGGTGCCGGGCGATCTCCAAAGCGATCCCACCCAGGCCGCCCGTTATCAGGTAAACCCCCTGCTCGCGCAATCTATTCGCGCCCGTGCGCTTCTCCCTTATGACGAACGGCTCATAAACCTGCGCCCAGCGTTGAGCGCCCCTGTAAGCGACGGTCCCGGAAAAGTCCTCCGCGTTCATCTCGGCCAGCAGGCCATCGACCACCTCGTCGGGCCAGTCCCCCTCGTCGGAGATCGACACGTCGACGTTCAGGAATCTCAGGTTCGGTTGTTCCTGCGGGACGACCCTGCACGGGCCGGCGACGGTCGCCTTTTCCGGGAAGAGCAGGTCATCGCCCGTGACTCTCTGCGCGTTGCTCGTCACGGCCTCGATCAATACCGTCTTTCCGTCACCCGCGTTGCCGAGCGCCTGCGCCAGAAACAGGAGGCTGTAAAAGCCGAGCGATTGCGCCCTTGTCTGAGATTCCGTCCCCGACCCGGCCCTCTCGCCCGCCCCGTCTTTCGCCGACACCGACCAGAGATGAATAATCCTGCCCGCGGACTTACCCTCCGACTTCAGTTGATCGAACAGCAGCCCGTAATCTTCCCGGCTTTCGGGATTGATGGAGAAGGCCGAGCCATCCCGGCTCTCGAACCGGTCGCCCGCCTCGACGAGGATCACTTCCTGCCCCATCCGTTTGAGGCGCTCTGCCGCCTTTGCCCCGAGCCCGAGCCTATCAACGAAGAGTAGCCAGAGGCGGCCGGAATCGCCGCTCTCTTCCGCCGTCAGCTCGGGCGGGAACGACTGCTTCCAGACGGGCACGTAAAACCAGTCCTTCAGGTCGGCCCTCTTCTGCCCGACGCCTTGCCTCCGATCAGAAGATGGCGGGAGCGTCCGAGCCTCAAGCCAGTAACGTTGCCGTTCGAAGGGGTAGGTCGGCAGAGGCACGCGCCGCCGGGGCCGGCCCCCATGCAGCTTCGCCCAATCCAGTTCCCTGCCCAGAGCCCAGAAGCGGCCCGCCGCATTGAGGGCGCAAGCCATGTCAGAGCCCGCCTCGTTCGGATGGCGCGATGTCGCAATCACTACCTGTGAAGGCTGCTTCGCCGGGTGCTGTCTTGCGAGGGCCGTGAGGGTCTGGCCCGGCCCCACTTCCAGCAGAATTGCCCCCGGTATTTTGAGGAGCTCCGCGAGGCCGGCCTCGAACCTCACGGTCTGCCTCAAATGGTTTGCCCAATATATCGGGTCGGTCGCTTCGTCGGCGCTGACCCATGTCCCGGTCAGGTTTGAGACGTAGCGAATGCCGGGAGGCCGCAACTCTTTCCTCGCGACCGCCGACGAGAATTTTTTGAGAACGGGGGCCATCATCTCGGAATGGAATGCATGAGACGTGTGCAGAAGGCGGGATGAGACGCCCTGCGATGAGAGCCGCTCCCGCGCGGCGGTTATGGCCTCGGCCGGCCCGGAAAGAACGCAGCTTGAGACCCCGTTGACCGCGGCGAGTGACAGGTCGTCAGTCACGAACGGCCGCACGGCCTCTTCGGAGAGCGGGACAGAGAGCATCGCCCCCGGAGCCATCTGCTGCATCAAGTCGCCCCGGACGCTTACAAGCTCGAGGGCGTCTTCGAGCGAAAAAACGCCCGCGAGACACGCCGCCACGTATTCGCCGATGCTGTGCCCGATCATCGCGTCGGGCTTCACCCGCCAAGACATCCACATCTTCGCCAGAGCGTACTCGATCACGAACAGAGCCGGCTGCGTGATGCGGGTCTGCTTCAAGAGTTCGGACGCCTCTTCATCCCGCCCCGGCTCCGGGTACAGCAGGCGCCTGAGGTCGAGGCCCAGAAGCGGTTCCAGCAGGTCGCAGCACCGGTCCACCTCCTTGCGGAACGTGGGCTCATCCCGGTAAAGGTCGAGAGCCATGTCGACGTGCTGCGCGCCCTGCCCCGAAAACATGAAGACGACGGGCCGCTCCTGATCGCTCGCCTCGGCGGTGAATACGCGCTTTGCGTTGAGAGCCTCCAACGCGGCCGCGGCGTCCTCCGCGTCACGGCAGACGACGACCCGCCTGCGGCCGAAGTTCTTTCGCCCCACCTGCAACGTGTAGGCGATGTCCGCGAGGTTCGCTTCGGGGTTGAGCCTCAGGTGGCGGGCGAGGTTTGACGACGCGGATTCGAGCGCTTCGCCCGTTCGCGCCGAGACCGGGAGCAGGTGCCAGTCTCCGCGCTCGGCGGTTGACCGGGCCTGCGGAGGCTCCTCGACGATGACGTGCGCGTTGGTGCCCCCGATGCCGAATGAGCTCACCCCGGCCCTGCGCGCGTGGCCGTTCCTTTCCCACGGGACCAGCGCGGCATTTACGTAAAATGGGCTGTTTTCGAAATCGATCCGCGGATTCGGCTTTTGAAAGTTGACGGTGGGAGGGATCATCTGGTGCTTGAGAGACAGCACGACCTTTATCAACCCCGCGACGCCCGCGGCCGCGTCCAGGTGCCCGATGTTGGTCTTCACGGCCCCCACCGCGCAGTAACCCGAGCTGCCGGTGCTGAGGCGGAATGCCTGCGTCAGGGCCGCTATCTCAATCGGGTCGCCGAGAGCGGTCCCGGTGCCGTGCGTCTCGACATAGCCGATGCTTTCGGCGGGCGTACCGGCCACGCTGAGGGCCTCGGCGATGACGGCCTTCTGGCCCTCGATGCTCGGGGCCGTGTACCCCACTTTCTGTGACCCGTCGTTGTTGATCGCCGAGCCGCGAATGACCGCGTGGATGAAGTCCCCGTCGGCCAGCGCATCCGACATGCGCTTGAGCATCACTATGCCCGCGCCGCTCCCATCGACGCACCCCTGCGCCTTCTCGTCGAAGGCCCTGCAATGCCCGTCGGGGGAGAATATATTCCCGTCCTGGTAGAGGTAGCCCGCCTTCTGGGGGACCAGGACCGAGACGCCGCCCGCGAGGGCCATGTCGCACTCCCCGTTGAGCAAGCTCTGGCAGGCGATGTGGACGGCGACGAGTGAGGTCGAGCAAGCGGTCTGCACGGAGACGGCCGGCCCCCGGAGGTTCATCTTGTAGGACACGCGGGTCGCGAGGAAGTCTTTGTCGCTGCCGAGCATCGTCTGATAGGTGCCGGTCGTCTCGACGAGTTCGCGGTTCGAGATCAGATTATTCAGCAGGTACGTGTTCATGTTGGACCCGGCAAAGACCCCGATGCGGCCTTTGTACGTCTCCGGGTTGTACCCGCTGTGCTCGACGGCCTCCCACGCGCATTCGAGGAAGATGCGCTGCTGCGGGTCCATCGTCTCGGCCTCGCGCGGGTTGATGCCGAAGAACGCGCCGTCGAACGCCTCGACGTTTTCGATCACGCCCCTCGCCTTCACGTAAGCGGGGTTGTTCAGCAAAGCCGAGTCCGCGCCCGACTCAAGCAGCTCTTCGTCCGAGAAGAACGAGATGGACTCGTTGCCGTCCCGCAGGTTCTCCCAGAACTGCTCAATATTTGAGGCACCGGGGAACCGGCCGCTCATCCCCACGATGGCTATCGCGTCGTCATAATCAAGATGCTCCGAATTACTCATCCTGACCTCCTTGCGAGGCTTCCAAAGCCCTGTGTTTCAGTCTCGCCTCTCTGCGCCGCCTCATCGGCTCCCTAAACTCCTCGGAGCGTTCGGGCCGGTGCTGGTCCGCCTGCGACTCCCCGCCCGCATTCTTCAGGTAGCTGGCCAGAGAGCTTACGGTGGAGTACTGGAACATCTCCATCATCGAGATGTCTCGCTTCAGCGCCGACGACAGCCGGGTCTGCGCCTGCACCATCAGCAGAGAATGGCCCCCGAGGTCGAAGAAGTTGTCGTGCGCCCCGACCTTCTCCACCTTGAGCACCTCCTGCCAGATGGCCGCGATTGACCCCTCGATCTCGTCGCGGGGCGCGGTGTATTCGACCCCCAGTTGCGGGCGGTTGCTTTCGGGAGCGGGCAGGGCCCCGCGGTCAATCTTGCCGTTGGGCGAGAGCGGCAGCGCGTCCATCGGCACGAAAGCGGAGGGGACCATGTACTCGGGGAGCCTGTCGTGCAGGAATCCTCGAAGTTCCCCGAAGTTGACCTCTTCCTGCTTCGACACTACGTAGGCGACGAGCCGCTTATGGCCCGGAGTCTCTTCGCGCGCGACGACGACACACTCGCGGACGGACGGGTGTTGCGCCATCGCCGTCTCGACTTCCCCCAGCTCTATGCGGAACCCTCTGATCTTCACCTGATGGTCGGCCCGGCCCATGAACTCGATGTTGCCATCGTCGAGGAACCGCGCCAGGTCCCCGGTCCTGTACAGGCGCGCGCCGGGGCCGGGCGAGTAGGGGTCGGGGAGGAATCTTTCGGCCGTCACTTCGGGGCGATTGAAGTACCCCCGCGCCAGCAGCAGCCCGCCTATGTACAACTCGCCCGGCACCCCGATTGGGGTCGGTTCGAGGTGCTTGTCTAGTATGTAGACCTGCGTGGAGCGGATCGGGAGGCCGATGGGGACCTCCCTCGTCACATCGACGCTGGCCCGCGTGAGCTCGCACATCGTCGAGACGACCGTGGACTCCGTCAGGCCGTAGGTGTTGATCAGCCTCGGGCGCTCGTCGACATGCATGAGCCATGACCTGACGCGCTCCGGCATGGCGCGTTCGCCCGCGATGATAACCATCCTCAGCGCCGGGGGGAGGGGCGGGGAGCCCTCGCCGAGGCCCGCGGTCAGCTCGTGCCAGTAGGCCGTCGGCAGGCTCAGCATCGTGAGCCCCCACTGCCTGCATTTCTCTAAGAAAATCGGGGCCGAGCTGAGCATGGAGTCCGAGCGGAGCACGAGAGCCGCCCCGCGCGCGAGGCACGGGAAGATCTCTTCGACGCTTATGTCGAAGCTGATCGAGCAGAATTGCAGGACCCTGTCTTCCGGCTCCACGCCATATTTTTCGATGGCCGTCCGCGTGTAGTTCACGAGCGACCCGTGCTGAATCATCGTCCCCTTCGGCCTGCCCGTCGAGCCGGAGGTGTAGATGACGTAAGCGAGGTTGTCCGGCGACAGATCAACCGCGGGGTTGTCCGCTCTACGCTCGGAGATCATCTCCGCCTGCGAATCGAGGCAGACCAGGCGCGCCCGCCCTTGCGGCAGAGACGCCGAGAGGCTCTCGCGGGTTACGATGACCGGGGCCCGCGCGTCGTCGAGCATGAAGGCGATCCGGTCGGCAGGGTACATCGGGTCTACGGGGACGTACGCCCCGCCGGCCTTCAGGATGCCGAGCATGCCGACGATCATCTCTACCGACCGGTCCATGCAAAGCCCTACCAATATGTCCGGCCCTACCCCGAGCTCGCGAAGGTAATGGGCGAGCCGGTTCGCCTTCGCGTTCAGCTCGCCATAGCTGAGCTGCTCGCCTTCGTGGAAGACCGCGACCGAGCCGGGCGCTCTCGCGGCGGCCTGCTCGAAGAGGCGGTGAATGCAGTCGGATTCCGGGAGCCCTTCGGGGCCCTGGCTCCACCTCGTCAGCAGGTCCCCCCGCTCCGCGCCCGTGAGCAGAGGCAGTTGCGAGACGGGCGTGTCGGGGGAGGCGAGCACGCCTTCGAGCAGGACGCGGAAGTGGCCGATCATTCTTTGGATCGTTTCTTCTCTGAAGAGGCCCGTGTTGTACTCCAAAAGCCCCTGCAATCCGCCCCCTTTCTCTTCCATCAGGAGGGCGAGGTCGAACTTGGCCGTGCCGTTATGAATCTCCATCAGGGTAGTGGAGAGGCCGGGCAGTTCGAGGGTGGCGGCGGGGGAATTCTGCAAAGCGAAAAGCACCTGAAAGAGAGGAGTGTGGCTGAGATTTCTTTCCGGCTGAAGCTGCTCGACCAGCTTCTCGAACGGGAGGTCCTGGTGCGCGTAAGCCTCGAGGGCGACCTTTCGCACCCGCGCGAGCAGCTCTTTAAAAGAGGGGTTCCCGCTCAGGTCGGCCCGGATTATCAGGTTATTTATGAACAGGCCGATGAGCCGCTCAAGCTCCGGCCTGTTGCGGTTGGCGATTGGGGTGCCGACCAGTATGTCCTCCTGCCCGGTGTAGCGGTGCAGGAGCGACTGAAAGGCCGCGAGCAAGGTCATGAAGAGTGTCGCCCCTTCCCTCCGGGACAGGTCCTTCAGCCCGCCCGTGAGCGATTCGGGCAGAGAGAAGTAGGCGGCCGCGCCGTTCGAGCTCCAGGTCGATCCGCGAGGGTGATCGGTCGGGAGGTCGAGCACGGGCAGGCTCCCCGACAGCTGCCGCTCCCAGTACGAGAGGTCCGATTGCAAAACTTCGGACTGCAACCGGTCCCTCTGCCAGCAGGCGAAGTCCGCGTACTGAATGGGGAGGTCCGGCAGCGGCGACGGCCTCCCCATTCGGAAAGCCCCATAGAGCTCCACTATCTCCCGGACCAACACCCCGAGCGACCAGCCATCCGAAACGACGTGGTGCAGGGTGAGCAGCAGGACGTGCTCGGCGTCGGACAGGCGGACCAGAGAGGCTCGGAACAGTAGCCCCCCGGAAAGGTCGAATGGTCTCTGCGCCTCTTCGAAGGCGAGGCGAGAGAGTTCGCGCTCTCTCCTGTCCGCAGGCATCCCCCCGAGATCGATGATCGTCAGGCGGAATTCCGGCACGCTGCCGATGACCTGGACCGGCTCCCCATCCAGAATAGAGAATGACGTGCGTATTACCTCGTGGCGCCCGATTATTTCGACGAGGGCCGCTTCCATCGCGGCGAAATCGAGACGGCCCGAGAGACGGGCAGCCGCAGGCACGTTATGAACAGGGCTACCCGGATTCAGCTGTTCGAGGAACCATAGACGCTGCTGGCCGAAGGATGTCGGAAAGACAAAGACATCTTCGCCTGTTGCTTGCTTGCTCTGCACTTTCGTCCTCCTGAGAGCCCGCCGGCGGGGGAGTGGCTGAGACCCCCGGCGCGGACCGAGACTCCTCTCGGTATACGATTGCGATCAGGCCCCGGCGCTCCTGGCCTTCTCGGCCTTCTCGGGCTCCGGCGTCTTCCCGAAGGTGTGGTTGTAGAGCTGGTGGAGAAAGCCCTTGTAGAAGGACCAGTAGGAAATCTCAAGGGTCTCTATGTTTTTAACGACGTATTTGTGAAGCTCGGGGAATTTGTCGTTAGGCACGCCGGGCAGCCAGTGGTGTTCGACGTGGTAGTTGTTCCCATCGGTGAACCACGTGCCGAACCTGCTCGCCTTTATCGTCCTCGTGTTCTTCAGGACGTCGGGGATGCCGACGTTGCAGCCGATGTGCTCCGGCAGCTCTATCAGGGCGTGGGTCGGGACCCCGATCAGCAGCGGGACGAGCCAGAGCTTCAGGAAGAGGGTGGTCTCGAAGCCTATCGTGACCCCGAGCATCGCGAGCAGGAACACGGCCATCAGCCTGTACTCGTTCCGGATGCGCGAGATGGCCCTCGGGTTGGCGTCCCTCGTGAGCCCGCCGAAGATCGACTGCCAGATGAACCCGGCGACGTCGCGGTAATGGCGGACCATGAAGAGGTGGGGGATCAGCGCCCTGACGCTCGTCAGCACCTCGTACCCGTAGTTGAAGAACTCCTTGTCCTCGGGAGTGCCGAGGAGCTTGTGGTGCTTCATGTGGCTCGTCTGGTAGTCCGAATAGGAGACGAGCAGAGGGAGGCCGAGGAAGATGCCCACGCGCCTGTTCCAGGGCTTGCCCCTGAAGGCAGTCTTGTGAAGGCATTGGTGCTGCAACTCGACCGCGTGAGCGTACATCAGGCCGAGGAAGATTGAGGGGATCACCCATAAATAGCCGGGGGCCGCCCATGCCAGGTAGACAAAAGCGGCGGTCAACAAGACAAGTATCAGAAGCTTGATTTGAAAAGGTTGCGTGTTCACTTCCATAAGACGGCGCAGGTCCATGCCGTCGATCTCTTCTCCAACTGTTAGCTGCATATTGACCTCCAATAGTGTCGGTTTCTCTTGCGTGATGGTTTTGAGGGAGTGTGATCTTCCCTGCTCTACGTGACTGCGATCATGCGGAGTTGTGAAAGTGTATGTCCCGAGCGGGACATCAAATTGTTAGGGAATCGTCGGGGGATTGTCAGGCCGACGGGCCCCGGGCGCTCACCCGCGAGATGTGCCTTCCTTCTTCCCGGATGGGAAAACGAGAGCGCCCCCTTTGGACAGAATCGCCCTGCGGGATTCGCGCGCGACGGGGATGATCTCGGGCAGGCTCACGGACGCCGTGGAGAGTCGCGCTTCTTCCACGAGCCTCGCCAGCCCGCGAATCGTCGTGGACTCGAAAAGGCTTCTCAGAGGCAGCTCCACCTTGAGCGCGTCCCGCATCCGCGACAGGACCTGAGTCGCCAGTAACGAATGGCCCCCTAGCTCAAAGAAACTTTCATCCACGCTCACCCGCTCGGCCCCGAGGACTTCCCTCCATATCTCGGCCAGAGCTTCCTCCGTCTGGCCCTGAGGGGCGGTGTAACTCTTCTCTTCGGAGGCCCCGACGCCCCGGATGGAGTTGAGGGCCTTGCGGTCCACCTTGCCATTGGCATTCAGCGGCAGGCGTTCGATCATCACGAACTCGGACGGCAGCATGTAATCCGGCAGCCTCTCCCTCAGAAAGCCCCTCAGGTCACTCGGCGCGGGGCCGGGCGCGGTGCGCGGCACGACGTAGGCGAATAAGCGCCTGTCGCCGGGCAGGACTTCCCGCACCGACACCACGGCTTCCCTTACCGCCGGGTGCTGGCTCAGGGCCACTTCGATCTCTCCGAGCTCGATGCGGAAGCCCCTGATCTTCACCTGATGGTCGATCCTGCCGAGGAATTCCATGTTGCCATCGGCCCAGTAGCGGGCGCGGTCGCCGGTCCTGTAGAGCCGCGCGCCCGGCGCGCCGCCGAAGGGGTCGGGGATGAACTTCTCCGCCGTGAGCCGCGCGTCCGTGTACCCCACAGCGAGGCACTCGCCCCCGATGAACAACTCTCCCGCGACCCCGACCGGGCAGGGGTTGAGGTGGCGGTCGAGCACGTGATACCGGGCATTCGAGATCGGCTTCCCGTAAGGGATGCTGACCCAGTTCGGGTGGACCGCTCCGACCGGGAAGCTGTTCGACCAGATGCTCGCTTCGGTCGCGCCGCCGAGGCTGACGACCCTCGCATTCGGGAAGACGGCCCTTACCTGATCGGGTAGCGACACGGGTATCCAGTCGCCGCTCAGGAGCACGAGCCTCAGCCGGTCGGTCCTCTCGCGTGAGGCCGACTTCGGGAACAGAGGGGCGAGTTGCTGTAGGGCCGCGGGCGCTGAATCCCAGATCGTGATGCCTTCGTCGCAGATCAGGTCCACGAGCCTTTGCGGGTCGCGCAGCTCCTTACCCGAGGCGACCCGAATCGTGGCCCCCGCCGAAAGCGCCCCGAATATGTCATAGACCGAAAGGTCGAAGCAGAGCGAAGTCACAAACAGCAGGCGATCACCCGGCCCGACCTTGTAATTCGCATTCACCCAATCGAGAACGTTCACGACGCTCTTGTGAGAGACGAGCACGCCCTTAGGCTCGCCCGTCGAGCCCGACGTGAAGATGATGTAAGCCAGACCGTCAGGGACCGGCGGGACGGAGGGCTTCTCTTCCGGGCACCGCTCAAGGTGCCAGCCGGTCGAGAGCCTCTTCTCAACATCCGCTTCGCGCCCGGCCGCCCGGCCGGACTCGCCCGAAGCCGATTTGTGTAAGATCACGTCGTAGCGATAACCGAGCTCGTTATCGAACCCGTCGGATCGGTGCCTGACGGTCACTTCATCGATCTGAGAATTCAACGCCCGGAGCGAATTGAAAAACCCCTCGTCGAAGTAAAGCTCGCTCTCAAGCGATGTCTTCGTGCGCGCGCCGGGGTGCTTGCTCTGGAACTCCACGAGCGAAGATTTAAAATCTTCCCTGCGGCGCGAGTCCAGGATGTCGGCAAGCAGTATCCGGCCGCCCGGCGCGAGCAGCCGGAGCGCATTGTCGATGACCTGCTTCGCGTAAATAAGTCCGGGGAAGAACTGCATCGTGCTGGCGATGATTATGAGATCGAATTGCTCGGCGTCCCACGACGCGATGTCGTCGGCAAAGCCCGTGACAAGCTCGATGTTGGAGTAGCCCTCGCGGGCCACGACCTCGCGGTTGCGTGACTGCGTTAGCTCCGAGGGGTCGAGCCCCACGTAACGCGCGGACTCCGGGGCTATCCTGTACATGATCAGGCCCGCGCCGCAGCCCATTTCAAGGACTCGCCTGTCCTTGCCGAGGTATGGCTTCGATAAGGCGACGACGTGATTTACGTACTCTTCGACCTCAGCCTCGGAGAACGGCTCCCCGGTGTAGCTGCTCACGAACCCGCCCGCGCTCACCACATCGGTCGCCCGGTCCGCGATGCCGTCCCAGAACGCCCTCTGCACATTGCGGTCGAGCGACTCCGCCGAGGGCTCCTGGCTCCCAACGTCCATGCAGACGACGTTGGTCAGCTTCGGGAGCCTCCACTGAATATCGAATACGGTTCTGAGTTGCGCGTACTGCGTGAGAAGAAAACGGACTCCGAGCGAATCGAGAATCCAGCGCAGCCGCTCGGCAGGCCACGCCGGGTCAAGGGGCACGTAAGTCCCTCCCGCCTTCAGGATGCCCAGTACGCCGAGCAGCATGTTCGTCGAGCGGTCCATGCAGACCCCGACAAGCTCGCCCGCGACCGCGCCGGATGAGAGCAGGTGTTGCGCCACCCGGTTCGCCTGACTCTCCATCTCTCCGTAAGTAACGCGCCCGCCCTCGAAGATGGCCGCCACCAGGTCAGGGTCGGTGCCCGCGCGCGCTTCGAAAAGCTCGTGCAGGCACAGGTCGTCCCGGTAATCGATTCGCGTGTCGTTCCAGCCGTGAAGGATCATACGCCGCTCGTCTTCGGTCAGGACCTCCAGCATCGAGATGCGGCGGCCGGGATTGGAGACGAACTCATTCAGTAAAGTTATTAGCTGGCCCGAGAGCCTCTCGATTGTCGATGAATCGAAGAGGTCCGTGTTGTACTCGAAGTACCCTTTCAACCCGCCCTCGCCTTCTTCGAGCGATAGCGTGAGGTCGAACTTCGAAGTCCCGCTCTCCACGTCGAGGTACCGCAGGGTCGCTCCGGGGAAAGAGAGGGTCTGTTCAAAATCGCCCTGCAACGCGAAGGCCACCTGAAACAGAGGCGTGTGGCTCAGGCTTCTCTCGGGCTGCAACTCTTCAACGAGCTTTTCAAACGGGAGGCTCTGGTGGGCCTGCGCTTCGAGGACCACGTCCCGGGCCCTGCCCAGAAGCTCGCTCACGCTCGGGTCGCCCTGAAGGCCCGCCCGCATGACCAGAATATTAGCGAAGAATCCTATTAGATTCTCCGTCTCCACGTGACTGCGCCCGGCCACCGGCGCGCCTACGCAGAAGTCATCCTGATTCGTGTTGCGATAGAGGAGCGTTTCAAACGCCGCGAGCATCGTCGTGAACAGCGTGACCCCATGATCGCGACTCAACGCCCTCAACGAATCGGTCAGAGGCGCCGGAATCCTGACCGCGCGGTGAGCCCCGCGGAATGTTTGGACCGGGGGCCTCGGCCTGTCCAGAGGCAGGTCCAGGGTCGGCGGAACTCCCGAGAGTTGCCGCTTCCAATAAGCGAGCTCATTCTGAAGAACATCTCCCTGAAGCCACCGGCGCTGCCATCCCGCGAAGTCCGCGTATTGCACCGGAAGGTCGGGCAGGTTCGCCGGCTTTCCGTCGCAGAACTGACCGTAAAAAGCCGACAGCTCGCGAGTCATCACGCCGATGGACCACCCGTCGCTGATAGTGTGGTGCATGGTCAGGAGCAGCACGGACTCCTGCTCTCCGAGTCGGATCAACGACGCTCTGAGCAATGGCCCTCTTGAAAGATCGAAAGGTCTTCGCACATCCTCGGAGGCGAGACGCATGGCCTCCGCTTCTCGTTTCGACTCTTCCATCTCGCGCAGGTCGATGACGGGCAAATCGAACCGGGCTTCAGAGGTGATGACCTGAACCGGTCGGCCGCCCGATATGGCGAAGCTGGTCCGCAGGGATTCGTGACGTTTAACGATCTCTCCGAAGCTCCGGGCGAGCGCCTCGATTCGGAGCGGGCCGCTGACCCGCACGGCCCCCGAGACGTTGTAAAGAGAGCTTCCCGGAGACATCTGGTCGAGGAACCAGAGGCGCTCCTGCGCGAAAGACAATGGCAAATCTTCCGCTCTGGACAGTCGCTCGATGGAATGGATGCCCGAGTCCTGTGACGAGGCCATTGCGGAGAGAATGCTCTCAGCCAGTCCCTCCACGGTCGGCCTTTCAAATATCGTGCGGACCGGAAGCTCGATCTTAAAAGCTTCGCGGAGCCGCGAGATCATCCTCGCGGCCATCAAAGAATGGCCTCCAAGGTCGAAGAAATCATCGCGTACGCCGACGCGCTCGACTCCGAACACTTCAGCCCAGACGCCTGCAATTTCACGTTCGAGGCCGTTGCGAGGCGGGACGAATTCGGCTCTGTGCGCCAGCGCCCCGAAGTCTGGTCGCGGCAGGGCCCTGCGGTCCACTTTCCCGCTCGGATTAAGCGGCAACGCATCGAGCGTCACGAAAGCCGAGGGGACCATATAATCCGGCAGGCGATGCTTGAGGTGTGCGCGAAGCTCTCTCTCCGAATAATCCTTCCCCTCGTCTCTCACGACGTAAGCGACGAGCCTGACGTCGCCCGGCCCCTCCTCCCGCGCCACCACCACAGCCTCCCTCACCCCCGCCTGCCCCCTCACCGCCTCCTCAACCTCCCCAACCTCCACCCTCATACCCCTCACCTTCACCTGCTCG
>DASQDI010000114.1:0-7111 GCA_035634255.1 Blastocatellia bacterium
TGGCCCGAGCGAGCGACCCGTCGTCGAGGTTGAGGGTAGTCACGGGCAGGCCCGACAGCATGGCGGCTCCGGCCGAGTCTGTGAGCAGGGCCGAGGCCGCGGAGTCCTCTACCATGAAGGCGAGGCGCGCGCGGGGGTAGCTGGGGTCGAGCGGGAGGTAGGCGGCGCCCGACTTGAGTATGGCCAGCAGCGAGACGACGAAGCGGGAGGAGCGGGGGAGGCAGACGGCGACGCGGGACTCTGGGCCTACGCCGAGGTCCGTGAGGAAGCCCGAGAGCCTGTCGGCCTCCTCGTTCAGCTCCCTATAACTGAGCCGTTCCTTCTGGTCCGCGACCGCGAGCGCCTGAGGCGTGAGTTCCGCCTGTTGCTCGACGAGTGTGTGGATACAGGTATCGCTCGGATACTCCTGCTGAGTCTGATTCCACTCGACCAGCAGCCTGCGGCGCTCCGCCGCTCCGAGCATCGGCAACTCCGAGATGCGAAGATCGGGGTTCGACGATATGCTTTCGAGCAATATCTGGAACCGCTCTGTCATGCGTACTATCGTCTCCCTGTCGAACAAGTCCGTGTTGTACTGAAGCGAGGCTGAAAGCCCTCCGTCGAGTTCGGCCACATGCATAGTCAGCTCGTACTGACTCACGGGCAGATCGACCGGCACGATTTCGACCGGCAACTCTCCCAGCATGCTCTTCCCGCCCGCTTCCCCGATGGCAAAACCGGCCAGAGAGTCATCATTCCCCGCGCGCGTTTTTTGAAACGTGAAGACCGCCTGAAGCAATGGCGGGCGGCTCGCGCTCCGGTCGGGCTGTAGCCGCTCAGACATGAGAGCGAGCGGATAATCCTGATGCTCGTAAGCATCGAGGACGGCCCTGCGCGTGCGGTCCAGCAACTCCGCGAACGTCGGGCGAGATGAAAGGTCCGCGCGAATCGGGAGAATATTGACGAAGTACCCGGAGAGGTCCTTGAAATCCTTGCGGCTCCTGCCGGACGTGGGCGAGCCGACCAGCAACTCTTCCTGCCCCGAGTGCCTGTAAAGAAAAACTTCAAACGCGGCGAGCAAAGCGATGTGAAGGGTGGCCCCACGGCTGCCCGCAAGCTCCCTGATGCGACGCGTGATCGATTCGCTCACTTTGAAAGAGACGGACGCGCCTCGGTAGCCGAGGACGGGCGGGCGCGGCCTGTCCGTCGGCAGATTCAGGACCGGAAGCTCGCCGCTCAATCGCTCCCGCCAGTACTCGCCCGCCATCCTGCCGCGCTCGGACGCGAGGAATTTCTCCTGCCACCCGACGTAATCCGCGAACTGAAGATTGAGCGGAGGCAGGCCCGCGCGCGCCGACCTCCTGCCGGCCGAGTAAAGGATTCCAAGCTCCTTCATCATGTTCGCCAGAGACCCGAAGTCGGAGACAAGGTGGTGCACCGCTATCAGCAGAACGTGCTCGCGGCCGGACCGGGTGAACAGAGTCACTCTCAGCAGAGGGCCTCTTCCGAGATCGAACGGGCGCGAAGCGTCCTGCTTCAGTGAAGCGAGCAGAGATTCTTCGCTCTGGCCTGAAGCGTCAACCCGCCTGAAATCTATTTCCGAATGGTCATGCACTACCTGAACAGGCTCGCCGCCCATTATCTTAAAGGTCGTCCTCAGGCATTCGTGCCTGTCAACAAGCGCCTGAAATGACTCTTTCAAAACGACGGGATCAACCTCCGCCCTGATGCGGGCGGCGCTGGCAATCGTGAGCACCGGGCTGTCTTCCGCAAGCTCCTGCAACACCCACAGCGAACGCTGCCCATGCGAAAGCGGGCGCGCGGCATCCCTGCCCTCGCCCGGAGCCTGCCCTTTGATCGGAGATGGCGCGGCCGCCTCCGGCATCGCGACGAGCTCGGAGGCGATGCGGGCGATGCTCGCGTCATTAAAGAATGCGCCCAGAGGGATTTCTCGGCCGAGCCTCTCCTGAATGGCGTGCGAAAGCTCAAGGGCCATCAGTGAATCAAGGCCATATAAAGTTAGAGGGCGTTCGGGATCGATCTCGTTCGGGCTCACCTGAAGCCTCAGGGCCAGCTCTGCCGTGAGCCATGCCTTGAAGGCTTCTTCCTGATTGCGGGAAGGGCGGGAAGAATCTTTCGTGGCCTGGTCCTGCTCCGGCGCGGTCTGATCCGGGGATTTCTCGAACACTTCAAGCTCCGACCGTAGGAAGGCCGTGCGGCACGCGCGCCTCTGTATCTTTCCGCTCGAAGTCTTCGGGATGCTCCACGGCTTCACGAGGACGACCGTGTGGGCCTGCAATTCATGTTTTTCGCTGACGGCGCTCCGAATGCTGTCGATGATGGCGGGCAGATTCTCGGCCTTCTTCGGGTCGGCTTCCTGCACGATGACGAGCTTCTCTTCCCCGTTCACGTCGATTGAGAAGGCGGCCCCGCAGCCGGGCCTGAGCGCCGGGTGGCTCTTTTCAACGGTCATCTCTATGTCTTGCGGGTAATGATTCCGGCCCCGGATGATGATCAGGTCTTTCAACCTGCCGGTCACGAACAGCTCTCCGTCTTTAATGAAGCCGAGGTCGCCCGTGCGGAGGTATGGCCCTTCGCCCGAGTCGGAGAGAAAAGCGTTGAAGGTGTGCTCGGTCTCTTCGGGCCGCTTCCAGTACCCTTGCGCGATGCTTTCGCCCGCGAGCCATATCTCGCCCACGCGGTCGGGCGGGCAGAGCGCGAGCGAATCGGGGTCTGCTATCACGGCGTCGTGCCCCTGCAAGACTCGCCCACAGCCGGCGAGGGTTCGGGCCGTCGGGCCCTCGGGCCGTGACGGGGCAACGCGATTGCGTTCCAGTTCGGCGGCCTCGAAATCGCGGACCACCGGGAGGGATTCTCTTGAGCCGCCTGACACGATCAACGTGGCTTCGGCGAGGCCATAGCAGGGGAAGAAGGTTTCGCGTCGAAACCCGCAAGGCTCGAAAGCGTTGATGAATCTCTCGACGGTCTCCGAGCGGATCGGCTCAGCGCCGTTGAACGCGGTGGTCCAGCTTGAGAGGTCAAGCTCAGCGCGCTCGCTCGGCTTGACCTTTCGGACGCAGAGGTCGTAGGCGAAGTTGGGGCCGCCGCTGGTCGCGGCCCTGTAACGGGAGATCGCGCTCAGCCACCTCAAGGGCTTCTGCAAAA
Organism: Blastocatellia bacterium; assembly: GCA_035634255.1. Classification (GTDB taxonomy): domain Bacteria; phylum Acidobacteriota; class Blastocatellia; order UBA7656; family UBA7656; genus DATLMR01. Next base: position 3,145 of record DASQDI010000114.1, read on the forward strand.
AGGCGAGCGGGGACATCAGGACGCACTGGGCCCCGATGTAAAGGGGCTGAAGCACGTTCCCGATCAAACCCATGTCGTGGTAGAGCGGCAGCCAGCCGACGAACGTGGATTCGCTGTCGTGCCGGCACGCGGTCTGTATTATCCACTCGTTGTGAAGGATATTCCCGTGGCTGACCATCACGCCCCTCGGCGAGCCGGTCGAGCCGGAAGTGTATTGCAGAAAGGCGAGCGATCTGCCCGATATATCAGGCTCCATCCACTCGTCCGCGAGCCCGTCTTCGAGCGTGTCGGTAGTGACCCAGCCGAGAGACGTCAGCCTGTCGTCCAGCCCCGGCGACCTGCGGATCATCGACAGGATCGACGAAGTGGTGAGCACAACGCGCGGGCCGGCGTCCTTCAGGATCGCGAGCAGCCTCGTGATGGAGCGGTGCAATCTGTCCGGGTCGGGAGGGTAGGCCGGGACGGCGACCGCCCCCGCGTACAGGCACCCGAAGAAAGCCGCGATGTAGTCGAGCCCCGGCGGGTAGAGGAGCAGGGCGCGCTCCGACGCCATGCCGAGCTCCTGAAGGCGCGCCGCGACCGCCCGCGCGCGCGCGTCAAGCTGGCCGTAGGTGATGCCCTCATCTTCGGTCTCGCCGTCTTTAAGAAAGGCGTAAGCTTTGAGTCCCGCCTGCTCGCCCGCCCTCAACCTCAAAAGCTCTACGAGAGTCGAGGCCGCGAAGCCCGAGGCTGAGGGGAGTCCGGTCTGCCCTTTAGTGTGTGTGCTCATGTCTTGCCTGTTTTATCTTGCTAGATATATCGGTTCGTTCTGATTGCGATGGAGGAGGTGTTCCGGGGCCACGCAGTTCCGCATTCCGCAAACGAATGTGATCACCTGCCGAGCGGGATGATCATCTCCGCCTGGGCGCTCTCGAAATCGGTCGTGGGCCTGTCGAAGACCACGCGGCCGTAATCCAGCTTGACCACGCGGTCCGCCACGCGGTAGTAGCGGTCGTCGTGTGTGATGACTATGACCGTCTTACCCTGAGCCTTAAGCTCGGGCAATATCTGAAGGTAGAAAACGTCTTTGAACATCGGGTCCTGATCGGCCGCCCATTCGTCGAACAGATATATTGAGCGGTCCTCCAGGTACGCGGTCAGCAGCGCCAGCCTCTTCCTCTGCCCCTGAGACAGTTCGGTAGTGGAGAGGACCCCGTCTTCGACCTGCACCTTGTGGTCGAGCTGGAGTTGGGTGAGCCGGGTGCGCGCCCTCGCGTCTGTCTCCGGCCCTTCTAGACCGAGCAGGCTCTCGAAGAGGTAGAAGTCCGAAAACACGGCCGAGAATAGCTGCCGGTAATCGTCCCTCGTCTCGTCGGTGATGGGCTGCCCGTCGAGCACCAGGTCTCCGCTCTCCGGGATGTAGAGCCCGGCGATGAGCTTCGAGAGGGTGGTCTTTCCGCTGCCGTTGCCGCCCGCTATGAAGACCAGCTCTCCGGGCGAAAAGGTCAGGTTTATCGGCCCGAGCGTGAAGTTGCTCGACTCGCCCTCGCGGTAGTAAGTGTGGGTCACGCCGCGCAGGTCGAGGCGGCTCCACCGGCGCGACTCGTCGTCCTGCCTCTGGATGGTATCGGACGCGGCCGACGACAATGAGAGCCCTATGTCCTCGATCTTTCTCACCGCCACGTCCGCGCGACTGAGCACGGGGAACATGCTCAGGATGACCTCGATAGGGGTCATCATATAGATGAAGACGAGGGTGTAGCCGGTCAGGGTTTTGGCGTCCGTCTTCAGCACCACCGGGAGGCCGAAGATGAGCAGCCCGATCAGGACAAAGATCAACACCTGGCCCCAGCTCCTGGCCGCCGTGAATATCGTGTTGCCCGTCACGTTGTAGTCCCTGAGCGAGGCGGCCGTCGGCTCAAGCTCCTGCCCCATGAATGCGTTGCGCCTGCGTCGGTGAATCTTCAATTCCTTGGCCCCCGCGGTCAGGGCGCTGAAGTGCTTGAAGAGGGTGTCGAACGCTTCGCGCGAGATCTTGAAGTAGTGCGAGGCCCTTATTACCGGCAACTGGTAGCTCGCTATCCCGAGGACCATGAAGATCAGGACCCCGACCAGCATGCGCCACGACAGCATCCCGAGGTACACGAGGCAGGCCGCGACTATCGAGAAGTGGATGATCAGCAGGGGGACTTCCACGAGCGCGCCGGTGATCGCCGGTATGTCTTCGGTCAGGGCCGCGAGCATGCGGGGCGGGCCGATTTTTTCATGCAGGCGCAGGGGGGCGGACAGTATCTGCCTGCTCAGCCGGACCCGGAGGTCGTAAATCGCCGACGAAGCGAGGCGCGTGAGAAGGGCCTCGGAGATGAAGCGGCTGACCGGGAGAAGCGCGCACAGGGCCACGAAGGTCCAGACGAGTTCTCTCGGCGAAGCGCCGTTGCTGTTCAACGCGCTGTTGATGACAGCAAGCAGGGCGGTGTTGCTGACGCCGCTGATGACTCCGGTGATTACGACCAGGGCGAATATCACCCGAGCGCGGCGGATGTCCCTGGCGCATCTGAGCAGAAAGCTGAATAGCTTGAACGATATTATATTCATAGGTGATCAGGACTCCTCAGCCTCATCCATACAAAGTCGGAATAATTCGGCCAGCCGGCTTACGTTCGGCTCGCGCAGCATCGTGAAGTGATTGCCGCTTACGCGATGGACCTCGACATCGCCGCCCGACAGCCGGCCCCAATCGCTGACCGGGTTCGAGGGCTCATCGGTAAGTTGATCCTGTGCTAAAAAGAGGGCGACGCGCTGTGACATGCTCTGCGGCGCGTACCGCCTCAATGCTCGGGCGTTCGCCTTGAATACGTCGAACAGCGTGCGGAGATGGCCCGGCCCGACATCAGGCGGGATCAATCCGAGCCCGACCGCCTGGTTAAAAATGAAGTCGAGGCGCTCGTCCGCTTCGAGATTGACCACCTCGCCCCACGAGGCCGCCAGCCCGCCGACGGGCAGCCCGAGGTCTTGAGCAAAGCCCGCGAGCAGGTCGAGTTCATCTTCTCGTTCCGCCGCATCGCTCATCAGGTAGGAGTCGAAGAGGGCCAGCAGAGAGACTTCCTGCCCCGCCTTTTTCAACTGGCTCGCCATCTCGAATGCGACGACCCCGCCCATCGACCACCCGCCCAATATGTAAGGCCCCGAAGGCTGCACGCTCCTGACGGCCTGCACATAGAGAGCCGCCATCGCTTCGATCTCTGTCATAGGGGCGGACGCGCCGTCCAGCCCTTGAGCCTGAAGCCCGTAAAAAGGCTGATCGGGTCCGAGGTGACGCGCGAGATTGACGTAACTGAAGACGTTGCCGCCCGCCGGGTGGACGCAGAAGAATGGCTTCCTTGTGCCCTCGGTGCGGATGGGGACGAGCGACCGGTGAGGCGGGGCCGTCGCGTCACGCCTGATGCTGCTCGCCTGCGACTCAATCGTCGGCCCCTGAAAGAGTGTTGCCACCGGCAGCTCTACGCCGAAGGTCTGGTGGATTCGATTGATGAGGCGGATCGCGAGTAACGAGTGGCCGCCGAGGTCGAAGAAATTATCATGGATGCCGACCGGCTGAATGCCAAGCAGCTCTCCCCATATCCGACTCAGCGCGAATTCGAGAGCGTCTCTCGGGGCTACAAAACTCTGACCGCCATCGGCTGCCCGATATTTTGGAGCAGGCAGAGCCCGCCGGTCTATTTTGCCATTTGCCGTCACAGGCAACTGCTCCATCATAATGATCGCGGAAGGGACCATGAAGCCCGGCAGCTTTTTCCTCAGGGAAGCGAGCAGGTCTTCGGAGGTCAGAGTACTTCCATCCTGTGCGACGACGTAAGCGACGAGCCTGACGTCGCCCGGCCCCTCCTCCCGCGCCACCACCACAGCCTCCCTCACCCCCGCCTGCCCCCTCACCGCCTCCTCAACCTCCCCAACCTCCACCCTCATACCCCTCACCTTCACCTGCTCG
>DASQDI010000115.1:0-68758 GCA_035634255.1 Blastocatellia bacterium
GGCCACGGAACCGCGGGAATGAGTTTAGGATTATGAGCCGGTCTATCAGGCCGGGGTGCCTGAGCGCGAACGACAGGGCGACGGTGCCCCCGAACGACTCTCCGATGATGATCGCGCGTTCTTCTCCCAACTCTTTAATGATAGCGGCCACGTCGTCGGTCAGGTCTTCGTAGGTGAAATCGCCCTGCTCGCTCAGGTGAACCGTGGCCACCCTGTAAGAGCCCACGAGGTCGGGCTTCTGCTTGAAGAACAACTCGCCCGTGCCGTCTAGTCCGGGAATGAAGACGAGCAGAGGCCCCCTGCCTTCGACCTTGTAGCTACATCCCGTCCGGGTCTCTTCAGCCTGACTCATCCTTCGCCTTCCCTTGATCGAACACCGCTCAGACCGAGTGGATCTCTTCCAGGATGCGTTCGACGGCATCGCAGGGCTCATCGCTCGCGGTGACGGCGCGGCCGATCACTATGTAATCCGCGCCCGCTCTCAACGCTTCCGAGGGCGTGGAGACTCGCTTCTGGTCCCCCGCCTCCGACCACGCGGGGCGAATGCCGGGGGTGAGTATGATAAATCGCTCGGAGGCCACGCGCTCGCGGATCAGCCTTATCTCGCGCGGGGAGGCGACCACCCCGTCGAGCCCGGAGTCGCGCGACAGGGCGGCGAGCCGCGCGACCTCCGACTCCACGTCCGGATCGACGCCGACATCGGAGAGGTTCGCCGCGTCCATGCTCGTGAGTACGGTCACGCCGAGAAGGAGCGGTCTCGAAGCGTGCTCCGAAGAATGCCCGGAGCTTTCCGAGACCGCGCGCGCGGCCGCCCGCATCATCTCCCCGCCGCCCAGCGCGTGCAGGTTGAAGATCGAGACGCCGAGGCGGGCGGCGGAGCGGGCCGCGCCCGCGGCCGTGTTCGGGATGTCGTGGAACTTAAGGTCGAGGAATACCCGCTCGCCCGCCCCGATGATCTCGCGAACGATGCCGGGGCCTTCCGAGGTGAATAGCTCAAGGCCGACCTTGAACATCCCGACCATCCCGCTCACCCGCTCGACGAGCCTCAGGGCGCTCGCGCGGTCGGGGTAATCGAGCGCGATGACGAGGCGGTCTTTAACTTCCGGTTGCCTGAAATCCATTTCGCCGCTCATAAATTCCCAAGGCTCACTATAGCCAGCGCGAAAGTATGATTCAAGCCGGTCAGTCTGGGGTGAATCGCGAAAAAGCGTGCGGGAGAAAGGACCGATACGGCCGGGAGGTGGCGGCCGTGTAACACCGGCGCGGAGGTAGAGCCCCTAGGGGCGGAAAAATGTTTACTGCGGGAAGACCGTTTACGCGCCCCTGATCTTTCTCTTCCCGTCACTGTCGGCCTCTTCGGGCCTGACTTCGCTCATCAGGTGGCTCGCGGCCTCCTTCCCCATCCTGATCGCGCCGTTGAACACCGCGCCCTCTTCGACCACTAGCACGGGGGTGATAACGTCGCCGTTGACCCTGCCCGTCTTGCGAATTTCCACCCTCGTCCTGGCCATCAGGTCTCCGTAAAGCGTGCCGTGCACCACGCAGATGCCCACCTGCACCTGAGCTTCGAGCTGGCCCGATTCGCCTATTATGAGGGTGCCGTTTTCCGAGGTCATCTTGCCCGTGACCTTGCCATCGACCTGTATCCGCTCGTTGAAGCGGATGTCGCCGGAGACTTCTATGCCCCGCCCGATCCATCCGAAATCGGAATTATTGGTTTCATTCTTGACCAATTTCATCGTGACTCACTCCCTGTTTTATGAGCTATTTATCGCAACCCGCTTCGTCCGCACAACGGTGAGCGTGCCGGTGCGGACGCCGACCTGAGCTTGAGCATGAAACCTTACTGCCGTTTGATTTAACTTCGAGGGGCCCGAGGGTTATACCTGCCCGCGACAGGGAAGTCAAGAGTGATGCGCGGCGGAAAAGAAGAAGCCGCGGGTGAGCAACAACCCGCGGCTTTCAAGCCCTGAACGCCGCCGGTTCGCGGCGTTCGATCTTCTACTGTTCGGCTTAACTATTTGACCTGAACTTCGATCTGCTTCGGCTTGGCCTCTTCCTTCTTCGGCAGAGTCAGGCGCAGCACTCCGTCCCTGAACTCCGCGTTGATATCTTCCACGTTCACATTCGGCGGCAGGGTGAAGGAGCGGTAGAACTGGCCGTAGCTCCGCTCGACCCTGTGATAGCCGTCGCGCTTCTCCTCGTTCTCCAGGCGGCGCTCGCCGGACACTGACAGATTGTTCTCGTGCAGATTAACCTTCACATCTTCGCGCATGACTTCAGGCAGCTCGATCTTGACCAGGAATGAGGCTTCGTCTTCAAATATGTCGACGGACGGGGTCCAGGTGCTCAGCCCGACACCCTCTTCGGTCCTGTTCCCAACCCGGTTGTCGAAGAGCTGGTTGATGTTGCGCTGCAATTCGAATAACTCGCGAAACGGGTCTACCGTCATCAAACTGCGAAATGCCCTCGACGGGGCCATCTGCGTTCCTGTCCTTGCCATTGTGCGTACCTCCGTAAGAATTTTTGAAGCTAAGCCACTTTTTAAAATACTACTCCAGTAATCTTCGTAGCTTAGCTCCTATTTTTGTATGACAAAAGCATAATAAAATCTGAGTTTTCTCTTGTCAAGTATTTTTTTTTTGAGCATCAAAGAAAAAATATAAATGGGGAGGATGGCACGTAAAGCAGGGATTCTATTGAGAGAATCTGGAATGATGAAGGATCCCGCAGGCGCGGTTCTCCGAGGCGTCTCTGATTCCCGGCCTATCTGATTATTGAGCCGACGAGCGAGGTTATGCTTTCTACCGCGTGGCGGTCGCAATATTCGGAGAGGCCGGCGACGACCTTTTCGGTCACGCGAGGGTCATAATAATTGGCGGTCCCTATCTGTACGGCGGTTGCGCCCGCGATGATAAATTCAAGGGCGTCCATAGGTGAGGCGATCCCTCCGATGCCGATGAGCGGCAGGTCGACAGCCTTCGCGACTTCGTGGACCATGCGAACGGCTATGGGGCGAATGGCCGGCCCCGACAGGCCGCCCGTCCCGAAATTGAGGCGGGGCCTCCGAGTGTTCACGTCCACGGACATTCCTACCAGAGTATTGATGAGGGAGAGGGAGTCGGCCCCGGCACCGGCGATGGCCCGCGCCATCTCGGCTATATCGGTGACGTTGGGCGAGAGTTTGACGATCAGAGGGCGCGCGGTCGCCCGCCGAGCCTTTTCGGTGAGCCGGGCCGCGGCCGACGGCGAGCCGCCTATCACGATCCCGCCTTCTTTAACGTTAGGGCAGGAGATGTTCAACTCGTAGGCGTCGATGCCATTGCCGTCGTTCAAAATCCTGATGGCTTCGATGTAGTCTTCGTCCGAATACCCGAAGACGTTGGCAATGATGCGGGTGTCGTATTTCCGGAGGGCCGGGAGCTTCTCTTCGACGAAGGCGCGCGCGCCTATGTTCTGAAGCCCGATGGCGTTGAGCATGCCGCCGTGCGTTTCGACTATTCGGGGGGGAGGATTGCCGGGCAGGGGGCGGGCCGACAGCCCCTTGGTCGAGAAGCCCCCGATCCGGTTCAGGTCGATCAGCTCCGAGAATTCGAGCCCGTACCCGAAAGTGCCGCTCGCCCCCATCACCGGGTTGCTGAAGCGGACGCCCGCGATTTCTACCGCCAGCCTCTCATCTCGTTCGTTTGCGCCGGGTGTTGTGAAGGTCATCTCTCCCTCAATGCGGCATGGCCGACACGTCCCACCGGACCGCCTCCGCCGGGAATATCGAGCCGTCGATGCAGACGCGCCTGTACGAGTTATAACCGAGAGGTTCTCGGGTGTTAACGGCCACCACGCAGCCCACGCACACTCCGAAGCCGCAGCCCATCGGAGCTTCGAGAGAGACCAGGCACCGCGCGGCGAAGGCGGAGGTGATCTCTGACACGCGCCTCATCATCACCCAGGGGCCGCAGGCGTAGACGACCGAGCGCGCGCCACGCTCTTCCCGGAGCATGCGTTCGAGCGGCGCGGTGACGAAGCCCTTCTCGCCGAGCGACCCGTCGTCGGTCGTGACGGTAAGGGGTAGCCCGAGCGCCTGAAAGTCTTCGAGGCCGCACCCTATCGCCACCCGCCCGGAAGAGGCCCCGAAGAGGACGTGCGTATCGACGCCCGCGCGGGCGAGCTGCTCGCACAGCATCAGCACCGAAGCGGAGCCGATGCCTCCCGCGACGACGACCGCGCGCTCGCCGGGCGCGAGAGTGTCGACGGGCCAGCTATTGCCGAGCGGCACGAGCGCTTCGACCCGGCCGCCTCCCCCCAGGTGCGAGAGCGCTTCGGTCCCCCGCCCCATGACCTGATAAAGAAAGCTCAAACGCCGCGGGCCGTGCGCGCGGTAGACGGCCAGAGCGCGCCTGAGCAGGGGCTCATAAGCGTCAGAAGCCTTCAGCATGGCGAACTGTCCCGCGCGCGCGTTTATGTCCTGATCGAATCTGAGGGTGAGCAGTCTGTAGCCGGTCGTAAGCTCGTCGTTGCTCTCAACGATTCCGGGTGTGTCGATCATCTCGCGGCTCTATTAATCGAAGGGGGCGGCTAAAACGGCTTGCCACCCCCCCAGACATCATTATCCGGCAGCATTCCGACATCGAGTTAGAAGCTCGGAATCTTTAGCTTCTGGCCCGGCTGAATTTGGTCCGGGTCGCTAAGGGTGTCGCGGTTGGCTTCGAATATCTGCTGGTAAGTAAGCTTGCCCTTCGTCAGATTACTCGCGATTTTGGAGAGAGTGTCCCCCGACTGGACTTCATACTCCCCGTACATGCTCTGATTCTCGACCCCGAGATTCAACGTCAGGTCGCCGTGACTGAGGTTCGGGTCAATCTGCTTCACCTTATCCCAGACCTGGTCCGCGACCAGCCTTGACGGGGCGGTGCCGGTGATGGTCATGTGCCCGTTCTCTTCGTTGGCGCTCAGGTTCTTCACCCCGGCATTCTGCGCGAGTATGTAAACGTCGCCGTATTTGTCTGTCAGTTGAGACATGCTTCGATACCTCCGACTTCAAAAAGATCAAGCATCCAGCCACAGTTCAAGGATGATAACAAAAAATGCAGCGCGCGGCATGCCATGATCAGAGTCGTTCGGATACCTTGATGCGCGACTTGCAATCGGAGCGCGCGGCCAATATCCTCAACCCTATGACAGGCGTTGAGGATATCGTAAGCAGGGTCGAAGAGATCGTGAACTCCGGCGAGTCGCGCGACGACGTTCTTCACCACACGGTCCGCGCGATCAAAGACGGCTTCGACCGTTACGACTGGGTCGGGATTTATCTGCTCGAAGGCGACACGCTCGTCCTGCACAACTACATCGGCAAGCACACCGACCACACGCACATCCCCGTCGGCCGGGGGGTCTGCGGCACGGCCGTCTCCGAGCGCGCCAACCAGATAGTGGGCGACGTGACGGCCCTGGAGAATTATCTGGCGTGCAGCCTCGAAACGCGCTCAGAGATCGTCGTCCTGATCCGTCGCGGGGACGAAATCTTCGGCCAGATCGACATCGACAGCGACATACCGAACGCCTTCACTCCCGAAGACGAAGCGGTCCTAAATAGAATCGCCGACCTGCTGGCGAAAAGGTTTTAGGTAACTGCGAGGGACGCCCTCATGTCCGGCGGCTGGAATATTCAAACTGCTATTTCATATGCTGCTGAGCCGGAACGAGAGAGGGTGATACTGTTGCCGGAGAAAGCAACTGCGTGAGATTCAAAATGGATGAGAACCTACCGATTTAGTATGACGCATCCAGCGCATCAGCCCGCGCGCTAATGCGAGGCGTTAAGTGGCCGGGGAGAGCGGCTATCAAAATAAAGAAGAGGGGCGATATGGCCCCTCTTCTTTATTGCTCAAACTGCGGTTGGCTTGTTCCGGGTTCTCTACCACCTTCGGTGGTAGCTGTTTCGGCGGAATGCCAGTTCGTACCCTCTGGCGAAGCCGGAGCGGTAGGCCGAGTTGCCGTCTCTGAAGCTGCTGTGCCTGTTCGGATTGAACGAATCGCCGTCGCGGGCGTCGTCCTCCCCTTCCTTCAGACCGTTACGATAGCCCCTCTGCTCTTCGGCAGAGTTGTAGCCATACCTTCCGGAATTGCCATAGTAGGGATAGCTTCTGGAATTCCTGTACCTGTACTGCTCGCGGAGTATCCTTGCCCGCTCTCTTTGACGGGCCAGTTCTATCTGCCGCCGCCGGTACCACTCGCGGTCCCGGTCATTACCGCGGCGGCGGTCCCAATCGCGATCCCGGTCATTATCCCGATCCCGGTGCCACCGGGAATCCCGACTCTGAGCCTCGACCGCCGTGGGTGAAATTATCCCGACTCCGAAAGAGAGGCTTGCGGCCATAACCAGCCCGGCCGCGGCCTTCTTAAATAGATTCTTTTTCATGCCCACTTGTCCTTTCATTTAAGTACACCCCTATCATTTCCCCTCAACCTATGATTACAAACCTCCCCAAAAAGTGGCCTGCCCGGTTCACACAAACGAAAAAAATCCCGCGCGCGGGAGTCCCTTGGCTCTACACCAAACCGTGTGACGGCATCCCAAAACCAGTGCCATTGCCAAATGTTTGCCGGCTCGGGGTGATTTTTACCGACTCTAAGCTTTTCAAAAGTAATGACTTAATAGCCGTCGGGGCCCCGTTTTTGATCTGGCACGTCGTTCGCACTACCCATACTCGATTATCTGGTTATTGGTCAGGCAGCTTACGAGAGGGAGATAAAAAAGGATGGCAAGCAACGCGATTTCGATCAAGTCTGATGCGGGAGTGAGCACGGCGCTCGCGGGCGATGCGATGAGCGGATTCGAGGACCTTTACCGCAAGCATTATCGCAGGGTCTATTCGATCTGTTTAAGGATGACCGGCAACACCGCCGAGGCCGAGGACCTGACGCAGGAGGTCTTCATTCAGCTTCACCGCAAGCTCGGGTCGTTCAGGGGCGAGGCCGCCTTCACGACTTGGCTGCACAGGCTGACCGTCAATCAGGTGTTGATGCATTTCCGCAAGCGCTCGGTCAGGTCGGAACTCACCACCGACGACGGCGAGATGCCCGACTCGATTGATCCGGAGACGATCAATCCCGAGGCCATGCCAATTGTTGATCGCATCGGGCTTGAGAGCGCCATCGCGCAGCTCCCTCCCGGCTACCGGACCGTCTTCGTGCTGCACGACGTCGAGGGCTACGAGCACGAGGAGATAGCGAAGATACTGGGGTGCAGCGCGGGCACGTCCAAGTCGCAGCTGCACAAGGCGAGACTGAAGCTGCGCCGCCTGCTCCAGCAGCGCACGGAAGTGGCCTGAGTGGCCGCCTGATCTTCGGGCGAGTCGGCCGAGTGAAGCCGCCGGATCGATCCGGCGGCTTCGTCGTTTTTACGCCCCCTGCCGCACGCCACGGCTGTTTACCCGGCCCTACCCACATAATTCTTACTATGATAGTATCACTCGCGCCTTGCCCGGAACCGGCGAAAGCTGCCCGAGCAGCGCAGCACGAACAGGGGATAAAAATCTGGCGAGGAAAGAGATAGCCGAAGGCCTTGCGGAACGCGGCGACCCGGAGTTGATCGCCGCCTGTCTGGAAGGTGACCACGAGGCATGGGAAGCCCTTCTGGCTCGCTATCAGAGGCTCATTTATTCGATCCCTCTGAAGTCCCGCCTTTCGGTCGATGACGCGGCGGACATATTTCAGTCCGTTTGCCTGAAGCTTTACGAGAAGCTCGACACCCTGCGCAATCACCAGAGGATCAGCTCATGGCTCATCACCACGACCACGCGCGAGAGCTGGCGCGTGTCGGCCCGCCAGAGGAAAGAGCAGCAGTCTTTTTCGGTCGATGACGAGGGCGCGTCGGACTCGCTCGCGGAGATCGCGACGACCGGGCCCCTCGCCGACGAAGAGCGCGAGACGCTCGAACGCCAGCACATAATCCGCGAGGCGGTCGAGGCGCTCCCGGACCGCTGCCGCGATCTGATCACGATGCTCTTCTACCACAAGGATGAGTTGAGCTACGCCGAAATAGCCCGGCGGATGAACATGCCCGTGCCGTCCGTGGGGCCCACGCGCGCGCGCTGTCTCGAAAAGCTGAAAAAGCTTTTGCAGAACAAACTTTAACCCCGGCCCATGTATTTTTCAGTTTCAGACCCGCTCTAATGGGGTGAAACGTCAAATTAGGTAGGTGCAGCCCCGGAGCCTGAATATATGAAATGCCCCAGTTTTGAGCGATTAATAGATTACCTTGACGGCCGACTGGCGGAGGAGGAAGCCGAGCGCCTGTCCGAACACGTGGCCTCCGACTGCCGCCACTGCGCGCCCACCCGCGATTGGTATGTTCTGGTGCGGCAGTCAGTCTCCGCAGACGATTCGGTCGAGCCGCCGCCGTGGGTGCTGAAGCGGGCGGTGAGGATCTTCGACGAAAAGGGCTCACGGCCCCGCCTGAAAGAGAGATTGGGCAGAGCGGTTGCCTCGCTTGTCTTCGACAGCTTCGCGCAACCTGCGATCCTGGGCGTTCGCTCGACGGAGACGGCGAACCGGCAGCTACTCTATCGGGCGGGAGATTACAGCATCGATCTGCAAATCGCCCCTTCCGAAGGGGCCAGGCTGGACGTGCGCGGGCAAATCCTGCGCGAGGGCGAGGAGAGATTCGAGAGCGTCGCGGGGATTAAGATCGAACTCGCGCCCGGAGGCGGGGCGGCGCGGGAGACCCTTACCGACGGGACGGGCGAGTTCGCCTTCGAGAGCCTTGAGCCCGGCGAATACGACCTGCGGCTGGAGGCGAGAGATTTAAGCATCACCGTGCACGGCCTCCACATCACACCTTCCCTGTGAACTCTTTCTCCAAATCCGAAGGGGCCGGGACGGCCGGAGGGCCCGCCCGAAGATGACCTCTGAAGATCGCCCCGTCTCGCGGTCGGGCCGGAGTGATTTTGCGAAAGCATTGAAGTGAACAGTGAGCAATGAACTGGCGAACAAGTTGATGGATGCGGAGAGCCCGGAAGCCTTCCTGCGCGAATTGAACGGCTCCGCGGGCTGGAAGACCCTCTCATCCCTGAAGACCGAGCTGGACCGGCTCGCGGGCCAGGACCCTCCGGCGGCCGACCTTCTGGCCGGACGCATGGAAGAGATCGCCCTGCTCATCGGGGACCCGCTTTCCAGAGCCTTCGCCGCGGCCGGGCGCGCTTCGGTGCTCACTTATTCCGGGCGCTACAAAGAGGCGGGCTCGCTTTACGAGTCCGCCGTGAACGCTTTGCGTTCGGCCCGGCTCACGGTCGAAGCCGCCATGATACAGAAGCAGCAGGTGGGCGTGTTAAACCTGCTCGGCCGGTACTCGGAGGCTTTGCGCACCGCGAGGGAAGCGCGCAGGGCGCTCGCGGGCCGCGAGCCTCTCCAACTTGCGCAGCTCGAAACCAACGTAGGAAACATCTATTACCGTCTTGACCGCTACGGGAAAGCCCTCGAACACTTCGACCGCGCGCATGAGATATTCTCGGAACTCGGCGACGACCGGATGCGGGCTTTCGTCGATTTCGGCCGCGCTAACGTCTTTTCGGAGCTCGACCAGCCCGACCGGGCTCTCGAACTGCTGGAGAGCGCGGCCGAAGCGTGGGACCGGACCGGCTTGAAGATGAGGACGGCGCAGGCCCGGTTCCACATAGCTTACATCCATTTTCTGCGCGGACATTACAACACGGCGCTCGCGACCTATTACCAGGCGCGGGAGCAACTCTCCGCGCTCGGCAGCACGGAGCTCGTCGCGTGGTGCAATCTGGAGATCGCTGAGATTCTGCTCGCGCTCAACTCCTTCGACGACGCGGCTGAAAATTCCGCGAGCGCCCGCGCGATCTTCGACTCGCTCGGCCTGCCGTACGATTCGGCTCGGGCCTCCGTCGCCCACGCCCTCGCCTTGATGGGGCAGGGCCAGCTTGAGCAGGCGCGGGCTCACCTGTCTGACGCGCGCGCGGCCTTCGCCCGCGACAACAACACCGCCTTCGCCGCTCTGACTGACTCCTATCTCTCTGAGCTCGCCCTTCGCAAAGGCGACCTCGCGGAAGCGGCCTCGAAAGCCCGGATGGCTTTGCGCACCTTCGCCCGGCATAAGCTCGCGACCCGGTCCGCCCACGCGCGCCTGCTCGCCGCGCGCGCGGCCTACGGCAGCGGGGACCTGAATCGCGCCGCGCGGCTGGCGAGGGCCGCCCTGTCTTCAATCGATAACCTCTTCGCCCCGTCGGTGGCCTTCCAGTGCCATCACCTGATCGGGCGCATAGAGCGCGACCGGAACCGAAAGCGCTCCGCCCTCGAATACTTCCGCCGCGCGGTCGATGTCGTGGAGCGGATGCGCGGAGGGATCGCGGCCGACGAGTTCAAAGCCTCTTTCTTAGTCGATAAGATACAGGCTTATGAAGACACGATCTCCGCCTGCCTCGATCACGGGGGCGAAGAGATGATCGAAGAGTCGTTCAGGCTCGTCGAGGCTTCCAAGTCCCGCTCGCTCGCGGACCTGCTCGCCCGCTACGTGCGCGACGAAGAGCAGTTCAGCCGGGTCGGGGAAGACACGCGCGCGCGTTTTTCGCGGCTGATCGAGGACCTGAACTGGTACAGCTCTCAGGCCGGGCTGGAGGACGATAAAGGCAATCAGAGGAGCTCGAACGTCGCCGACCGCTACCGCCGCGCCGTGCTGCGTTGCGAGCGCCAGATCGCGCAACTCTTCCGCCGCATGGAGAGCGAGGACTCGGCTTTCGCGGAGATTCAGCGCATGGACGCGGCGAGCGTGGCCGACCTGCGCGGCTCGCTCGAAGCGGACGAAGTCGCGGTCGAATATTTTTACACGGGCGATTATGTCTCCGCATTCGTGGCCACGCGCGAAAGTATCAGGGTCGTCCGCTCCATAGCCCCCCGGCGTGAAGTCGAGCGCCTGCTCTCTCTGTTCAGGTTTCAGATCGAGAAGTTCAATTTCGGATCCGCCTACGTGGGCGCGCACTTCGGGCAGTTGAAGCGCGCGGCCGACGAGCACCTCGCGCACTTTTACAGGCTCGTCTTCGCGCCGCTCGAAGAGTACCTGACCGGCGACCGCCTGATCGTCGTCCCGCACGGGGCTCTGCATTACGTCCCATTCCACGCACTCAGGCGGGGCGGCCAATACCTTGTCGACAGGTTCGAGATATCTTTCGCGCCGAGCGCCGCGGTGCTCAAGCTCTGCCGCGCGCGGCGGGACGACCTCGACTCGCAGCGCGCGAGCGGCTCGGGCGGGACCGGCAGCCTCGTGGCGTTCGGAGTGGTCGAGGCCGGGACTCCGAATATCGAGGACGAGATCGCCGCGCTCGGGTCGATCTTCCCCGAATCCGTAAGGGTCACGGGTGACGAGGCCACGCGGGACAACCTGATGCGGCTCGCGCCCGGAGCGCGCTTTCTGCACCTCGCATCGCACGGCTATTTCAGGCGGGACAACCCGATGTTCTCTTTCCTGAAGCTGTCGGATTCGCACCTGAATTTCTACAGCCTGCTGAACCTGAAGATCAACGCGGAGATGGTCACGCTTTCGGCCTGTCACACGGGCGTCAACATGGTCTTTCCGGGCGACGAGCTGCATGGGTTGATGCGCGGGTTTCTTTACGCGGGCGCGCCGTCTCTGGTCACGAGCCTCTGGGCCGTCAGCGACCGCTCCACGTCGGAATTTATGGGCGAGATGTACTCAAGCCTGCGCGGAGGCGCGACTAAACGCGCCTCGATCCGGCAGGCCCAGCTCGCGATCAAAGACGCCTACGGGCACCCCTACTACTGGGCCCCGTTCGTGCTGATGGGGGACCCGAGATGACCGGGCCCCGCCGCGATTTTATCGGGATTTATAAGGTGAAAAGGCGCAAGAAAGATACAAGGTTTCAGAAGCCCGCCCTCGGCGCGGGGCCGGGGTCGGGGCTGGTATAATTATCGTTCGGCCCTGTCGGGCCGGGCGGGGGCGGCTGGATCAGGACGGCCGCCGGAACAAGGGTTATTTATGGAACGCATCACAGTCTTCATACGCAGTCTGTCGAAAGCCGCTTCATTGGCCGTCGTCGTAATGTCTCTGCTCGCGGCCCTCCCGACCGCGTCGCAGGCGCAGACATCGACCGAGTTTCGCAAGGGCGAGGTCATCGTGGAGCTGAAGCCGGGCGCTTCGATTGAGGCCGTCAACGCGCGCAACAGGACCTCGACGAAGCTCCGAATATACGGCACGAACTTCTACCGGCTCGACGTGCCCTCGGGGAAAAAAGATAAGAAATGGCGCAAGAAGCTGGCGAAGGACCCGGACGTTCTGAGCGCCGCGCTCAACCCCGTGGTCCTCAACCCGATCAACGTCTTCGCGCGCTCAATCGCGAATTTCCCCGGAGACAGGGCCGCGCCCGGACAGTTGCCGAACGACTACCTTTCGCAGCTCGACTCGCTCAACCTGAAGGGCGCGCAGCTCAGGTCACGGGGCGAGGGGGTCATCGTCGCCATCATCGACACGGGCATCTACCGTAATCATCCGGCGCTCGCTTCAAAGCTCTACGTGAGCCCCCTCGACGGCGATGGGAACGGGGTCGATGACGATGGGAACGGGCTCGTGGATGATGCTCGCGGATGGGACTTCGTCGATAACGACAACGACCCTTCGGAAGGCTTCGGCGACCCGCAAACGACGGTCGCGGGGCACGGCACATTCATCAGCGGGCTGATCGCCCTCGTCGCGCCCTCGGCACAACTCATGCCCGTGCGCGCCTTCGACTCCTCGGGCCTGAGCGACGCATTCACAGTGGCCGCGGCCATCAAGTACGCGGCAGACCACGGCGCTCACGTGATCAATCTCAGCCTCGGCTCGTCCGAGAACTCGCCGGTCCTGCACGACGCCATCATCTACGCGCGCCAGAAGGGGGCCGTCCTCATCGCCGCCGTGGGGAACGATAACCGGAGCACCGATAATAATCCGCAATTCCCGGCCGGCTGGACGACTGAGGCGATGGGAGTCGCGGCGATTGACCTCGACGGGCGGAAGGCCGTCTTCTCGAACTTCGGCAGTGACGTTGCGGTCTCCGCGCCGGGCGTCGCTTTGGTCAGCGCCTTCCCCGGCGGTAACAATAACGACTACGCGACCTGGAGCGGGACTTCTTTCGCCGCGCCGCTCGCCGCCGCCGAAGCCGCGCTGGTCCTGGGAGCGGTGCCGAGACACCCGGATGCCAGAGGCGTCATCGAATCGACCGCCATCAACGTCGACGGCATGAATCCGGGGCTGGCCGGCAGGCTCGGGCGCGGGCGCATAAACCCGCTCGGGGCGCTTCAGAGCCTGAGCCCGGTCTCCAACATCCACTCGGAGATCCACCTGACCGCGACCGGAGTCGAGCCGCAGGCCGTAGGCCTAGCAGAGTTTTCGATCACGGGCACCGAGCAGGAGTTCGAGATAGAAGCCTCGGGGCTCAGCGTAAGCTCGGGCTATAAAGTGATCGTTGACGGCACCCTGATAATCAACGGGGCTGGCGACTCGCGGGCCGTGACCAATAATTTCGGCGGCTTCAAGATCGAGTTCTCGACCAGGGCCGGCGGCAACCACGTGCAGATTCCCGCGTCGCTTCTCCCCGTGCAGAACATCAGGCACGTCGAGGTCCGCGACGCCCTGGACCGGGTCGTCCTCCAAGGCGATTTCGGCTCGCCCGGCAGCGGGGGAGTGCACTTTGAGAAGGAAGCCGAACTGTTCGCCACGGGGGTCATCCCGCGAGCCGAGGGGGACGCCAAGGCCGAGATCGAGCCGCAGCGCCAAAAGCTCAGGGTCAGGGGCGACGAGCTCATAGCGGGCGCGTCTTACGCAATCGTGGTGGACGGCCAGACCATCGGCACCGGCGTCGCGCAATCGGAGTCGGACGATTCGGGATTTTTGAGGATCACCTTCACGACCGACGGCTCGGGCGATCTGCCGCTCCCTGCCTCCCTGCTTCCCGTCACGAATATCAAGCATGTCGAGCTTCACAACTCCGCGGGTCAGGCGGTCCTTCGAGGCGATTTCCAACCGGGCGGCGGCAGCGGAGGCGATGACGGCGGAGGCGGAGGCGGTGATGATAACGAGGGCGGCGGCGGTGATAACGGCGGCCCGGAGTTCAACCGCGAGGCGAGCTTTGTAAGAACCGGGGTCGACCCCAACGCCTCGGGCGAGGCGAGGATACAGTCGTCGAGCAGCGGCGAAAGGATCAGGGTCGAGGCCGAGAGGCTGGACGACGACACCTCTTACGAAGTCTTCGCGGACGGAGTCTCGCTCGGGAGCTTCACGACCGACGACGATGGCGAGCTCAGGTTGGACTTCAGGTCGGAGCCGGGCGAACTGCCCCTGCCTCCGCAGGTGCGGCCCGTGAGTAACATCCGCCGCATTGAGATTCGCACGACGGCGGGCGCGCCCGTCCTGTTCGCCGACTTCACGTGATCGGGCGGCAGTCGAATCCGTTACGAAGGGGGCGGCCGGCGGTCTGCCCCCTTCATTTTTTTTGGTAATATGGCCCGAAAGAGTTAAGATTAATTTTTTATGAAAGCACCGGCTATCTTCCTGGATCGCGATGGCACAATCAACGAAGACATCGGTTATGTTTCGAGGCCGGAGGAGTTGATAATTTACCCGCAGGCGGCCGAGGCCATCCGCCTCTTCAACGAAGCGGGCCTTAAGGTCATCGTCATAACTAATCAGTCGGGAGTCGCTCGCGGCATGTACTCGGAGGAGACGCTCGACGCCATACACGACCGCCTGAGGGAGGAGCTCGGACGGTACGGCGCGCGCATCGACGGCGCGTACTATTGCCCGCACCACCCCGAGATCGGCGACGCGCGGTACAGGCAGAAGTGCGCGTGCCGCAAGCCCTCCGCCGGCATGCTGATGGAGGCCGCGCGCGAGCACGGCATAGACCTCGCGCGGTCTTACATGATCGGGGACAAGGCGAGCGACATCAATCTGGCCGCCAACGCGGGCGCGCGCGGCGTGCTCGTCCTCACGGGGTATGGGCGCGGGACGCTCGCCGCCCGCGAGCACTATCCGTGCGAGCCGGTCCTGGTCGCCGAAGACTTACTTGAGGCGGCGCGCAGAATACTTGAAACTAGAGAGTGCTAAGGGGATGACACCCGCTTCGACATTAATTAAGGCATACGGCGGTCGGGAATGTTGACGTTACTGAATATTTCCAACATAGCTTTGATCGATGAGTTGCAGGTCGAGTTCGACAGGGGGCTCAACCTGCTGACCGGCGAGACGGGCTCGGGGAAGTCGATCATCGTGGACGCGCTCGGCATGCTGATCGGGGGCCGCTTCACGTCCGACCTCATTAAGGCGGGGGAGACGCGCGCCTTCATCGAGGGCTTCTTTTCGGTCGAGCCGAATGCGGGCCTCGAAGGGCTCCTGAACTCCGCCGGCATCGAGATGGATTCCGGCGAAGGCAACGAGATCCTCATCCGCCGCGAGCTT
Source organism: Blastocatellia bacterium (assembly GCA_035634255.1). Classification (GTDB taxonomy): domain Bacteria; phylum Acidobacteriota; class Blastocatellia; order UBA7656; family UBA7656; genus DATLMR01. The sequence continues at coordinate 15,467 of DASQDI010000115.1, forward strand.
TCGGCGAGCGGGCGCAGCAAGATATTCATCAACCACCAGCTCGCCACGCAGACGCTCCTGCGCGACCTCAGGCCTTTCCTCGTCGACATTCACGGGCAGGGCGACCAGCAGACTCTATTCAACCCCGAGACCCATCTCGAACTGCTCGACGCTTACGCGGGGCTCGCGCAGGAACGGCAGGAGGTCGGCAACCTCTACAGGAGGTGGCTCGCGATAAGACGGGAGATGGATGACCACCGGCAGGACGAGGCCGAAAAATTTCAGCTAATCGACATACTCCGGTTTCAGATCGACGAGCTTGAGCGCGCGGCCCTGAGCGCGGGCGAAGACGAGCGCCTCGAAGAGGAGCGCCGCCGGCTCATGAACGTGGAAAAGCTTACGACCCTTTGCGCGGAGAGCTTCAGCCTGATCTACGAGGACAGCGACTCGGCCATCACCCGCACCGGGGCGGCGACGCGCCGCGTGGAAGAACTCGGCGAGTACGAGTCGAGTTTTCGGGGGTACATCGAAGGGCTCGAATCCGCCCGCGCGATGCTTGAGGACCTCGCCTTCTCGCTGCGCGACTTCGCGGAGAAGCTGGAGTTTTCGCCCGAGCGCCTGGCCGAAGTCGAAAGCCGTCTGGCCGAGATATCCCGCCTGAAGCGCAAGTATGGCGGCTCGATAGAGGGCGCGCTCGAACACCTGGCCCGGTCCCAGGACCGCCTGCGCCACATAGAGCGCTCCGACGAGCGCGAGAAAGAGTTGCGGGCGCAATTGCAGTCGGCACGCGGCGATTACCTCAAGGCCGCGCACCGACTGCATCAGGCGCGCGTGCGCGCGGCGAGGAAATTCGAGGGCGAGGTGGAGCGCTCGCTCGCGGAGGTCGCGCTCGAAAACGGCCGCTTTCAGGTGCAGGTAACGTCCCTCGCCGACGGGGAGGGCGGGGCGGACTCGGACCGCGCGTTCTCTTCGAAAGGGGTGGACAGGCTGGAGTTCTATTTTTCGGCCAACGTGGGCGAGGCGGTGCGCCCCCTCGCCAAAGTGGCGTCCGGGGGCGAAGCCTCGCGCCTGATGCTCGTGCTGAAGACCATCGCCGGGGCCTCGGAATTCCCGCGCACCATAGTCTTCGACGAAATTGACACGGGCATAGGGGGCCGCGTGAGCGAGGCCGTCGGGGTGAAGCTGAAGAAACTCTCCGAGACTAATCAGGTCTTTTGCGTGACGCACCAGCCGCAGATCGCCCGCTTCGCCAACGCCCACCTTCTGGTCCGCAAGGAGGTCGTGAGCGGGCGCACGGAAGTCCTCGTCGATAAGCTCGACCGGCGCGGCCGCGTCGAAGAGATCGCGCGCATGCTCACCGGCTCGGAGATAACAGAGACCGCGCGCCGGCACGCCAGAGAGATGCTAAAGAGCCTTTAGCTTATTAATAACTTAAGCTTGAAACCTGCCGCCGCTGTGTTAGACTAGCCCCTGCCGCCACGTATGTTTGATCCCAGGTTGACCGGGTATCGAGTGGCCTCGCCAGATGAATTAGCAGGACAAATTCTACTGTCTGTGGAGAAAAAGATGGCAGACGACAACGCTTCCAACTTCAGCGGGTCAGATCGCCAGGAAGGCGACGAACGCCGCGGAGTCGAAGACCGTCGGAAGGGAGACCGTCGGAAACAGAACCTCGGCCCGCCGCCCGGCATGCCCGAACGGCGCGGCGGCGGGGACCGGCGCCTCTTCGACCGCCGCGCGCAGGGAAGCACTACCGGGCAACTGCTGGTCGAGATGGGCCGCTTCGCCGCAGAGAATATGGTCTTCCGGCAGAAGGGCAATAAGGCCGCCGCGCGCCGCGCGAGAAAACACCTCTCGTTGATAATGAAACTTGCCAAGCAGCGCCGCGCGGAGATTTCCGATGAAGTGAAGCAGATGTCGGGCGACGTGTCGGGAGGCCCGGAGCTCGAAGACGACGACACGGAAGAATGATGAGTAGGCCGGCTGCAACTCTGTAGGGGCCGGGGTGCCCGCCCCCGCAGTTAATAGCGGAGACCACCTGTCTCGCGGAGGGTTTATCATGTCACAAAGCCCCTGTTCTTCGTGCGGTAACGCCGTCGTCGCGACGGCTCGCTTCTGCCCGCGTTGCGGAGCCTCCGTCTCCTGGACCCCGCCTTCCGCCGTCGACCCTTCGTTCGGCGATCAGAGCCCGAATTCGGCGAGAAGCACTCAGCCGTATTCGCAGCCGCCGGACCCTTACAGGCCGCCTCCGCAACCGCAAGCGCCGTATCCGCCTTACCCACAGCAGCCCGTTTACCCCCCGCCCCAGTACATGCATCAACCTTACGCGGCCGGGGCCGCGCCCGCTCCCTACTACGTCCAGCGCAAAGACAGGACCGCCGCCATACTGCTCGCTGTATTTCTTGGGGGCTGGACGTGGGTCTACACCTACAAGCGGGATGCGTGGAAGTTCTGGCTGACCCTGGCGTTGAACCTGACTATCTTCAATCCTTTGTGGACCGTGTTCATCCTGCTCCTGCCGAACTTCGCGTTATACCTCTGGGCCGTCATAGACGCGGCGGTGAAGCCGCAGCAGTTTTACGACAACTATCCTAACGGATGAATGTATAGCCGGCGCGTTGCGGGCGGCGCGTCGGGTGACGAGAGATTACCCCGCCCGCTGAACTCTTCTGTAGAATCCCAGGTCATTTATTAGCGAGCAACTCCGGACCGCCGCGCCTTATGCTATGGAGCCAAGTCTGGCTTCCAGGCGACGACGCAGGTCGTAATACTCTTCGAGCAATCTGTTGAGTGTTACTATGAAAGGTATCTGCAGGGCCGCCGCGTCGTCCGCGCGCTGCTCAAGGTCGCGGGATTCGTCAGAATCCGGCTCGGCCTGGTCGAGAAGTTCCATGACCTCGTGAACGTTCTCGCCGCGCGGGTGCCTGTGATAGCAAAAACTGATCAGCGATAGGGTCAGTCCGTCTATGACCGATTGCACCTGGTCGGAATCCTCAAGGGAGAGGCGTCGAAGCAGGAAGGATTCCTCGGGCGCTTCGGTGGCTCTGGCGAACTCGGTAATCTTTTGCTGAAGATCAGCTAACTGGCCGTCGCTCATGCAGTAGATGATTAATCTTTGTGCTCGCTATTGTCAACCAGACTCCACGCTTGTGAGGTCCCGATGCCTGTCCGCGCCCCGCGTGATGAGCGGATCGAAGAAGGGAGATGGCCCGCGCCCGGTGACGCCGGGCCGCCTCGCTTCTCGGGTCACGCCACTTTCCTGACCCGACGGCAGCCCGCGCTTTTCTTAACCTTGGCGTTCGCGCTGGGCATCCTTCTGGACATCTTCTTCCACAACGGCTCCGCCTCGCGGGGGCTCGCCTCCGCGGCATGCTTTATCTCCATCGCACTCTCCGCGCTCTCGGTCATCCGAGGGAAAGACTCGCCGGCGACGGCTTTTCTGTTGATCGGCTTCATCGCCGCGGGGAGCCTGCTCTCTCACCTTGAGCGCTCGCGCGTGGCCGAATCGCGCCTCAAGCGCCTCTTCGACGCCGGGGTGATCACGCCCTCCGATCCGGTCGCACTTGCGGGAAGGCTCGCTATGCCGCCCGAGCCCGCGCCGGACGCTTACTACCTCTACGTCGATGCGGAGAGCATTCAAACGCGGGGCGGGACCCGCGGTGCCACAGGCCGCGCGCGCCTCGTCGTCGCATTGACGGACGGAGAGTCGGTAGAGGATTTCAACAACCTTGCGCTCGATTACGGCTCGCGCGTCCGGGCGCTGGTCAGGCTTGATCGCGCGCGCGTCTACGCCAATCCGGGGTCGGTCGATTTCAATGACTTCCTCGAACGCGACGGGTGCGACCTGAAGGGGTCGGTCAAGAGCCCTCTGCTCATCTCGCGCCAGCCCGACGCCCCGAAAAACACGGCCCTCGCCTTCATCTATCGCGCGCGGCGCGCGCTCGTTCGGGCGATAGACGCGCGCTTCGACTCCTTCACGGGGGGCACGCTCAAGGCGGTGCTGGTCGATAACAGGTTCTTTCTGGACGAAGGCGCGGCGTCGAGGCTGCGCGAAGGCGGGACGTTCCACATAATCTCGATCTCCGGCATGCACGTCGGCATCCTGGCATGGGTACTGCTCGGCGTCTTCACTGGCTTCAGTATAAAGCGGACGCGGCTGATAGGCGCGCGGGTGTGGAAGGCTTGCCTCGTCCTGCTCGCGCTCTGGTCGTACGCGGTGATGGCGGGCCTCGCGCCTCCCGTGGTGCGGGCCACGACGATGCTGACGATTGCTTTGATCGCGCCGCTCTTCTTCCGCCGCGCCGCCTCGGTGAACACTCTGGGGCTCGCGGCTTTCATCATGCTCGCCTTCACGCCGTCGCTCATCTCCGACCCCGGATTTCAACTCAGCTTCGTCGCGGTCGCGGCAATCGTGACGGTGGCGGCCCCGATTGCCGCGCGCCTCGAAGAGGTCGGAGAATGGCGGCCTTCCGCGAGAGCGCCTCACCCGCCGTCGGTCTTTCGGCCGGTTCGCGTGCTGGCGGAAGCCCTGTTCTGGGACGAGCGGAAGTTCAGGAGGGAGATGAAAGGGTCGCCCGTCCGATACCGGATGGACAAAGCGCGGGCCGCGCTACTGCTCGGCCGCCTGCGCGTGCAGCCGCTCGCGAGGGGAGTCGTGTTGTTGATCATAACGTCGGCGGCGATCCAGGTGATGACCCTGCCTTTGTCCGCGCTCTACTTCAACCGCGTTACGCCCGTCGGAGTGTTGCTCAATGTCGTGACGGGCCTGCTTACTGGCGTGATGATGCTCGCCTCGGTCTGCGCGATGGTGATCGGATCGGTTAGCGAATCGCTGGCCGCGCCGCTGGTGTCTCTGGTTAACCTGTCGCACCACCTTCTCGTCTACTCGGTCGAGCCTTTCGCGGGCCTTCCGCTCACCAGTTTTCGGGTGGCGCATTACGAAGGGTGGCGCGCGAGTATCTACGGCCTCTACTTCGTTCCCGTCACCCTGCTGCTCCTTGCGATAGACGGGTGGCGTCCGGTTGATAGAGTGAAATTCCCTCTTGAGCGGCTCCGGGCAGCCTCGCGGGCGGGGCGATCATGCGGCCGGTCTTTCCTCGAACCCGTCTTCGATCCTTTCAAGCGCGCGGCCTTGGGTCCGTATGCTCTCCTGCCCGCCTTGCTGATCTGCTCGGTGGGAGTGATGGGCCGCGGCCCCGCGACTCCTGACGGCAGGCTCAGGATACATTTTCTGGACGTGGGGCAGGGCGATTCCGCGCTCGTCATCTTTCCCGGAGGTTCGACGATGCTGATAGACGCCGGGGGCGAAGCGGGCTTCGGGGCGGGCGAGACTGAGGGGAGTGGAGGGCGCGGGCCCGACTCACGAAGGGCCTTCTCCGTCGGAGAGGCGGTCGTCTCCAGATTCCTCTGGTCGCTCGGTTATACCCGCGTGGATTATCTGGTCGCCACGCACGGGGACGCGGACCACATCGAAGGGCTATCGGCCGTGGCGCGAAACTTCGACGTGGGGCAATCGATCATAGCTCGCCTGAGCGCAGGGGAGCCGGGGAAGGGGGCCGAGCTTCAGAGATTCCGGCAGACAATCTCGGAGCGCGCCATCCCTCTCGGGCGGGTGCGCGCGGGCCAGCGATTCGAGGTCGAAGGGGCGCGGGTCGAAATAATCTGGCCGCCCGCGCGGGCCTCGGGCTCTTCCAGCAACAACGACTCAATCGTCATCCGCCTCGTTTACGGAGCGTTCTCGGCGCTGATGACGGGAGACATCGAGCGGGAAGCCGAAGCCCGCCTGACAGAATCGCGACTAAACCTGCGCGCGGATGTCTTGAAAGCCCCGCATCATGGGTCAAGGACATCTTCGTCGGAAGATTTTCTGAAAAAAGTCAGCCCGGAATGCGTGGTCATTTCGGTGGGCGAGCGGAGCCGCTTCGGGCACCCCCACGAACTCGTGCTCGACCGATATCGACGGGCAGGGGCCCGCCTCTTCCAGACCGGGCGCGATGGCATGGTTACGGTTTCTTCAGACGGGAGCGGCTTCAATGTGACCAGTTATAAAACGGCGCGGGATTGATTCTCTCTCATTTTGGGTGCGATTTATGTCCCCGCCTTGAAGTTTTGAACTGTAAACGTACGAATAGGCCGGGGCGCTGAATGCTTAAAGTACGACCGCATATCTCCGCCTCCTCGTGCCGTTTGAGATGAGGCAAGGGCGGGCCTGCGTGTTTGTGAATTTAAGAAACGGTCATGTGGCAGGGTGGCCGCGGCGGTCATGGATTTTTATTTCAATTATAGCGATTAGTTGCGGGGGGCGATTTGAGACGAAACTGGCACAACTATTGCCCGGTACCCCAACAGCAACGAGCTAATTCAAATCCGCCAATGTGGCAGGCGGATAAGGGGAGTGGGATATGGTAGCGCAAATGAATTACTTTACACCGAATGTGAATTCGCCGGACGAGGCCGAGTACGTTTTATTAGATCATACAACCAAGTCCGAAGAGTCCTTAAACTTTGAACAGCAATTACTCGCGCGCGTCGTCGGACAAGGCCGCGCCGTGCGCGCGCTCTCGCAATTATTCCAGGTCTATCAGGCGGGCTTGAACATGCAGGGTAGGCCCATAGGCACCATGCTTTTTCTCGGCCCCACGGGGACAGGCAAGACCCGCTCGGTCGAAGCCGCGGCGGAGGTCCTGTTCGGAAGCCATTCGGCATTCATCCGCATAGACTGCGCTGAGTTCCAGCACTCGCACGAGATCGCGAAACTCATAGGCTCCCCGCCGGGCTACCTCGGCCACCGCGAGACCCCGCCCATTCTCACGCAGGAGCACATAAACAGCTATCATACGGACCGCGTGAAACTGACCCTCGTGCTGTTCGACGAGATCGAGAAGGCGTCCGACGCGCTCTGGCAGTTGTTGCTGGGCGTCCTCGACAAGGCGTCGCTGACTCTGGGCGACAACCGCCGCGTGGACTTTTCGCGCACCATCGTCGTGATGACTTCGAACCTCGGCGCGCGCGAGATGGAGAAGCTGACGGAGGCGAAGCTCGGTTTCGCCACGTCCGTACAGCCGCAGCAGATCATGGAAAACCACCTCTACAAGGTGGGGCTCGAAGCGGCGCGCAAGAAGTTCTCCCCGGAGTTTATGAACCGCATCGACAAGCTGGTGGTCTTCAAGCAGCTCTCTCAGGAGTCCATGCAGCAGATCCTCGACCTTGAGCTTCAGGCGGTGCAGCGCCGCGTCTTGACAGTTGGCGGCGGGCGCTTTATTCTCCGCTATACCGAGCGCGCGAAGCAGTTCTTGCTGGCTGAGGGGACCAGCGCCCGCTACGGCGCGCGACCCCTCAAGCGAACAATAGAGCGCAATGTGGTATTACCGCTTTCGAATCTGATTGCTACACGACAGGTAGGTGAAGGCGACATTCTGCTCGTAGACCTCGCTAAGGAAGGCAGCAGCCTGGTCTTCATGAAGCAGAGCGTGACCAGTATTTTTTCAAACAGGTACGAGTCACCTTTCGGGCGCAGAGTCAGCAATAAGATAAACAGGCAGGCTAAGGTCTCTTGATCTGAAGGCGGTCAGCTACACCCGGTGTGCGGAATCCTTTAAGAGCAGGGAGGCAGGATGGACAATACTAGTGACCCCGAGAGAGTAGCTGATCGTCTGACCCTGTTAGTTATCGACGACGACGCGGACTGGACCGATCTGCTGAAGTTTTACTTCATCAGTAAGTATCAGGTGCAGGTCGTCAACGTCGCGGGCGACGCCATAGAAGCGATAAAACAATCGCACCCGGACCTGATAATAGTCGACCTCGTGATGCCTTCGATGGATGGCTTCGGCATAATCCATCGCATCAGGAGCACCAACGACGGACAGATCCCCATAATCCTGGTCACCGGGTGGAAGACGCAGGAGGTGGAAGAGTGCGCCGCCTCCGTCGGGTGCGCCGGCGTGTTCGGCAAGCCCGTCTCCCTGCCGCACCTGGAGGAGGCCATCTCGTCCCTGGTCAGGGCTCCCGCCGCGGTCTCCGCCGCCTCTTTGTAATTCGCCGCCGGTAACGTGGCCGCGGGCCTCGGAGTCAGGGCCCGCGGCCACGTTTTAAAACCGTTTTAAGTGGCCGTCTGCTGCCTCGAACCGGCCTGCTCGGGCAGACGCGGCTCTATCATCTCCGAGCACTCGGGGCAGTAGATAGAGCTTGAGCCCGCGCCCCTGATCAACCGCACCGCGACCTGATGATCGTTGGGGCAACTCATGTTGACCTGAGTGTTATTGAGCTGCTCCTGCCTGTAGTCGTCAAGCTCCAGCACGTTCATGTCCAGATCGATGTCCATTCTCCCCTCCTCGCCTTCTTATCCAGCGTCCGAATCGCGTTATTAATACTGCAATCCTGATGCCTCAACGTAGAAGGCTCGACGGGAAGGGGCCGGTCTCAATCGTCGGCAATCGATTCGGCGAGAGTGTTCTTGTAGTCCTGATAGAACTGCAACTGGTAGAGCCTCCAGTAGAGGCCGCGCTGGGAGAGCAGATCCTGGTGGGTGCCCATCTCGCGAATCTCCCCCTTGTGCATCACGACGATCTTATCGACCGACTGGATCGTGGACAGCCTGTGCGCGATCACTATCGAGGTGCGGTCCGCGATGAGGCGCTCGACCGCGTCGCGGATGAGTATCTCCGTCTCCGTGTCGATTGAGCTCGTCGCCTCGTCGAGTATCAGGATGCGCGGGTCGAAGGCGAGCGCGCGGGCGAAGCTGATCAACTGCTTCTGGCCCACCGACAGGCCCGCCCCGCGCTCGCGCAACTGCGTCGCGTAGCCTTCGGGCAGCCTCCTGATGAAGTCGTCCGCGTGGACTTCGCGCGCGGCGCGGCGCAGCCGCTCGTCGTCTATGCTCTCGTTGCCGAGCCGGATGTTGGTCGCCACGTCGCCCGAGAACAGGAAGACATCCTGTAGCACTATGCTGAAGTTCGAGCGCAGCGCTTGCACGTCCAGCTCGCGGATGTCCGTGCCGTCGAGCAGTATCTGCCCGCGCTGCACGTCGTAGAACCTGAGCAGGAGGTTCGTGATGGTGGTCTTGCCCGCGCCCGTGTGGCCGACGAAGGCCACCCGCTCGCCCGGCTCGACCGTGAAGGAGACATCCTTCAGTATCCAGTCCTCGCCCTTGTAAGCGAACCACACGTTGCGGAATTCGATGTGGCCTTTCGCGCGGCCAATCGCGGCCGGCTTCTCCGGTGACTCTATCGTGACCGGCTCGTCGAGCAGCTTGAATATGCGCTCCGACGAGGCCATCGCCGCCTGAAGGATGTTGTACTTTTCGCTGATGTCGGAGATCGGCTCGTAGAACGAGCGTGCCAGTTGAATGAAGGCGACGAGGGTGCCGATGGTCGCGACCCCCGTGATGACCTGATTCCCCCCGTACCAGATGATGAGGGCGATGCCCAGGGCCCCTATCAGCTCGACCGCCGGGTAAAAGACCGCGTAGTAAAAGATCGTGTCTATGTTCGACTTGCGGTGCTCGTCGTTGATCTCGTCGAACTTCCGCATCTCCTTCTCCTCGCGGTTGAACAACTGCACGACCGGCATCCCCGTGATGTGCTCCTGCAAAAACGCATTGATGCGGGCGATGCGCACGCGCACTTCGCGGAAGGCCGAGCGGGCGCCGAGGCGGAACCACGTGGTCAGGGCCGCGAGCAGGGGGAGTATGGCGAAAGACACGAGGGCCAGCTTCCAGTTGACCTGGAACATCCAGACAGCGATGTAGACGATCATCGCCAGGTCGCCGAATATGGCGATCACCCCGGCGGTGAACATCTCGTTCAGGGCGTCCACGTCCGTCGTCAGGCGGGTCATCAGGCGGCCGACCGGGTTGCGGTCGTAGAAGTCAACGGGGAGCTTTTGCAGGTGCGCGAATATCTCCCGCCGCAGGTCGAACATTATGTACTGCCCCATCGCCTGCATCACGATGGCCTGCGTGTACTGGACTACGAAGGCCGCGACGTTCGCCAGCAGGAATATGATCGCTATGAAGGCGACCCCTTCGTAAGCGCTGCCGCTGAAGCCCGCGCGGTCCGCCGTCTGCTTGAGCAGAAGCGCGAAGCCTTCGGGCGGGCGAGAGGGGTCGGGCGCGATGAATACGTCGATGGCGGCCTTCGTCAGCGGCGCCCCCGCGAGCACCAGCGGCGCGCTCAATATAGTGAGCACGAAGGCCGTGATCGCGTGCCACTTATACGGCCACAGGTAGGTGAGCAGACGCCGCATCAGGCGCGAGTCGTAAGCCTTGCCCAGTACCTCTTCTTCGTTCTGAGAGTCCGCCATAAATCAGCACCGGATTCCGGCCTAGCTAGCCGCGAGTTCCTCTTCGAGCAACTGTTTCTCGTAAAGCTCGGCGTACAACCCGCCGCGCGTTATCAATTCGTCGTGCGTGCCGCGCTCGGCTATGCGCCCGCCTTCGAGCACCACGATCAGGTCCGCGTCCTTCACGGTCGAGACGCGGTGCGACACGATGAGGCTCGTCCGCCCGCGCATGATCCGGCGCAGGTGGGTCAGTATCTTCTCCTCCGTGTAGGTGTCGACCGACGAGAGGGCGTCGTCGAGTATCAGTATCTTCGGGCGGCGGATCAAAGCCCGCGCAATCGCCGTGCGCTGCTTCTGCCCTCCCGAAAGGGTTATGCCGCGCTCGCCGACGAGGGTGTCGTAGCCCTTCGGGAACTCCTCGATGTCGTCGGCGATCCCGGCCTCGGCCGCCGCGCGTTTTATATCTTCGGCCGAGGCCGCCTCGACCCCGAAAGCTATGTTCTGGCCCACGGTCTCACTGAACAGGAAGGTCTCCTGCGGCACGTAGCCTATAGACGAGCGCAGCACGTTCAGGGGGATTTCGCGGATGGGATGCCCGTCCACGAGCACCTGCCCGGCCTGCGCCTCAAGCAGCCGCGGCACCAGGTTCGCCAGAGTCGATTTCCCCGACCCCACCGCGCCGACGAAAGCCACCGTCTGCCCGGCCCCTATCTGCAGGTTGATGTCTTTCAGGGCCGGCTCGGATGATCCGTTATACCGGAACGTGAGATTGCGGAACTCGATCTCGCCCGATATATCGGTCAGATCGCGGGTCTGGCCCGTATCGCTTATCGCGGGCTCGATCGACATGATCTCGGTCATCCGGCCCATCGACGCCATGCCGCGTTGGAAGATGTTGATGACCCACCCGAGCGCGATCATCGGCCACACGAGGAAGCCGAGGTAAAGGTTGAACTCGACGAACTGGCCGACGGAGATGTCTCCCCTTATCGTGATCCGCCCGCCGTACCAGAGCACGGCGATGAAGCCGAGTCCGATGAAGAGCTGAAGTATCGGGTGGAATATGCCCGAGATCCGGATCAAACGCTTGTTGCGCCTGAGCGATTCCAGGTTCACCTTGCGGAAGCTCTCCACCTCCGCGCGCTCCTGGGTGTAGGCGCGGATGACGCGCACGCCCGCGAGCGACTCCTGGGCCCGGTTCGAGACCTCTCCGAAATATTCCTGCACCTCCTGGAACCTGTCGTGGATTTTCTTCGAGAAGTAATTCGTGGCCACGACGACCAGAGGCATGGGCAGGAAGGCCATGAGCGTGAGCCGCCAGCTCGTCGAAGCCATCCTCGGCACGATCAGGGCCATCGAGAAGACGGTGTTCATCGAGTACATCAGGGCGGGGCCGACGATCATGCGCACGGCCGAAAGGTCGTTGGTCGCGCGCGCCATCAGGTCGCCCGTCCTGTGCGTTTGATAGAACTCGTACGGGAGCCTCTGAAGGTGGCGGTAGAAATCGTTGCGCAGGTCGTACTCGATGTCGCGCGACATGTTGATGAGGGTCCGCCTCTGGAGGAAGAGGAAGACACCCTGCCCGAGCGCGATCAGTATGATCAGCCCCCCGTAGGTGGTCAGGTTCGAGTAAGCCTCCCCCGCGCTCAGCCTGTCGATGGCCTGCCGCAGCACGTAAGGCGAGGTCAGCCTTACCAGGTTGGTCAGGAAGATGCACGAGATGCCGAATACCAGCAGGCGCTTGTACGGGACGAAGTAGCTCAGAAGTTTACGCAGAGGGCTCATAATAATCCGTCAGAGCGGCGCGGGCCGCGGCCAGATAGGTATTGTAGCCGTCGCGTTCGGGTTGGAAAAGCAGATGATCGTCCCGGCCCCCTGATCATCTTTCATTCAGGCGGATGTAGGTGAGCAGCCCCTTTGCCACGAGCCGCCCGTTGGAGTCGAAGGCGTCGCAGTCGGCCACGACGATGCGGCGGCCGTCGCGGATGATCCGGGCGTCGGCCGTGACGCGGCCGTCGCGCACGGGGGCCAGGTAATTTATCTTAAGCTCGACCGTGGTGAATTTGTCTTCCGGCTCGGAGACGCTCACTATGGCCATCGCGACGGCCGTGTCGATCAGGCTGGCCATCGCCCCTCCGTGAAGGACCCCCTGCAATTGGAGCAGCTCTTTCCTCACCTCGACCCCCAAGACCGCGCGGCCCGGCTCGATGAGATCGATCTCGAACCCGAGCAGGAGGGGGAAGTGGTTGTTCTTGAATTTCTCGCGGATAGCGCGCACGCGCTCAGATGTCATTTCCATTCCTGCGCCTTTTCACCTCTTTTTTAGAGTCCTTCCCGCCCTTCTTTTTCGACGCCGGCCCGGACCACTGGTACACGGACAGGTCGCAGCGCCCGCGCTCATCGAAGACCACGCCCTCCTCTTCCAGCAGCCAGCGCTGAAGGTTCGGCTCGTGCGTGATGACGCGCCCCGTAGAGATTCCGCCCTGCGAGTTGATAACCCTGTGCCAGGGGATGTTGCGCTTGTCCCTGGGCGTCACGTGCATGGCCCAGCCGACCAGCCGCGGGCTGTATCGATCATCGAGCAGGCGCGCGATCTGCCCGTAGGTCATCACCCGCCCGCGCGGAATCCTGAGCACCAGCCCATAAATTGTTTCGAAGACACGCTCGTAGCCTTCGGGGACCGGCCTGGGGCTTCCGGCCCGGCTCTCGCCCGACGACTTTTCTGCGCTCGACTCTTTCTTCGCCCTCGCCATGAAGTTTAAACCGGATCATCAGAACAGGGGCGGGGGCTCCACGTCCACGAGGCGGAGGAAGGCATAAAGCTGGCCGCGATGATGTATCTCGTGCTCCACCATCCCATGCAGCAGGACGATGCGCGGTAAGCTCTTGCCGAAAATCTCGACTTTATCCCTGATCTGCTCCGAGCCGAGCTTCGACACCTCTTCGGCCAGTTCCGCGTGCTGGCGGTCGAAGATGTCGGCTATCTCTTCGGGGGGGAGGTTCGACAGGTCGAGCTCGACCTTCTGTTTCGACCCGGCTATGGCCGAGCGCGTGATCATGAGCTCGGCCTGAGGGATGTGCGTGACCAGCTCGCGCAGGCTGAACATGCCCTCCTTGGGCCTCCATTCCATCCTGTCCGCGGGCGCGGCGCGCAGGGCGAGGGAAGTCTGCTTATGAATGCGGTTCCAGTTTTTGACGAAGCTTTCTATCTCGGGACAGCTCATCGTTCGATCCTTTCTACTGATATATCGGAGGAGTCATGAAATACGAAAGGGCTCCTGGCAAGAGGGATATTAGCAGCGCGCGGGGCGTTGTGACCAGCGGCCTTCGCGTCCGGGGCGGGGCGATCTTCCACAGGCTACCCGCTCGGGGTAGAGCCGTTTTTGTCACCCGCTTCATCGCAAATTGCGTCGAGGCGGAACCGCGAGGGCGGCTTCCGAGGGGAAATTCCCGCGCGCCTCAACGCCGTATCCCTGTTTCAGGGTATCTCGAAAATGGCAGGCTAACGCGAATTGTCAGAGGCGGTTAACAGATTTTGTCAACGTTTATGCCTCCGGGAACCTTCAATATTGAAAGTGATTCTTTAAGCCGTTGAACGTAAGCTGGACCATGAAAGCCGATTCAGGTTTGGGCGAGAAATCGCTTTAGCTACTGGCACGAACATTGCCTAATCTACAAGCGGTTCTAGCAGTTCGACAGTTTGATAAAGAAACCTCTTCTGCTCAGAGCAACTGCGGGATGCGGAACTAACAGTGGAGAATGGAAGGGAGGATGGGGGCCCTGCCTTCCATTCAACACTAGGTCGAGACTGGCGAGCAGGCCGATCTTGACCGAAGCTTAAGCAGTACTGAGAGAAGCGACAGACAGTACGACATTCAGGGTGTAAAGGCAGACGGGGGCCTGGCTTTACATCGTGAACTACGGAGCCGCCGATGACGAAAGTTATCGGCGGCTGTTGTTTTTTCCCTTCGCCCGCCCGTCTCACCCTCACCGAACCTGCGACTCGCCTGCAAACCCGTTGCCCTATGTTGGCCGGGAGCCTAGAATGCTTACATAGCTTGCAGCCTGACGAATACCGGCGAACCTGCGGCTTTTCGGTGTCGTAGAAGAGTTTGTTCTGCTGGTAATTCACGTAAGCTCAGGAAAATCGGATTAACGGGCCGGCGATTATTCGGGCCGGTCTCGGAAAAGGAAAGTTATGCATTGTCCATCTTGCGGCGCTGAAGCCACGGTCGGCCTGAAGTATTGTAAGCGGTGCGGGGAGAATCTGGGCCACTCCTTCCAAATGCCTCAATACAGGGACCAGGGCTCGGACTCCGGCGGAACGATCTGGATCGCTGTGGCGGCGTGGGCTCTGGCCCTCTCGACGGTCGCCATAACTCTCGGCGGCTTCGGCATAATCTTCACTCACGTATTCGACCTGATGCGGCCGGCCCCGCCCGGTTTTTCTTCGGCGGGCGAAGCCGACAAGATAGCGGGGTTGATGCTCGGCATCGGGTCGCTCGTCATCTTCGGCATAGTCGCGATGTTGATCCGCGTCTTTTCAAAGCTCATGGGGCTCAATTCGTCGCGGGCCGAGAAGTCGTCGCCCCCCAGGGCCATCGCGAGCGACTACCCCCATCAGCAACTCTCGCCGCCCCCCCCGTCCGTTTCGAGCGTGACCGAGCACACGACGCGAAACTTTGACCTGCCGCAGTACAGGGAGCCTAATGCCCGCGAGTAATCGCGCGGGCCGTCTTTACTCGATACCGGAGGTGCTATGTATTGCTCATCTTGCGGCGCTGAATCGACCAGGGGCCTGAGCCATTGCAGAGTGTGCGGGGCCAACCTGAATCCGCCGGCGGGCGCGAGGGTTCCGTCCGAGGCCCCCGGACCCGTCAAAGTGCCCGGGGCCTTCATCTTCCTCTTTCTGGTGACGGCCCTCGTCGGCCTGCTCGGATTTTTCGGGATATTCGGCGCGGTGATAAACATTCGCTTTCTGAGCCTGCCGCCTGATGTCATCAAGAAGGTGCTCGCGCTCATACTCATATTCGGCACGTTCTCAATTGTGGGGGTGGTCGCCGTGCTCAGCCATGTGCTCCTGCGCGTCTTCGGCTTTTCGGCTAAACCCCACGCGCCCGCTCAGGCGGTGCGGACGGCCCCCATCGAGCACCCGCCCGCGCAGATACACGCGCCGCCCATGATGCAGAGCGTGACCGAGCACACGACTCGCAATTTCGAATCGCCTCTGCGCAGGGAGCCCGGAATGCGCGAGTGACGCGGCGGGCCGTTTTCAGGCAGACTCCATATTCACCCGACGGGCCCGGAGGGTTGTCACCCCCTCACCTACAGAGCGCCTTTCACGTGACGCCGGCCCATGCTTCAATAAACGACTGGCCAATAAATCGGAGGATTATTGATGAATGTATTGGAAGTCCGAAACGTGACTAAGAGATTCAACGAGTTTACGGCGGTCAGGGATTTATCTTTCGAAGTGAGACAGGGGACCATCTTCGGCCTGCTCGGGCCGAACGGGGCGGGGAAGACGACCACGATCCGCATGATCGTCAACATATTCGCCCCCGACAGCGGGGAGATTCTCGTGCGGGGCAAGCACGTCACGCCCGAGCTTCAGCAGAGGATCGGGTACCTGCCCGAAGAGCGCGGCATCTACAAGAAGATGAAGGTGGGCGAGCAGCTGATCTTCTTCGCGAACCTGAAAGGGCTCGATGGCGAGGAGGCGTCGAAAAAAGTGGACGAGTGGCTGGCCAGGCTTCAGCTCTCCGACTGGAAAGAGAAGAAGGCCGAGGAGCTGTCGAAGGGCATGCAGCAGAAGGTGCAGTTCATCGCGACCGTGATGCACGAGCCGGAGCTGCTCATACTGGACGAGCCTTTCTCCGGCCTCGACCCCGTGAGCACCAACCTGCTCAAGGGCATAATTAAAGACCTGAAGGACAACGGCAAGACCATAATCTTCTCCACCCACCAGATGGAGCAGGTGGAGCAGATGTGCGACGACATCTGCCTGATCAACCGCTCGACGAAGGTGCTGGGCGGCAGCCTCAGGGACGTGAAGCGCAGCTTCGGCCGCAACACGATCATCCTCGACTACGAAGGGCCGGCCTCCTTCCTCACCGAGGACCTGATCAAGAAACAGACGCGGTTCGCCAACTACGACGAGCTGTTGCTCAACGAGGACTCGGACTCGCAGGAGGTGCTCAGGCGCGCCCTCGCCGCCGGGGGCCGCGTCAACCGCTTCGAGCTCGTCGAGCCGTCCCTGAACGAAATCTTCATTGAGAGCGTGACCAAGAATGAAAAAGATACTCGTAATAATTAAGCGTGAGTACCTGACGCGCGTGCGCACGCGCGCTTTTCTGATCGGCACGATTATAACTCCCCTGTTGATGTTGGCCCTCACGCTCCTGCCCAGCTTCTTCGCCGCGCGCGGCGGCGGAGAGACTCAAGTGGTCGTGCTGGACCAAAGCGGCGACCCCGGGCTGTTCGAGGCCTTGAACAGGAAGCTCCGCGGGAACGCCCAGCCGGAGGGCGGGAACTCGGAGACGCCCCCGGCCGCGCGGCAGGGGCGGGATTCGAGGTACTCTCTCTCTCACGTCGCCGTGCCTCCGGGTCAGGACATCGACGAGGTGACGCGGAAGTACGACGAGGAGATCATAGCCGGGTCGGACAAGGCGTACCTCGTGCTGCCGCCCGATATTTTGAGCGGCGGCGAGCCCGAGTACAACGCGAAGAACATCGACATCACGACGATGGCGCTAGCGCGCCCGATAAGCGCCGCCGTGACCGAGCGCCGGTTGATCAAAGAGGGCTTCCCGCCCGACAAGATACTGAGCTCGATGAAGGCCGTGGACCTGAAGACCAACCGCGTCACGCCCGAAGGGAAGTCGGAAGAGTCGGGCGCGGCGCTCTTCTTCGTCGGCATCGCCATGCTCATCTTCATCTACACGACGATCCTGATCTACGGGCTTTCGGTCATGCGCGGGGTGATCGAGGAGAAGCAGTCGCGCATCGTCGAGGTGGTGATCTCTTCAGTCAGGCCGACGCAGATGATGCTCGGAAAGCTGATAGGGATAGGGCTCGTGGGACTGACCCAATACCTGATCTGGGTCTTCGCGGCGGGCGTGCTCTTCGCCTTCGGAGCCTCGATAGTCGCTTCGAGCGGCTTCGCTCTGCCGCGCCTGCCGGTCAGCCTGCTGGCCTATTTCGTGATCTACTTCGTGCTCGGGTATTTCCTCTTCGCCACGCTTTATGTGATCGTCGGCGCCATGGTCTCCAGCGAAGAGGAGGCGCAGCAGGCGCAGTTCCCCGTGACGATGCTGATCATCATGCCGATGATGCTGTTCACTCTGGTCATGAGCAACCCCAACAGCACGGCGTCGGTTGTCCTCTCGATGGTGCCGTTCTTCGCCCCGACTTTGATGATGATGCGGATAACGATTGCGAACCCCCCGATGTGGCAACTGCTCGGGTCGATGGCCCTGATGCTGCTGGCCATAGCGGGGGCCATCTGGCTCGCTGCGAAGATATACCGGGTCGGAATCCTTATGTATGGCAAGCGCCCGAGCCTCGCGGAGCTCGGGCGCTGGCTGCGGTACAGCTAACGGAGCCTGCTCATAAAGAACGCGCCGACGAGCGGGCCGAGGGAGAGGGAGACGAAGGCCCACCTCCACCCCACCGCGCCCGCGATCAGGGGCAGCAGCTGGATCGAGGCGACCGTGACCGCGAACCCGAGCCCGTTTTGAACCGTGAGCGCGGTGCCCGTGTATTCGGGTGGACAGTGCCGCGCCGCGAGGGCCGAAAACTGGGGGGAGTCGGACACCACGAATATTCCCCAGATCAGTATGAAGAGCGCGAGCAGCGACGGCGGGAGGTCGAAGGCGAGCCCGGAGAGGGCGCAGCAGGTCCCGCTGATTATGAGGGAGACGAGCGCGACCTTGCGCTCGCCCGTCCGTCGCGACAGCCACCCGCCTCCCACGCACCCCGCGGCCCCGACGCCGATGGCGAGGAAGGAGAGCAGGGGCAAGGCTCTCCGCCACTGCTCCGGCCCGCCCTCGAATCTCTCCGAAAGGTAGAACGTCACCAGAGACCAGAAGGCGTACAGCTCCCACATGTGGCCGAAGTACCCGAATGCCGTGTAGCGAAACGGCCGGCCGCGAAAGACCTTGAATATCATTCGCCCGTCGAACCGGGCGCGCCCCTTCAGGTACGGCCCGTCCGGCACTCCGAACAGCACGAGCGCCCCGCCCGCGATGGCGCTTAACGACGCGGTAAGCACGAGCGCGCGCCAGCTCCATTGCGCCCCGACCGCCTGAATGAGGTAGGGCGAGGCGGTCCCGAGAGTCAGAGCGCCCACCAGCACGCCCAGCCGCCACCCGAGCCCGGACTGAAACCACATCGCGACTATCTTCATCCCCACCGGGTATATCCCGGCGAGCGTCAGCCCGGTAAGAAAGCGAAACCCGACCGAGGCGGAGAGCCCCTGCGCGAACAGGCCGAAGCAGGCGTTGGCCAGAGCGCCCATCATCGCCGAGGCGAAGAACACGCGGCGCGCTTTGAACCTGTCAGAGATGTTTAAGAAGGCGTAAAGAAACGTGCCCGTGATGAAGCCGAGCTGCACGGAGATCGTCAGCCACGCGCTCTCCGAGTCGGATAGCCCCCAGTCTCTTCTTACGGACGGGACGGCGGCCGTCCCGGAGAACCAGATGGAGGAGGCCAGCAGCACCGAGAAAGATACGAGCAGCAGCGCCCGGTTCGCGCCGGCCTTCACCGCACCCGCTTCGTGCGCCTCTTGAGGTAATCCATCAGGATGTACTGGCCGAGCGTCATCGTCGTGGTGAAGTAGGCTTTGCCCTGGCATATCTCGGTGACCTTCTTCACGAAATCGACGAGGTAAAAGTCGTTCGCGAGCATGAAGGTGTTGATCATTATCCCGCTGCGCCGGCAGGCGGCCACTTCCTTGAAGGTCTCCTGAATGATTCGTGGGTCGAGGCCCATCGGGTTTTTGTAGATGCGCCCGTCTTCCAGGGTCATGGCCGAAGGCTTGCCATCCGTGATCATTATGATCTGCCGCATGTCTTTGTTCTGCGACATCAGCACCCGGCGGGCCAGCTTCAACCCCGCGCGCGTGTTCGTGTGGTACGGGCCGACCTGCGCCTTCGCCACCGCCGACAGGGGTATCTCTTCGGCCGAGTCGTGGAAGAGGACCACCCGGAGCGTGTCGCCCGGATATTGGGTCCTGATCAAATGCGTCAGCGCGAGCGCGACCCGCTTGGCGGGCGTGAAGCGGTCTTCGCCGTAAAGGATCATCGAGTGGGAGCAGTCCAGCATCAGGACCGTGGCGCATGAGCTTTGGTACTCCGTCTGATGCACCATCAGGTCGGAGTATTCGAGGTTCAGAGGCACCCCGATCCCTTCGCGCCCGATGGCCGAGCGGAGCGTCGCATTCACGTCGATGTTCAGGGTGTCGCCGAATTCGTAGCGCTTGGGGGCCTCGCTCGCTTCTATCCCCGTCGAGAGGTGGTTCGTCTCGTGCCGCCCGAGCGACGAGCGGCCCAGCGCGGCGGTCAGTTCTTTGAGTGCCTTGAAGCCGAGAAAGTCGATCCCTTTATCCGTTATCTCGAACTTGACGCTCTGCTCGATGGGCTTGCCGGTGCTGCCCCCCTGCCCGGAGGGCTGCGTCTCGTCGTATTGTGATGGGTCCTGCCCTACGCGCAGGTAGCCTTCCTGAACGAGCCGCTCGATCAGGCGGTCCACCAGCTCGTTCACGGCGTCGGCATTCATGTTGCCCTGCTGGTCGGAGAGGAAGTCCTTCTCCTCTTCCGAGAGCAGCCCGTCTTCGAGCAGGGCGCGCATGATCGCCTCGCGCAAAGCGTCGAGCGTCTGCTCCTGGTCGTCCCAGTAATTGCTCTCGAACCCACTCTGGAGCAGGAACTCCGACAGCTTGTCGAGCAGGTCTTCGAGGCTGATCGAGTTCAGGTCAACGCCGGTCCACTTGGAGTACTTGGTAAATTTCATCCGAATCACACCTGGCTTTCGGAAGGGGGCTCCCGGTCACTACCTCCGCGGCCGGAGGCTGCCGACGGTGAAGCTCCTCGCGGCCTCTTCCGAGACCGGGCTGATCGCCGCCTGCCTCGACAGGGCCGCGGGCCTCGACTCGTTCGAGTCTGGCGAAGCGTCGGACTCCTCGACTTCGACTATGTCGGCGGCCGTAAAAAGATAAGTCCGCAGGTACTTGTCCCACTCAGGGTCGCGGCGGCGAATCCACTCGATCAGCATAACGGCGTGCTCTTTCTCTTCGTCCGCGTGATGCGAGAGTATGCGCTTCAGGCCCTCGTCGTCGCTCACGTCGACCCTCTGGCTGTACCAGTCCATCGCCTCGAGCTCTTCCATGAGCGAGTGGATGGCCCTCGCCATGTCGCGCGTTTCCGGCCTCAGAAGTTCGTATGGTGCGTGCCATGCTATAGGCATTATTGCGGCTCCTTTCGATCAGTTTATTCTGCCCGACCTGCTGAAGTTTTCATACCCGTACCCGCGGGGCTCCTTCTTTGCCGCCGTGTAGCCCCGCTCGTCGCTCCGGCTTATCTTCTTCTGCGCGTGCAGCCCTTCGAGTATCAGCTCGCAGACGGAGACGGTCACCTCGGGCCGGGATTTGTCCGCGAGCCCCGAGCGCGTCGCCGCGTTCAGCAGCCCCTTCACGGTGCGGAAGCTCTTCAGGCATTGTTCGGAGCTGTCGTCGGGGCTGACCCTCAGAGAGCCCCCGTCGTTGAACCACGCGACTATGTCTGAGCAGTCGATGTGCTCGAAGTACGCCTCGAAGGTCTTGCCCGCGGCGGCCTTGATGAGGTCGCGCGCCACGGCCGCCGCGCCGCGCTGCTCGCCTTCGTACTCAAGCTCAAGCTTCCCGGTGATCGAAGGGAGCGCCGCGTAGATGTCGCTGATGCGCGGCACTACCTGCTGCTCCCGGTTGACGAGCCCCCTCCGCTCGGCGTTCGACACCACGTTTTCGAGGACGGAGATGGGGAGGCGCTGGCTCACGCCCGAGCGCTTGTCCACGCGCTGGTCGCCGCGCGCCTCGAACGCTATCTGCTCGACCGCGCGCAGGATGAAGTCAGGGATGACGAGCCGGTCGTTCTCCTGCCGCAGCCACGCTTCCTGTTTTGTTATCTCGATCCCCTCTTCGACCGAGGCCGGGTAGTGGGTGATGATCTCGGAGCCGATGCGGTCTTTCAGAGGCGTGATGATCTTGCCGCGCGCCGTGTAGTCTTCCGGGTTCGCCGAGAAGACCAGCAGCACGTCCAGAGGCATCCGTATGGGGTAGCCTTTGATCTGAACGTCGCCCTCCTGCATGATGTTGAACAGGCCCACCTGCACCTTCCCGGCGAGGTCGGGCAGCTCGTTGATCGCGAAGATGCCGCGGTTGGCCCTGGGCAGCAGCCCATAATGGATGGTCAGCTCGTCGGACAGGATGTGCCCGCCGCGCGCGGCCTTGATCGGGTCGAGGTCGCCTATCAGGTCGGCGATGGTAACGTCGGGCGTCGCGAGCTTCTCCACGTACCTCTGCGCGCGCGGGATGAAGGTGACGGGCGTGTCGTCCCCGCGCTCTTCGATCAGCACGCGGCATGCCTTGCAGATGGGCGCGTAAGGGTTATCGTTTATCTCGCAGCCTTCGACGGCGGGCATGTGCTCGTCGAGCAGCCCGACCATCTCGCGAAGGATTCGGCTCTTGGCCTGCCCGCGCAGGCCGAGCAGGATGAAATTGTGGCGCGACAGGATGGCGTTTACGACCTGCGGCACGACCGAATCGTCGTAGCCGACTATGCCCGGAAATATCGTCCCGCCGCCCTTCAGCTTCTCTATTAGATTGTCGCGTATTTCGCTCTTGATGGAGCGGGCCCGCAGGCGCTGTTCCGTGAACTCGCTCTGCCTCAGCTCGCCTATAGTGCGTGGCATCTGCATGAATTATTACCTCTGGATACCCTATGAAAAAAATGATCGAGCAGGTCAGTCGCTCGTCTACAGAGTTTATAGCTTTATGTGTTGATTCTGTAAACCCCGCCCGTGTGCGGCGTCTTTTTGCGGGAACGAAGGAGAGGCAGCCCCGAGGGCTGCCCCTACAGAGAAATGAAATCGGGAGCTGTAAAGGCTATCAGTTCTTACCGAAAATCTTCTTGAATACGCCGAAGAATCCGCCCTTCTTTTTATCCTTGCCGTCTTCCTTCTTCTTGCCGGAGTCTTTGGACGAGTCCTTCTTGGCCTTGGGGTCCTTCTTAGGGTCTTTCCTGGGGTCGACCACCGGGACCGCCTTCACGTCTTTCCCCGGATCTCGGGATTCGACCTCCGGCCGCGTGGGGGTCGGCTCCGGGTCTCTCAGCTCGACCGGGGCCGGGGCGACGGGCTCGCTCGCCCGCTTCGACGAATCCTCGGCCTCCTCGGGCTCAAGCGCGGCGGCTTTCGGGTCGGGCACGGAGACGTTAGCGTTAGCGTTCGTAAGCCCCGCGAGCTTCTCTTTCTTCTTCGGCTCAACCGGGGGGGCCTCTTCCGCGGGCGGCTCTTCGACCACTATCTCCGGCTGCGTCGCGGCCGACGGCGCGGGCTGGCTCTGGCTCGGGTTCGTGCCGCCGGAAGGCAGGGAACTGGCGACGGTCGGGGTCACGCGCGCCTTCGGGAAAAAGATTATCGACGCGGCCGAAAGCGCGAGCGCGCCTATCAGCAAGCCTGCTCCCAGAAACGACCACGCGCGGCTCCGGTCACCCGTCGAGGCCACGTCGCGGTGGCGCTCCAGGCGGGTGCCGTCCAGGTCGCAAAAATTGAGGTCGTCGCCGAACGATTCATTACAGCTTGGGCATACTTTCATAAAACTTCTCCTGGTTTCCGTTAGCAGGCATGAGGTTGATACGGGGATATTCTACCATCCCCCCTATCACATGTTCAACGCGCGAGTTCCGCGCCGCGGGCGCGGCCCGAGCCCGGCCGGAAATCTCAGGGATTATTGATGAGCCGGGTTATCTGGTGCCTGTCCCCGGCCGACAGCTGCTTGAATTCGACGCCCATGCCCGTATTCAGGGAGAAGTGACGGACCACCGCCTTCGCGTGAACCGTGTAGCGGTCGAACAACTCAAACTCGACCTCGACCTCGCTCCCCAGAGGGACTACGGGGCTCTCGATGTAGGCCCCCCCGAGGCTGAGGTTCACCATCATGCCGCTCGTCTCGCCGAACCTCGCGTCGGTGTATTTCACAGGCCTGAGGACCGGGACTCGCCGGTACAGGCGGAAATCCCAGAGCCCCAGGTTGTCCATAATCGTTTCGGCTTCGCCGTAGATGTAATCACGCACCTCTGCTCCCACCTCCCTCGGAGCGGTCGCCCCAAAATGAAGAAGCCTCCGATTAAAGGAGGCTTCTTTTTCAGAAGAATTTATGCCGCTCGCCCCAAGGTTGTGATGATAAAAGCGGGGCCGAAGTTGGCCCCGCGCCCCGCAAAAATCCGCCCGTTTACGCATCGTACATCGCGGCGATGAGGCAGCCGCGCGCGGTGGCGGTCAGAGGGTCGGCGGCCATCCGGATCTCCGATATTTCAAGCGGGAACCCGTCGCGCTCGATTGCCTGCTGGAACTTCTCCAGGAACCCTTTAGGCTTGGCGGTCCCCCCGCTCAGGACGATTGGGATCGCCTTGTCGATCCGAGGCAGGTTCCTCGTCTCCGCTAGCGCCCCCCGGAGCGACTCCACGAGCGACAGGATCACGTCGTCGTAGTAGACGTGGAGCGCGCTCTCGTATTTGTTCTTCGGGGCGTGCGAGAGGTCGAGGCTCTCTTCCTTGATCACGCGGATCCGGGTCGGGATCTCGCCGGTCACGGAGGCGACGCTCCGGTCCACGTAGTCGCCCGCCTTGCCGGTGCTGAAGGTCATCACGGGGATCGACATGAAGGCGAGCGCGACGTTACACATGCCCCCGCCGCAGCTTATGCCGATGCCGCTGAAGTTGTCCTTCTCCAGTTCCGCGAAGACGACGGCCAGCCCCTCGTTGATCCCCTTGGCGTTGTAGCCCATCTGGCCGAGGAGGTTCTTGAGCATCGCTTCGTGGTAGACGAGGTCGGTAGCGCCTCCGTCGCGCAGAGCGCCCGGCACGCTGAAGCGGAGCGTCTCGCCCTTCTTCGTCGTGCGCAACATCTGCTTGATGATCGCCTGCATCACGGGCAGGGAGTACTCTTCCGACGGGTTGAGCGTGCCGCCCATCATCGGCCTGCGCGTCTCGGCGTTGAACGTGTTGGCGAACCGCTCGGCCTGGTTGCCGTAGATCTGGAGCGCCTGCCCGCCGTTGAGCTGATAGCTGACTTTGTTCTGCTTGAGTATGTTTTCGGTGAATTTGGAATAAGGAACGGTAATAAAAGCATTCAATTCCACGCTGGTCTTGACATGACCCGCGTGGCCGCTTGCCAGCACCAGGCGGCTCGTTCCGACATCCAGTCCCAGGGCCGAGCCCTCATTAACGACGGCCTCATTGCCGGCGGATTGATTCTCGTGTTTCTTCTCCATTTCGCCTCCATTGTTGATTTCAAGATTTTCGAGCTTGAGGGGCTCGGCATTCATGCTCGCGACAGCCTTTCGTGTTGCTTTAAGTCTGACGGCCTTGCCCGCCGGGATCGGCTTGGGGGTACAGTCCGAGTTCACGGGTAGGAAGCCGTTTCTTTTAGCGCCCAGGTACATGCGCCCCAGGCCGCGTATGAATACGGTGTTGTCATTGCCAAGCTCGCGCTTGATCGCCTCAAGCGCGGCTTCGACTCCGCGGGACGCCGCGCGCCGGGTCAGGCCCGTGCGGCGCACCGCTTCGTCTACTAAATCCGACTTCTTCATACTTCCTTCGAATGGGCTCGGGTATCACTCGCCGAGCCCGCGTTCTTCGTTGAGTGACCTCTGCTTCAGCACCGTGCGCTGGTACAAGTGCCACCTCTGCTTGCGCTCTTCTGCGACGGACAGCCCGCTCTTCTCGGTCGCCTGCCTCAGGGCCGCGTCGGCCTTCTCAAGCCCCGGCCACCTCTTCCCGCCCGCCGCCGCCATGTACCCCTGGTCGTAACCGAACCCGAACCGGGAGATCGCGACCATCTCGGTTTCGAGCTTGTCGCTTAAGCCCATCGCCTCGAACGGGAACCCCGACACCCAGTCCGTGTGATAGCCCATCAGCCTGTTCGACGGGTTGACCGACACCAGCCCGTGGGTCACGCAGTTGGCGTCGGAGATGTCGTACCGGGACCGCAGCACAGCCGTCAGCACGCGCGCCGCGTATATCTGCGCTTCGTTGATCCCGTCCGGCCCGACCGCGCTCCCTCCGTTCGACCTGCCTTCGAAGCAGATGCCTATGAAGCTCGCGTTGAGGTTCACGTATACGTACTGCCCGTCGCTCCAGACCGAATTCCCCGCGTGGTTGGACGAGAACTCGTCCCCGACCAGCCTGTAAGTCCGCCCGAACCTGTCTATCAAGTAGTTGTAGAGCCTGTTGTCGCGGGCGTATTCGACGAGCGCCCGGGACTGGCTCTGCAACGACGAATTGTAGTTGTCGGAGAAAGGCAGCAGGTCGCCCTCCGACAGGTGATAGACGATGCCCACGGGTTTGTCGTGCGTCTCGAACTCTTCCGCCCCGCCCGCGATTGCGTCCAGCCCGATCCTGTAGAACCTGCGCTGCGCGCCCGAGGTCTCGAACTCGGTCAGGACTCGCGCCCCGTTGCTGTAGAATTCGTAACCTTCGCCCTTTTCCGCGAGCCAGACTTTATCCAGTGAAAGGCCCGCTTCGGACCCGATTGCCGCGACCGTCTTCGCCCCGGAAGGGTTCTCGCCGGCGGCCTGAACCGGCGCGGCTGACTCTTTCGCCTCCGTGCGAGCCGGGATGCTGCTCATCAGCTTCCATGCCCCGAACCCGACGCCCGCCCCCGCCGACAGCGCCAGCAGCAGGCAGACCCCATAGACGCCGTAGCGCAGCCGGTAGAGCAGGGAAGTCAGCCGGATGCCTATCGGGGCGGGCTGGTCCGGCGGGAGAAACTTCGACAGCTCAAGGATCAACAGCATCTCGTCGGAGAGCGAGCCGACCAGAGGCACGCGCAGCAGGGGCGCGCTCGCCGGAGCCGAGTTCATCGCGCTGTTGAGAAACTTCAGGCGTAAGACCGGAGATTGAATATAGCGCGAATACTTATCCACGAGTCTCGCGTACCTGATGTCCTGCTGCTTAAAATCAGGCATCTTTATTAGCTCTCGATCAACTCCCGAAGCGTCGGGCTAGGGCTTTTCGTAATCACACACGATCAATTGAAAATTCATGCCGAGGCTCGCGGAGCGCGCACGCGCCTGCACCGCGTACTTCTCCGCCTCTTCGGGCGAGGCGAACCTGCCGACCCTCACCCTGTACCATTTCCCGCGCCTGCCGAGTTGGGCCGCGACTACTCGCGACGGTATGCCCGCGCTCGCCAGGTACTCGGAGAAATGGCGGGCCGCGGCCTCATCCGGGAATGACGCCGCCTGCAGGGAGAATGCGCCCCCCGAGCTTTCCGCCCCGCTCGCGGCCACGGCCGGGGGCGCGCTATCGGCCGGCGCTGTCGAGGCAGCTTCGGGCGGAGGGGCAGGCATGGGCTGCTCCGTCTGCGGCTGCTCGACCCGCGGCTCCTTGCTCTGCTCGCCTGCCGATTGCTCCGAAGCCGGCAGAAGGCTCTGAGCAGGAGCCTGTATCGCGGCCGCTTCTTGAGACTCAGAGGACGGCTGAAAGAATAAGACGTAACCGGCCGCCAAGGCCACGAAGAGTATGACCGCCGCCGGGACCATTATTTTTTTCCAGCTGCTCGGTCTATTCTCATTCAGCAGCACCGGGTATTCGTTGGCCGAATACTCCCACGCGGGCAGAGGGTTCTCCCACGGGTCGGTCGCCTCTTTATAATCGTCGGTCTTTGCCTCTCCCGGATAGTCCGCCGCCTCTTCGGAGTCGGGCGCGTCGGCCCGCTCCGCGCGCTGCTCGAAGGCGGTAGCTTCGGGAATCGGATTGGGAGAAGAGAAGATTATCGGCTCTGAGTCGATGCCGGGGAGGCCGCCCGTGTGCGTGTCTTCATCGGGTATGGGCTGAAGTTGCTCAAGCCGAGGCTCGGCCTCAAAGTATATTTCGTCGTCTGCGCTGTGCGAAGGGCTTCCCGGAGCGCCGTATCGGTCCTCGTCAAGGTCGCTCACGGCGTCGAGAAATTCCGCCTCGGGCTCCGGCTCCTCGATACTCACCGGAGCGGCGCTCTCGTAACTGTCCTCGTAAGCGTCTGCGATGGCGACTGACGCCACGCCGAGCCCGGCGCGCCCGCCCGGCCTGACCTCGACCCGCGCGCTGGCTCGGGGAAGAATCCTTTCAACCATCAACCGGCATTGCCCGCAAAGGCGTGAAGCAATCTCAAGCCCGGCGGAACCCTTCGGTATGTCCTGTCTGCATAGAGCGCAAACCGGTTTCGTCATTTCAACTTGCATGGACGATCCCTACGAACCTGCTTCAACAGGCCGTGAATTATGTAAACAGCCGTGACGGATAGATAAAGAGTATCTAAACGCACCTATGCATCACACTGGCACTGTTCCAGGGAGTATTTATTGGGGCATTCAATGTGGGGCAGAAGCTTAAGCGGAGCGATTATAACACAGGGCATCTCTATTACAAGTGATTCTTTCAAATTGACCGAACCGCCCACATGGACGCCCCGCGGTCAGGCGCGGGTCTCTTCCTTGGGCTTCAGGGTCGCGATGTAAGCGTTTATCTCGTCGAGGTCCTCGTCGTCGAGGCTTAGGAACTCGACGCCCAGCCCCGAGCCCTTCTTGGCATAGACCACGCGGGAGACGGCGATGACGCGGTGCTTGTTAGGCAGCTCGAATCGCACCACCATCCGGGTGCCGGCGCGGATGGGCTCCTCCGTGTTTATGAACAGGCCGCCCGTGCTGATGTTGGCCATGCTCCTTCTCACGCGCGACGGCCCGCTGCTGCTGTTCGTGAGCTCGTACTCGACCTGTGCTGTTATGGGAGCGCGCTCAAAACGGCGGCGCTCCAACTGGGCAGAACTTTTCATAATACACCTCTGTTGCGACCCGTTCCTGCCGGAGGCAAATCATCAACCACAATCTGTTTTTAAGACCATTGCCCTTCGGGGGTTCGCTTCCGGTTCCGCTCATCCACCGGGAGCTTTGTAGGGCTTTTGTTGGATTAACGTTTACACCATTATCCGTCTGTTTACAAGTGGTCAGTGGTCGGGGGCCGGGGGCCGGTGGGTGAGGCGGGGATTGTTTAAAGAGAGTCTCTCATCCTGAAACACTCTCCACTCCTTAAACTCTGACCCCTGATCGCTGACCACTGACCCCTGAACTGGTGTATACTGCGCTTATTTCCGAAACGGAGTGCGAGCATGTCAAGCAGACGCATCGGCAATTACCGGGTGATCGATTACGTGGGCAGCGGGGGCTTCGGCTCGGTCTTCAAGGCCGAAGAGGTGGGCGCGCCCGGCCGCACCGTAGCCATCAAAGAGCTGCATAAAAAACACACGCGCGACTCGGTGGTCAAACAGAGGTTCTTTCAGGAGGCCGTGGCGATGGCCCGCCTCGACCACCCGAACCTGCCCCGCCTCTTCACCTTCGGCGAGGACAACGGCTCTTATTACCTCGTGATGGAGTTCATATCGGGCAGGGTCCTGAGCGACGTGATCTCGGAAAACGGGGCGGTCGCCCCGGACCGTGCGGTCTCCATAACATGCCAGATGCTCGACGCCGTCAGCTACGCGCACCGGAACGGAATAATCCACCGCGACCTGAAGCCGGATAATATCATCCTCGTTGAAGACTCGCGCGGCGTCACGGTCAAGATACTCGATTTCGGAATCGCCCGAATGATCGGGGGAGGGAACCTGACGCTCACCGGGGAGGGGTTCGGCACGCCCGCATACATGGCCCCCGAGCGCATCACCGCGGCGGAGGTCATCGATCACAGGATCGACATCTACTCGGCCGGCATAATCCTGTTCGAGATGCTTTCGGGGAAAGTGCCTTTCTCGTCGAACGCCACCGACCCTTCCGTCTACTGGTCGCAGATGCGGCAATTTCACGAGAGCGAGCCCCTGCCGTCGCTCGCCTCGCTCGGCGTCTCGCCCGACCTTGAAGCGATTATTATAAAGGCTTCCGCGAAACTGCCCGGGGACAGGTACGGGTCGGCCGATGAGATGCTGGCCGCTCTCAGGTCGCTTCAGGCCGAGGGGACGATTGCGCTCGGGGAGCAGGGGTCGGCTCTGCTCGTCACCACGCAGCCGTGCGGCGCGGAAGTGATCGTCGATGAGTTGATGCGCGGGGTGTCGGATCAGGAGACGGGGAGGATGCTCATCGAAGGTCTCGCTCCGGGGCCGCATACGGTACGGGTCTCCAAATCGGGCTACGACGAGTACCGGATAAGCGTGCTGCTCGAAGCTGGCCGCCGGGACGATTTGCAAGTCGCGCTCGCGGCGCGGGCGACGGCCTACATGCCTCGCCCGGCCGACACAGGAATCTCCGACTTCGAAACCGAAAAGATTCGGGCCGACGAAGAGGTGACGCAGATTCTAGGCACAGACTCAATCATTAAAGTCGATCAGGAAGCCCCGACCGTCGCCCTCGCGCCCGGCGTTCGCGGACCCGATGCGGAGCCCTCGTCGGGAGTGACTCGCAAGAACCTCGTCACCGCGCCGGTCGAAGACGCGGCCGCGCTCGGGACCGTGAGCATAGCTCCGGAAACGGGAGCGCAAGCCGGAACTGTGGCCATCACTCCCGCCGAAAGACCTTCGGGCCTGAAGAAGGCTCTCGCCGCCGGAGCGGCCGTTCTCCTTTTGCTCGCCCTCGCCGTCACCGGCTACTTCGTGCTTCGTGGCCCCGCTCAGGCGAGCGCCACGGCCCCCACGAGCCAGCCGGCCGCGCAGGAGGCGATGGCCCCGGCCGCGGACGGTGCGAGCGTCGCGGCTACGCAGGCAGACTCGCGCATGGTCGAGCTTGAGAAAAAGGTCGCGGAGATCGAGAGGAAGAAAGCCGCGCTTGAGTCGGAAGCGACCCGGAAAGAAGCGGAGCGAAATGAAAAGGCAGGCGAAAAGGTCGCGGAGGTCGCGGAGAATAAGGCCGCCCCGCCAGAGCAGGAAGGTGCCTGCGCCAGCATTCTCGTCCTGAACGCCGCGGGCCAGCCTGCGGTAAACCGCAGAGTCGTATTGTATGTCGAGTCGGGCGCGCAGCAGGGGACTATGATGGGCGGCCTGACCGACGCGGAAGGGCGCTGGCGGCATTGCGGGCTCTCCCCCGGACAGAAGGTAGTGGTGAGAGTACTGGCCGCGCCCCGAGTCGTCGCCGCGACTCGGGCGGCGGTCCTTCAGGCGGGAAATAATCAGCTCTCATTCAAGGTCCAAAGATTCGGCGTGGCCTCCCCGCCGACGCCGAACCCTCCCGATGGGATGACGGCCCCCGCGAGGACTTTCCGCCCCGACAGAGTCCCGAACCCGTTCAAACGCCGCAGGCGACCCTGACACGCGACTGCTCCGTAAATAGCTAAGAGGGGAGAGGGCGGCCGAGCATAAATTGAAAAGTTGACAGCCGTGCCTTGTTCTGGCAATCTCTTACTTTGTTTATTCAGAGCGCCTCGCGCCCTATTATGTAACGACGCAGTGAAAGGAGAGTAGATAAGCAATGGCTAAAAGAGGAGCAGCCCGCGCGGTGCGCCTGTCCTGCCCCAAGTGCGCCGAAGAGTTCACGGTGGTGGCATTCCTGTCCGGAGGCATCGACGCCAGCGAGTACTGGAAGACGAGGGCCGAAGAGCATGACTGTGAGGCCCACTCCAAGGCTCTGGCCGCGATGCGCAGCGGCGACGGAACGAAGAACCCGCTCAAGGCTTCGAAGGCCGCGGCCAAGGGCAAAAAGTAGATTCGGTCTTCAACGCGGGGCGGTCCTTTCGGGGCCGCCCTTCCTTGCCTCTCCGCCCTCCCAACTCCATGCGAATCTTCTTAAACGTTTATGGCGATGCCGCGCCCGAAGTTTGCCTCGGGCGGAAGCTTGCTGGTAGAATCCCTGTTTTCGTTTAAGAAGGGACTCCAATCAATACGGGATAATCATGAGCACAAACAGCGAAACTCTTTTTGAAGCCTTCCTGAACCAGCACGATGAGCACGCGTGGGAGCGAATCCTCCAGGCGCTTTCGCCTTCGATTCATGAAGTGGACAAGAATGCCACGCGGATATGGTTTCACTTCTTCCCCCTTTCGCTCGCGCGCGCGCTGGCGAGCGCCGAGGATCAGGAGCAGCTCGCGCGGAAGCTCCAGCTTCAGGGCAAGTATCGCCTGGCCGACAACATCGACTCGTCGCACCGCTTCCTCTACGGCCACCGCTACTGGCCGCAGGTCAAGGCCGAAGTCTCGGCGCTCGCTTCGAGCGGGGTCCCGTCGAGCCTCGAACTCGCTTCGCAGATACGCGAGGTCGCGCGCCGGGTGGCGAAGCAGGTCGACGCCCCCGAGTCCCTGCTCGCGGGCATATCCGCCGTCGCTTTCATGACGTTGCAGCAGGCTGGCGCATCGGCTTTCAAGGCCGCGCCCGGAAAGGTCGAGAAGGCTGACGGCCGATCTCCCGAGCAGGTCTTGAGGGAGCGGGCGAGGGACGACAGCCAGGGCTTGTTCGGCTTCCTCAAGGGCGCCAGGAAGGAATGGACCGTCACCTTCGACGAGAAAGACTCTGACGCGAGATTCAAGCTGATCCACACTCAGGAATTGACGACGGCCGCGGCTAACGACAAACGCGACTACACGAAGCGCGACCCCAGGTGCATTCCCGGCGGAGGCCCAATCCCGATAGAGTGCCGGTCGGCCGCCTGCGGCACGTGCTGGGTGGGTGTTTTAGGGGGTGCCGAAAAGCTCTCGGACGTGAGCCGCCTCGAAGGGTCAAGGATCAAGACGTTCGGCTACATCGACACGGATGACCCGAAGCCCCTGATCCGCCTTGCCTGCATGGCGCAGGCGCATGGCTCGGCTTCCATCGTGATCCCGCCCTGGAATGGCGTTTTCGGGAAATTCATTCGCGGCGAGAAGAGCATGCTCGAAGAGGCGGAGACGGGGGCGAGGGGCTAGTCGCGGGCTCCGTAAAGAGAACCTCTCTTGATGAGGGTCTGAAAACTATTCCCTTACCTCTCTCCCCTTGAGCTGCACGAGAGGGGTCGAAGGCCATTCGCCGGAAAAGATCGGGTCCGCGCTGTAATCGTTCGGGTCAATTGCTCCTTCCGCCCCGCTCGTGTGTCTGCCAGCGTGGTACGAGCTGCGCACGAGCGGCCCGGACTCGACGTAGCGAAAGCCCATCTTCAAAGCCTCGTCCCTCAGGTAAGCGAATTCCTCGGGGGAGTAATATTTTTCGATAGGTATGTGTTTGGGCGTGGGGCTGAGGTACTGTCCCACGGTCAGAATATCGCAGCCGGTCGAAGCAACGTCGCGGAACGTCTCAACCAGCTCTTCAACAGACTCTCCCAGCCCCACCATGAGGCCCGACTTCGTGAGCAGAGGGTAGTCGAGCTTTCGGGCGTGCGCGCGCCGCAACAGCTCAAGGGTCTGCGCGTACTTCGCGTCGGGCCTGACCCGCTTATAAAGTCTGGGCACCGTCTCCGTGTTATGGTTCAGCACGTCGGGCCGCGCGGCGAGGATGTTTTCGAGCGCCTCTTCGTTGCCGCAAAAATCGGGGATCAGCACTTCGACGCGCGTGCCGGGGTTCAAACGGCGGACCCATTGAATCGTCCGCGCGAAGTGGAGTGAGCCTCCGTCGGGCAACTCGTCGCGGTTGACGCTCGTGATCACCGCGTGCTTAACGCCGAGCCTCCGGACCGCTTCCCCGACGTGGCGCGGCTCCTCGGGGTCGAGCGGAAGCGGCTTGCCCTTGCCCACGGCGCAGAAGCCGCAGTGCCGCGTGCAGATGTCGCCCAGGATCATGAAAGTGGCGGTGCCTTCGCCCCAGCACTCGAAGATGTTGGGGCAGCGCGCCTCCTGGCAGACCGTGTGCAGGCTGAGGTCCGCGACCATACTGTTCACGCGGTCGAAGGTCTCGTCCGCGCGAATCCTGACCTTGAGCCACTCCGGCCTCGGCCCGGTGAGTTTCGGTTTAGCCATCTGAAATTTCCCTGCTCGGGTCGGAAGGTTCCAAACCCGAAGCCCTCAGTCACCGGCGCTGACTCCCGCGCCTTCTTTCTTGACATCGGCCGGAGCCTCTTTCCTCTTCGAAAGCTGCTCCTCACCCGAGGCGGCCCGCCTCCGCGCGAAGATCGCCCTGACGCCGTTCGCCAGAGGGACCGTGATAGAGCCGACGCGCGTGCTCTTCATCTTCGCCCTGACCTTGACGGCCATATCGTCGAAGAGGGAATAGGCCACCGGCGTCACGAGCAGGGTGAGCAGGAGCGAGAGCGTCTGCCCCCCTATGACGACCATCGCGATGGCCCTCCGCTCTTCGGAGCCGGGGCCGGTCCCGACCGCGAGCGGGAGCATGCCCGCGACGAGCGCGAGCGTCGTCATCAGGATCGGGCGCAGCCTGTCGCGGTTCGCCTGCATTATCGCCGAGTCTCGCGTCATCCCGCTCTTAGAGAGGTTGATCATGTGGTCAATCTGGAGGATCGAGTTCTTCTTCACCACGCCGAACAGCACGAGTATTCCGAGGGCGGAGTAGAGGTTGAGAGTGTTGCCCGTCGCCCAGAGCGAAAAGAGGGCGAACGGGACCGACAACGGCAGCGAGAGCAGGATCGTCAGGGGGTGGACGATACTCTCGAACTGCGACGCCAGGATCATATACATGAAGATGACGGATAGCAGGAACGCCCAGATGAACTCGGTGAACGTGCGCTCGAGCTCGCGCGCGCGGCCCGACACGCTCGTGGTGTAGGTGGCAGGTAGGTCCATGTCCCTGACCGCGCCCCGCAGCGCTTCCAATCTATCCCCGAGCGCGT
The DNA here is from genome assembly GCA_035634255.1 of Blastocatellia bacterium. Lineage (GTDB taxonomy): Bacteria > Acidobacteriota > Blastocatellia > UBA7656 > UBA7656 > DATLMR01. The sequence continues at coordinate 49,686 of DASQDI010000115.1, forward strand.
AGCCCGGCGCTACCGAGGCGCGGAGGCTCACCTGCCTCTGGCGGTCCAGGCGGTCGATGCGCGACGCGCTCTGCGACTGCTCGATCTTGACGACGTTGTCCAGCCTGACGAGCCCCCCGCCCTGCCGCGGCACGTAGAGCCGCGAGATCGTCTCGGCGTCGTTGCGCTCGCCCTCGCGGACCCGCAGCTGAACGTCGTAGTCGTCGTTGACCGCCGCGTCCCTGAAGCGCGAGACCTGCTGGTCGCCCCCGACCATCAGCCGCAGGGCCGTCGCGATGTCGGAGGTCGAGACCCCCAGGTCCGCCGCCCTGTCGCGGTCTATCATCACGCGCAGTTCCGGCTTGTCCAGCTTCAGGGTGGTGTCGGCGTCGACTATCCCGAGCTCCGGCGCGCGCGCCCTGAGCGCCTCGGCGTAGTTCGAGAGCGAGACGAGGTCCGGCCCCCTCAGCACGAAGTCTATCTCCGAGCCGCCGCCCCCGATGTTGAACGAGGGGGCATTGCGCACGCTGGTCCGCAGGTCCTTGAACTTTCTCAACCGCGCGCGGACCTGATTCATCACGTCGCGCTGCGTGTAGTTGTTCCTGAAGGCTTCGAGCGGGTCGCCCTTCAGCAGCCCCTGCCACAGCCTCGTAAAGGAGAAGAGCCGCTCTTCGTGCGGGGCGATGCGGACGTAAGCGCCGCCCTGGTTTATCCCCCCCAGAAACCCCCCGCCCGCGGAAGAGAGCACGAGGCGGACCCCCGGCACCGACTGTATCTCCGCCTCGACCGCGCGCATGACCTGATCCATCGTGGCGAGGTTCGCGCCCTCGCGCGCGTTCACGTTCACGTCGAACTCGGCCTCGTCAACGTCGCTCGGGATGTAGTCCTGCTTGACTATGCTGTAGAGGGGGATGGCGGAGAGTATCACCAGCACCGCCAGGGCCGCGACCGCCACGCGATGGCGCAGGGCCATGCCGAGCGCCCACGTGTACGTCCTGTCGATGTAGCCGTAGAAGCCGCCCCTGGAGCTGGCCCCGTCGTGGTCGTCCGCGTCTTCCGAGCGCAGCAGGCGCGCGCTCATCATCGGCGTGAGCGTGAACGAGACGAGCAGGCTCACCATGATCGCCACGGCGGCCGTTATGCCGAACTGATAAAGGAACCGGCCCGAGATGCTCGACATGAAAGAGACGGGGATGAAGATGACCACGAGCGACAGGGTGGTCGCCATGACGGCGAGGCCGATCTCCGCCGTGGCCGCGCGCGCCGCCTCGAACGGGTTCATCTTTTTCTCTTCGACGAACCGGAAGATGTTTTCCAGGACGACGATCGCGTCGTCGATGACGACGCCGACCATCAGCACCAGCGCGAGCATCGTCACGCTGTTGAGCGTGAAGTCGAGCGCGCGCATCATGCCGAACGTGGCGATGACCGAAGTCGGGATGGCCACGCCCGCGATCAGGGTCGAGCGCCAGTTGCGGACGAAGAGCAGGACGACGAGGCACGCGAGTATGCTGCCCAGGACGAGGTGCAGGTTGATCTCATGCAGCGCGGCGTAGATGTAGCGCGACTGGTCGCGGATCACTTCGAGCTTCACGTCGGAGGGCAGCTGCGGCGCGACCTTCGCGAGGTTCCCTTTGACCGACTCGATCACCTCGATGGTGTTGGCCCCGGACTGGCGGCGTATGTCGAGGACCACGGTCGGGACCCCGTTGAGCCGCGAGAGCGAGCGCTGCTCCTTCGTGCCGTCTTCGGCCGTGCCGATGTCGCGTATGCGGATGGTCGTCTGGTCCCGGGTGGCGACGACCAGGTCGTTGAAGTCCTCGGCGTTCACGATCTTGCCCATCGTGCGCAGGATCTGTTCGCGGGAGTCCTGCGAGACGTTGCCTCCGGGCACGTCCGAGTTCTGCGCGGCGAGCGCGCTGCGGACCGTCGTGATCGGGAGCTGGTAGGCCGCGAGCCGCTCGGGGTCTATCCAGATGTTGATGGCGCGGTTCAACCCCCCGACTATGTTGACTTCGCCGACCCCGGTCGAGCGCTCAATCTGCACCCTCACGACCTTGTCGGCCAGCTCCGTCAATTCGCGCACGGACCTGTTGGCCGAAAGGGCCACGGTCAGGACCGGCGAAGAGTCGTTGTTGAACTTGGCGACGATGGGCGGGTCGGCGTCTTCGGGCAGGCTGCGGACCACCGTGGCGACGCGGTCCCGAACGTCCTGCGCCGCCGTGTCGATGTCGCGGTCGAGGCCGAAGGTGGCGATGACGAAGGATGAGCCCGCGCCGGAAACGGACCGCAACTCCTGCACGCCTTCGACCGTGTTGACGACCTCTTCGACCTTCTCGGAAATCTCTGTCTCCACCTCTTCGGGCGACGCGCCGGGCAGAGAGGTGCGCACGCTCACGGTCGGCAGATCGACAGAAGGGAAGCGATCTATGCCGAGCCGGAAGTAACTGGCCGCGCCGACGACCACCAGCGCCAGTATGATCATCGCCGCGAAGACGGGCCGCTTTATACATACTTCAGCAAGTTTTTGCATAATCTTCTCGGTGCTTCCTGCTACTGTGCAACTTCGACCGCCTGGCCGGACTGAAGGTTGCCGGGGTCTAATACGATTATGTCCCCCACTTTCACGCCCGACAGTATCTCGATCCACTCGTCCGTTTTGCGCCCGAGCGTGACCTGCTTCTCGACGGCCTTGCCATCCTCGACGGATATCACTTTATCGATGCCTGCGAAGGTGACGACCGAGTTTTTCGGGACAGCGACGGTCAGGCTGTTGGTGTCCGTGACGATGTTGGCTCGGACGAACGCTCCGGGCTTCAGAGAGCCCGTGTTGACGACTTCCCCCTCGACCGTGAGAGTGCGGCTCTCGGTGCCGAGGGTCGGGCTGATGCGCGCGATGCGGCCGGAGTAGACGTTCGGGTCGCCCTCGACCGACACCCGCATCTGCTGGCCGATGCTGACGCTGCGCGCGTCGCGCTCCGGCACCTCCACCCGCAGCTTCAGGGGGTTCATGCGGACTATCTTGACGACCGGCGCTCCGCCCGCGAGGTATTCGCCGAAGTTGACCATCTTCTCCTGCACGACCCCGTCGAAGGCCGCGTAGACGTTAGTGTCTGAAAGCTGCTTGCGGGCGATCTCGACTTCGGAGTAGCGCTGCAGGACGACGGCCTGTCGGTTGCGCACCTCTTCGATGGCGTCCTGGTAGCGGCTCTCGGCGACCTTGTACTCGGCCTCGACCGAGTCGAGTTCCGCCCTCGAAAGCACGCCCTGCCGCACGAGCTGCTCGGAGCGCGCGCGCTTCAATCTCGCCTCTTCGAGCACGGCCTTGGCCGCCCTCACCGTGCCGGTGTTCTCGAGCACGACGCGCGAGCTTGAGCCTTCGGGCGGCAGGCCGACCCGCGCGCGGGCCTGCGCCAGGGCCGCCTCCGCCTGCTCCACGCGGAGCTGGTAGTCGGCCGGGTCGAGCTGGGCGATCAACTGCCCCTTGCGGACCGTGCTGCCGAGGTCGACCGTTATCGAGCGCACGCGGCCCGGAACCTTGACGCTGATCGTCGCTTCGTCGAAGGCCGCGAGAGCGCCGAAGGCGGTGATGCCCCGCTCCATCGCCATCTCCGTCACCTGCGTCACCTTCACCTGTCGCGGGCCAGCCTCCGCGCCGGGGCGCGGGCCTGCCGCGTTGGGGGTGCTGCTCTTGCAGGCCGCGGAGATCAGTACGGACATAGTTATGATCAGAAAGACGGCAGAGCCCTTCCTGCCCGACAGTGAGGCCGGGTATTTTCTGGTCATGCTTCCTATTAAATTAATAAACATCCCTGGTATGAATAATACTCCCTATCGGTTTAATGTTCACAGGATCAATCGAGGAATTTCTCCCGTAATCCCCCCTTGCACGTCTCGAAAGGCAGGAATGATTAACGATAGCAATCGTCTATTACATTTCCTTTGCCGGTTGTAAAAATTAGCGGCCGAATTTTTACAACTCGTTCAATATTGAGCATTTGCCGCCTGTTGCTGATACGGCGAAAGGCAATCAGGGGTTACACTCAAGTTGGCCGCCGGGCGTGACGATGTTGCGCCCGAAGACTTCTCCGAAATTCCGTTCGACCGACGAAGCCACCTCCCGCATGTCGACCTCTCTCCCGAGCAGGCGCGCGAGCGAGGTGACCCCTTTATCCGTGATTCCGCATGGGACGATGAGGCGGAAGTAATCGAGGTCCGTATTCACGTTGAGCGCGAAGCCGTGGCTCGTGACCCACCGCGCGATCCGCACGCCTATGGCCGCCACTTTTTCGTTGCCGACCCAGACCCCCGTGAGCCCCTTGATCCGTTCCCCCGTCACCCCGAAATCTCCGACCACGCGGATCAGGACCTCCTCGACATCCCTCACGTAGCGGTGAACGTCGCAGCGGTCGGGCTTCAGGTTTATGATGGGGTAGCCGACCATCTGCCCCGGCCCGTGGTAGGTCACGTCGCCTCCGCGTCCGGTCTCGTGCACTTCAATCGAGAGCGATTCGAGCCTCCCCCGGTCGGCGAGAATGTTGGAGCCGTCCGCGCCCCGCCCGAGGGTGAAGACGTGCGGGTGTTCTAGGAGGAATAACTGCTCCGGGGCTTCGCCCGCGCGCAGCCGCTCGACCGCGCGCGCCTGAAGCGCGAGGCCGTCCGAGTAATCGATCAGGCCGAGCCGCCTGACTTCGCAGGCGCGGCGGGCGGGTGTCGCTTCTGTCGCCATATCTTTCAGTATAAGCGTCGGGGCGGGGCCCGACCAACTGATCGGCACCCCGCCCCGACGGTCGTTTCGTCTCCCGCCTACGAAGTGTAGTCGGCGGCCTCGATCACGTCGCGCAGGACCGCGAGGAACTGGTCGGCAACCGCCCCGTCGATCACGCGGTGGTCGAAGCTAAGGCCGAGCAGGCCGATCTGCCGGATGGCAATCGCGTCGTTGATGACCCACGGGCGCTTCTTGATGACCCCGACCCCCAGGATGGCCACCTGCGGCTGGTTGATGATGGGGGTCCCGATCAGGCCCCCGTAGACGCCGGGGTTCGTGATGGTGAAGGTGCCGCCGTGAACCTCGTCCGGCTTCAACTGCTTGTTGCGCGCCCGCTCGCCGAGGTCGTTGACGGCGCGGGCGAGGCCGAGCAGGGACTTCTCGTCGGCGTGGCGTATGACCGGGACTATCAGCCCCCAGTCTAGCGCGACGGCCACGCCGATGTTGATGTCTTTCTTGTAGACTATCTGGTCGCCCCACACCGCCGAGTTGATGATGGGAAACTTCTTTATGCCCTCCATCACGGCCTTGATGATGAATGGCAGGAAGGTGAGCTTGGCCCCCTGCTTTTCGAACTCATCTTTGAGCTTGCCGCGGAGCTTGGCCGTCTCCGTAAAATCGACCTCGATGAACGAAGTGACGTGGGCGGAGGTGCGGCGGCTCGCGACCATGTGCTCGGCTATGCGCCGGCGCATGATCGACATCGGCTCGATCTCCACGCGGTCGCCTTCGCCGTAAGGCGCGGGGCCGATCTCCGGCTCTTCGGAAGGCGGGCGCAAAGGCTGAGGCGCGCGGGCGGGCGCGGAGGCTTGCGCGGGCGACGGGGCCGGGGCCTGCGCGGGTGCCGACGGCTGCGCGGCCCCCCGGTTTTCGATGAAGCTGAGGATGTCGTTTTTGGTCACGCGGCCGCTGATGCCCGTGCCTTCGATCTGAGCAATATCGACGCCCTGCTCCTCGGCTATCTTGCGGACGAGCGGGGAGGACCGCGTGCGGCGCAACTCGTCAGGCGACCCCGGAGCGGCTTTAGGCAGGGCCGTCGATGTCGGGGCCTGACCCTGCTGGTCGCCCGCGTGGGCCTGCGGCGCTGCTTCCGGTTCGGGCCGCGCGGGTGGGGCCGGCGGCGCGGCCGCCTTGGGCTCGGCCGGCGGGGCGGGGGGAGGGGTCGGGGCCGGAGCCTGCGGCTTCGGTGCCTCTTCCTGCTTCGGGGCTTCCTGCGCCGGGGCCGAAGCCTGCGCCGGCTGCGCGCCCCCGCCGTTGATTACGGCGACGACGGCATTCACGGGGACGGTCTCGCCCTCTTTGGCTTTTATCTCCGACAGGACGCCCGAGGCCGGAGAAGGGATCTCCGCGTCAACCTTGTCGGTGGAAATCTCGAAAAGCGGCTCGTCGCGTTTCACAGAGTCTCCGACCTGCTTGAGCCACCGAACAATCGTGCCTTCCGCGATGGATTCGCCCATCTGCGGCATCTTGACTTCTTCGCTCATATCTCTCCCATCTCTCCAACAATTTCGTCGTCGCGCCCGCCGCGGTGCCGGGGTCCTTCAGTACGCGGCGAGCGCCCGAGCTGCTTTCAGTATGTCGTCCACCTGCGGCAGGAAGAACGATTCGAGAGGCGGCGCGTAGGGGACGGGCGTGTCTATCGAGGTGACTCGCATGACCGGCCCGTCGAGGTACTCGAATGCCTCCTCGTTTATCACCGCGGTAAGCTCGCCCGCCATCCCGCCCGTGCGGGTGGCTTCATGCAGGATGATCACCTTGCTCGTCTTCTTGACCGACTCGATGATGGCCTCGCGGTCGAAGGGCATCAGGGTCCTCAGGTCGATCACCTCGACGTTGATCCCCTCCTGCTCCAACCGCTCCGCGGCTTCGAGCGCCGTGTAGACCATCGCCCCGTAGGTGATGATCGACAGGTCCGTACCTTCGCGCCGGACGGCCGCCTTGCCTATCGGCACGATGTAATCTTCTGAGGGCACTTCCTGCTTGATCTTCGGGTTGCGGTAAAGGTACTTGTGCTCGAAAAAGAGCACGGGGTCGTCGTCGCGGATCGCGGCCTTGATGAGGCCCTTCGCGTCGTAAGGCGTCGAGGGCTCGACCATCTTCAGGCCGGGCGTGTTGAGGAAGAACGACTCGACGTTCTGCGAATGGAACGGGCCGCCGTGCACCCCGCCCCCGCACGGGCCGCGGACGACCATCGGGATCCCGACGCCCTGGCGGTAGCGGCTCTTGGCCGCGTAGTTGGTCAGGACGTCGAAGCAGCAGGAGATGAAGTCTATGAACTGCATCTCGGCCACCGGCCTCATCCCCATCATCGCGGCCCCGCAGGCGGCCCCGACTATGGCGCTCTCCGAGATCGGCGTGTCGATCACGCGCTCCGCGCCGAACTGATTCTGGAAGCCTTCGGTCACCTTGAAAGCCCCCCCGTACGCGCCGATGTCTTCCCCGAGAAGGAAGACGCTCTGGTCGCGTTCCATCTCTTCCCAGAGCCCCTGGCGCACTGCCTCAAGTAAAGTTATTGCCGCCATTCTTACCTTTCAATCGCCTGAAAGCCGACCGCCTCCGCCCCATCCCCGGCGTAGACTCCGCCGAGGGCCTCTTCGGGCTCGCAATCGGGCTGACTCTCCGCCCAGGCCAGGTCCTCGTCGAGGAGCGACTCGGCCCGCGCGTAAGTCTCCCCTACCTCCCGCGCGGTGCTGACGCCCCGGTCGAGCAGTTCTTTCTCAAGGCGCGCGATGGGGTCGCGCCCGCGCCACTCTTCAAGCATCTCCTTCGCGACGTAGGACTGGTTGTCGTGCGCGGCGTGGCCTTTCATGCGGAAGGTCTTCGCCTCGATGAAGGTCGGGCCGCCGCCCGAGCGCGCGAGGTCCACCGCGCGGCGCGAGGCTTCGAACACCGCCGCCGCGTCGTTGCCGTCCACGATCTCCGTCGGCATCCCGTAGGCCTTCGCGCGGTCCGCGAGATCTTTGACCCTCATCTGCCTGCTCGTGGGGGTGGTGTATGCATAGCCGTTGTTCTCCCCGATTATCACGAGCGGGAGGTTCTGCACAGCCGCGAAGTTCGCCGCCTCGTGGAAGGCCCCGGTGCTGGTCGCGCCGTCGCCGATGTAGACCATGCCGACGTTCTTTTTGCCCTGCATCCGGGTGGCAAGCACGACCCCGTTCATCACCGACACGAGCGTGCCGAGGGGGCTCACCGTGCCGATGAACCCCCTCTCAAGGTCCGTGAAGTGTATGTTCTGGTCGCGCCCCCGCGTCGGGGCCGTGCCGCGCGCGAGGTAGGAGGCGAAGACTTCACGCGGGCGCGCGCCCATCACGAGCATCGCCCCGAGGTCGCGGGTCAGGGGCGAGAGGATGTCGTTGTGGCTCTTGTCGAGCGCGTAGGCAGAGCCGACCGCCGTGCCCTCCTGCCCGAGGCTGCGGAAGAGGCCGCCTTTGATCCTGCCCTGCTTGAGCAGGTTCTCCAGCCTCTCTTCGAGCGACCGCGTGAGCCGCATGTAATATAGCAATTCGAGCTTCTGCGCTTTGTTAAGTTCCATATAAGAGGCTCGCCCGTCACCGGCCCTTGCTCAATATAAAAGCGGGCCGGTGGCAGGGATCGGGTGACTAAATCTGCGTGGCCATGCCGTGCACGTCTTCGGCGGCCTCGTGCAGCCCCTCGGAGACAGTGGGATGGGCATGCATGGTGTGGATCAATTCCTCGACCGTCGCTTCCATCCGCAAAGCCGTGCAGCCCTCGACGATCAGCTCCGTCGCCTGCGGGCCGATGATGTGGAGGCCGAGCACTTCGTCGTACTTCGCGTCGCTCACGATCTTGACCAGCCCCTCGGTCGCCCCCTGTATCTGAGCTTTCGCGAGGATGGGGGTGGGGAACTTGCCGACCTTGACCTCGTAGCCGCGCTCCTTGGCCTTGGCTTCGGTCAGGCCGACGCTCGCGACTTCCGGGTGGCAGTAGGTGCAGTTCGGCACCTGATCGTAATTGATCGGGCGGGGATTTTTGCCCGCGATGGTCTCCGCCGCGACGATCCCTTCGGCCGAGGCGACGTGCGCGAGCCACGGGGTCGGGACGACGTCGCCGATGGCGTAGACGTTGGGCACGTTGGTCCGCATGTGGTCGTCGACCTGAATGTAGCCGCGCTTGTCCGTTTCGACGCCGAGGTTCTCAAGCCCTAGCCCCGCGGTATAAGCCGCGCGGCCGGTCGCGACCAGCAACTTCTCCGCGACGAACTCGCGGTCCGCGTCGCCCACGCGCGCGGTCACGCGCACCTGCCCGTCTTCTTTCACGGCCTTCTGAAAGTTGGCCCCGGTGAAAGCCTTGATGCCCTGCTTCTTGAAAGACTTTCCGAGCTCCGAGCTTATCTCCTCGTCTTCGATAGGGAGCAGGCGCGGCAGCAGTTCGAGGATGGTCACGTCCGACCCGAAGCGGGCGTACATCGAAGCGAACTCGACGCCGACGGCCCCGGCCCCCAGCACGATCAGGGACTTCGGGACCTCGTTCAACTCAAGTATCTCGTCGCTCGTGATGATCTGCTGGCCGTCGATGTCGAGGCCGGGGAGCGAGCGCGGGACCGAGCCCGTGGCGATGATGATGTTTCTGGTCTGGACCATCTGGGTGGAGCCCTCAGCCCCGGTCACGGTGATCTGGCCCGCGCTCTCGATGCGGGCGGCCCCCTTGAAGGTCTGAATCTTGTTCTTCTTCATCAGAAACTCGACGCCCTTCGAGAGCTTGAGGACGATCTTGTTCTTGTTCTTCTGCGCCTGCGGCATGTCGAGCGACACGCCCTCCGTCACCACCCCGATATTTTTTGCGTGCTTGAATTCGTCGAGGACATCGGCCGTGTGCAGGAGGGCCTTGGTCGGGATGCACCCCCGGAGCAGGCAGGTGCCGCCGAGGTTCTTGTCTTTTTCGACGATGGCCGTGCGCAGGCCGACCTGCGCGGCCCTGATCGCGGCGACGTAGCCGCCCGGCCCCGCGCCGATCACCACTACATCAAAAGCTTCGTTGTTCGTGCTCAATTAGCTTAAGCCTCCTTAGCTTGTCCTCTACCTGCGCGAAACGCGCGAGCCCCGCCTAGTTGAGCGCCACGTGTACCTCTTCGCCCTCGACCTTCACTTCGAACTTCTCGACCCTGGCCGACGAATTCACCGGCGAGATGCCCGTCGTGAGGCTGAAGGCCCACCCATGCCACGGGCACTGGACAGTCAGGTTGACGGGGTCGCAATAGCCTTCGCCCAGCGGCCCATTCCTGTGCGGGCAGGTGTTGTCGAGCGCGTAGAACTCTCCGTTAACATTGAAAAGAGCTATCCGGTTCCCTTTCACTTCCACCACCATGCCCTCGCCCGGCGGCAGGTCGGATTTATTCGCTACCTTAACAAATTCTCCCATCTCAATCTCCCGGTCTTTTCATTTATGCTCGCCTGCTCACTGTCTAATAATAGTTGTAGCGAGCGACTGACCATCTTAGCAACACGGTCGCGGCCGTTTCAAGCTGGATTGCCTGACGCGGCTCCCGCCGGCCTCCAACCGAATTCTCTTTTGCGGGTTCGCCGCGCGTTTGGTTAAATAGTTAAGAAGGTTAAGGAGGAGCAAATATGATTAAACGTCTAATAACGGCATGCATGATTTTACTCGCCGCAATACTACTCTCGCTCGGGACCGACTTTTCGAAGCTGACGGATACCGTACACGGGCAGGCCCCCGGAAGCGGTAAATCTTCTCTGAGCCCCGCCGACCGCCGCTTCGCCCTCGAAGCTGCGCACAGCGGCATGGCCGAGGTGGACCTCGGGATACTGGCGGCCGAGCGCGCCGCGAGCCCCGAGGTGAAGCAGTTCGCCCAGAGGATGATCGACGACCATACGCGCGCGGGCGACGAGCTGAAGGCTCTGGCCTCGATAAAGAGCCTGACCCTCCCCGCGAGCGCGGGCGTGCCGGAGGCGTCCGGCGGCCCGGCAGCTTCCCCGAGAATCCCGAGCAACGCCACGCCCCAGAGCGGGACCCCGACGGGAAACTCGCGGGCTAACGCGCCGGCAACCAGACCTTCGCCGGGGGCCGCGCCCGCTCCGCGCGACACCGAGACCTCGGAGATGGCGAAGAGGCATCAGGCTTTAAAGAGAAAGCTTTCCTCGCTGTCGGGTGCCGCGTTCGACCGCGAATACATGAGCCAGATGGTGAAAGACCATACCGCCGCCGCCGCGCTCTTCCAGAGCCAGGCGACGAGCGGCACGGACGCGGACCTGAAGAACTGGGCCGCGAAGACCCTGCCCACGATCCAGGAGCACCTGCGAATGGCCCGCGAAGTCTCCGCGAAGGTCGGCAGTAAATAAAGAGCCGCGAGAGCCCATGATCAGTATTGTCGCTCGGTTCGCGCGGGCAGTACGACGAGGCGATAAAAACGCCCGGTCTACTGCCCGCTTCTCACGCCCTCTTCTCCGCCGTTTTTCGTTCCCCCTCCGGCCCCGGCCCTTGGCCGCTGACCCCTACTTTTCCCCTGTTTTCCGGCCATATTTGTCTGCCCGTGTCCCTAGCTTGCAAGGCCCCGGCCCCGGCCCCGACCTTCCGCGTCTCCTCGGTCGCCTTAGCGCTACAATCGCCCGCACTACTTTATGGCATCAGCCTTGCCCTCCTTAATTGCGCGTCCACCGCGAGAGGGGCTGATTCAGCCGCCGATTCCAGAGGCCGAAGCGGGACCGCAAAGCGCGGCTCCGGCTCAACCCCCTCCGCGGGTCCGGGATTTTTTGATCGAACAATTGGAAGTTGAAGGAGGGATCAGTGATGAATAAACGAGTGATGGCAACAGGTATGATCATACTCGTCTCGATGTTATTTTCGCCACAGGCCAACTTTGCGCAGCACACCGACAAGTCGAACCCGCCTGTCCGCGATTCGAAAAAGCAGACTGACGACACGAGCAAGCAGACCAGCGCCGGAAGCGGGCAGAACTCGGGCGGCTCTCTGAGCAATTCCGACCGTCGCTTCATCATGGAAGCGGCGCACAGCAGCATGGCCGAAGTGGACCTCGGCAAGCTGGCGGTCGAGCGGGCCATGAGCCCGGAGGTGAAGAAGTTCGGCCAGCACATGATCGACGATCACTCCCGCGCCAACAGCGAGTTGATGCAGCTGGCATCCAGCAAGGGCGTGGACCTTTCGATGATGGCCTCGCATGCGTCGGGCTCGTCCGCGAGCGGCAGCGGCGCTTCGTCAGGCGCGACTGGAAGCGGGATCAACCCTCACAGCGGAGAGAGGACGGGTGAAGGGGCGGACAAGGGCTCGGTAGTGCAGACGGGCGGGTCCGGGACCAACACTTCGTCCGCGTCTCGCTCTAAGGGGGGGGATGACGCGAAGTGGTCGCAAAGGCACCACGCTCTGGTGAAGAAGCTTTCGGCCCTTTCGGGTGCGGAATTCGACCGTGAGTACATGCGCCAGATGGTCAAGGACCACAGCGACGCGGTCGAATTGTTCCAGCGCGAAGCCAGCCGTGGAAGTGACTCGGAAGTGAAGGCGTGGGCCGCGAAGACCCTGCCCGCCATTCAGGAGCACTTGCGGATGGCCCGTGAGGTCTCCGCGAAGGTAAGCGGTAAATAACAGTTGTGGGGACAGGGCTCGCCCCTGTCCCCGCTTCGTCCCTCGATCATCAGTCCTTATAAATCTCGACCACGACCTTACCATCCTCCAGAACGTAGCCGCGATACATGCCCGCCGAGTTGAAAGGCATTGCGATGTTCCCGTCTTTGTCTATCGCTATGACCCCGCCTTCGCCGCCCATCTTTACCAGCTTATCTTTGACCACCGTGTCGGCCGCGTCTTTGAGCGAGAGCCCTTTGTATTCCATCAGTGCGCTTATATCGTAGGCGACCACGGCCCTGATGAAGTACTCCCCGTGCCCGGTGGCGGAGACGGCGCAGGTCTTGTTGTTGGCGTAAGTGCCAGCCCCTATGATGGGAGCGTCCCCCACGCGGCCGAACCTTTTATTGGTCATGCCGCCCGTGCTGGTCCCCGCCGAGAGGTTGCCCGCGCGGTCTAGCGCGACGGCCCCGACCGTGCCGAATTTGTTGTCGTCCCGCTCGTCGTTAAGCCCGGCCCCGTTGCCCGAAGGCTTCGCGGGAGTCGCGTCGCGCGTCGGGGTCTTCTCTCCCCCTTCTTTCTGCCGCTCTTTTCCCTTGGCCCGCTCCAACTCCTTCCATCTTCTCTCTGTGTAGAAGTATTTCGGATCCACCAGCTCGACGCCGTTCTGCTTCGCGAAAGCTTCCGCGCCCTCCCGCACCATGAGGACGTGGGGGGACTTCTCCATCACGAGGCGCGCGAGGCTTATGGGGTTTTTGACATGCTTGACCCCGGCGATGGCCCCGGCCTTGAGGGTCGCCCCGTCCATGATCGACGAGTCCAGCTCATTCGTCCCCTCGTTCGTGAAGACGGCCCCCTTCCCGGCGTTAAAGAGCGGAGAGTCTTCGAGTATCCTGACGGTCGCTTCAATAGCGTCGAGACCTGAGCCGCCATTCTTCAGGATGTTGTGGCCCGCGAGCAGCGCTTCCGAGAGCTTGTCGCGGTAAGCCTTCTCAAGCTCGGGCGTCATGTTCCCTCTCAATATCGTGCCGGCCCCCCCATGAACCACGAGCCTGAATTTTTTGGCCTCCTCAGCGCGAGAAAATCCCGGCAGGCTTACCGCCAGAAGCAGAGCGACCACGCCCGACGATAAGATCCTTGCGAGAGAAAGTGACCGGATGTTCATGTCTCCTCCAGACAGGGTTCGTTGATCTTCAAATTTGAAAGACGGCAGATTGAAAATGTTGCACCAAGTTAAGGGAAATGTAAATTGATCCCGGCACCCATTTGCTTTATCCTGTGGCCTTCGCCGCGCCTTCATCTCACGACAGCAAGGGAGAGCCGATGCCGGAAATCGAATGCTTCATGAACTCGCGCCCGAAGCGGCGGGCGGGACTCGTCGCGCTTGCCGCCTGCGCCGTCCTCCTGTCGCTGCCGCAGGCCCGCCTGAGTCAAACGCGCCCTTCATCCGCGAGGCCGCTGCTCGTGGCCCATCGCGGGGCTTCCGCCTACGCGCCGGAGCATACGCTCTCGGCGTACCGTCTGGCCGTCGAGCAGGGCGCGGACTTCGTCGAGCAGGACTTGCAGGTGACGAAAGACGGGGCCCTGATCTGCATGCACGACGCCGACCTTTCGCGGACCACCAACGTCGCCGAAATCTTTCCCGGCCGCGCGAAGGCGCGCGACGCCGAGGGCCGCGGCTCCGACAGACGGGGCTACTACGCGGTCGATTTCACTCTGGCCGAAATAAAGCGGCTCGACGCGGGCTCGTGGTTCAACCGCGCCAACCCATTCGCCGCGCGGCCCGCTTATGCGAGCGAAAAGGTCCCGACTCTCGAAGAGGCGATGGAGGCCGTGGGCGACCGCGCGGGGTTGTACATAGAGATCAAGTGGCCCGAGTTTTATAAGTCTATGGGACACGACATGCCTGCCCTGCTCGCCCGCGCGCTCGCGCGAGGCCCGAAAACGGAGCGAATATTCATTCAGTCGTTTTCAAAAGCGAGCCTGCTGCGCTTCCGCGAGCTCGCGCCCGAGTACGCGCGCGTTCAACTGCTCCCGATGAGCGACGCGGGCCGCAGGGAGGACTCGGCCAGAGTCTCGCCCGTGCTCGCGGCGGAGATCGCGTCTTACGCGCGCGGGGCGGGGCCGAGCAAGTCGATGCTTTCGGGCGCGAGTGATGTCGAGGTGTTCCACCGCGCGGGGCTGCTGGTCCACCCGTACACGTTTCGCGGCCCGACCACCGCGGTCAACCGCCGCGCCCTCGGCGAGAAGCAGGCGGACGGCTCCACCCTCCGGTCCAATATAATCTCGGACATTCGCCGCTACATCGGGTTCGGAATTGACGGAGGCTTTACGGATTACCCCGACCTGTGGAAGGAAGCGGCGGGCGGGGCCAGTTGATTAGTGGTCAGTGGCCGGGAGTCAGGAGTCAGGGAAGGAGAGGGATTCTATAAAGAGAGCTTGGAATCTTCCCTAATCCCTGGCCCCTGACCACTAGACTGCCGTCCTCCTGTGGGCGATGATCCTGAGCAGGCCGATCACCGCGAGGTGCACGAGCAGGTAGACGATCAGAGCGACTATGTAAGAGAGCCTGAACCGTACCGCCCCCGCGCCCGGATCATCGACGAGCCCGCGGAATGGGGCGAGCAGGGGCGCGGCCAGAGCGTCCACGAACCGCTTGAACCCGTTCGAATCGCGCGCGCCGATCAGTTCGAGGATGATCTCAAGCCCGATGATCCCGTAGATGAGCCAGAAGATGTAATCCACGAACTGCGAGATGCGCGCGGTGCCGCGCGCCCGCTCTATCTCTGACTCCGTATCGACGACCTCAGAGACGGCCTTGCGCTTCATATTCTGCGCGACCGCGGCCGCTTCCGCGCGCTCGGACGAGTCCAGGTGCCCGGCGTCGCGGGCGACCTCCGCCTGCACTTCGTTCCGCACGGCCCCCTTCATCGCTTCATGCTGCGCGATCCTGCGCGATTCGTCCATTGCCAGCTTCTCGTCTTCGGCCATAAAAAGAATCTCCCTTTCGTCTACAATCGGCTTCGCGTGAAGAGGCTGAGTATAGCCACGAATATCGCCGACCCGATTATCGACCAGATTATCGGGAAAGCCCTGCCCCCCACGTTGATCGAGAACAGCTCCGGCAACCCCAAAGCACCCGCGAGCCACATCCCCAGCAGAGCGCCGATGAAGCCCAAAGCTATCGAGACCAGGCAGCCTCCCCGGCTGTAACCCGCTATCGCCTGCCCGAGTGCCCCGCATATTCCGGCGATCAGCAACAAGATTAAAAGCGAAATAAGGTCCATTGACTCATCTCCTCCGTCGGTCCCAGTTGCAAGAGAGGTGCCGCCGGGAACGTTGTTAATGTTTGCAGTTATTTAGCCGTAATCTGTGCCCGCGAAGAGAGGTCGCCCGCACCGGCTTAAGCGAACTCGTTGAATCGTTATAATACGCGCCATCAGGCCTGTGTTCGATAATCAAGTCGCCCGTTCAAGGTTTTTTCAATAGTTCCCGCGGGCGGCTCAAGAAATCGTCAACCGCTTGGGGCTATCTTCTATGCGTCAGAACGTTGAGGAATTCGCGACAGGCGAAACACGAATGAAGCTCCTCACCGGAAATCTAAAGACGGGAACCGTCGAACAATTGATCTGAATCAAATAAACCTTGGAGGCTATAAGAAAATGATTAGCAGGATTCGTTATCAGGTCTACGTTCTCGCCGTGATCTTGACCATGATCATCGGGGCGAGCATATCTGAAGCCGCAACCCTTTCCTCCACTCTACGAGACAAGCTCACAAACATCACGGGCAATGTCCCGGTGGGAGTGGTCATTATATCTTTCAACGGCAATCAGGGGCTCAACGAGAGTCACCTCAATATTCTCCGCGGGCTGGGAATCACCAAAGGGCTCACGTTCAACAATCTAGGCATGGTCGCGGCCCCGGCCACCCTCGATCAGGTGAGGGCCCTCGCGGCCAACGGCTCGGTGCGGTCGGTCTGGTCCAACGACCGGCTCTATTATTATATGAAGGAAGCGCGGGTGGTCACGGGGGTCGATAGAGTGCGCGCCGACAGCGCGATGAGAGCCGCCAACGGCAGCATGCCCGTCACCGGGCAGGGGGACTTCTCCGTCGTCATCAACGACTCCGGCATAGACGCGACGCACAGCGACCTCTCTTTCGGCTCGAAGGTGATTCAAAACGTCCAGATGCTCACGGACACCGCGACGCTGGCGGGCTTCACCCCGGTCATAGGCATCGAGAACCAGCCGAACACCGACACGCACGTGGGCCACGGGACGCACTGCGCCGGGATAGTGGGAGGCACGGGCCTGAGGTCCGGGGGGCTCTACTCGGGAGTTGCTCCCGGAGCCAAGTTGATCGGCGTAGGCTCGGGCTATGGCCTCTTCATTCTGAACGCGCTCGGCGGCTTCGAATGGTCGCTCGCGAACCAGCCGCTTCATAAGATTCGAATCATCTCGAATTCGTGGGGCTCGGCCGGCCCGTTCGAGCCGGACGACCCGATCCACATCGCCTCTCACACGGCTTTCGAACGCAACATACTGTCGGTCTTCGCGGCGGGCAACTCGGGCCCCGGAAAAGGGACGTACAACCGCTACGCCAAGGCCCCGTGGGTGATCGGAGTCGCCGCGGGGACCAAGGAAGGCGGCCTCGCAAGCTTCAGCTCGCGCGGGCTACCTCGCTCGGAGCGCCTGGGCAACAGCGACACGCTCGACGACTTCGACGCGCCGACGATCACGGCCCCCGGCACCGGCCGCGAGTTCGAGTCGAACGCCGGCAGGTTCAGCGCGGCGATGGTCTCGACCCGAGCCATCACCAACATCGTTTCAAACGGGCTGACGGATGACTTAGAGATACCTCTCGCCTTCCTCCCGTTCTACACGCAGATCAGCGGCACCTCGATGGCGACGCCTTTCGTCGCGGGCGTCGCGGCCCTGATGCTCGACGCGGACCCGACGCTCTCCGCCGAAGAGCTCAAGCAGATCCTCGTCGAGACCGCGAGCCGCATGCCCGGATTCGAGGACCACGAAGTCGGGGCCGGGTATGTCAACGCTTACGCGGCGGTCGATAAGGTCTTCAACCGCTCGAAGGACTACGGCTCCTTCGTAACGCCCACCTTCAACCTGCAATTCAGCGTGAGCGGCCCGGCGCCCGAGCCCTTCCACGTCGATTACAACCCCGCGGCTCTGCCCGGACCCGGCTCGGCCAACTCGCGCCCGTTCACGGTCGCTCCCGGCATGAGCGTGCTCGACGTGTTCGCCACGTTCGACACCGTGATCGAGACGGGGGACGGCAACACCATCGGCATTCTGCTCACGTCTCCGAGCGGGGTCACCCATTCGAGCGGCATCGCGCTCCCGATACTCGATGGCAGGACCCGGCAGGTTGTGGTGAGGAACCCGGAACCGGGCCCGTGGCTCCTCGAAGTCCGCGGAGTCCGCGGCCTCGCGGCGGCCCCGAACGCCAGCCTGCCTACTTCGGGCGCGGCGGCCCCCGGACCGGTGGACGGGACGATCACGCAGCAGAGATTCGAGCTGCCGCACATCCCCGACATTCAGGGGCACCCGGCGCAGGCGGACATCGAGTTCGCCCTCAGGAACCGCCTGATGGACATATACCCGGACGGCTCGTTCTGGCCCTCGGGCAACGTCACGCGCGAGAGCTTCGCGAGGCTCCTCGTGCAGAACACCCCGGTCCGCCAGACTCTGGCGACGACCCCGAGATTCACGGACGTTACGTCCGAGTTCGCCCCATACGCGGAGGCCGTGACCGCGAACGGCTCGACCCTGAGAGACTTCGACTTCGCCCCCGAGGGGATGGTCCTGAGGACCACCTCTCTGTTCAAGCCGGCCGACAGCATCATCCGCAGGGACCTCGCCGTCGCGCTGGTCCGCGCGCTCGGACTCGACGCGCAGGCGAGGGGGATGGCCGGGCGGAGCATCACCGTCACTCACAACGGCCAGACCTTGACGCTCGCGGACAATTCGGAGATACCTCTGGCGCTCCGCGGCTACGTGCAGCTCGCGCTCGACAAGGGAATACTTCAGGCGTTCTTCACTCTGGAGCAGGGGCCGCTGGATTTACAGCCCACCCTGAAAGCGCGCGTGAAGGCCAACGACCCCGTGACGAGAGACTTCGTAGCCGTCGCGCTGGCTAACTTCAGGGAGCATTTCGTAGCCGGCAATTAAGGCTCAGAAGGTGCCGCGCGGGCTCACCACTCTCGCGGCACCGTCTCTGCCCCCAAAGGATTCGGAGGGTGACCGGGCCGGCAAGTCCTGGGCTTAAAATCCCGGCTCACTCTTCGGATCTGGCAGCTGACGGTCTCATTAATCTGACTCGGAATCGAGGCACGGCACGCACGGTGCGAGCGTGCCGCGTGCAAAGCTGGTGGGAATCGCTGCGGGCGACGATAATGGCCTCCAACTCGTGCCGATTCTCACCGCTTACGCTTAGCTGCAAGTCAACCGGCCCTCCCGCAACGCAGCGAACTCGAAAGACTCACCCGCCTTCTTTCCGCCCGAAGCCCGTGCAGGATTATCCCGACGAACGCAGCCGAAACATTGCGCCCGCGCCCGAAGCCGGGGCTTAAACACGTGTATTTGTGCGGAAAATAGTGAGTGGAGGGAGGGGAACGGGCCTTGCAGTCGTATGAACCGAGCAGCCGAAAGCTGTTCAACATCAAAAACGATGAGAGTCGTTTCGGTCTAACACGCGCCCGTTCCGGAACGCGGCGCGGCGTGGGAGCTGGCCAAAGTCATTGCTCGACGCC
>DASQDI010000116.1:0-11040 GCA_035634255.1 Blastocatellia bacterium
TGTCCTTCGGGCTCTCCGCCCTGTGATTTTTCATAGGGTGAAGCTCCGGCGCGCGGTCTTTCAGGAAGAGGTGGCCGCCTTTGTGATAGAACGTCATGCCCGTGACGTAGAGTTCGGAGATGTCATAAAGCAGCAGGTCGAATATGGCGATGAAGCCGGTCCTGCCGACGTAGCCTTTCAGGAGCCTCCTGACCGTGTCGGTGACGGCGAACAACATCCGGAAACCCGTCTCGCCACCCAACTCGTCGAGGAACCGGTCGAGCTTTAAGTATTCCACGTACCAGCGGGGCGGGGCCGAGAAGGGCGCGTAGGTGAAATCGTTATTCGTGGCGACGACGAATTTGATCCCCGTCCGCTCGCATACCTCCGGCCACTTTTCATGCGATATGAGCTTCTGGCCGACCAGTCCCTCGATCAACACTTCGTTGTTGCTGTACAGAATGTCGGTCCTGCTCCCGATGTCTCGCGAAAGCTCGGGAGAGAAAGGCAGGTATTCGATCACGGTGTTGAATCTGACCACCAGGTCATAAGAATCTATAAGCCCGCCCTGCCCCGTCCCGATCATGGTCTCGGCGGGGCCGACGACGGCGACGCGCTTTCCTCGCAGAGACTCGGCATAACGGGGGTCGAAATCGAGCGTTAACGACCCGCTCTTTATACTCTCAAGACCGGAGAGGACCTCTCCCCTGTTATCGCTCATCGGCCCGCCTCCCTCGGAGCCGCCGGCCTCCCCGCCGGTCCAAGCCCGGCCCGTGCGGCACGAAGATCATCCCTTCACTGTCGAGAACGAACATACGGTCTCCGGCCCCGAGCGCGTGTACGACGAGGCTCCTCAGGGTGTCTTCATTTCCGATCCTCCGAAGGTCGTGGTAATCGCCTTCAAGCTCGAAAGCTCCGGGAGCCCCGCCCTCGCCGAGATATAGAAACTCATGGACGGTCTGCATGAAGCGGTCGTGCCGCTTGAAGAAGGGCGTGCTGGCGACGTAGAAGCCCCCTATGACTTTCCGGCCATCTTCGACCAGAACGTCCCTGCCGAGCCTCTCCTGCACCAGAGGCCCGGACAGCCGGATGTTTATTCTCGCGATGCCCTCCTTGACCCCGAACAGAACGGCGTCGCCGTGGGCCGCGATCCCCCTCTCGACATAATCGATCCAGCCATCTCTCAACTCGACATCGGCATCGAGCTTGATGAAGAACGGGGCCTTCGCGAGACGGTTGATGTCTCTGATGCAAAACAGATTAAAGTTCAGGTAACCGCGCGGGTCGTGCAGGGGTTTATGAATCGCGTCCACGTAGGGGCTCAGCTTCTCAAGCTCCGAGTCGGAGAGCGTGACGGAAGCCAGGTTGATCGCGCCGAAGGGGTAAAGCCGGGGCAGCAGCTCACGGAGCATCCCGAAATGCTCGGAGCCTCCGCAGATGAAGATGTCATACTTGCGTTTATAATTCGGGGTCATCAGGTGAAGCTGGGTGGTCAGGCGTACATTAAACGTCCCTTCGGCTCCGGTATTGGACGGCCTAACTCTTTGGCTGTCTCTATCCATTCCTGAATGACTATATCTACATTCGCCAGAGCCTCGGCATAAGTTGCCCCATCCGCGGCGCAACCTGACAGCTCCGGTACTTCGGCGATGAATGCCTCATCTTCCCCACTCCAATATATTACTATTTCGTATCGGTAGTTATTGCTCATCGCTTTCTCCTGCAAGCTTATAACGAAGGATTATACCGCGAACCTGCTTCACTTGATATGCCTTAGCTTTTGCGACCTTTGGCTGAAGGTTAATGATTTCCTCAACGTCCAGCTTTGTGAAGATGTGATGGCTGCCTCTTATCCGTTCATCAAAACCTAAGTAACGCAGCAAACCGCATAATTAGTCGAAGGATATATTTGAGTCAGAAGTTCCGCGCAGAACCTGAAGTAGAGTTTTCTCCTGCTTAGCCACGCCAGTAATCTAGCACATTCGCCGTATACTACTCCAAGATGCCTACCCCGGTCAGCCTGCGCGCTCCGTTGTACGCATGACGTTTGTCCCCTTCCCGCGTCTATATTATCCTGCGGGCCTCGACGTTGCTTCAGGGTTTTCGGGCGCGCGCTCGGCACTCCCTTTGAGCAGCAGCCCGAACAGCAGCCCTCCGAGCATGAGCAGGAAGGCCGCCGCGCCTAAGACCGTGGGGTATCCGAAAACCGTGAGCGCTTTGCCCGACGTGGGCGCGGCGATGGCGGCCGAAGCGAATATGGTCATGTACATCATCGAGGACGCGCCGCTGCGCTCGTCCGGCCGCACTCTGGTCATCAGGAGGCTCTCCATCGCCGGCTCGTCCATCCACTGAAATGCCATGTAGCCCGCGAACCCCAGAACGGCGACCTGAGCGCTCGGCCCGGTCGCCAGCAGCGCGAGCGACAGGCCCGTGGCGAGCTCGATCCACATTATCCCCCAGATCAGCCCGAGCCTCTTCAGGATGAAAGGGGAGAGCAGGATGGCGATCACCTGACCGGCCTGCCCCCCGGAAAAGACAAGCCCGATCTCGTGGACGGGCATCTTGAGGTACTGAGAAAAGTAGGCGTTCGCGAAAGGGTTGAACGCGGCGGTCGCGACATTCATCACGGCGACGGCCGCCAGAAACCTGAGGACGAACGGGCTGCGCGGGTATCTCAACCGCCCGGGATCGGCTCCGGGAGCCAGTTTCAGGAAGAGGGCGGGGAGCACCGACAGGAAGACGAAGGCGCAGCCGACGAGAAGGGCCCACTGCTTGGCGACGGCCGGGCTGGCCGGGCCGAACATCCGCCCGAGCCAGACCGGGAGGTGGCCCCCGAGCGGGTCGGCCACGATGCCTATGCCGATGGCCGTCGCCAGATAGACGCTGAAGGCGAATGGCCGCAAATCCTCGGGGGTCGTCTGGGCGATTATCACGGCTATCGAGATGGCCCACAGCGCGAAGAACGTGCCCGCTAAAAACGCGAAGCCGAGCAGGGCGAACTCGTCGACGATCAGGGCGCGCAGGACCGATGTCGCCGCCGACGCGAAGAGGCAGACGGCCACCGTCTTCTGCAGCCCGATGCGGCGGGTCAGCAGCACGGCCCCGGCCGTACCTGCTATGTTCCCGGCGGTCGTGAAGCTTGAGAGGAGGCCGAGAAAGTCCTCCCTGTACCCCAGGTCCAGGAGGAAGAGGTTGTACAGCAGGACGTAAACGAACATCCCGGTGTTGAAGAGGCACGAGGCGAGCAGGAAGACCCAGAACGGGCGCGCGAGCCTCCGGCTTCCCACCCACCGGGCGAAAGGGCTCGGCCCGCGCGGCGGCCCTCCCGCCAGGGCGAGCGAGCCGTCGCCGCTCTCCTGAATTCGGCTCTCTTCTCGGAAAGCGGGCATCTTAGAAATCGAATCTCAGGCCGAACTGAATCCGCCGCGGCTCTCCGGTGGAGACGATCCTTCCGAAGAAGGGGCCGAAGTCGGGGAACGGGAGAGGGATTCCGTAGTTCGGGTGGTTGAAGACGTTGAAAGACTCGACGCGGAATTCCAGGGTGCGGCCCTCGCCGAAGGGGAACCTGCGATGCAGGGCGAAGTCGAGCAGATTGTTCCCCGGCCCCGGAATGATGTTGCGGCCCGCGTTGCCGAACGTGAAGGGCGCGGGGTCGCGGAACGCCGCGGGGTTGAACCACCGCTCGACCGTGCGCTCGCCGCGCGGCAAAGTTATGCTCACTCCGGGGACCACGTCGGGCCTGTTGGGCGTCCCCGTGTTGGCGAAGTCCGAGAAGAAGTAGACGGGGTTCAGGGGCGTGCCATCCTGCTCGGTGAGGATCGCGCTGACCTGCCAGTTGTCGAAGACCCCATGCAGGAAATCCGGCCCCGGCACCATGTAAGTGAGGCCGACGCTCAGGCGCCTGCGAACGTCGAAGAACGAGAGCCCGCGTTCGAGCGCGAGGTTCCTCTCGTCCTGCGCGGTCACGCTGTCGAAGAGCCCGTTCAGGACGGTGTCGCCATCGTCGATGGACTTCGACCAGACGAAGCTCCCGAGAAAGGCGAGGCGCGATGAGAGGCGCTTCTCCGCTTTGAGCTGCAACGAGTGGAAGGAAGAGTTGGAGATGTGCTGCCGCTGGATCAGCTCGCCGAGCTCGGGCCACGTCCTCAGGGATTGAAGGTCGCCGGGGCGGGGCGCGAGGTTCTCGCCCGTCTCGGTATGCAGAGGCGTGTTGAAAGTCCTCGACTTCCCGAGCTTCGACCCTTTCGACCCGACGTAGGCGGACTCGAAAAGGACCTTGAACGGGAGCTGGTACTGAAGGCTCAGGGTCCAGTGCTGCACGTAGGGCGTTCGCGCTCCGGGGTCGATGCCGAAGAAGCTCGGGAACCCCGTAGAGGGAGTCCGGGGGAAGCCATCGCGCGTGGTGAGTATCGGGAGCCGGCTGCCGTCGCTCGCATTCGTCTCGTTGACGATGCCGTTGCGGACGAGGTCATAATTTTCCGTGGCGATCTCGGGGTTGAAATAAACCCCGTACCCGGCCCGCACCACGAAGTCGTCTTTAAGGAAACCTACCGGCGGACGCCACGCGAGGCCGACGCGCGGCGCGAAATTGTTCCGGTCCGGCTCGACCGCGCGCTCCGTCCGCACGAGGCGCGGCGGGGCGGGGGTCTGCGAGAAGTCGAGGTTGAACATGTTGCCGCGCTTCTCCCGGAAGGGCGAGAAGTACTCGTAGCGCAGGCCGTAGTTCAGGGTCAGGCGGTTAGAGACTCGCCAATCGTCCTGAACAAACACGGCGTAGGTATTCTGCCGGAAGTAAGCCTGAGCCCGGCCCACGCTGCGCTCGGTGACCTGCGGGAACCCGAGCAGGAAGTCGGCGAAAGGGTCGCCCGTCGGCGTGGGCGAAGTCGGGTCGCTCGTGAAAGCGCCGGAGTATATGAACCGCCCGCGCGAGAGCTGGCTTTGCAGGTAATTCAATTGGAAGTGCATGTACTGAAAGCCGAATTTCCACGTGTGCGGCCCGCCGATGAATGACACCGTGTCCGAAAGGTAGAAGAGGTTGTCCCTCTGCGTCTGAGGCCGGTTCGGGGTGTCGAACGGCAGGGAGAAGTTCCCCACCAGAAAGAAGGGCAGCCCGAAATCTTCCTCTTCGAGCGCGACGCCCGTGATGCCGAGCTCGGCCGCGTCGTTGGTCCTGAAGGCGCTCTCGGGCAGTTCGAGAATGCCGAGGCGGGTGAAAGAGATTCGCGATTCGTTGAGCCATCTGATGCCGGTCAGGGTGTGCCCAAGGGCCAGCTGTTGCGCGCGCACGCGCTCGTTCGTCGGGCGTTGCGGGAAGGCGGAGGCGAGGCGGTTGCGCTCGTCATTTATCGTATAGCGGCCGAAGACGCGGCTCCGGTCGCGCAGCTCGTGATCCACCCGGACCGAGGCGTTGTCTTTGACGAACCGGCTCGGGGTGGAGTCGAGGTAATTGCTGTCCTGCCCCGGACGGTTCGGCAGAGGCTGGTACTTTTCGAGGAACATCAAAGCAATGGGATCGAGCAGGTGGGCCGGGATGATGTTATTCGGGAAAGGCACTCTCTTTCCAGTAACGATGTCGGTGACCCGAGGGTCGTGGATCGTGGCCCGCCCGCGAAAATCGCCCCTGCGCAACCGCTCGTCCGGCACCACGCCTAAAGTGGCGCTGGCGGTCTTGCCGCGCAGGGCTTCGTAATTGGCGAAGAAGAAAGTCGAGGCGAACGGCAGAGGCCCCCCGAGCGAAGCGCCGAACTGGTTCTGGCGGAAGATCGGGCGCGGGAGCGACGTGTCGTCGAAGAGGGTCCTCGCGTCGAAAGCCTCGTTGCGGAAGAATTCAAAGAGGCTGCCGTGGAAGGCCCGGCCCCCAGACTTCGTTACGATGTCGGCGACGCCCCCGCCCGATTGCACGAACTCGGCCGAAGGCAGGGACGAGATGACGCGGAACTCCTGCACGGTCTCAAGGGGCGGGACGACGGCGATGCTCCTCGTGTTGAGGTCGGTATTCATCGCCCCATCAAGAAGAAAGGAATTCATGGTCGAGCGCGCGCCGTTGATGGGCGGGTTGAGCGCGACCGCCCCGCGACTCTCCTGAACGTCGTTGATTATGTCATGGCCGAAACCCCCGAGTTGTCTGGGGACCGCTCCGGGGCCGAGCGTCAGGAGAGATACTATGTTGCGCCCGGCGAGAGGCAGGTCGCCGATGGTCGCGAAGTCGAGCCTGTACCCCACCGAAGAGTCTTCGGTCTGCAAGGGCGAGACAGACGCGGTCACGGTAACGGCCTCCACCATCTGCCCGACGGTCAGTCGCAGGTCGAGCCTCCCTTTCTGGTTAACTTCCAGCACCACCGAGTTGATGGTCAGCACGCGGAACCCGGCCTTCTCGGCGGAGACGGTGTAGAGTCCCGGCAACAGGTCGTTGATGCGGTACGCGCCCTCGGAGTCGGAGAGGACCGAGCGCGAGAACCCGGTCGCCTCGTGCCGCGCCGTGACCTTCACGCCCGAGAGCACGGACGACGCTTCGTCCCGCGCCTCGCCGAGCAGGCTGGCCGACGAGACCTGTCGCGCCGCCGCCCGCGAGCCGAAGGTGACGAGGAGAAGATTCAGGCACAGGGCGACAAAAATACTCTTCTTGCTCATAGAAGTCTCCGCTGGAAATGAAGAGTTGTTACAAAACTATAGGGCCGAAATCAGCCCCCTTATATCACCAAATTTTGTAAAGAGCAATACATGCCGAATTCCGGGCGCGGCCGTGATAAATAGGGGTCTGAACGTCAGCGGAGGCGGGGCGGTGAGAGGGCGGGGGCCGGGGGGCTCAACTCTTCTTCATGGCGCGTTCCACCTTGTCCTTGCTCATCTTTTCATGGTTCATCACGGCCTGCCGGATCAGGTCGGTCCGCTGGTCGGCCTCGTGCGCTTTGGTGAGGAACAGCTCGGCCATCGGCCCGTTCCCTTCCTCGTAGAGGTGTTCGGCCATGTGCCGCATGAGCATCGTGCTCTCCTGCATCGAGCGGATCGTGGTCCAGAGCTGGTCCTCGATGTTCTCAGTCAGTTCCGCGATCAGGCTGTTGGCCGAAAACGCATGGCCCGTGTGACAGCGGAAACGGACGAGCCCCGCGTCCTTCATTTGCAGGAGCGCGCCGTGGCACTCGGGGCAGGTGAACGGGGAGAACTCGCCCAGCTTCATGACTCCCGTTTCGAGGGCGTTATTCTCGCTCGCTATCTTCAGCTCTATGTCGAGTTCGTCTGACACGGGGTACTCTCCTTCCTCCTCGACCCCCTCCTCGGAGAGGCGGACCAGCAGGGGCGCGATTTCCGACAAAGGGAGGCTGTAATCGATTGCCACGTGCTCACTGGCGTTGAGCGGCATCGAAGGCACCAGCGCGTCGGAGGGGTCCTGAATCACGGCGAGGCCGCCCCGCCTCTTCACCGCCAGCAGCCCGGCGGTGCCGTCGTCGAGCCCGCCCGTCAGGATGACCCCGGTCACGCGCGGGCCATACGCGCGGGCCGCCGACCGAAAGAGCGGGTCGACCGCCGGCCGAAAGCGGTTCTCTTTCGGCCCCCTCGTGACGCGGGTGTAGCCGGAAGGGTCGATGATCAGGTGGCGGTCCGGGGGGGCAACGTAGATGTGCCCCATCCGTACCTCTTCCCAGTCGGAAGAGGTGACCGCCGGGAGGCTCCCGGCGCGAGTGAGTATGTCGGCGAGCAGCGCCGGGCCTTGCGGGGATATGTGCACGGTTATGAAGATGGCGGCCTGAAGGTTCCCCGGCAGGCCTTTAACCATGCGCTGCAAGGCGTCGATGCCGCCGGCCGAGGCCCCTATTACGATGATGTCTCTCTTTGGCATGATGCTCCTGCTGAAGCGGGAAGCGTTGCGGGGATCGAGGAATCAATGCGTCACGGGATCGAAGGTTATATTCGATTTACCCGAGCGTCCTGAGTGGATTCTACTGTACACGGGTCAGACAATCCAGTAAACTTTACCCGCCGAAACTTCTAAGACAATCAAACCCAAAGCGTAAACTTGCTCAACAGCTCTTTAACATCGCTTTCATACAGGTATTTTCCAGTAACGGACAAGGGGAGTATATGGCCGACACAGGGGCGAAGAACAAGCGCCCGAGGCGCAACGGGCGGAACGGTAATAATAAAATGAATGTCGTCGGGATCGGCGCGTCAGCCGGCGGCATCAACGCCCTTGAGCAACTCTTCGAGCGCCTGCCTTCCGATTCCGGGATGGCATTCGTGGTCATCATCCACCTCTCGCCCGAGCACGAGAGCAACCTGTCGGGCATGATCCAGCGCAAGACCGAGATGCCCGTCATAAAAGTTGTGGAGTCGGTGAAGGTGGAGCCGAATCATGTCTACGTGATCCCCCCGGCCAAGCACCTCGTGATAACGGACGGCCACATCAGCCTGCGGGAGCCGGAAGTGGAGAGAGGCAGGCGCATCCCCATCGACACCTTCTTCCGGACGCTCGCGGCGGCATACCACGTCAAGGCCATCGGGGTCGTGCTCTCGGGCACGGGGACGGACGGCACGCTCGGCCTGCGCCACATCAAGGAGGCGGGCGGCGTATCCATCGCGCAGGACCCGCAGGAGGCGGAGTATGACGGCATGCCGCGCAACGCGATCAACTCCGGCATGGTGGACTTCATCATGCCGATCTCGGACATGCCGAAGAAGCTCATCTCCCTCAGGAAAATCTCGGAGAGAATCCAGACCCCCCCGGAGACCGGCAAGCCTCTGACCGAGAACGACGACGAGGCCCTGCGCGAAGTGCTGCTCCTCTTACGCACGCACACGGGCAACGACTTCAGCAATTATAAAAAGTCCACGGTCCTGCGTCGCGTCACCCGGCGGCTTCAGGTCAACGCCGTCGAAGACCTCAGAGGGTACGTCGCCCTGCTGCGCGAGCGGCCGTCCGAGGCGCGGGACCTCCTGTCGGACATGATCATCAGCGTCACCAACTTCTTCCGGGACGCCGAGGCGTTCGCGGTTCTGGAGGCGGAGGTGGTGCCGAGGCTGTTCGAAGAGAAAAGCGCGGGCGAGCGGGTCCGCGTGTGGGTGGCGGGCTGCGCCACGGGCGAGGAAGCCTACTCGCTCGCGATCCTGCTGCTCGATTACGCCCACAAGCTCAAAGACCCGCCCCCGATCCAGGTATTCGCCACGGACATAGATCAGGAGGCCGTCAACGAGGCCCGCGAGGGCATATTCCCCGACTCCATCGCGGCCGACGTGCCGCCCCAGATGTTGAAGCGGTACTTCAACAAAGAGGACCACTTTTACCGCGTGAAGAAGGAGGTGCGCGAGCTCGTGCTGTTCGCCCCGCACAACATCCTGCGCGACCCCCCCTTCTCGAAGCTCGACCTCGTCAGTTGCCGCAACCTGCTCATCTACCTCAACCGCGAGACGCAGGAGCGCGTGCTCGAGCTCTTCCACTTCGCGATCAGGCCGTATGGCTACCTCTTCCTCGGCGCGTCGGAGTCGGCCGACAGCCTGCCCGAGCTCTTCATGCCCGTGGACAAAAAGCGCCGCGTCTTCAGGCGGCGCTCCGTCATCTCCTCGACGCCTTACCTGCCTTCGATGCCCGTGAGAGGGATGTGGGACCCGAAGCTACCCGAAGTGTTGAAGGGCGTACGGAAGCCAACCTCTTACGGAGACCTGCACCACCAGGCGGTCGAGAAGTACGCGCCGCCGAGCGTGCTCATCAGCGGCGATTACGACATCGTCCACCTGAGCGCGAACGCGGGGCGGTTCCTGCGGTTCACGGGCGGCGAGCCTTCCCGTAATTTGATCAAGTTAGTACACCCCGAACTGGGGCTCGACCTGCGCGCAATCCTGCTCGCGGCGGCCCAGACGGAACAGCCCAGAGAGACGCGGCAACTGCCGGTCACCATCGACGGCGAGCCAAGGGCCGTCAAGATCAGCGCGCGCCCCACGGCGGACGGCTTCATGCTGGTGATCTTCGAGGAGGTCGGGCTCGTCGTCAGCGCCGACGGCGCTTCGAGCACCCACGTCGTAGAGACTCCGGCCGGGGAGATCGGCCTCATCATGAGGCAGATGGAAGAGGAGCTGCAACAGACCAAAGATCAGCTCCGCGTCACCATCGAGCAGTACGAGACTTCGACCGAGGAGCTGAAAGCGTCCAACGAGGAGTTGCAGGCGATCAACGAGGAGCTGCGCTCCGCGACCGAGGAGCTTGAGACGAGCAAGGAGGAGCTGCAATCGCTCAACGAGGAGATGAGGACCGTCAACCATGAGTTGAAGGAGAAGGTTGACGAGCTTCATCAGGCCAACAGTGACCTGCAGAACCTCTTTTCCGCCAGCGACATCGGCACCATCTTCGTCGACCGCAAACTGCTCATCAAGCGCTACGCGCCGGCCGTCCAGCAAATTTTCAACCTGATCCCGTCGGACATTAACCGACCGATGACGCACGTCACCCACACCCTCGAATACGAAGACCTGTCCGAAGACGCCGCGCAGGTGCTCTCCACCCTCGTCAGGGTGGAGCGGGAAGTCCACTCCACCGATGGCCGCTGGTACATCGCGCGGCTGCTGCCCTACCGCACGGTCGGGGACAAGATAGACGGCGTCGTGATCACGTTCATGGACATCACGGAGCGGAAGCTCGCCATTGACGAGCGCGAGCGCCTCCACCGGGAGCTGGAGAAGAAGGGCGCGTTACTTGAGGCCGTGGTGCGCCAGATGCCCGCTGGCGTCATCGTCAGCGAAGCGGGCTCGAAGGGGATTCTGGTGGCCAACGATCACGCCGACCGTATCTGGCGCGAGGCGATGGGCAGGGACAACACCGGCGAGCCCTACGCCGAGTACCTCGGCTATCACCCGGACGGGCGGCTCTACACGAGAGAGGAATGGCCGATGTGGCGCTCGCTCAACAGGGGCGAGACGGTTGTAAACGAGGAGGTCATGATGAGGCGCGGGGACGGCTCGTGGGGCTTCTTCTGCATCAGCTCCGCCCCGGTCCACGACCAGAATGGGGAGATCGTCGCCGGGGTGGTCACGTTTTACGACATAACGGAGGAGAAGCGCGCGAATGCGGGCCTG
>DASQDI010000117.1:0-42537 GCA_035634255.1 Blastocatellia bacterium
GACGGGATAGCGTCGGGGATGCTGTTCATCTCGGACGCGGACGCGCGAGGGGCTCGGGCCGCTCGCGGTCCTGACCGCGTACGTGTAGTAAACGCCGCCCAGAGATTTGACCGCGGCCTGAAGCTGGTAGCGGTGGTGCAGGTAGAGCGGCAGCAGCTTCGCCTCAAGCTGCGAAAGGGGCGCGCCCTGCGGGATGTTTTTCAACCCGAATTCGGAGAGGCCGATCCGCCGCACCTCCATCTCATGCCCCAGCCTCGCTACGGGGTCGTCCCCGTTGTCCCAGAGGTTGGCGAGGGGGTGCGCCGCGCCGGGCGGGCGCGCGTCCGCGTCCGAGATGAACAGCATCCCCGACGCTATCCCGTCGCGCAGTATGCGCTCAAGCTCCTCCGCCTCGTTCGCGCCCGGAGGGAATTGCGCGTAAGCGTACGTGACGGCGAATTTGTCGTAAGCGCCTATGCCCCTCGCGTAAGCGTTCGACAGGTCGAGCTTGCCGCCCCTTATCTCGATGGTGGGCGCGGGGTAATCCATCACGGACGCGCGGCCGTAGGTGCTCGCGGCGAAATTGTGCGCGAGCCCGAGCGTGTGCCCGACCTCGTGCGCCGACAGTTGCCTTATTCGCGCGACCGACATCTCGCCCGCGTCCTCACCCGAGGCCGCCCCCGCTAGGTAATCGAGGTCCGGGAGCAGGGCGAAGTCGCACCCCTGCGCGCGGTTCCTGCCGTCGCGCCCATTGTCGTACTGCGGCACCAGCCCCGAGCCGATCAGGAAGTCCTGCCGCGCGCGCAGGGAGTCGAGGGTCACGTTCCCTTTAATGATCTCGCCGGTCCGGGGGTCCGTGATGCTGCTGCCGTAGGCCCACCCTCTCGTCGAGCGGTGCACCCAGTTGATCATGTTGTAACGCACGTCCATCGGGTCGGCGTCCGGCGGGAGCACCCTGACCTGAAAGGCGTTCCTGAAGCCGGCGGCTTCGAATGCCTGATTCCACCAGGAAGCCCCTTCGATCAGCGCGGAGCGGATGGGCTCGGGCGTCCCGTTGTCCACGTAATAGATGATCGGCCTGACGGGCTCCGAGACGGCCGCCGAGGGGTCCTTCTTCTTCAGGCGGTGGCGCGCGATCCACCTCTTCTCTATCGACTCGGTGATCGGCGAAGCGTAGTCGTAGAACTCGATGCCGAACACCCCGACGCGCGGGTCGAGCCTGCGCGGCGCGTAGTCGGGATCGGGCAGCTCGACCAGGGAGTGATGCTGGCGAACGCTCACGGACTGGGCCGTCGGCACGGTCCCCCGGACGAGCGGGCCGGGCTCCTCGGAGCCGAAGGTCAGGATGGTCTCGACCTCGGTGTTTTGCGGGAAGCCTTTAGTCCTCGGCAGGTAGACCGCGCTCCGGCTCTCGTCGAATCGGAAGCTGCCCTGCCGGGTCTGCCGCAGGCGGTCGATGACCCCGTGCGCGTCGCGCAGGAAGAAGGCGGTGGCGTCGACGAGGACGCGGTCGCCCTCGCTCGCCTCGACCTTGAAGCCCCAGAGGATCGAGCGCGCGAAGGACTCTTCGACCGCTCGCCGCTCCGCCGGGTCGCCCGTGATGGCGCGGTACTGGTAGTTCGGCTCGACCATCAGTACCTTCGGCCCGATGCGCTCGAAGAACACGACGTGCGTATTGCCGAGCTGCCCTCGGTCCAGCCCTATGGGGTTCGAGCCCACTCCGGTCTGCAAGGAGATTTGATAAAGAAACTCTTTGTTGAATCGCGATATCTCCATCAGCAGGCGGCCGCTCGCCGGGTCCCAGTGGAGCGGCATGTAGCCGTCGATCTTTTGCATGCCCGAGGTTTTGGACCCGATCTTCGCCTCCTGCGCCCTCTCCTGTGCTCTCTCCTGCGCGGCGGCGGGCGTCGCGGCGAACACAAACAGCAGTATGATCACCAGTCTCATCATAATTCGGCCTTCCTTTGTTCGAATGAAGTGCGACCGTATGCTATGGGCGAGCGCTTCATCCTGTCAACTTTCCCGCGCGCCGCCGGGCGGCTACAATGAGAGCTAAGCCGCGGTGAGAGCGGCGGAGAGAATCCGAAAGAGGTCTTATGAACGACAAAACGAATGACACCGAAGGCCGCGGGAAACGCATGCCGCATGAGTACCCTGAGAAGCCCGCCGAAGCGGCCCACCCGGTTGACGATCTCGTGGCCCGGCGCTGGAGCCCCCGATTGTTCGAAGAGGGCCGCGACGTGGAGCGCGAAAAGATTTTGAGCCTGCTTGAGGCGGCCCGCTGGGCCCCCTCCTGTTTCAACGACCAGCCCTGGCGTTACCTCGTCTTCGACTCTTCAAACGCGGAAGCCCTCGACCGCGCGCGGGCCTGTCTCGCGGAGGGTAACGCCTGGGCGTTGAAGGCCCCGGTCCTGATGCTGTCGGTCGCGCGCGACACCTTCACACAGAACGGCAAGCCCAACCGCACGGCCCAGCACGATGTCGGGCTCGCGAGCGAGAACCTCGTGCTCCAAGCGGTCGACCTGGGGCTCGCCGCGCATCAGATGGCGGGGTTCGATGTCGAGCGGGCGCGGGGTGAGTTCAACATACCCGAAGGCTACACCGTGCTCGCGATGATCGCCATCGGCTACCCATACCGCGGCGACCTCGGCGCTTTGCCTGAGGCCGTCCGCGGCGGAGAGCTGGCCGAGCGGCGGCGGCGCCCCTTAGGCGAGATAGCATTCGCGGGGACATGGGACGCGCCTTATCAAGAGGGGTAGTGCCTGCTTCACCAGATGGAGGGCAGGGCGGACTCGTCGCATGTCATGACTTCCCCGTCCGGCAGGATGTGCACTACCTCCGCCCCGAGCGCGCGCAGGGGCGTCGAGAGCAGCCCGACGCGGTGGCAGTTGGCGCGCGGCTCCCTCGCGTGGTCCGTGAGCGGCTTCGACTCCGAGCACATTATCGCCACGCGCGCGTCCGAGGCCAGCTCGATGACCCTGTCGAGCCCGCGCGCCAGCTCGTCGGGCGGGGCTACCACCTTGCCCCCGCACTCGGGCAGGTGCTCGTAGCCGATCCCGTGCTCCCTGAGCGCCTCCCTCAACTCCCGGCCATTGTACTGCGGCCAGCGCGAGCGCGCCGAGCTGCGCACGTCACACACGAAGTCGATGTCGTGCCGCTTGAGCAGCCCGACGAAATAGTCGAAGCTGTGGCGGCCGTGCCCTATGGTGTAGACCGTGATCGAACCCGCCTGCATAGCTTTTGATCCTTACGACAAATCTCCCCGATATTCTATAATCTCCGGGGCGGAGCGCGACAGCGGGGAAGGACGAAATTGACGACTTACACGGTGAGAGTAAAGAACCCTATAATCGATCAGGAGATGATGAAGATCGACACGGAGATCAAAGAGGTGGCCCTGATGGAGGCCGCCCTCTATTCGAAGCGGATCGGCATCGCGACCGTGGTGGATAACTCTTCGAATACGGAGATCGCGCGCTTCAGGTACGGGGTCGAGGAACCGCCCCGGCCATAAGCTCCGGGCCAAAACCATTCAGAGCGGGGTTATGATGAACAGAAAAATGATGAGCCTTGCGAAGGCGGGCGTGGTTTTACTGGCGTTACTTTCGGCCTGCACGCCCCCGTCGCTCGCGTCGCAACAGAAGAAGTCCGCGCAGAAGAAGGCCGCGGCGGTCCCCGTAACGCCCGAAGAGGCGGCGCAGCTCGAAGCGGTCGTCACGACGGAGATGGGGGTGATACGCTTCGAGTTCTTCCCCGACAAGGCCCCGAAGCACGTCGAGCAGTTCATCCAGACCGCGCGCGACAAAGGGTACGACGGCTCGGCGTTCCACCGGGTCATCCAGCGCGGTATTATTCAGGGCGGCGACCCGCTGCTCAAGTCGGCCGAGACCCCGCGCGACAGATGGGGCACGGGCGGGTTGAACAAAATCGCGGACGAATTCAGCGACGTGAAACACGTGCGCGGCACCGTCTCCGCCGTGCGGCTGCCGGGCCGCGCCAACAGCGGGGGCGTGCAGTTCTTCATCTGCGCCTCGCCCCAGCCTTCGCTCGACGGGCAGTACTCGGCCTTCGGGCAGGTCACCGAAGGCCTCGAAGTGGTCGATCAGATATCGCTCGTGCCCGCCGACTCCAAATACACGGCCATCAAGCCGGTCCGGATCGTGAGCGTCACGGTCGAGCGGAAAAAGACGGAGCCCTTCAAAGACGCGACCGTCGATCAGATGCGCCGGGACGTGTTGCTGAGGACGAGCCTCGGCGACATCACCGTCGAGATGTCGCCCGACCTCGCGCCGGAGCACGTCCGCAATTTCCTGAAGCTCGTGGAGGCGGGCTGGTACAACCACACGGCCTTTCACCGGCTCGTGCCCGGCTTCGTCGTGCAGGGCGGCATGGGGGCCACGCGCGCGGGCAACGCGCCCCACCCCGCCGACAAGTGGGTGCGCCCGCTCAAGGGCGAGTTCGGCAAGACCAATCACATCCGGGGGGTCCTCTCGATGGCGCGCTCAAGCGACCCGGACTCGGCGGAGACTTCTTTCTTCCTCGTGCTCGGCCCGGCCCCGCACCTCGACGGCAAGTACACGATCTTCGGCAAGGTCGTCGATGGCTTCGAGACTCTGGAATTAATAGAGAAGGTCCCGCGCGACGGCGAGACCCCGCGCCAGCGCATCGAACTGATCGAGGCCGTGATCAAGCCTTAGGCCGGGAGATTCCTTCAAATCTCTCACGGTTCGCTCACATTCGGCTCACATTTTCATGCATGGATTGCACCCGAATGTGCGCGGTGTATATACTCTTCTTCCAATCCGGAGATTGCGAATTATGCGCCATTACATCCGAAAGAAAGATATGGGTCTGCTCTCGCTGACGCTCGTGGTGATCCAGCTGCTCGCGCCCCTCGCGCCCGGCCAGACGAACGGCAAGGGCCCGGCACGCCCCCTCCGCGGCTACAGCGAGTCGGCCGGCACGACGCAGCTTGATTGGGAAGATCGCATGCGGCAGGTGCCGAACCCCGGGCTGCTGCGCGAGTACGTCAAGCACCTGTCGGCCGAGCCGCACCACATCGGCTCGGCTTACGGCAGGCAGAACGCGCAGTACATGGTAGACAAATTCAAGTCGTGGGGGTTCGACGCGAAGCTCGAAGAGTTCGACGTACTCTTCCCCACCCCTAAGGAGCGCGTGCTTGAGATGATCGAGCCGACGAAGTTCCGCGCCGCGCTCAAAGAGCCCGTGGTCCCAGAGGACCCGGACTCCGGAGACGAGGGCCAGCTCCCCACCTACAACGCTTACTCGGCCGACGGCGACGTGACGGGCCAGCTCGTCTACGTCAACTACGGCATCCCGTCCGATTACGAAGAGCTGAAGAGGATGGGGGTGGATGTCAAAGGCAAGATCGTCATCGCCCGCTACGGCGCGAGCTGGCGCGGCATAAAGCCTAAGGTCGCTTACGAGAACGGGGCCATCGGCTGCCTGATATATTCCGACCCGCGCGACGACGGCTTCTACCAGGGCGACGTGTTCCCGGAGGGCGCTTACCGCCCGGAGCACGGGGTGCAGCGCGGCTCCGTCATGGACATGCCGATCCACCCCGGAGACCCTCTCACTCCCGGATGGGGGGCGGTCAAGGGCGCGCGCCGCATCGCGCGGGAAGAGTCGCAGGTGATCATGAAGATCCCCGTGCAGCCGATCTCGTACGCGGACGCCCTGCCCCTCCTGAAGTCTCTCAAAGGGAAGGTCGCGCCGGAGTCGTGGCGGGGCGCTCTGCCTATCACCTACCACGTCGGGCCGGGGCCGGCGCGCGTGCGCCTTAGCCTCTCCTTCGACTGGTCGATTCACACGCTCTACAACGTGATCGCGAAGATCGAGGGCAGCACCTACCCCGACGAGTGGATCGTTTATGGCAACCATCACGACGCCTGGGTGAACGGCGCGGCCGACCCCGTGAGCGGCATGGCTACCGTCATGGAAGCGGGCCGCGCGATGGGAGAGCTGCTGAAGCAGGGGTGGAAGCCGAAGCGCACGATCATACTGTGCGGGTGGGACGGCGAGGAGCCTTCCCTGCTGGGCTCGACCGAGTGGGCAGAAGCGCACGCGGACGAGTTGAAGCAGAAGGCCGTCGCCTACCTGAATTCCGACAGCACGGGCAAAGGCTGGCTCAGCGCGGGCGGCTCGCACTCCCTCGAACGCTTCCTGAACGAAGTGGCGCGGGACGTTGCTGACCCGAAGGGCGGTAAGAGCGTCTTGCAGGCGATGAGGGAACGGCGCGCGGCGACCGCGAGGACCGACGAGGAGAAGAAGGAGGTCGGCTCGCGCGCCGACCTCCGCATCGGCGCGCTCGGGTCCGGGTCCGACTACACGCCCTTCATACAGCACCTCGGCATCGCCTCGCTCAACACCGGCTTCGGGGGCGATGGCGGGGGCGGCGTCTACCACTCGGTCTACGACAGCTTCTACTGGTACACGAAGTTTTCGGACGGGACGTTCGAATACGGCCGCGCGCTTTCGCAGCTGAACGGCACGGTCGTCATGAGGCTGGCCGACGCCGACGTGCTGCCGTTCGAGTTCACCAACATGTCGGACACGGTCAACCGCTACGTGGAGGAGATCGCCGGTCTCGCGAAGCGGAGCGACCCCCCGAAAGAGATAAACCTCGACAGGCTCAGGGCGGGCGCGAAGTCGCTCGGCGAGAGCGCGCAGCGGTACGAGGCCGCGCTCGGCAAGGCGGCGGCCTCGGGCTTCAGGAACGTGAAGCAGTTGAAGGCTCTCAACGAGCTGCTCTACAAATCGGAGCGCGCGCTGACGAGCGAGGCGGGGCTGCCGCGCCGCCCCTGGTTCAAGCACCAGATATACGCGCCGGGGTTTTACACCGGCTACGGGGTGAAGACGATCCCCGGAGTGCGCGAGGCGATAGAGCAGAAGCTTTGGGACGAGATCGAGCCGCAGGTGAAGAATGCGAGCGCCGCGCTCGAACGGCTCGCCGCGCAGGTGGACGCGGCCGCGCGCCTGCTCGACGGGAAGTAGGCCGCGCTTGGGCGCGATGGCTTTAGCGCGGCGCGGCCGGGAGCGGTTATAATTCTAAGACAGTTTAGCAGGGAGGTAATGAAATTGATTAAAACAAGGTTTATGTTTAAAGGGGTGGCGCTATTGCTATTATCTTTTATGGGTCTCCAGACGGGCTTCATGGCCACGGCCCAGGAGCGGAAGGCACCGCCCAAGACGAGAGTTGATAACGTGACAGAGACTCTGCACGGCACGACGATAACCGACCCGTACCGCTGGCTTGAGGACAAAGACAGCCCCGAGACCCGCGCGTGGTTGAAGGCTCAGAACGAATACACCGACTCCATGCTGAGCGCGTTTCCGGGCAGGGACCGGATACGGCAGCGCCTCACGGAGCTTCTGAAGATCGACACGATAGGCGTGCCCACGGAGCGCGGCGGCCGCTACTTCTTCACCAAGCGCAGCGTGAGCCAGAACCAGCCGGTCATCTACGTGAGGAACGGTCTGAATGGCAAGGACGAGGTGCTCATCGACCCCAACTCCATGAGCGAGGACCAGACGACCTCCGTCAACATTCAGGACATCTCCGACGACGGGAAGCTCCTCGTTTACGGGGTGCGGCAGGGGGGCAAGGACGAGGTCGCGCTCTTCCTCCTCGACGTCGACACGCGCAAGCAGCTGGCCGACCGGCTGCCCGAGGCCCGGTACTTCGGGATCTCGATGAAGCCGGATAAGAGCGGCTTCTATTACACGCGGTTCGGCAAGGAAGGCTCGCGCGTCCACTACCACGCGATGGGCGCGGACCCGTCGAAAGACGAGCAGGTATTCGGGGAGGGCTACGGCCCAGGACAGATCATCAGCGCGGACCTGTCGGACGACGGCCGCTGGCTTATCCTGTCCGTCAGCCACGGCTCGTCGGGGGATAAGATCGATCTCTTCATGAAGGACGTCGCGAACAACGGCCCGATCAAGCCGATTGTCAAAGACGTGAGCGCGGGCTTTTCGGGAGAGGTCGTCGGCGACCAGCTCTACCTCGCGACCGACTGGGAAGCCCCGAACGGGCGGGTCCTGCTGGTAGACCTGAAGAACCCGGAGCGGGATAAGTGGAAGACGGTCATACCGGAAGGCAAGTCCGTGATGACGGGCTTCTCGCTCGTGGGCGGGAAACTCTTCGCCAGCTACCTCGACAACGTCGCCTCGCAGGTCAAGGTGTTCGAGCCCTCCGGGAAGCACGTGCGCGACATCACCCTGCCGTCCATCGGCTCGGCGTCCGCCGTGTACGGCCGGTGGAACAGCGACGAGGCCTTCTTCACCTTCAACTCGTTCGCGAGGCCGACGACGATCTACCGCTATCAGGTGTCGACGGCGAAGCAGGACGTGTGGGCGCGCATCAACGTCCCGGTCAAGGGCGACGACATCGAGGTCAAGCAGGTCTGGTACGAGTCCAAGGACAAGACCAGAATACCGATGTTCATCATCCACAAGAAGGGGATCAAGCTCGACGGCAACCGCCCGACCCTGCTCTACGGCTACGGCGGGTTCAACGTAAACATGACGCCTTCCTTCTCCGCGCGGGCGGCCTTCTGGGCCGAGAGCGGGGGCGTGTTCGCGATGCCCAACCTGCGCGGGGGCGGCGAATTCGGCGAGACGTGGCACAAGGCCGGGATGCTCGACAAGAAGCAGAACGTCTTCGACGACTTCATCGCGGCGGCCGAGTGGCTCATCCAGAACAAGTACACCGGCACGTCGAAGCTGGCCATCTCCGGCGGCTCCAACGGCGGGCTGCTGGTGGGCGCGGCGATGACGCAGAGGCCCGACCTCTTCCAGGCGGTCGTCTGCTCCGTCCCTCTGCTCGACATGGTCCGCTACCACCAGTTCCTCGTCGCCCGCTTCTGGGTGCCGGAGTACGGGTCGAGCGAAGACCCGCAGCAGTTCAAATTCATCCACGCCTACTCGCCCTACCACCGCGTGAAGGCGGGCACGAAGTACCCGGCCGTGATGTTCGTCACGGGCGACGCCGACACGCGCGTCGACCCGCTCCACGCGCGGAAGATGACGGCCCTGATGCAGGCGGCGACCGCGTCGGACAGGCCCGTCCTTCTGCACTACGACACGAAGGCAGGCCACTCCGGCGGGCTGCCGATAAACAAGGTGATCGACGACCTGACGGACGAGATGAGCTTCCTCTTCTGGCAGCTCGGGGTGCAGGGCGAGTAAGAGACTCCGCGAACCGAAGGCGTGAGTAACGCGAGAGTATGGACCGTTATTGAAAGAGGCAGCCCGTCGTGGCTGCCTCTTTCAACTTTCCGGGTTCGCGAATCCTATCGCCGCGCGCTACGGCGCTACCGGCTTTGCCAGGAACTCGGCGTAATGGCTCTCGTGTATGGCGAAGGTTAAATTTAATGCCTTAACGTCGTCCGGCAGATCGCTAAAATAAAACGTGAACTCCCGCCCGTTGTTACCGCCGATGTCCTCGTAGCCTTGACTCACTCCGGTAAATCTTCGGCCCCGCTTATCGGTTGCGATCAGGCTGAGCGACGACGCGCCATGAAGTGATGAGACCCGCGCTTTGACCACCGCTTTCCAATAACCGCCGACACTGGCATCAGGCTGCCACTGGAGGGTTCCCGTCCCGCCGATGCCCACTAGTCGCACTTCCCTGCCCATACGCACGGCGGATTTGTCGGAAAAGTCGATCTTGTTTTCACCGGGGATGGATACATCAGGCACCGTCCAGAGCGCTTCGGAAGGGGACCGGTAGTCCGAGGTGCGGGCGAACTCCACGCCCAGCTTCCAGACCTCTTCCGCGCACAGCATCTTTAAGAGGCTAACCTGTGCGCCTCCGTTCTTATAAGTGGCTTCGCTGCTCCGACGGTTGGAGAGATCATAGAACAGTCTGTTGCCGGTAGCGTCGGAGATGACGATTCTAACGGGGGCCCAAAACCTGCTCGGCCTGCCCCTTTCGGTGATGCGAAAAGATGCCTGAGTTAACGGACGCTGATCCGGCTGGACGCTCTCTCCGATCTGATCTACGCCCGTCCTCAAGTCGGTGAGCGTGAAAGTGAGGTCGCCCGTTTGCTGCGTTACCGGAAGCGGCTTCGCTTCCCAGGTCGGGTGCGGGCCGGGGTCCGGGTTCGGGACGGAGAACTCGACAAACAACCTCTCACTGTCTTCGTCGCGGCCGATGTCGTCCTCGAAGAGGGTCAGGATCACTTTCTCTCCCCTCCGCGGGAATGCCTCCACGGTTACGTTTCTTATCTCCGGGGGAGCCTCGAGATCAAACCAGAGCCATCTACCCGGCCCCGTGCCCTGCGACCCCCTTGATTCACTCCACTGCCGCATCCAGCAACCATGCTCGTCGGAGACCACGCTGTAGCCGTTAGCAAAAGGGTCAGACCCGCTGGCCGCTCCGGGAATCGAGTAATGGAATCTAAGGGAGGACTTAAGCTCCACGGCATTCAACATAATCACTGTGCCATCGGGCAGTATTCGGGTCTGAAGGGGCGCCGGCCGCCGGGCCTGAGCCGCTGACTCTATCCGGTCCCAGAAGAGAAACAGTGCGCAGGCGGCCGCAAGAATAAAGCAAGCCACAACCATAATCCCCGTGACGACGTATGCCTTCCGCATTAAAACCTCCTGTTACTGAGGGCGATAATGAGATCAAGTTCACACAGACAACTCGCAACAATACGTTAGACGTACCGGCGGCGCGAAATTCTGCAACCCGCCGGCCGGTCCGCCCTTTTCCGTTCGAAGTGGGTTATAATCAGCGCGCGAAGCACACAAAATTTTAGGGGATAAGAGATGGACTTCCGAACCCGCGCGCGCCTCCTGCTGGCGCTTTTGCTATGCCTCTCTCAATACTCCGTCCCGGCGAAGGCCGAGCAGCCCGCGATGCTCCCTCCCCTGCGCGAGCAGGCCGCCGTGCAACAGCAGTGGCTCCGGCTCCGGCTTGAGCGCGTGCTGCCGAAGCTCATGCGCAGGCACGGGGTGCAGATGTGGCTAGTCATCTGCCGCGAGTACAACGAAGACCCGGTCTTCTTTTCCCTCGTCTCGCCGACGACGTTCGCGGCGCGCCGCCGGACCATCTACGTCTTTTATGACCGGGGCGACGAGAAGGGCGTGGAGCGGCTCGCGCTCGGCGGCGGCTCGAACGGGGGGCTCTACACCGTCTACCGCGACCCGGAAGTCGAGGGGCGTGAGATATACGGGGAGGGCCAGTGGGCCCTGCTCAAAAAACTGGTGGACGAGCGCAAGCCCTCTTCCATCGCCATAAACGTTTCGCACACGCACGCCTTCTCCGACGGCCTGTCGTCGGCCGAGCGCGAAAAGCTCGAAGCCACGCTCGGCCCCGACCACATGAAGAAGGTCGTGCGCGCGGAGAACCTCGCGCTCGAATACATCGCGCAGAGGTTGCCGGATATGCTCCCGACCTACAGGCAGATGATGGAGGTCGTCCACCACCTGATCGGCCGCGCGTTCTCGCGCGAGGTCATCACGCCCGGAAAGACCACGGACCAGGACGTGGTGTGGTGGCTGCGGCAGGAGGTGAACAACCGGGGCCTCGGCACATGGTTCCACCCTTCGGTCCGCGTGCAGAAGGCGCGGAGGACGGGCGTGAACCTGCTCGCCGAAAA
Source organism: Blastocatellia bacterium (assembly GCA_035634255.1). Taxonomy (GTDB): domain Bacteria; phylum Acidobacteriota; class Blastocatellia; order UBA7656; family UBA7656; genus DATLMR01. The sequence goes on from DASQDI010000117.1 coordinate 11,613, forward strand.
CGCCCCCGTGGTGATCGAGCGCGGGGACGTGCTGCACGTCGATTTCGGCATAACGGCCATGCGGCTCAACACCGACACGCAGCACATGGGTTACGTGCTCCGCGAAGGCGAGACCGACGCGCCCGCGGGGATCAAACGCGCGCTCGCCAACGGCAACCGGCTCCAGGATTTACTCCTCGAGAGGATGAAGCCCGGCCGCTCCGGTAACGACGTGCTCGCGGACGCCCTCGCGGCGATGAAGGCCGAAGGCATCAACGGGACCATCTACACGCACCCCGTGGGAGACCACGGCCACGGCGCGGGGCCTTTGATCGGGCTGTGGGACCGACAGCAGGGCGTGCCCGGCCGCGGGGACGTGCTGCTGCTGCCGGATTCATGGTTCTCAATCGAACTCTCCGCGACCACTCCCATCCCGGAATGGGGCGGCGCGGAGCTTTGGGTCGGGCTCGAAGAGGACGCCGTGCTCGATTCGTCGGGCCGCATCTCGTGGGTGCTGAGACGGCAGACCGAGTACCACCTCGTGAAGTGAGCCCGCGGCCTTCTGGAATGATTTTTGTTTAAAGACTGCATGGCCGGCGCTGACGGGCGGTCCGGCGAATGCGATTACCGAGGTCAGGAAAATGTTAATCAGAGAGTGGCTCTGCGGGATCATAAATATTTCACTGGCTCTGACGCTGAGCCTTTCCCCTCCCACCTTCGATCAGAAAGAGGACAAACAAGCCGCGCCGCAGGGCAAGGCGGTCTTATGGAGAGAGCCCTCCGACATCGCCTCGCGCGACCTTTACCTCGGGCCGGGCGGCGAGGCGATGAAGCCGGACGTCAGCAACGTCACCTTCATCAAGGATGAAGCCGGGGGGAGTTATTCGAAGAAGTACCGGGTTAAGGACGGCGCGGGCCGGGTGTGGGTCGCGAAGCTAAGCTCCGAGAGCCAGTCCGAAACCGTCGCCAACCGACTGCTGTGGGCCGTCGGCTACTTCACCGAAATCTCGTACCTCGTCCCGCGAGTCACCATCGAGGGCAAAGGCTCGTTCGAGAATATAAGGTTCGAGGCGAGGCCGGAAAATATAAAGCGGGAGGGCGAGTGGAGCTGGGACAGGAACCCTTTCATCGACACCCCCGAATTCCGCGGCCTGAAGGTCCTGATGCTGATGTTCAACAACTGGGACATCAAGGACGAAAATAACAAGATACTCGTCGCGCGCAACGAGCAGAGCGGGGAGGGCGAGCTGCTCTACATCATAAGCGACCTGGGCGCGACCTTCGGCAAAACGGGGAGCTTTTTTTCGCGGACGCGGAACAAGCCCGAAGACTACGCGAAGGCGAAGTTCATCGAAGGGGTGAAAGGGAACTACGTCAAATTCAATTACGACGGGAAGCGCGCGGACATCTTCCAGCGGGTCACCGTCGAAGACGTTAAATGGGCGGCGGACCTCATGTCGCGGCTGTCGGACCAGCAGATCGCGGAGGCATTCAGGGCCGGAAATTACAGCGACCAGCAAATACAACTGCTGACCGCCGCCTTCAAAGAGAGAATTCGGGAGATGAAATCACTCTGAGCCGGATAAGGAATCCAAGAGTTTAAAATCAGTACAGGACGCAAAATGGCCTGTACTGAAAAAAGACGAGCGCCCGCATTATCCTGCCGGTCGTCAAAGCCCATCCGGGCTTCGAGGGCGACCCCTCTCCACCCTTCTGTGCGGCAATTTCATAACCTTACGGACGGGCGCGAGCTCTGCCTCGTTTCGCCCGGCCCCGTGGCCCCTGCGTTGCTCTATCATCACACGTTTAAAGCAATTTAATTTTCGGGAGGATCGGTTATGGCAACGTTAGTAACAGGGCTTTTCAAGTCGCGGTCGAGCGCGGACCGCGCGGTCGAGGATCTGGTTCATTATGGCTTCACGCGCGACGACATAAGTCTGCTCATGTCTGATGCCACGCGCGGGCGCGAGTTCGGCATGCAGATGGCGACGAAAGCGCCGGAAGGCGCGGCGACAGGGGCAACCATCGGAGGGGTGCTCGGGGCAGTCGCCGCCGGCCTGGTCGCGCTCGGAATTCTGGCGGTGCCGGGGCTCAATCTCGTCGCCGCGGGGCCGATAGTGGCGACGCTCGCGGGGCTCGGGGCGGGCGCGGCCACAGGCGGGTTGACCGGCGCCCTCATTGGTCTGGGCCTGCCCGAGCACGAGGCCAAGTTCTACAACGAAGAGATCAGTCGAGGCGGCATCCTCGTCGGCGTCTACACGCACAATGATCGGGCCGACCACGCCAGGAAAATACTCGACGCGGCGGGCGCAGAATCCGTCAAGTAGTTTCATCAACCAGACTCTTAGGTAACTGGGTCAGGCTCGCGACGCTCGAAAAGGAAGAGTTATGGGTGGAGTATTATTCAGAGGTAACCCGAGCATAGAAGACCCTTCGGGGGGCACCGGCAACTCCGACGTGGAGAACCCGGACGTGAACCCCGGAGGGGGCGAGAATCCGGACGTCGATATTCCTCCCGTGCCACCCGATCAGCAACCCGCGGCTCCGATTGAAGAGCCGCCCGATCCTGAAAACGAGCCCGATCCGTTGCCTATAGGTGACCCCCAGCCAAACGAGCCGACACGCCTCGTTTAATGACGAAATTATATTAAGCCCGCGCAGAGGTCGGCGAAGGAAGTCGCTTATGAAGACAGGGCTTATCGGAAAATCTTTGATCCTATGGGCAGTACTGCCGCTCGTCCTTCAACCCGTCTCGGTCGAGGCCGAGCGGAAGTCTAAGCAGCCGAAACGCATCCCGGCCGTCATGTGGCGCGACCCCGGAAAGATAGAGGCGAAGGACCTGCGCTACGGGCCGGGGTCGGCCGCCCGCGCCCCCGCGCCCCCCTTCAGATTTTTGAAGGAAGATAAAGACGGCGAATCGCCCAAGTTCAAGGTTAAGGACTCGCGCAACGTGGAGTGGTCGGTCAAGCTCGGCCCCGAAGCTCAGACGGAGACGGTGGCGACACGCCTGCTGTGGGCGGTCGGGTACTTTGCGGAAGAGTCATATTACTTCGACCGCGTGCGCGTCCAGGGGCTCCCGCGCCTCTCGCGCGGGATGGACTATGTCGAAGGCCCGGGGACCGTGCGCGGCGTGAGGTTCGAGCCCCGCCGCCCCGGCGTCACGCGCGCGGACACGTGGGACTGGAACGACAATCCCTTCGCCGGGCGGAGGGAGTTGAGCGGACTCAAGATGCTGATGATCCTGCTCAACAACTACGACGCGCGCACGGCCAATAACCACGTGCTGCTCGTCCGCGACCCCGCGCGCGGCGCCCTTGAGGCCCGTTACGTCGTGACGGACGTCGGCGCGACTCTGGGCCGCGCGGGTGGGCTGGGCGGGGGCCGCTCCAAAAACGACCTCGAAGACTTTCTATCGACCGAATTCGTGATGGATGTCAAAAACGGCGTCGTCATATTCGACTACGACACGCGCCCGAAAGGGGTGGGGGTGCTCTCCGTACTCTACCCGCCTTACTACCTGGGCGAGGTGAAGAAAGAGAAAGACATGCGCGACATCCCGGTCTCGCACGCGCGGTGGCTCGGCCGCCTGCTCGCCCGCGTCTCCAACGGCCAGCTTCGCGACGCCTTCACGGCCGCGGGCTACGACCCGGAGACGAGGGAGGCGTACGTCCGCGCGCTCCGGCAGAGGATGGACCAACTCAGCAGGCTGTGACCGCGCCCCCGGTGATAAGGGCTTTAAAAAAGTTAAAGGCCGCTTATGATTAGCGGCCTTTAATTTTCACGATAGGAGGATCGGTTTATTCGGGAGTAGATGAGGCCGTGCCGGATGACGTGTTGACGGACCGCGCGTGTATGTTCTTGTAATAATCCTCGACGTAATCCCCGAGAGCGCCGTGCCCCCACCGCGAGTAGTAATCGTACTTCTTCATCTCTTTGTAGACCTGCTCGTAGTTCCACCCGTCGTAGGTGTAGCGGTAGACCGCGCCCATGACCCCCGTCCTGTGCCGCCCGCCCTTGCAGTGAATATAAAAAGGGCCTTCGGCCTTATTCTGCGTCAGGGCGAGGAACTGCTCGATCTGAGCGTCCTCCGGGCGTCTCTTGTCGCTCATCGGGATGTTGACGTAGCGCATGCCGGCGGCTTCCGTCGCCTGCTTCGCGTAAGGTCTCGGGTCGTTGCGCAGATCGACGATGACCTTTATGCCGAGCTCGGCGAGCGCTTTGTAATCCTCTTCGTTCGGCTGCTCGCCCCGGTACAGGTGCTCGTCCACCTGGCCGAAGTTGTCGATCTTTATCTGGGGAAATTTGTCTGACTTGTAAGTGCCGGCCTCGGCCGAAGCGGCCGCGCCGAACAACACCATAAGCAGGAATGCCTGCATCTTCTTGACGGTCAACTCACGCGATATGCTCTTCATCCCGAATCTCCCTTCCCTTCTTGCTCGCCCTTTTCTAAAGGCTGAACTGGCCATTCTGTTCTTATTCCTCTTGTCCGAATCGTTATTTTTCTCTACCAGGAACTTCTCACAAAAGACCCCTGTATTTTACCATGGCCGCGGCGATCACTTTGTTGTGATTTTGTTGCCGCGCCCGAGCCTCTTAAGTTCCCTCCGGCTCATTGCTTAGATGAGGGGCTTCCGGGCGAGTTGCCATGGCCGGGCCGACATGCATGAATTATCTCCGGTCAGTTCTTGCGGCCCGGAGAGATGACCGCGCTGCCCCGAATGAAAACAGGCGATTTCGGGGCGGGTTTGTATTATACTTTGGCCCGGCAAATCGTTCCCGGCCCGTTAGTAAGGTGATTAAAAAATGAAATCAGGCTTAATAAAACTGCTCCTTCTCGCCGCGGTCGTCTCTTCGATCTCCATGCCCGTCGCCGAGGCGAAGGCGAGGTCGCGCCGGAGCCAGCAAAGCATCACGGTCGTACCTCACCTCCCGGTCGCGGTCGCCCCCGGCCAGCCCGAGGTGAGCGCGGATTCCACGGCGGGCATCATCAACGCCCTCTGCCAGGTGAAGCTCAATATCGTCGCCTGCCCATTCCTGGCGACTGCGGCGGTCATCGCCTGCGACACGAACGGGGACGGGGTGCCGGAGCTTGCCATTCGCCTGAATAACGTCACCCACGTCAACGCCCTGCTGACTCAGGCGACTCTCGACCCGCTCTCGCCTCAACTCCCCGCGACGGCCTTCCCTCTGGCCTGCTGCGGAGGCATAGCCGGGCTGACTCTTACGAGGACCTTCGGGGCGGGGGATGACAACGTCTTCGGGGAGACTTCCCAATCGGTCACCTGCGCGATAGACCTGGGCCTCAGAGCGCCGGTGGTCATCTCGGCCTCCCCTTCCGAAGCCGACTGCTCGGTGCCGCAGGACCTCATAATTCCGGGCTCCTGTTTCATCCAGCCGGACGGCCTGCCCAACGTCACGTCGGTCTTCGCCGTCGAGCGCGGCAACCCGTCCAACGTCATTCACTCTTCGAGATTCGTGATCCTGAGCAATAACTTCATCGACGCGCTCTTCGATTTCGGCCCGGCGAGCGCGGGCAGGACTTTCCTGATCTTCGCGAGCGGGCCTAATGGCACGAGCCGCAACCTGACAGAGCTCCCCGAAGGCGCGCCCGAGGGCTGCCCGCTCGGGAACGAGCAGGGCGTTCAGGTGACGGTCACCTGCCGGTCTTCCTCCCCACCCGAAGGGGGCACCAGCCCTCCGCCCTCGGCCCTGGTTCAGGGGTGTAGCATCAACAGGAGCGCGACGGGCGTTATTACGCTCGACATAATCGGGCGGTTTTTCAAGGAGGGGGCCACCGTGCAGATCAACGGCCAGTCTGCGAAAAAACTGAAGTTCAAAGAGTTCGATAATTCGAGCGGCATCCCTTCCTTCAACCGCATCGTGGCGAAGGGGCGGATTTGCAGGAACCTGCCCGGCCTGATCGTCGTCACGAATCAGGGCGAGCGAGCGAGCCTGCCCTTCCAGTGCAATCAGAGCATCGCCTGCAATCAGTGAGCGCGGCGATACGGCGCACAGCCATAAATTGATGCCCGCGGGAGGAGGACGACTCGGTCCTCCTTTTTATTTGGCGACTGTTAAGCTATCGATTGCCGCCCGACTCTCAGGCCCGGAGCTTTAATTGAGCTTCGATAATGCGGGGCCGAAAGCGGATAATATTTCTCCGGGACGGCGCGCGGCTGCAATCGTCAACGTTACGAAAAAGCCGTAAAATATCGGGCTCGGAGGGGGAGGACGAGATGGCAGATACCGCTCCTTTATGGAAAGCAGACGACCAGTCCGCGCGTCTGTCGGAACTGGCGACCGACGACGCGGAATTGAAGGAGGCCCCGCTCAGGCGCGACGTGCGCTCGCTCGGACGCCTCCTCGGAGAGGTGCTCAAAGAGCAGGCGGGCCGCGACCTGTTCGACTCGGTCGAGCGGCTCAGGCTGCTCGCCATCGAGCACCGCGAGATGGAGGCCGGGGGGGAGGGGTATTCGGGCAACACCCCCGAGGAGGCCGAATTGATGGCCCGCGTCAGAGGCATCGTCAACCGCCTCTCCGTCACCGACGCCTACAGGATGACGAGGGCCTTCGCCATCTATTTCGAGCTGACGAATCTCGCGGAGACCAACCACCGCAAGCGCCGCCGCCGCGCGTCGGAGCTCGCGCCCGAGCGCGCGCCGCAGCCGGGGTCGTTCCGCGGCACCCTCGCCCGCATGCGCGAGGCGGGCATCTCTCGGGAAGAGGCGCTCGGCTGGCTCGGGCGCGTGAAGGTCATCCCCGTCTTCACGGCCCACCCGACCGAGGTCGCGCGGCGCACCGTGTTGTTCAAGCGGCGGCGGATTGCCGAGGCGCTCGAAAGACTCGACCGCCTGCCCCTCACCGATGAGGAAGCGACAAGGCAGGAAGAGGCGATAGCGTCGGAGATCACCGCGCTCTGGCAGGCTGACGAAGTGCGCCGCCGCCAGCCGACCGTGAGCGACGAGATAAAGATGGGCCTCGATTACTACCCGACCTGTTTGATAGACGCGCTGCCGGGGCTGTATGAAGAGCTCGCGGCGGCCTTCCGCGAGACCTACGCGGGCGGGTTGCAGGCGCGCGAGGTGCCTCTCGCCGTGCTCTTCGGCTCGTGGATCGGCGGCGACCGCGACGGCAATCCGTTCGTCACGCCTTCCTACACCCGCACCGCCCTCGAGATGGCCCGCCGGACCATACTCGATCATTACGTAAGCGTGGTCGAAAATCTGATCCGCTACCTCAGCCCCTCTTCGCATCAGGTGCCCATCTCGCGCGAGATGGAAGAGGCGCTCGCGCGTTACGCTTCGAAGATCGCGGTCAACGACCCGAAGGCCGAAATGCGCTCGCCCGAAGAGCTGTACAGGAGCCTCCTCGTCTACACGCTGCGCCGCCTGCTCGCGGCGCGCGACGAGCCCGCGCACGCGGACGCTTACGGGAGCGCCGAAGAGTTCGCCTCCGACCTGAACGTGATGCGCGCGAGCCTCGCGGAGAACAGGGGGGAGAGGCTGGCGCGCGCGATGCTCGACCCTCTGCTCAGGAAGGTTGAGACGTTCGGCTTCCACCTGCACGCGCTCGACATTCGCCAGCACGCGCGCGTGCATGCCCGAGCCGTCTCGGACCTTGCGGGGGCGGCCGCGTTCGAGGAAGGGGGCCGGTCTAATCCGCCCGACCCGCCGCACGCGGAGACGACCGAACTGCTCGACACCCTGCGAAACCTGGCGCAGTTCAAGCGCGATTACCCGCCCGAGTCGATCCGCAGCTACGTCATCAGCGGCGCGCGCCGGGCCGATGACGTTCTCTCTCTTGCGTGGCTGATGGAGGTAAGCGGGGTCGGCGTCGCGGCCTCCCCCGACGGCAAAGACCCCGGCGTCATGCCGGTCCCGCTCTTCGAATCCATCGAGGACCTGCGCGCGTGCCCGTCGATCTGCCGCGGGCTGTGGACTTCCCCGCGTTACGAGAGGCTGCTCGACTCATGGGGCAGGAGTCAGGAGGTGATGCTCGGGTACTCCGACTCGAACAAAGACGGAGGGATGCTCACGAGCACGTGGGAGATTTACCGGGCGCACCGCGCACTGCACGAAGTCGCGCGCGAGTGCGGGGTGAAGCTGACGCTCTTTCACGGCCGGGGCGGGACCGTGGGGCGCGGAGGGGGGCCCACGCACAGCGCGATACTGGCCCAGCCCGTCGGCGCGTTCGCCGGCACCATCAAGATCACGGAGCAGGGCGAGGTCCTGAACTGGAAGTACTCCGACGCGGTGCTGGCCGAGCGGAACCTCGAACTGATGATAGCCGCCTCGATGGAAGCTCTGGCGCGGCCGGGGCGAGGGCAGGCGGACGACCCGCGGTGGGAAGCCGCGATGAATGAGATGAGCGAAGACGCCTTCGCTTTTTACCGCGAGAAGATCGCGGAGAACCCCGACACCCTGCCTTACTTCGAGGAGGCGACCCCCGTGCTCGACTTCGGGCTCGCGAAGATAGGCTCGCGGCCCGCGCGGCGCGGCGAGCGGCGCGGGCTCGAAGACCTGCGGGCCATCCCCTGGGTCTTCGGGTGGATGCAGAGCCGCCACGTTCTGCCCGCGTGGTTCGGGATCGGGTTCGCCCTCGAACGATTCAGGGCGGGCGGGGATGGCAACGCCCTGTTGCTTAAGAGCATGCTCGAAAGCTTCCCCCTCTTTTCAGACCTCATAAGCAATGTCGAGATAGGGCTCGCAAAGGCCGACCTCGCAATCGCGAGGCTTTACGCCGACCTCGTGTCGGACCGGGGGCTGGCCGGGCGCGTCTTCGCGATGATCGCCGAGGAGTTTCAACGGACCCGCAGGGAGGTCCTGCGGGTATCGGGGCAGACGCGCGTGCTCGAAAGCAACCCGGTGCTAGCGCGCTCGATCCGCTTACGTAACCCCTACGTGGACCCGATGAGCCTGATTCAGGTGGAACTGCTCCGGCGCAAGCGCTCGGGGGAAGAGAGCGAGGGTTTGAATTACGCGCTCGCCGCCACTATCAACGGCATATCGGCCGGGCTGAGGAATACGGGATAAAGAGGTCAGTGGCCGGGATTCGGGGGCCAGGGTGCGAGAGGGATTCTATAAAGAGAGTCTTGAATCACTAACGGGGGTGATGGCTACTGTTCCCGCCCCGGCCCCCGGCCTCTGGCCGCCGACCCCTGCTCCATCATCTCCACGAAGCGGTCGAAGAGGTGCGCGGCGTCGTGCGGGCCGGGCCCCGCCTCGGGGTGGTACTGCACGGAGTAGGCGAGGTTATCGCGGTGCCTGAGCCCTTCGACAGTCCCGTCGTTGAGGTTGAGGTGCGTGACTTCGCACTCCGCCGGCAGCGAGTCCGCGTCGACGGCGAAGCCGTGATTCTGGGCGGTGATCTCCACCCGGCCCGTGGTCAGGTCCTTCACCGGCTGGTTCCCCCCGTGGTGGCCGAAGGGCAGCTTGTAGGTGCGCCCGCCGAGGGCGAGGCCCATCAACTGGTGGCCGAGGCAGATGCCGAAGATCGGGTACCTCCCGAGCAGCTTCCTGAGATTGGCTACAACGCTTGTTAGGGGCTCGGGGTCCCCCGGCCCGTTCGAAAGCCATATGCCGTCGGGCTTGAGCCCCATCACGACCTCGGCGGAGGTGAGCGCGGGGACGACGGTGACGCGGCACCCGAGCGCGGCCATGTTGCGAAGGCTGTTGTTCTTCAGGCCGAAGTCGTACGCCACCACGTGAAATCTCGGCTCGAACCGTGCCGCGTCAGGCCCGGCCGCTTCGGAGGCGTCGGGCCTGACGTTCGGGTGGAGCAGGCGAGGCGAGCCGTAGGCGTAAGACTGATCGTCGGTCCAGACGTAAGGCTCGCTGCAACTCACGACCGTCGCCAGCTCAAGCCCCACCATGTCGGGAGCTTTGCGCGCCCGCTCTATGACCTCGCGCTCGTCACCGCCCGCGGTGGAAAGGCAGCCTCGCATGGAGCCCCGCTCGCGTATGTGGCGCACGAGCGACCGCGTGTCGATGTCGGATATTCCGGGGATGCCTCCCCGTTTAAGATAGTCGTCGAGGGAGGTGGATGCGCGCCAGTTGGAGACGGTGTGGGAGAGCTCGCGCACGATCAGGCCTTCGGCGAATATGCGGCGCGATTCGATGTCCTCGGTGTTGATGCCGTAGTTCCCGATGAGCGGGTAAGTCATGGTCACGATCTGCCCGCAGTAGGAGGGGTCCGTCAGAATCTCCTGATAGCCGGTCATCGCCGTGTTGAACACGACCTCGCCCACCGCCTCCGAGGCCGCGCCGAACCCGCGACCGCGCCACACTCTACCGTCTTCCAGAGCAAGGATTGCTTCCATAATCGAAAGGGTACAGGCGAGAGGCGGGGCGCGCAAGCGGCCTCTTCGGGTCCGGGGCTTCTCCGTCCGGGATCGAGCAAGTATCGATCAAGTGGTTTGGGAGCGCAGGAACGACTCCGCCTCGTTCATCCAGTGCCGTTCGGCGCGGTACTTGTAAGCGGGCGACGTTCGCACGGCCTCGATGCACGCGCGCATCTGGTCGGACGCCTCCTCCGCGCGCCCGAGCCTGTAGAGCGTGAGGCCGTAATGGTAGCGGCCTTCGGCGTCCGAGGGGCGGTTTTGAAGGAACCTTTCCAGGGCATTCAGGGCGTCTTCGTACTGCCCCGCCTGAAAGTAGGTGCGGCCGATCTCCCGCCAGATTTCGTGCTGGCTGTGCTCCCGGTCGCGCTGCACGGTCGCCTCGAAGTGCGCGATGGCCTCGGGGAGCCGGCCCTGCTCGCGGCTGATGCGCCCCAGCTGGTAATGCGCGTCGGTCTCGTCGGGGTCTATCTCGATCGCGCGGCGGAAGCTCGCCTTCGCCTCTTCGATCTGGCCCCTCTGCTGATATATCAGGCCGAGGTTGTAGTGGGCCGACGCGTCGGCGGGGTTGAGGGTCGCGGTCGCGAGGTTGCGCTCGAAGTTGGCCCGCGCCCGCTGCGCGCTGAAGAGGTCGCCCAGAAAATTCCTGAAGAAGAGGATCAAGAGGATCAGCAGGAAGGGCGACGTGAGCAGGTAGAGCAGCCTCGGCAGGAGCGGGAGCGCCACGAGCGAGAGCGCCGCCATCGCCATCACGCCCACGGCCCTGCCGTACGTAAGGCGCAGGACCACCCGGAGGGCGAGCGTTACGAGGAAGACGAAGTAAGGGAGCGGCAGCAGCCACAGGATCGATTCGAGGTCCGACATGTCGGCCGGCTCGCCCGCCCGGAACAGCACCCACCCCAGCGCCAGCATTATCAGGTGCGTGACCGCCCAGCTGTAGAAGGCGCACGCCGACAGGGCGGCGTACTCCTGCCGGAAGAGGACTCTGAAACTCGACCGCGCGTCGATGAGGCTCGCGGCGAGCAGGCAGGCCGGGATGAACACGGCCGCGAGGAAGAGCAGGGGGGCCGCGTTGTTGATCACGTGCCTGAGCGCCATCAGGACCAGCAGGATCAAAGGGGCGAGCAGCCCCGGCGTTCTCTCGCTGTTGGCCGTCAGATTCAGGTAGGTCAGAGTGAGCTCGCCCGTCAGCCCGTCGTAGTAAGCGACGGAGGAGGCCAGGGCCAGCAGGATGCCCGTCATGTACGGCGCTTCAGCCCGCAGGAGAGCCATCGCCTGTAGCGGGTTGTGGATCAGCTTGAAAAGAGGCGTTAACCTGGAGCGCATTAGAAAAGGTTTGCGGTCCGCGGAGTTCTATTAAGGGTTTCCAACGCCGGGCGAATCGCGACAAGTTTACCTTACTAATATTCCGTGGAGGTGTAGTTGAGCGTGCCTATGCGCGACAGAGGCCAGTACCTGAACATGGCCTTTCCGTAGATGTATTTCTCGGGCACGGGCCCCCAGGAGCGGCTGTCGTTTGACGCGTCGCGATTGTCCCCCATCACGTAATAGTAATGTTTCTTGACCACTTCTTCCTTGACGACGCGCGTGCTGAGGTTGCGCTCCGGCGCGAGGTACGGCTCGTCTATCGGGCGGCCGTCGATGAAGACCTGCCCGCGCTCGACGCGGACCCTCTCCCCCGGCAGCCCGATCACGCGCTTGATGAAGGATTTCGAAGGGTCGTCCGGGTACCAGAAGACCACTATGTCTCCGCGCTCGATGGGTTCGAAGGCGTAGACGAACTTGTTGACGAAGATGCGCTCCTCGTTTTCCAGGCGCGGCTGCATCGAAGTCCCTTCGACCTTGACCGGCTGGACGACGAAGACGACGATCAACACGGCCATGACTGCGGCGAAGATTATGTCGCGCGATATCGATTTGATCTCCGCCCAGAGCCCCGCCGTCGCCGCGGGCTCCTCGGGGTAGGTGACCTCTATGTCTGGGTCGTCTCCAATTACTATGCCGGGGTAATCCTGAACTTTTAGATCTTGTTTCATATGGATGAACTGTTGAACGTAGACCCATCCGTAAAAGGTCCAGAAAAAGGTTACTTTCGCCGGGACTCTTTGTCAACATTTCGAACCGGCAGATTGACACAATCGGAAGGCGGCTAATAAATTCTCTTCTGGCTCGGTCCGCGCTTATGACAACAGACGATCCATCGGCGTCGCTCGGAATCGGGAAGGGCGGGACGGAGGCCGCCGGCGGCCCCGGCGCGCCTGGCCGCGCGGCCCCGCCCGCGCATAAGAGGCGCGCGCGCGCCGGCCGCGCGACCGACCCGGAGGAGTTGCGGCGGCGGGTGTACGAGTTCTCCGACCTGTCGGGTTACAAACGGGGCGACCGGCTCCTGATCCGCGCGGCGGACGTATTCTTCTACCTGCTCATCCGCCTGATCTGCTCGACCCTCAGGTGGGAAGTCCGCGGCCGCGAGCACGTCGACGCCATCTACGCGAGCGGCCACCGGGCCATCTACACCTTCTGGCATTCCTGCATCTTTCCGGGCACCTGGGTCTGGCGCGGGCGCGGCATCGTCATCATGTCGAGCTACAGCCGGGACGCGGAGTACATAGGCCGATTCATAAAGCGCTTCGGCTATGGCACGGCTCGCGGCTCGGCCACGAGGGGCGGGGGGCGCGCGATGTCCGAGATGTCGGAGTGCCTGGCGAACGGCATCGACGTGGGCTTCTCGATAGACGGGCCGCGCGGCCCGGCCTACCTCGCCAAGCCGGGCGCGGTGACGCTCGCAAGGCATTCGGGCCAGGCCATACTCCCGTTTTACATCGCGTCGAGCAATCATTGGACGCTCCCGAGCTGGGACCGCCTGCAAATCCCCAAACCTTTCACCCGCGCCCTCACCGTGGTCGGCGAGCCCATCTACGTGCGCCGCGACGCCCCGCCCGAAGAGGTTTCCGCGAAGCAGGAGTTGTTGCAGGCGACCCTCGAACGCCTGCGCCGGGAGGGGGAGGAAGCCGTGTCGCGCGGGTGATCCCTCCTTCGCCGAGTCTCTTTGAAGGGGTTCATTCATTTCGCCCGTACTGGACAGTCTATTTGACCGAACCCCTTCTCTTTGCCCGGCCCGCCTCCGGCGCGGGCATCTGCAATGCCTAAGCTTTAGCCCTTCGGCCCCGGTGGAATCAGGATTGCACTTCATTAATGGCGCATCAATCGGGAGTTCAAGGACTCTTCGTTACCCGGCAGCGGGAGTAAGGACGATAGAAGAATGCCGAAGCTTGTGCGGAAGCTCAGATTGATATCCCTGTATAAGATGCGCGTAGGGAGATCGCTCCATGGCTTCCGGCGCGGCACATACCTCTGGGCCTTTCGAGCCGTTTTCGTTTCGCTCTTCACGGCGGGCCTGATCCACTGCGTCGCGCGGGGCTCCGGCGCGATCTATGCCGCGACCGCCCTGCCGACCCTCATCGCTTTACATTTCACCCATCAGATTTTGATTAAAAAGCTCCGGGACATGGGCGAGATGAGCCGCCTGCACCTCGCCACGGTCGAAGCGCTCGCGAGCGCGATAGACGCTAAGGACCAGACCACCCACGGCCACGTCCGCCGCGTGCAGATATACGCGGAGAGTCTAGCGAGGCTCTTCCGGCTGTCCGAGGCCGAGATGGAGGCGCTGGCGGCGGGCGCTCTGTTGCGAGACGTGGGCAAGCTGGCCGTGCCGGATTACATTCTCAACAAGCCCGGCAAGCTGACCTCGGCCGAGTTCGAGAAGATGAAGATTCACACCATCGTCGGCGCGCAGATCCTGGGGCGGGTCAGCTTCCCTTATCCGGTCGTGCCGATAGTCCGCCACCACCACGAGCGGTGGGATGGCACGGGTTACCCGGACGGGCTCAAGGGCGAAGAGATACCCGTGACCGCGCGCATTCTTTCGGTCGTTGACTGCTTCGACGCCCTTCTCGAAGACCGCCAGTACAGGCGGGCGCTCACGCGCGAACAGGCCATCGACTTCCTGCGCGACGGCTCGGGCACCCAGTTCGATCCCAGAGTCGTCGAGCTGTTCCTGAAAAATCTTCCGGAATTCGAAAGGAGGATCATCGAGCAGCGGGTCGAGGAGGGGGAGGGGCCTTCGCCCTCCCTGACTCACGCGGGCCCCGGCGGTCCGGCCTCGGCGGAGCCTGCTCGCCAGCCAGACGCGGACGAAGCCGAGTCGACGGATTACAGGCTCCACATCAGCCGCGCGCACCAGGAGGTGTACGCGCTTTACGAAATCGCCCGCACGTTCGGCAGCAGCCTGAACATCGAGGACGCCATGGCGATCATTGCCAACAAGCTCGGCTACATGGTGAGGTTCGACACGTGCGTGATTTATCGCTACCACGAGGCGAGCGGGATGGCCGTTGCCGAGCACGTGACCGGGGCCTACGCCGATTACCTGCGCGGGCGCTGCGTGGTGCCGGGCGACGGGATAACCGGGTACGTGCTGGCGAACCGGCAGCCGCTCTCCGACACGGACCCGATGATCGATTTCGCGGACGTGGGCCTGCCCTCCGACGCGCTCTACCGCGCGGTCGCGGTCTTCCCCCTTCAGAAGGAGGGCCAGCTGCTCGGAGCTCTGGCGCTCTACTCGATGACCCTCTCCGATTACACGCCCGATGACCTGAGGCTGCTTGAGACGGTGGCGCGCATCGCGTCGAACGCGCTCGACAACGCGATACTCTACGCCGAGACGCGCTACGACGCGATGACCGACCTGCTGACCGGGCTCCCGAATTCGCGGGCGCTCCAGCTGCGGTTCGAGCAGGAGGCCGCGCGCGCGAGCAGGTCGGGCGTGCCCTTTTACCTGCTCATGTTCGACCTCGACAATTTCAAGCCCGTAAACGACATGTACGGCCACCGGATCGGGGACGAGTTCCTCGACCGCATAGGCAACATGCTCAACGCGCAGTTCCGCGAGTACGATTTCTTCTCGCGGTACGGGGGCGATGAGTTCGTCGCCCTGGTCGGGCAGATCAACGAGGAGCAGTGCGAGCAGTTATGCGAGCGGCTACAGAAGGCCGTCGAGCAGTTCGAGTTTCAGGCGCGGCCGGGCGAGCGGGTCCGCGTCGGCATAAGCATCGGCGCAGCCGAGTACGGGCGCGACGGGGCGACTATGGACAAGCTCCTGCTCGCGGCGGACCGGGCGATGTATTCGGATAAGAAGATTCGCAAGAAGGCCAGCCGGGCCTCGGGGAGCCTCTCGCGCTAGGCCGCGCCCCGAGCTAGCGGGAGAAGCCGCGCCGCGCGCCGCGCGCGAAGGCGGAGAGGTCTTTGACCAGAGGGCTCGCCTCCGCGTCGAGCCGCGCGAGCGCCTCTTCGAGCGGGAGTTCCGAGCGCAGCAGCAAGCGGTAGGCCCGCTTCAGGTCTTGCAACTCGCTCGCCCTGACGCCTGCCCTCTTCAGCCCCACGACGTTCAGCCCGCGCGCGGAGCCTGGCACCCCGTCCGTGATCACGAACGGCAGGCAGTCCTGCACGATCTTAGAGTTCCCCCCGACCATGGCCAGCCTGCCGATGCGGCAGAACTGGTGGACGACCACCCCGCCCGAGACGAATGCCCTGTCACCGATCTCGACGTGGCCGGCGAGGGCCACGTTGTTGGCGATGATCACCCCGTCGCCGAGCGCGCAGTTGTGCGCGACGTGGGCGTAAGCCATGATGAAGCAGTCGGAGCCCACGTCCGTGATAGACCGCGGCTCCGTGCCCCTGTGCATGGTGACGCCTTCGCGGATGTGGTTGCGCGCGCCGACGCGAAGGAAGCTCTCGCCGCCCGCGAAGCCGAGGTCCTGCGGCTCGCCCCCCAGGACGGCCCCTTCGTAGACTGTGTTCGACGGGCCCAGAGTCGTGAACCTCTTGATGACCGCGTGCGCGCGAATCTCGCAGTCCGGCCCTATGACCGTGTCCGGCTCTATGACCGCGTACGGCCCCACGCGCACGTTCGCGCCGAGGCGGGCCGCGTCGCTGACGATGGCTGTCGGGTGTATGTTCATGCCGGGATCGAGACCACCTGCCGAGACCCAAGAATATGCCAGCCGCGCGGCTAAAAATCAACGAGCGGGCCTCCCAAAATAGTGTTGCCCTTTCCCCGGTCTTGTCGTATCTTGGTGGCACCCTGCGCCCCGGCGGGCTCGAAATCAACCCTGCTGCCCCTATCGGAGATAAAACTCAGGGAAAGCGTAAGCTTTTCTCCACCGTACCGATCAGGAGAAGAGGATGAGTTTCTTCGACCTCCCGCCGATTCTGGACAGGATGCTCTCGGTGGCGGACAACATTTCGGACCTGAATTTTTCCGTGGGCCGCCCTCCCCAGGTCGAGATCAACGGCAAGCTCACGCCCGTGGAGATCAAAGGGCTGCGCACGCTCACGCCCTACCAGACGGAGATCATCGCCATGTCTCTGCTGGAGGGCAACACGGACGCCGCGCGCCGCTTCATCCAGACCGGGGCAACCGACATCAGCTACGCGATACCGAGCAGGATCCGCTTCCGCGTCAACATCTTCAAACAGAGGGGCTCGATCTCCATAGTCATGCGCGTCATCCCGACGCACGTGCCCACGATTGAGACGCTCGGCCTGCCGCCTCAGCTCGGGGAGATATCGCACATAAAGAACGGGATAGTCCTGCTCACCGGGCCGACCGGCTCGGGCAAGTCGTCCACCCTCGCGGCAATAATAGATAAGATAAACACCGAGTATAGCTATCACATCGTCACCATCGAAGACCCGATAGAGTTCCTCCACACGCATAAGAAATCGACCATCAACCAGCGCGAGCTGGGCACCGACACGCCCGCCTTCGCCCTTGGGCTTCGCTCGGCTTTGCGGCAGGCCCCGAAGGTGATACTCGTCGGGGAGATGCGCGACATGGAGACGACCGAGATCGCGCTCGAAGCGTCGGAGACTGGGCACCTCGTGCTCTCCACTCTGCACACCACCGACGCATCCAAGACCATCAACCGGATAATCGGCATCTACCCGAAGTCCGAGGAGCACGTGATCCGCACGCGCCTCGCCCAGGCGTTCCGCTACATCGTCACGCAGAGGCTGATCCCGCGCGCGAGCGGCCAGGGCCGAATCCCCGCCGTCGAGATTCTGAAGGCCACCCCGCGCACCCGCGAATACATAGAGCAGGGGGAGAGCGAGGGCAAGACCCTGCTCGAAGCCATGAACGACGGCGAGCTGGAAGGCATGCAGCACTTCGACCAGGTGATAGAGCGAATGATCCGCAGCAAAGTAATCACGCAGGAGGACGGGCTGGCCTTCGCCACGAACCCCTCGAACCTTATGCTGCGGCTCTCGGGGCTGGGAACGTCCGACGACATGCTGAGCCGCCGCGAGGAGCGGCAGTACATGCCGCACAGGCCCTCGGATTCGGCGGGCCGCCTTCGCACTATGGAGCGGGTCGAGCGGTGAGGCCGGCCGATAATCAGGAGCCGAGGAGGGAGAGATGATAACAAGCTGCCCGCAATGCGCCATGAGCCTGAGCTTCGACGACGAGAGGCTGCCGACCGAGCCTTTCGACGTGCTCTGCCCGCGCTGCCGCCAGTCAGTCAGCATTATGCCGCCGCCCAGAGAGGAGCCGCGGTTGCCCGGCTCCACCTCCTCGCTCGAAGAGCCTTCCGAGGCCGGGGCGGCCCCGGCGGACCCGCTCCGCACTCTGGTCGATATGCTGATGGCCGGGATCAAACAGGCGCAGGCGGGCGGGACCGGCCTGAACAAATGGCAGCGCCGCCGCGTGCTCCTTTGCCTGGACGACCCCGCCCTGAGGGAGGCCCTGCGCGAGGGGCTGGACCAGTCCAGGTATGAGATATTTTCGGCCGACTACGCGCCCGAGGCCATAGAGATACTTCACGAATCCCGAGCCGAAGTGATCGTGCTCAGCCCGACCTTCGCGGCGGAGCACCAGGGGGGTGCGGCGATGATGCAGTACGTCAACAGCCTGACCCCGCAGTTGCGACGCCAGACCTACGTGGTGCTGGTGTCTCAGCAGCTCCGCACGCTCGACACCTACTTGGCCTTCGCCAACGGGGTGAACCTGACTGTGCACCCCGACGACATCGGCTCGTTCCATTCGGTCTTCGAGCGCAGCGTCCGCGACTTCAACGAGCTCTACCGCCCTTATAACCATGCAAACGCGACGAAGCCCTTCTGACCTTCCGTCGCAGGTTTGACAGCCTCTCGGCTTTCTGGCTAATCTTTAGCGCGTGTCAAACGCGCGCCCGTAGCTCAACTGGACAGAGCATCGGTCTTCGGAACCGGGGGTTGGGAGTTCGAGTCTCTCCGGGCGCACTTTTAAATCCGACGATTTCAATTTGCTTTCAAAATACGGCCCATAATATCCCGCGCGTCCTCGAAAAATACCTCATCGCGAGTGTGAAGGATTTCAAAAGGGAAGAAGAATGAACTTGAGACATCTATCAATCGCCGCCGGCATCTTAGGCCTTATCGTGCTGGCCGGTTTGCGAAGTGACGCGCAGTCCGTTCAGCGCATCGGCGAATCGTTAAACACCGGCAACTCGTCTTTGGTCATAAACCTCCTGCGCGACCGGCAGGGGCAACGCCGCCCGGCGGCGGGCGCCGATTCGGCGGTCGTCCGGTTCAAACCCATCGGCGATTCGGGCGTGGCCAAAGCCCTGGCTGACGCGCTCGGCGGGGACCCTCAACAGAAAGCCGCCCTGACCGAAGCTTTCCTTCAAATCAAGCAGGGGTACGAAGCCGAGGTCGCCAAGGAAGGCAAATCGAACAACCTCGCCGCCGCTTTTACTTTCTTCATCTCTGCCAACGTGATGGCTTACACGCAGTCGGAACCGCCATCCGACCGGGCTACGGAAATGCTGTTCGCGGACTTGCAGTCGGTCATCGCCGGCGTCCCCGAATTCGCCAGAATGTCGGACCTCGAAAAGCAGAAGATGCACGACTGGCTCGTGTGTATCGGCGGGTTCGCGATGAGCGGGTACCTGGACGCCAGGCAGAATGGCGACAAAAACAGCCTGGGCACGTACCGCGAGTTTGCCGACTACGCGATCAGGCTGGTGCTGGGCATCGAGGCCGGCAAACTGAATTTCAAGGGCGATGAATTTTCCGTCGAAGGCGACAAGGCCGTCGCTCAACCGGCGGGCGCGGGCGATAAAAAAATCGTCGGCGTTTGGAGTAAGAGCTCAAGCAGCCCGTGGGGGACCGCGCCCGGCGACGTGGCGACCAACGCCGGGTACTACAAAGGGCAGTACCAATTCAAAGCCGACGGCACGTACAGTTTTAAAGGCGAGAGCTGGGGCGGGTATTCGCGCTCGGAAGAGTTCTGGACGATTGCGGAAAACGGCGTCTATTCGATAAGCGGTGACGTGCTGACGATTTCGCCGAGCGCGAGCGTCGCGACGCAGAGAAACGCCGCGGGAGTCGTCAGGAGGTCGCAGAACAACGCGCTCGAAAAGGTAGCCTACAAGTGGCGGCTGCATTATTTTGAGGGCATCGGCGAAACGAATCTGGTGTTGCAGCCGCAGCGCCCCACGCAGCGCGACGGCGGCTTCGCGGGGAACAGCGCGTTCCCCAATTCTTACCTTTACAGCCAGGGCAGCAGTCTTGAATGGCGGTTTCAGTAGGCGCGCGGGGACGTGGACGCGACGGGGGATGACGGCCGGACCCGCGGACCTTACCTTTCCCGGAAGCTGCCGGCGGTTTTCACGGCGGTCTTCTTTTATAGCCTTAGGCCATCTTCTGCCGCGCGCCGGCAGTGGTGATTAATAATGGTTGCCGGACTTCCTGCGGCCCTTTCCTGCCTTCCTCGATTTTCTTTCGTCCGCGCTCTTGAGCGAGGCGAGCGGCCAGAGCCGGTACTCCACGGACGCGAGCCCCGCGTTCACCACGGCGTTAATGACCTCTTCCGAGGACTTGTAACACGGCGCGGCCTCGTCGAGCGGCACCCGCCCGTCCGTGTTCACTAGCACGCCTGCCTCCATGTACTCGCGGTCCGTCTCACGCTGATTAAGGCTGCGGCTGGCCTCGCCCCTCGACAGCCGCCGGCCCGCCCCGTGGTTGACCGAGAACCCGGAGCTTGAGGCCCCCGCCTGCGGGCGCAGTATGTAGCTCCAGTCCTTGTTCGACCCCGGGATGAGGACGGGGTGGCCCGTCTCTTCCCACAGGGTGCCTTTCAGGGCCGGGTGCCCCGCCGGGAAAGCGCGCGTGGCCCCTTTGCGGTGGACCCACACGTCCCCGAACTCCGGGTGTGACTCTCTCTGCACGAGGTTATGGCTGATCTCGTAGATCAACTCGAGCTCGCTCCCGAACACTTCGCGGAAAGCCTCCGAGACCTGCTCGAAGATTATCAGGCGATTGATGATGGCGAAGTTGCCGCCCGAGGCGACGGCGTTGAGGTAATCTCTGTAATGCCCGGACTCGGGCGTGAAGTAGCCGAGGTCGATGTCGGTGATCACGTCGGGCTTTTCCGCCCTCGCCATCTCGAAGTAGTTGGTCGCGAGCCCATGCCCCCAGCCCCGCGAGCCCGTGTGCGCCTGCACGAAGAGGGTGCCCGTCTCCTCGCACCTCTGAAGCTCGATGAAGTGGTTCCCCCCTCCGAGCGAGCCGAGCTGTTCCATGCCCCTTTCGGGCTTCCCCTTCCCGCCCAGAGGCGGCGCCCATCCGTCATCGACGGGCATGCGGTGGCGCTCGGCGCGGCTGCGGTCGAACGTGGCCCCGTACTTTTCGACGTAGTATTCCGCGCCGCCTCGCACGAGGTTGTGGAACTCCTTGCGGTCGAGCCGGCCGAGCTTCACGCTCTTGCCCCCCGCCCCCATGTTCACCTTCCGCATCACCGCGCTGTTGAAGGCGAGCTTCTTCTCGAACGTGGCCGCCTCCGCGGGCACCCCGGACTTCGCGCTGACCATCCCGCAGCCTATGTCGTAGCCGACCGGCCCCATAGCGACCGCGCCCGACTCCGCGTCGGTGAGGATCACGCAGCCGACCGGTACCCCGTAGCCATAATGGGTGTCGGGGGTGATGGCCACTAGCTTCACGCCCGGGAACTTCGTCGCGTTGACGATCTGGCGGTAGATGATGTCTTCGGCCTCCTCAAGCAGCTTCGGGGTCAGGAAGATTCGCACGGGCACATCCCCCGTGTCTTCGGTCCTGAGCGTGTAATAGCCCGCGCCGTCCCACCTCGCGAGGTGCTTCCAGTTCTCCGCATTCTTCAATTTTCGGGACTCTCTCAACGCCCTTACGCCCTCTTTACCATTGCCCATTATTTTTAACCCTCCTGATAACAGGTTCTACGATGAAGGCGAGGACGGTCAAGCTCTCGCCCTGCGCCCCCTCAACTTTATCGTTCATGTGGAAGGCTTCGGCCCCTACGGTAAGCTGGCGCGGGAGAATGTTGGGAACATCGGGAGAGTTTGACGGGGGCGAAATCCGTTCGGGCTCAATGCCAGCGCGTAAAAGCCCCGCCCTGCCACGGGTTCTCCGTCCTGATCCTGTTTATGGTCTTCGGGTCCGCGCGGAAGGGGAGCGGCGGCGGCGAAGGCAGGGGCAGCCGTAGGGCGTCGAGAAAGGGCGTCTCCTTCAGCTTCAGGTTGTAAGCCAGGACCAGCAGCGTCTCCAGATTCACAACGTCCTGGATGTTATATGCCAGCAGAGTCTCAAGCGCCCTCGGGTTTCTGTTCTTCACGAAATCGTTCCAGAGCAGCACCGCGAAGTAGCCGTCCACCCCCGACAGCTCGTCGCGGTCGATGCCGAAGCTCTTCTCGCAGGCTTTGAGCCCGCCCTTATAGCCGAGACTTTTTAAGACGTACCGCAGGTCTATGTGCGCCTGCCCCAGCCTGATCCCGAACTGGTTTTCGATGAAGGGCACGTCGAAACACTTCCCATTGTAGGTGACGATGAGCGAGTACCTCTTTATGTCTTCCGCGAAGTCGGAGAGGTTCATGTTCTTCACGTAGTGGTAGATCGAGCGGCCGTCGTAGACGGCGATGGTCGTGATGAATGAGCCATGTCCGAAGCCGGTCGTCTCGATGTCGAGGTAGGCGGTGGAGGCGCGGAACTCGGGGAAGAGACGCCAGTGCTGGTTCGTCTGCAACCGCTCGGAGAAGTAATTCGGGCTCCCATCTTTGAGCGATCTGAAGGAGTCCCGGATGTGAGTCGCGAGGGAGTCGGACAGCCTCCGCGGCAGCCGGGCGTTACTTAAGCTGTCCCATGACCTGACGCCCGAGTCCCACAGCCTTCGCTCCCCGGAGACGCTCACGCCCGGTATGTGGCAGAAAGTATTCTTCAGCATCCGTCCCTCCTCCGCGGGAAACCGAAGCATAATACACGATCCGGAGCGAATATTGTTTACCAAATGCATGTTGTCGGGCGGAGCCGATCAGGTAATATGTCGTTCGAGGCCGAGCGCGGAGCGTATGAAACCGAGGACCGTAACAGCCACCCGGTATGTCACCCCCCTGCGGGAGGGCGGCTCCCTGCCCGCGATAATCGAGGCCGACGACGACGGGCTCTACGTGATGAAATTCCGGGGCGCGGGGCAGGGGCCGAAAGCCCTCATCGCGGAGCTGGTCGCCGGAGAGCTCGGCCGCGCCATCGGGCTGCCCGTGCCGGAGATAGTCTTCGTCGAGATGGACCCGGTGCTAGGGCGCACCGAGCCGGATCAGGAGATTCAGGACCTTATCCGGGCGAGCTCCGGCCTCAACCTGGCCCTCGATTACCTGCCCGGCTCGATCACCTTCGACCCGCTAGTGGACAGGCCCGACCCCCTGCTCGCGTCCCAGGTGGTCTGGTTCGACGCATACACGACCAACGTGGACCGCACCCCGCGCAACACGAACATGCTGATCTGGCACCGCGGCCTCTACCTGATCGACCACGGGGCCGCGCTCTACTTCCACCATGCGTGGAAGAATTACATGGAGCGCAGCGGCGACCGCTTCGCCCTGATCAGGGACCACGTACTGCTGCCATTCGCCTCAGCCCTCCCGGAGGCGGACGCCCTGATGTCGGGGCGGCTCACGCGGGAAGTCATTCGCGAGACGGTCGGGCTTATACCCGATGGCTGGCTCGCGCCGGAGGCCGGATTTCAGGAGCCGGAACAACACCGGGCGGCGTACGCGGAATACCTGCTCAAGCGTCTGGAAGGGCCGCGGGCCTTTGTGGAGGAGGCGATCAATGCCAGAACGCTTTCCGTTTGATTACGCGGTCATCCGCGTCGTGCCCCAGGTGGACCGCGAGGAGTTCATCAACGCCGGGGTGATCGTCTCCTGCCCCGCCCTGCAATTCCTCAGGGCGCGCGTCGAGCTCGACCCCCGCCGCCTCTCCGCGTTCGCCCCCGCGCTCGACCCCGAGCAGGTGGACAGGCACCTCGGAGCGATCCTGATAACCTGCGAGGGGGGCCCCGAGGCCGGCCCCATCGGCCGGCTCTCCCAGAGGGCGCGCTTCCACTGGCTGGTCGCGCCTCGGAGCACCATCATCCAGACCTCCCCGGTCCACTCGGGCCTGTGCGCCGACCCGGAAGCCGCGCTCGAATGCCTGCTCGACAGGATGGTCCGGGTGGGCGGAAAAACCTTCCCGGAAGAGCCGTGAGCTTGCCCTGTGCCGTTCTAGTGAATAAACTAAAGGACCCCCCAGAAAAAAAAGCGACCTTCCGGGGCCGCTTTACCGTATATAGAATTTCGTACCTCTGAATCGCAATGAAACGCATGTAGCGGAGAGGCTGCTTAATCCCGAGCTAACACAATAATATTGTAAATGCCCGGCGTGGCTTGCCCGCCTCCCGAACCTTGAATATGCTAAGAGACCTTTCACCAGTGGAACAGGCATCTTAAGGAGTCGAATAAATATGATACGAGTGTTCTTCGCACTCTCGCTGCTACTCGCCGCAGCCGCAGGCGCCTTCGCGCAGGCCGACGCGCCCACGCTATTTCAGAAGCCGTCTGTGAGCCGGACTCACATAGTCTTCGTTTACGCGGGCGACCTGTGGACGGTCAGCCGCGAAGGTGGAAACGCATCCCAGCTCACGGCCGGAGTCGGCAGCGAAGACGATCCCATCTTTTCGCCCGACAGCCGGTGGGTCGCATTCACCGGCGAGTATGACGGCAACGTGGATGTTTATGTCGTCCCCGCGTCGGGCGGGGTCCCGCGCCGCCTGACCTACCACCCCGGAGCCGACAGGGCCGCGGGGTGGACGCCGGATGGGAAGCGGATCCTTTTCAGCTCCGCGCGCAACAGCCCTTCGGGAGACAACCGGCTCTTCACCGTCACGACCGACGGGGGCTTCCCCGAAGAAGTGCCCTTGCCGATGGCCGACGAAGGGGCCTACTCGCCCGACGGCTCGCGCCTGGCCTACCAGCCGCTCACGCGGTGGCAGCCGGATTGGAAGCGGTACAGGGGCGGTCAGACCTCACCCATCTGGATCGCGAGGCTGAGCGATTCGAGCATCGAGAAACTCCCGCGCGAGAATTCCAACGACTCCAACCCGATGTGGGTCGGCGACAGGATATATTTCCTCTCCGACCGCGACGGGTCGATGAGCCTGTACAGCTACGACATCAGCTCGAAGAAGGTGGCCCGGCTCACCCAGGACGGCGACTTCGACATCAAGTCGGCGTCGGCGGGTCCGGGCGCGATTGTTTACGAGCAGTTCGGCTCGATCCACCTTTATGACCTCGACTCCGGCAAGGCTCGGAAGGTCAACATCCGCGTGGCGGGCGACCTGCTGAGCGTTCGCCCGCGCTACGAGAAGGTTGGCCCGCGCGCCACGAATGCCGCCCTCTCCCCGACCGGCGCGCGAGTCGTCTTCGAAGCGCGCGGGGAGATTCTGACCGTGCCTTCGGAAAAAGGCGACCCGCGCAACCTGACCAACACGACGGGCGTGATGGAGCGAGACCCGGCCTGGTCCCCCGACGGCAAGTGGATAGCCTACTTCTCGGACGAGTCGGGCGAGTACGCCCTCCACCTCCGCGACCAGACCGGCATGGGCGAGGTCAAGAAGATCAGCCTCGGCAACCCGGCCTCGTTTTATTACTCCCCGACCTGGTCGCCCGACAGCAAGAAGGTGGCCTTCACGGACAAGCGGCTCAACCTCTGGTACCTCGACGTAGACAAGGGCACCCCGGTCAAGATTGACAAGAACCCGGATGGCCTGAACAACGCCGTGATGCAGCCGTTCTGGTCGCCCGACAGCCGGTGGGTCGGCTACGTGAAGCAGGTCGAGAATTACCTGCGCGCGGTCTTCGTCTACTCGCTTGAGACCGCCAAAATGCACCAGCTCACCGACGCGATGAGCGACGCGCGCTACGCCGCATTCGACAAGAGCGGCAAGCACCTCTACTTCACGGCCAGCACGAACCTGGGGCCGGCATTCAGCTTCGCCGAGATGTCCAACTTCCCGCACCAGTCCACGCGCAGCGTTTACGCCATCGTCCTGCGCAACGACCTGCCCTCGCCGCTCGCGCCCGAGAGCGACGAGGAGAAGATTCAGGACCCCGCGCAGACGCCCGAAGCGCCGAAGCCTCCGGCCAAGAAAGAGCCCGACCCGGTCCGCATCGACCTCGAAGGCGTAAGCCAGAGGACCATCGCCCTGCCGATCCCTTCGCGCAACTATGTCGGGCTCATCGCGGGCAAGGCGAACGTTATTTACGTCCTCGAACTCCCCCCCGCGGGCCCCTCGGGACCGGCGGGCCCTCCGGGCATGGTCGCTCATAAGTTCGACCTTGAGAAGCGCAAGCTGGATAAGGTGATGGAAGGGCTGTTCGCCTTCGACCTCTCGGCCAACGGCGAAAAGATGCTCTACCGCCAGGGGCCGAACTGGTTCACCGCTTCGACCATGGTGCCCCTGAAGCCGGGCGAAGGTATGCTCAAGACCTCGGAGATGGAGGTTTACGTCGACCCGAAGGCCGAGTGGCGGCAGATGTACAACGAGGTGTGGCGGGGCGAGCGGGACTTCTTCTATGATCCGGGCCTGCATGGGCTCGACCTGCAGACGATCAAGAAGAAGTACGAGCCCTACCTGGCGAGCGTCGCGCACCGCAGGGACCTCAACTACCTCTTCCGGGAGATGCTCAACCAGTTGACCATCGGCCACATGTTCATCGGGGGCGGCGACCAGCCTCAGGCGAATTTCGTCGCGGGCGGGCTGCTCGGGGCCGATTATAAGATCGAGAACGGGCGGTACCGCTTCGCCCGCGTCTACAACGGCGAGAGCTGGAACCCGCAGCTGCGCGCGCCGCTCACCCAGCCCGGCGTGAACGTGAAAGAGGGCGAGTACCTGCTGGCAGTAAACGGCCGCAACGTGCCCGCTTCCGAGAACGTTTACTCCTTCTTCCAGTCCACCGCGAACAAGCAGGTGGTGATCCGCGTGGGGCCGAACCCGGACGGCGCGGGCTCCCGCGAGGTCACGGTCGTGCCCGTCGCTAGCGAGGTCGCGCTCAGGAACCTCAACTGGGTGGAGAGCAACCGCCGTAAGGTCGATCAGGCGAGCGGAGGCCGCCTGGCTTACGTTTACGTGCCCGACACGAGCGGGGGCGGGTACAACAGCTTCAACCGCTACTTCTTCGCGCAGGCGCAGAAGGAGGGCGCGGTGATAGACGAAAGATTCAATGGCGGCGGCGCGCTCGCGGATTATATAGTTGAATACCTGAGCCGCCCGCTCCTGAACTACATCGCCTTCCGCGATGGCCGCGACCTGCCGACGCCGCTCGGCGCGATCTACGGGCCGAAGGCGATGATCATCAACGAGCTTGCGGGGAGCGGCGGCGACGCTTTGCCCTGGTACTTCCGCAAGATGAAGATCGGCCCGCTCATCGGCAAGCGCACGTGGGGCGGGCTGGTGGCCTCGTTCCCCCTCCCGCCGCTGATGGACGGAGGCTTCGTCACCGCGCCCGACGCCGCGATATTCGGGCTGGAAGGCGAGTGGGAGGTCGAGAACCGGGGGGTCGCGCCCGACATCGAAGTCGAGTTCGACCCCGCGGCATGGAGACAGGGCCGCGACCCGCAGCTTGAGAAAGCCATCGAAGTGCTGATGGAAGAGTTGAAGAAGAACCCGCGCCCCCAGCATCGGAGACCTGCTTATCCGAATTATCAGAATGGGAGCACGGCTAATAAGTAGAGAGGCCGCGGGTGAGGGCCGCAGGCGGTCGCTGTTTTCCGCGCGGCCCTTCGCCCGCCGGGCGTTGTTGGATTATCTGGTTTGATGGTTCGCAGGAGGAGTTGAGATGAAGAAAATGATTCTAGTCCTTTTATTCTCGCTGGCTATCGGAGGCGTCGTATTCGGACAAAACGGTAAGACTTTGTTGGTGCGCACTCCGACTCTCAGCAACACGCATATCGCGTTCTCTTACGCGGGCGACCTCTGGATCGTGGGGCGCGAGGGCGGGGAGGCCACCCGCCTGACGACTGGGGTCGGCACCGAGACCAACCCCCTCTTTTCGCCCGACGGCCAGTGGATCGCCTTCACCGGCGAGTACGACGGCAACGTGGACGTTTACGTCGTCCCCGCGTCGGGCGGGGTCCCGCGCCGCCTGACCTACCACCCGGGCTCGGACAACCTGACCGGTTGGACGCCCGACGGCAAGCAGGTGCACTTCGTCTCGGGCCGCTACAGCGAGACCGGACGCACCGCGCAGCTCTTCACCATGCCGGTCGATGGCGTGAACCCTACCGTCGTCCCTCTGCCGATGGCCTACGAGGGGTCGTACTCGGCCGACGGGTCGCGCCTGGCTTACGTGCCTCTGCCGCGCGCGTTCCAGGCGTGGAAGCGGTACCGCGGGGGGCGCACGGCCCCCGTCTGGATCGCCAACCTGAGCGATTCGAGCGTGGAGAAAGTCCCGCGCAACAACTCGAACGACTTCAACCCGATGTGGATCGGCAACCGCGTGTACTTCCTTTCGGACCGCAACGGCCCCATCACCCTCTTCGCCTACGACACCTCCGCGAAGACGGTGACGCAGGTGGTGCAGAACAATGGGCTGGACATCAAGTCGGCTTCCGCCGGGCCCGACGCCATAGTCTACGAGCAGTTCGGCTCGCTCAACCTCTTTGACCTCAAGTCGAACAAGGCCAGGAAGATCAACGTGACGATCAACGCGGACATGCTGGCCGTGCGCCCGAAGTTTGAAAAAGTCAGCAGCCGCATCACCAACGCCTCCATCTCCCCGACGGGCGCGCGGGCGGTGTTCGAAGCGCGCGGGGAGATTCTCTCCGTCCCGGCCGAGAAGGGCGACCCGCGCAACCTGACCAACACGACGGGCGTCGCGGAGCGAGACCCGGCCTGGTCTCCGGACGGCAAGTGGATAGCCTACTTCTCAGACGAGTCGGGCGAGTACGCCCTCCACCTGCGCAGCCAGACCGGCATGGGCGAGGTCAAGAAGATCAACCTCGGCAACCCCCCTTCGTTTTTCTACTCGCCCAACTGGTCGCCCGACAGCAAGAAGATCGTTTACTACGATAAGCGCCTGAACATCTGGTACGTGGACATCGACAAGGGCACCCCGGTCAAGATTGACACCTCGTCGAGAGGGTTCAACTTCGGGGCGGGCTGGTCGCCCGACAGCCGCTGGGTGACTTACGCGAAGCCCCTCAAGTCCTGGTACAGGGCGATCTTCGTCTACTCCCTCGAAGAGAACAAGAGCACTCAGGTGACGGACGGCCTGAGCGACGCGACGCTGCCGGAATTCGACAAGAACGGCAAGTATCTCTACTTCACCGCCAGCACCGATGTCGGCCCGGCCGTGTTCGGCTTCGACATGACCAGCTACCCGCACCGCCCGACGCGCAACATCTACGTCTGCGTGCTCAAGAAGGACCTGCCTTCGCCCCTGGCTCCCGAGAGCGACGAGGAGAAGGTGGCGGAGGAGAAGCCCGCGGAGAAGATAGCCGGACAGCAGCCGGAGCCGACCGAGGAGAAGAAGCCGGACGCGGCGCAGGCCCCGGCTCAGGCGAAGCCCGGCGAGAAGAAAGAGCCGCCCAAAGTCGTCATCGATTTCGACAAGATCAACCAGAGGATACTCGCCCTGCCCATCCCCGCGCGCAATTACGTGGGCGTGGCCGCGGGCAAGCCGAACATCCTGTACATACTCGAACAAAACACCGGGACCCCCGGCGCAATCGCGCACAAGTACGACATGGAAAAACGGAAGCTCGATAAGGTGGTCGAGGGCATCAACGCCTTCAGCCTCTCGTCCAACGGGGAGAAGCTCCTCTACGGGCAGGGGCAGAGCTTCTTCATCGTCTCGCTGGCGCAGCCGATCAAGCCCGGAGAGGGCAAGATCAAGACCGAGGACATGGAGGTCTACGTTGACCCGCGCGAGGAGTGGAATCAGATGTACCGGGAGACCTGGCGCATCGAGCGGGACTTCTTTTACGACCCGAATTACCACGGCCTCGACATCAAGGCGACCGCCGCGAGGTACCAGCCTTACGTCGAGTCCATCGCGCACCGCGCGGACCTGAATTACCTCTTCCAGGAGATGCTCGGAGAGCTGACGATAGGCCACCTCTACGTCTCCGGCGGGGACGTGCCGAATCCGAAGCGCGTCGTGGCCGGGCTGCTCGGGGCGGATTACAGCATCGAGAACGGGCGGTACCGCTTCAAGCGCGTTTTTGACGGCGAGAACTGGAACCCGCAGCTCCGCGCGCCCTTGACTCAGCCGGGCGTGAACGTGCAGGAGGGCGAGTACCTGCTGGCCGTCAACGGCCGCAACCTCACCTCGACCGACAACGTCTACGCCTTCTTCGACAGCACCGCGAACAAGCAGGTGGTGATCCGCGTGGGGCCGAACCCGGACGGCGCGGGCTCCCGCGAGGTCACGGTCGTGCCCGTCGCTAGCGAGAACGGGCTCCGCCACCTCGCGTGGGTCGAAGGCAACCGGCGCAAGGTCGATCAGATGACCGGAGGCCGCCTCGCCTACATATACCTGCCCGACACGGCGAGTGGTGGCTATACCAACTTCAACCGCTACTACTTCTCTCAGCTCGATAAAGAAGGGGCGGTCGTCGACGAGCGCTTCAACGGGGGCGGGCAGGCGGCCGATTACGTGATCGACTACCTGCGCAAGCCACTGATGAGCTACTGGGCCGTGCGCGACGGCGACGACTTCCGCACGCCCTACGGCACGATGCCCGGACCGAAGGCGATGATCATCAACGAGTACGCGGGCTCCGGCGGAGACTTCATGCCTTACATGTTCCGCCGCGCCGGCATCGGGCCGCTCATCGGCAAGCGCACGTGGGGCGGGCTGGTCGGCATCGGGGGCTACCCGCAGCTGATGGACGGGGGCTCGGTGACCGCGCCTCACTTCGCCTTCTACACGCCCGAGGGCAAGTGGGAGATCGAAAACCAGGGGGTCGCGCCCGACATCGAAGTCGAGATGGACCCGAAACTCTGGAGGCAGGGCCGCGACCCGCAGCTTGAGAAGGCGGTCGAGGTCGTGATGGACACGCTCCGGAAGAACCCTCAGCCGAAGACCAAGCGCCCGGCCTATCCCAATTACCACAAGGGGGATGGCGTGACTCCGCAGCCGCCTCCGGGCAGCAGCCAGAGGTAGAGCGGCAGACTGCGACGCTCATCATAAAGAGGGCGGCGAGGGGTTCAACCCTCGCCGCCCTCTC
>DASQDI010000118.1:0-2950 GCA_035634255.1 Blastocatellia bacterium
GGCATGTTGAGGGCGCGGGCGAGCGGGGCCTGCTGCTTGAGGATGACGAGGCGGTGGCCCTGGTCGTAGGGCAGAGGCCGCAGCAGCACGCCGTAGATGACGCTGAAGATCGCCGTGTTCGCCCCTATCCCTAACGCTAGAGTCAGCAGAGCAAGCGCCGTGAAGCCGGGATTTTTCTTCAGCAGCCGAAATCCGTAACGAAGGTCTTGCCAGATCGCGCCCATGTCGATTCTCCTTGTTTATTGTCTCTCACCGTACTTAATCTTTGAATTGAGCCATGATTCCGCAGGGCCTTGGAGGCTCAGGCCCCGCGCACGCGGTTGACTCTTATCGCGACCGAGTAATTGCCGGGCTCTCCGGTGATGGGCTTGATCGTCGCCGAGCCCGCCCATGAGCCGCCCTTCCCATCCGAGAACTTCCACGAGCTTCCGGTCGAGCCGTCGGACTTTCCGGCGGGCTGCATAGACCACTTTCCCGCAGTCTCCAATCTGCTGTTGATCGATTTCAGAATCTCGGCGGAGGGCGCGTCGGATTTCACCTGCCAGTTGACCTCCCACTGGTCCGGCCCGCCGTCGGTGCTCATCACTCTCGACTCGGAGCCGGGGGGCACGGTGAGCCTCAGGGCGCGCGTGAAGATTTTGCGGAGGTGTATGTCGGCGAAGCTGGCGCGCGCGTAGTCGGAGTCGGGCTGCCAGCGGTACTCCATATTCAGCGCGCACATCTGCGCGCGGGCTTTACCCATCATCTTTGAGACGAGGTAGAGAGAGCCATCTATGCCCGAAGATATCCCGGCCGTTGTGATGATCTTCCCGTTATCGACGTAGCGCTGGTCCGTGACGACTCTGGTTTTCGGGGCGAGCGCGGCGAGGCCGTCGATGAGATCATAAAACGTGGTGGCCGACAGCCCGTCGAGCAGGCCGGTCTTCGCGAGGATGAAAGCGCCGTTGCAGACCGACAGGACGTACTCCGCCTGCCGCGAGTTATCCTGAATCCACTTGATCACCTTCGGGTCGTTCTGCGAGTCCGCCACCTCCCCCCCCGGTACGATGATCACGTTCGGAGGTGGGCTGTTCTCCAGAGTGTAGGAGGGGACCACCTTCATTCCCATCGAAGTGGTGATCGGGTCCGGGCGCGCCGCGACCGTGTAGACGTTGCACCCGGCCTGCCCGAACACCTCGTACGGGCCGGTGTAATCGATGATCTGCACGCCATCGAAGATGAGGATAGCGACACGCTTCCTCTCGGGCTGGGGGGCCGGGGCCTCGGGCCGGCTGGCTTCACTCCCCTTCTCGACCAGCACCATCCCGCAGGCGTCGCAAGCGCCCGGCGCTTCGTGCACCACCTCGTCTTTGCCGCAGCTACAGGGCGGGCACACGTACTCTTTCTTAGCGGCCTGGTTCGAAGAGGCCGATTCGAGCCCCCGCGCATCGAGCGCCATTGAAATCAGGATGGCTACGAAGACTGCAAAAAAAACATTGATGCCGATACTTTTCATGATATTTCTCCTAATGTCTCGGCCAGCTCCTCGGAGAGCGGGCACACGTATTCCGGGGCCGGACGTTCCGATCCTCCTGCCCGGCGCCTTTGGCGCGGGGATTCAAGTCGAATTGCGAGCGGCGGAAGCCGCATCGCTTTGTCAGGGTCGCTCTTCTAAGCTCTCAATTCTCACCCTGAAGCCGCCGGGCTCAGACCGGCGATGCCGCGCGGCTCAATCGGTCCGCAGCACGATCAAAGGGTCAATCATGGTCGCCCTGCGGGCGGGCACGAAACAGGCTGCCGCGGCGGAGACCAGCAGGACGAGAGAGACCCCGAGGTAGGTGAGTAAATCGGTCGGCTGAACCTCGAAAAGCAGGAACGTCATCAGGCGGGTGAGGGCAATCGCCCCCGCGAGCCCGATGAGCAAGCCTATCAGGATCAGCCTCATGCCTTGCCGCATGACCATTCGGAGCACGGCCCCGCGCGGAGCGCCCAGGGCCATGCGGACGCCTATCTCATGCTTGCGCTGATTCACGCTCAGGGCCATCACGCCCGCGATCCCAGTCGCCGTGATGGCCAGAGATATGAGCGCGAACAGGCTGAGAAGTACGGTCGTGAATAAAGGCGAAGCGAGCGAGGCCCTCTTCACCTCTTCGAGCGTCCGCACGTTCGCGACCGCCGTATCGGGGTCCACTTCGTGGATCAGATGCCTGAGCCTTTCCGACAACTTCATCGGGTCGGCCGCCGTCCGCACCAGAAGCCCGCCGCCGTTCGGGCTCTGGGCGAGTGGCACGTACAGCTCATCGACCGGGTCTGTGCTCAGGCCGTACTGCTTCACGTCCCCCACGACCCCGACTATCGTGCTCCAGTTCTTTCCGTCGTCGAACGAGATACGCTCGCCTATCGGGTCTTTGTCCCCCCACCTGTGCCTCGCCATCGACTGATTGATCAACGCCACCTGCGGCGACTTCTCGTCGTCCCCGTCCGTGAACGTTCGCCCTTTGATGAGGCTGATGCCCATAGTCTGAAAGTAATCAGGGCTGGCCGCGCGAGGGTCGGCGGTGGGTAAGAGGCTCGCGTCCTCGACCGGCATGGATTCGATCCGAAAGCTGAGGGTCCGAGGGCCATACATGATAGCCTTGGGGTTTAACGGGTAAGTGGAGGAGACGGCCGCGGAGATCACTTCGGGCTCGGCTTTTACTTTTTCGAGCAGATGCTTGTAAAAATTTCTGTAGTCATCGTTGGTATCGTATTTCGACCAGTTCATGCTGACATCCATCGTCAGCACGCGCTCGGGGTTAAAGCCCGGCTCCACCTGCTGAAGCTTATAAAAAGAGCGCAACATCAAGCCTGCGCCGATCAGCAGCATGAAAGAGACCGCCACCTGCCCCACTATCAGCCAGTCCCTCACCCTCCGGCCTCGCACCCCGCGCCCCGCACCCCTGCCCCCCTCCTTGATCGCCCCGGCCAGCCC